>NZ_JBHUFR010000033.1:0-154523 GCF_042680985.1 Paraburkholderia dipogonis | reverse complement strand
GGGGCGCGAACTCCGTCTCCCAGCGCAAGCTTCCAGCTTCTGTCGCCTAACTCGAAAGCGACATACAGCGAGCCGACCACCTTTGAATCCTGCCCACCACGGGCCATGTCCGGTGCGTTCATTTGCGTGCTCCCACGAAGAAAACGGATGACGATTCCGTTTTACTCCTCCAGCTTTGCCTTTGCTGCCCTCATAGTATCTAGGGAAACGCTGATCAATCGGCTGGTCGTCCGCGTTGTTGGCGAGACGATGTGAAATTGTCAGGTTAGCGAAGGAATTTCTGATAGATCGAGACGAAATTGGCCCGCATTCGGGCTTCACCTCCCGCATTTTTCACACACATGACGGATTGCTCCCATGAGTGGACAGCAGCCGATTCTTCGCGATCACCAGGTTCGCCAAAGCGAACAGGCTGAACAACTGCGCCGTGTTCCTGGCCAAGCCTTTGTATCGGGTCTTGCGATGGTGAAACAGGTTCTTGACGATATGGAATGGATGCTCGACCCGCGAACGGATCTGCGCCTTGGTTCGCTCGACCGCGATCACCAGGTCCTTCAGCAATCCTTCCTGTATCGCCTCGATCTTTCCGCGCTTGGCTGCGAAGTGCCACTTCACCGTCTTGCCTTTCATTTCGTCGCGCTTGTCTACGCCAATGTAGCCCGCGTCGGCGAACGCCTCCTCTTCATGCCCGTGCAGCAGGGCATGCGCTTGCGACACATCCGACACGTTGGCCGCCGTGCCAACCACACTGTGGACCAGACCCGAATCGGCATCCACTCCAATGTCGGGTAGCGGTAGCGCATTGCCGCGCCACCGCCCCCTAAGAACCGGACGTGCGAGTCGCCCCGCATCCGGCTCAAGCCATTCCTCAGCCCCATCGAACAGGACCGGGCAATCAATCATCGATCGCGGCTCCGCGACGAGCAAAGTACGACGACCACGCAGGATCAAAGGGATTTGCCTGACCACGTATCTTCACGTGGCGAACAATTGAAATCATCGTGGCTCGAAACAGCCGAATCACTCCGCGGTCTTTGGTCCGCGCAGTAAAGGCCCAAGTACGATTTCCCTCTACCCGGAAGTATCTGTGCTTCACCCACCCCGTGCCTTTATTGGGATGCCGACGCATGGCCCATTTCCATAAGAGGTGCCAGATGTGAGCATCAATCGACGTAAAGCGAGACTTGGAAACCACATGACGGTGGTACATGGCCCAACCCCGAATCACAGGGTTGAGTTGTAAAATAAGATTCGTCTGTGTGGCACTTCTGTTCTGTCTCACGATTTCCCTAACCTTTTCCAACAGGACCTTCGCGTTCCTGTTGGCCGGTTTGATGAGCAGCTTACCGCCGTACTTCCGTACGTTCTGCCCAACGAAGTCGAACCCGTCGGCGATGTGAGTGACTCTGGTTTTCTCTTCCGAGAGTTCCAGCCCCCGAACGATCAGAAACTGCTTGATCGCAGGGAGTACGTTCTGTTCCAGAATCTCTTTCGATACTCCGGTTACGACGAAGTCGTCAGCATACCGATTGACGTTGACTTGAACTTTCGGCGAGCGCGTGGCGTCGGCCCTACGCTGGCATCTACTGCCGCTTCAAGTCCGTCCAACGTCATGTTTGCGATGACAGGTGAGATGATGTCTCCTTGCGGAGTTCCCGCCTCGGTCGCGAACAGGGTGCCTTTATCGATAAATCCGGCCTTAAGCCATCGCCGCAGGACCACCTTATCCATCGGTATATGTTTGAGGATCCAGTCGTGGCTAAAATTATCGAAACAGCCACGGATGTCTCCCTCTAAAACCCACTCAGGCGAGCAGACTGATGCCGCGCAGCGCCATCAACGCTTCGATTACCGGCCAAACCTGGCTGGCGTGCGCGGCTGTCTCGACTTCGCGGTCGAGGCTGGCCACGCGCCTGCCACAGGCCTGCACCGTGTCGATATATTCCTGCTGCACGATCTGTTGCTCCGGTCGGGCAAATTTGATGCTTTCGAGCCAGCGCCAGTGCGCTTGCGTCCACCTGGAGCGGCCCGTGTAGCGATGACCATGGCGCGACAGAAACGACAACAGCCGTTGCTTGGCCTGGCGTTGCAGATGCTTCATGTCCTCACGCGCACGGGTCAGATCGCGCAGCGCCTCCTGTGCCTCATCCGGAATCCACACGGGGCTCAACTCGCCGGCGCGATGCAGGCGCGCCAGGCTCAGGGCATCGCGCCGGTCGGTCTTCACCCGTTCGCCCGGTTTCTTCGGAATCAGCGACGGCGCGACGACCTGGCAATCCTGCTTGAGATCCCGCAGCTGTCGGCAAATTGGGTAGCCACAGGGGCCGGCTTCGTAGCAAAACGCCAGCCGTTCCGTGCGTCGCTTGAGCTGTGTAACCAGTTTCGCGATGGCTTCGGGCGTGTTCACGATCTCGCCCATATACCGCACCTCGCCGGCCGTGTCAGCGACCGCCACGGCAATCGTTTCCCGATGGACATCCAGGCCCACGTACTTGCTAAACTTGTTCATGACCTGCCCCCTCAATGGCGGCTCTGAGCCGCGGCGTAACCGACCTCAAGCTTAATCCGCGTACCTTGAGGTGCGGCAGGTCCATACATGATGTCTAGCTGTTCCAGCGTCTTCCACTGGCGAAGACCGTCGACGACTACGACGCGCTGTAGCGGAAGATGGCCGCCGAGCTCCGCTGACCCGTACCCCTACCACGCTTCTCACGCCTTTCACGCCTCAGAAACCCGCTCTGAGATGCGTCGTTTGTGGACCGCATACGTTTATGGAAAGTCCTGTCCGATTGTCGAAGCCACACAGCTCAGCTGTCCCTGCATTATCAAGGACAAGATTTTGAATGATCTGTACATCATAGGGTTATGGTTATCCCTATAGAAAATCGATAAAACTTACTTTAATCTACGGTTATTGCCAGCCAGATCGTGGAGAGGCCGCCCAGGCGCACATGAAAACGCAGGCGCGCGGGGCGATTGCTGCCACCACTTTCGCTGCCGGTTGCGGTGTTCATCTGGCTTGGCGCTGAGCGCATCTAACGCCAGCACGGCAATAAAAATTTTGGAGACAAGGAGATGCCTAAACCTCTTTTGAAAAGGCTTCGTATGTGTCTCCCGGTACTAGTGGCATTTTCCGCGTTCCCACTAGTTGCGCAGGAGCAAGGTCAGTCGCGGACGATGACGATGATCATCCCGTTGTCCGGATGCTCCGCAGTTGATGTCCTTGGACGTGCGTTGCGGAAGGGATTTCAAAGGCCCCAGGTCAACCCGTCGTTGTACTCAACCGCGACGGAGCTGGAATGACTTTGGATATGGATCAACTAGCCAAGGCCAAGCCTGACGGCTATACGATTGTCTTCAGCAGCGACGTCGCGATCAACATGACGCCACTGGTGATGCGCAGCGTTTCTTACAAGGATGGCGACTTCGAGGCTGTCTGCCGTCCAAATGTCCTCGATACGGTTGTCATCACCGGCCCCAACTCCTCGATCAAGTCTTTCGAGGACCTGATTGCTGTTGGGCATCCGTGGGCAGCACAGACAAGACTCATCAACGCAAAGGAGATCTCATGAGTGAGAAGGTCGTCATCAGTGGGGCGTCGGGAGACCTCGGTCGCCGGGTCACCGCTCTTCTGCAGCAGGAGCCAGGTGTCGAGCTGACGCTCGTCACGCGGACCCCGGAACGGCTTGCCCAGAAGCAGGCGAAAGGCATCACGGTGCGTCGGGGTGACTACTCCGAGCCTGAGTCGCTGGATACCGCGTTCGCCGGCGGCGACGTACTGTTCCTCATCAGCGGGCTCAACCTCGGGCGACGCGTTCCCGAGCACCGCAACGCCATTGCGGCCGCGAAGCGCGCAGGCATACGCCACATCGTCTATACCTCCGTCGGCGGTGTCCAGTCGGGCAACCCGGCGCTGTCGGCGAAGGACCACTACCAGAGCGAGCTCGACCTGCGCGAATCCGGCCTAGCCTACACCTTCCTCCGCAACCATCTCTACGCCGAAATCGTCAGCAACATCTGGATCGCTCCGGCCGCCACGACGGGGCGTCTTGAGCTCGCCGCGGGGCGTGGATCGCTGTCTCCGATCGGCAAGGAGGATATCGCGCGGAGTGCGGCCGCGGTCCTGCGGGCGTCGGAGCATCACGCGGGCGCCGTCTATGACATCACCGGCCCGGAGCTGCTGACGGTGGCAGAGATCGCGAAAATCGGCTCAGACGTTTACGGCGTGCCGATCGAGTACGTGCCCGTCACCGCCGAGGAGCGTCTCGCCTACTTCGACTCGGTCGGGATCCCGCGCACCTACGACCCGTCGATGGCACTGAGTACCGACGGGCACATGTGGGCCAGCGACGAGCTGGTCACCGCAGACGTGTCCCAGGCGGAGGACTTCCAGGCGATCCTCACGCACCACGTGAAGCAGATCACCGGACGCATGCCGGAGTCGCTTCGCTCGGTGATGGAGCGCGTGAAGTCTGTTCGCTACGACCAAATCGGGGCTGTTGCGCAGTGATGCCGCCCGGCGCCAATCAACAAGAAATCGGAGAATCACGATGACCAACGAAAACCCAGTTCCCCCGAGCCTGAGTGTCTACGATGTGCCGGTCTATCCGGACGTTGCCACCTACGGCAACGTCCTGGGAAGCCTGCGTATCTGGGAGGGCGACGGATGGAAGCGCGAGTCGATGTCCTGGAAGACGGGGGCTTACATCGCGTCCAACCTTAGTGGGCTGCCGGAGATCACGTTCAGTGGGCCGCATGCTCAGGAGTTTCTGTCGCGGGTCAGCGTCAACAACGTCTACAAGTGGCCGATCGGCACGTCGAAGCACCTCGTGTCGGTGAACGAGCACGGGCTGATCGCCAACCACGGGCTGGCCGTCCGCGACAGCGAGGATTCGTTCCGCCAGTTCGCGTCGATCCCGTGGCTTCCGTATCTGGCGGAATCCCTTGGCATCGACGTGCAGGTGGACTACCGGCAGATCTTCCTCTACCAGGTGGCCGGTCCCTCATCTCTCCAGGTGCTCGAGCGCCTCATCGGCGAGGAGCTGCGCAGCGTCGCGTTTCTCGGTTTGAAGAAGGTGCGCATTCCTGGCATCCCGGCGAATGTCGAGATCGAGGTTTCGCGAATCGGCATGGCCGGTACGCTCGCGTACGAGCTGCGCGGACCCATCGAGTACGGACCGGAGGTCTTCGACGCCGTGTACCGTGCCGGTGCCGACGTCGGAATCGCGCGGCTCGGCTGGCGCACCTATGTCGTCAATCACACGGAGGGCGGATTCCCGCAGCAGGGCTGCACTTTCCTGCCGTCGGCCTACGGCGACCCTGGTTTCGCGACGCACCCTGTGTTCGGAATCACCGCCCCGGATGCGAGCGCCCCGGCTGCGAACACCCCGAATGCCGGCCTGCCTGGCAGCGCCGACCCCACCGACATGCGCGCGCGCATGCGCACGCCTTTCGAAGTGAACTGGGGCTGGGTCGCGAAGTTCGACCACGACTTCATCGGTCGTGCCGCTCTCGAGGCCGAGGCCGCGAAGCCGCTGCGCAAGACCATAACCCTCCGCTGGAACAAGGAAGACGTGCTCGACGTGTTCGCTTCGCAGTTCGAACAGGGCGAGGAGTACAAGAACTTCGAGTTCCCGACCACCCCGCCCTCGCCGGCGGGCGGACATGCTGACCTGGTGACGAAGGACGGCGTCTCGGTGGGCATTTCGTCGCTGGCGGTCTACTCGTACTACTACCGCGAGATGATCTCCCACGCGACGATCGACAGGGACCAGGAGATCGGCAGCGAGGTCGTCGTCCACTGGGGCGATCACGGCGGACGGATCAAGGAGATTCGTGCGACCGTCGAGCGATTCCCGTACCTCGACCTGCCTAGTAACAAGGATTACGACCTCGATAGGATCCCCTCGGGAGTGGCGAGCGCGGTCATCGCACACCCGTGCGGTGAGATGACCGCGCGGATCCCCAACTCCCCGACGACCGAGTGCACGCGAGTGCAGGAAAGAGAAAGATGATGGCAACTGTGAACACCGAGACGGCGCGCGCCAGCGCGGGGGAACCTGTGGCACCGGATCCGCGGATGACCGGGCGGCTGATCGTGCAGTGCCGGGACCAGCCCGGCATCGTGAGCACGGTCAGCCGGATACTGACCGAGGCCGGGGCGAACATCGTCTCCCTCGACCAGTACTCGACGGATCCCAGCGGGGGGCGGTTCTTTCAGCGCACGGAGTTCCACCTCGAGCACTTCGCGGCGAAGCGCGCCGAGCTCGAGGCGACCCTGCAGGAACATGTCGGCGAAGCCTACGGCGCCGACTGGGCTCTCACAAGCCCTGCCCAGTGCAAGCGCGTCGCGATCATGGTGTCGAAGACGGAGCACTGCCTGCTGGAGCTCCTGTGGCGCCAGCGTCGGGGGGAGCTGCCCATCGACGTCGTCATGGTCATCTCCAATCACTCGGATCTCGCCAACGAAGTGCGGGGCTTCGGGATCCCATTCATGCATATCCCCGTCCACAGCGCGGACAAGAGCGCTGCCGAGCGTGCGCAACTCGAGCTCCTGCGCGGCAACGTCGATCTCGTCGTCCTCGCCCGATACATGCAGATCATCTCGGAGAGATTTCTCGAGGAGGTCGGCGTACCGGTTATCAACATCCACCACTCATTTCTGCCGGCCTTCATCGGCGCCGGGCCATATCAGAAGGCCAAGGATCGTGGCGTGAAGATGATCGGAGCGACAGCCCACTACGTGACGGCGGATCTCGACGAGGGACCGATTATCGAACAAGACGTCGCCCGCGTCGACCACACGCACACCGTGCGCGAGCTCCAGAAGAGGGGCGCCGACATAGAGCGCCGCGTTCTCGCACGCGCGGTCGAATGGCACTGCCAGGACCGCGTTCTGCGACACGGCAATCTCACCGTTCTGTTCCCCTAGGATAAGCGAGAGGCGGTCCATACCAGATCGGCCGCCTCTCGTCATGCGCACGCGGGTTACACAGCGTCGCCGACCTCCTGCGCGGTGGACGGTGGCTGGGCGGTATCCACGACGAATTGCAGGAAGCGGCTACTGCCTGCCCGCTCGGTCCGAGTGTCGGTGCCGATCCAATCCTCACCGCGAAGGGGCTGCGGCTAAAATGTCGCGGTGAAGTACGGCGTAATTGGGCAGATGCGACAGCAGTACCCCGTGCCGCCGATGTGGGGTGATTTCACCCTTACTCAGCAACATCTACCTCACCGAGGCGGACCGGATGCTGGAGCGGGCGAAAGACGCCACGCGTAACGGGAAGTACACCTACGTCGAGTATGCCCGCTTCGCTGACCATCTGGTCGTGCTGATCGATGCTCACCCGCGCCATGACTGGCTGCTGGGGGCGGCAAGCAGACGACTGCGGGAGGAGTTTGCCAGACTACAGGTCGAGGTGAATGATGAGAAGAGCCGCACCGTGGATCTGAGATGCAAGGAGAGCTTCGGCTTTCTGGGGTTTGACTTCCGTCAACTCCGCAGCTTCAGGACACGGGCGTGGCCAGCGCATTACACGCCGAAGCTGAAGAAGCGTACGGCGCTGCTGCGCAAGCTCGAGCAGATATTCCGGCGATACCAGTCGCAGCCGGTAAATCGGGTGGTATAACTCATCAATCCGGTGTTGCGGGGTTGGGTGCAATACTTCGCTGTGGGGGACTCCAACGAGGCTTCAACTTCATCAAGGACTGGGTGGAAAAGAAGATCCGGCGCTACATGGGGCGATCCCGGAACCGAAGGGGCTTCGGCTGGAAGCGGTGGAGTAGGCGCTGGCTGTATGAGGAACTGGGGCTGTTCAAGGCGCTGTCAAATTGTTTGGCGTAGTCTAGCTGGATCACAAAAAACAAGTCGTCCTAATTAAATAACCTTCTCTACCACGGCAGAGATTGTCCAGCCATGCCATGTGGCGAGGCGTTCCTTGAGTATGGTGCGATGACATGCTGCGTTCATCTGATGTCTGGGCAGCGCGAAGTGCTGCCGGATCGGGCCAAAACATGAGAGAAACGCTTGCGTGTGACGCGCATCGCGAAAACCGCACATCTGGCGTTCGCGCCTGCGGGTTGGCTGGTGGCTTTTCTCGGCGCGGTTGTTCACGCGTGCAGCCGCTTTGACGAAAACGTGCTTTACCTGAGCGAGCTCGGGAATATCAGCCTTCGCCGCTGGATAGCTGCGTAGCTGGTCGGTAACGATCCTGCGTGGCACGGGGTTTGAACGCAGCACCCGCCGGAAGAAGCGCTTGGCTGCGGCTCTGTCGCGCCGCTTTTGCACCAGCACGTCGAGTTCGGCACCATGTTCGTCGACCGCTCGCCACAACAGATACGGCTCGCCGCGGAGCGTCACGAACATCTCGTCCAGATGCCATGTATTGCCCGGTTTACGCCGCGCGGCCTTGGCGCGCTGGTTGAATCCCGCACCGAACTTGTCGCACCAGCAACGGATCGTTTCGTAGGTGACCACGACACCACGCTCGAGCAACAACTCTTCGATGTCGCGCAGGCTCAGGCTGAACCGGAAATACCACCGAACCGCGCAGCTGATGACGACCGCAGGAAAACGGTGGCCGTGATAAAGTGATTTTGCCTTCTTCATCGCCTCATTCTACCGCCGCATCCCCGTCAACCTGACAAAGCCTTCACGAGCAATGAACGCCGTCGGGGGTGGCAAACACCGGTCCGCGATCATTTTCCGCCGTCAGGACGAATTTTAAAAACCTCCGTCCCCACCGACTCACACCCCTGGTAAACCGCCAGTTTTTCAGTTTGCACTCGTACCGCTCGCACGCGGCCCTCCTCGAATAGCGCCGCGACAATTTCGTCACACATCGTCTCCTGAAGTCGAATGTGGCCACGAGAAAGCACTGACTGAATGGCGCTCGCGATAATGTCGCTGTTCACAATCTCGTGCAACTCGTCGCGCTCAGGCGTCGAGCACCGCAAGGCAACGAACAGGTCCACGTTGAATCTCATCTTCTGTGGCCTCTCCAGCTCTGACTCGTAGGCGCCTATCCAGGCATCCGCTTGGTAGTTTTTAACAAATACCCTTCGGCAATCGATTAAGGCATTGGACATTATTAGGTCGGTCATGACTCTTGCACCTCAAAACGCTAACACCTTACAGGGGCTGCGAAACTAAAACCAGAGAACAGCCGTGTCACTTCCACGGCCTCCATTCGTCTCGAATTTTCGGCCAGGCTGTTTGTGGACAGAGTCGGTCACTCGTGTCCATGGCAGCCGATGATTGCATCTTCTACCCAGGCCGGCCGCACGGTCCAGACCAGATGCTTACTAAACCATGCTTACAATAGAATCTTTAAGGAATGGTGCCAATCAATAGGTTCGTAAGATGGCGCGGACCGGGCTGGCGTCGACCGATACCAGTTTGAGCGGCAAAGCAATGAGTTCATAGACACCCACTGTAACGTCATCCAAAACAAGGCCCTCAAAGATAGCCATGCCGTGATCTCGCGCGCGATGATGCGCATCCATAGTTTTTTAATTTTGGAGGTCTAGAGATGGAGTGTCGATGCCAATAAGCTTCACACCTCGCTCGGCGAGCCAGTCGATCGCGTCGGCCGATACGGCCTTGAAGTCGTTGTTCCATTCTGCAATCGAGGCTTGAGCGCAAGTGCGAAGAGGTACGCGCGAGGCGAGACCCCAAGGTATATCGCTGAGAGCCACGTCGATGTCTTTAATGGTGACCACGGGTCCTGCGGATTCGACATGCAAGGCCAAACATTCGCCCAAATAGGTATCTATATCAACCAGTCCGATAGCGACTCCCTGTTGGTCATAATGCAACGGCGCATCAGCATGCGTCGCAGTACGGGGCGGCAGCGTCATACTGCCGACGTTTGACGGCGAACCCGACTCCATATCCCAGACTCGCTCTGTGCTTATTGGAGTGTCACCTGGCCAGATTGGCGTAGTAGCGTCTATGGAAGCGCTGATGTCAGTGCATGAGAAAAAGAGGTGGAAATGGCTTACGCCTTCCCCGCTTCGAGATCGGATTCCATGCTCCCACGCGCTTCGATTTGTGCGGCCCGCTCTGCCGATTCCAGTGTATTGACGAGAAGCATAGTAATCGTCATCGGCCCTACTCCGCCTGGAACCGGGGTGACATATCCCGCGATCTCACGAACGGATGCGAAGTCAACATCCCCGCACAGTTTCCCTTCTTCGGTCTTGTTCATGCCGACATCGATAACTGTTGCACCGGGCTTGATCATTCCGCCCGCCAAAATGTTCCGCTTGCCAACGGCCGCTACGACGATGTCCGCAGTCAGTGTGTGGTGGCTCAAATCCTTAGTCTTGCTATGGCAAACGGTGACGGTTGCGCCAGCGTCCAGGAGCATTAGCGCCATTGGTTTGCCAACGATATTCGAGCGCCCAATTACAACAGCGTTCATGCCAACGGTTGGAATCTCATACGCTTCCAGCATCTTCATCACGCCATATGGGGTACATGGTCGAAACTTTGGCAATCCGGTCATTAAGGCACCGGTATTTGCAACATGAAAGCCGTCGACGTCTTTCTCCGCAGAAATAGCCTCTATCACTTGGTGGCTGTTGATATGACGGGGCAGAGGGAGCTGAACCAGAATTCCGTGCACGTTAGGATCGACGTTCAACTCTCGAATACGCGTAATCAGTTGCGCTTCTGTCACGTCCGCCGGCAACCGGTCAAGGGTCGAGAAAAGTCCGTTTTGTTCGCATGCTTTCACTTTGTTACGGACGTAGACCGCGCTTGCGGGATCGTCCCCTACCAGGATGACGGCAAGGCCGGGAGTAATGCCCTTTTCTCTCAACGCGGCAGCGCGGCGTAAGACCTCTTCGCGCAGCGCCTTCGATACCGCAAGCCCATCGATGATCTTTGCTTGGTTCATTTTTTTTCGACTCGAAACTTCAAAGTTAAAGTCACAGAGGCAAACGCGCGCTGTCTCGAATAAGCGGCAAGCGACTACCGCGTAACGATTTTCCAATAGGAAGAAGGTTGTGCTTCAGGACCACAGTTGCATCTGACGTTTACGTAATCGCGCTAGGCCGTATCTTCCCGAAATTCCTGGGACTCTTCGACAAGCCATGTTAGCACGTACTCCTCGTACCCAATATCGAAGTACAAGAGATACTTCTTCTCGCCACGATGGATCAACATAGCAGGAAAACTCGCAAATCGGGTGGTCGCAGCTTGCCCGATCCCACGGCTCGCTGGGTCAATATCAATCGAGCAACTTTGAGAGGGCGCCGCGGATGGCTGTTCTCAGATACCGTCGACGGGGCGAACGCAAGCGCCAACCTGTACTCCCTCGTGGAGTCGTGCAAGGCGAATCGTATCGACCCGTACCGCTATCTCGCCTGGTTGGTCCAGCGCCTCCCGCTGGCGAAGACCGTCGACGACTACTACGCGCTGTTTCCCTGGAAGATTCCAGCCGATCTCCGCTGATCCGCTTCGCTACCACACCTCACGCGCTCTGCACCTTACTCTGAGGGGCGTCGTTCGTGGACCGCTTACGTTGCATCGTGACAGCGCCTCGCGCATCCACGTTTTTCCTAGGATATGCCCGCGACATCATCCCCCTATTGATGTCCTGGCACCGAATTTCATGGATTGGCGCATTTCCTGATTTCCTCGTAAGCAATCGATAAATAAGGCCAGATGCGGGGCATATTGGAGCGGCATTCCGGGCGATGCACAAATGGTGGGATAGAAATATCCTAGGTTAAATAGCTCACTTTTACACCGCGCTAGGTACGCACTAGGATGTGCTCACTGCACACGATGCACGGACGCTTTACTTATTCAAATGGAGACATATCCGATATGAAGCACGCTGGAAAAGTTGCGATTGTCACCGGCGGCACTGCAGGGATTGGTAACGCGATCGCCAAGCGTTTTGCCCTCGAAGGCGCGCATGTTGTCATCGCCGATATCAACAACGCGACGGAAGCCGCGGCTGAGATATCGGAAACGGGTCCTGAGGCGCTCGGCGTCTCCGTGGATATTTCGTCAGAGTCAGATGTGGAGACGCTCATCAGTAGCGTTATCGGGAAGTTCGGCCACATCGATATCCTCGTCAATAACGCCGCGATGTTCGGCACTCCAAAACCCTTCGAAGAGATCGGTGCTGCCGAATGGCGGCGCATGATGGAAGTGAACACCCTGGGACCGTATCTCCTTTGCTGCGCCGTCGCGCCTCATATGCGAAAGCGCAAAGATGGCCGCGTTATCAACATCGTCTCGAGTTCGGCTCAGACGGGGATCCCCTACATCCTCCATTACGTTGCGAGCAAGGGTGCCATGATCGCCTTCACGCGTTCCCTCGCACATGAGTTGGGTAACGACAACATCACCGTCAATGCGATTGCGCCGGGCTTTACGCTCAGCTCGCGGATCGCAAATCAGTCGGAGCGTGTCGATGCGTTTCGCAAGAACTACGGTCACCTCTACGCCATCAAGCGCGATGGCGTGCCCGATGATCTGGCCGGCGCCGCCAGCTTCCTAGCTGGGGTTGATGCGAGCTTCATTACCGGTCAGACGCTGATTGTAGATGGCGGGATGGAAAAGATCTGACGGTCACAGGTGCTAGGGCGCGACGAGTGGTCCGGGCCAGGCACCAGATCTTTCACTCAATCGATTCTGAACATTTTCTGGACATGAAATGAAGATCGCAACTTTTGTCAAACACGTTCCCGTTTCCGCGGTGACGCCGAAGATCTCGGCAAGCCGTGACCGTATCGAAGATGAAAACCTGGCACATGAGGTCAATGAAACGGACCTGTATGCGATCGAGGAGGCAGTCCATCAGCGCACCCAACATCAAGGTAGCGCCATCGCCATCACTATCGGTGTCCCTCGCGCGAAAGAGGCGCTGCACGTCGCGTACGCGCGTGGTGTTGATCAGGCCATCCACGTGGTCGATGACACGCATCGGGGCGGCAATTCGGTGGTGAGCGCTGCGGCCGCAGCGGCAGTCGTCAAAGATCTGAACTGCGATGCGATCTTCACGGGGATTCAGGCCGACGATGATCTGCTGGGGGGCTTCGGTATTGCTCTGGCCGAATCGCTTGGCCTGCCGGTAGTCACCGCGGTAACCGGTATCACCTTTGATCCGGCCAACAAGCGTGCGACGGTGATTCGCGAACTTGGCGCAGGCTTCAAGGAAGAGCTCGAAGTCGACCTGCCGTGTGTCTTCACGATTCAGTTCGGTATTCGTCCGGTCCGTTATCTGCCGGTCATGGCTGTGGTCAAGGCTCGTACCAAAAAGATCGATGCTTTGTCGCTCGACTCGCTCAACCTGGCAGTTGATGCCGAGAGCGCCAAGCGCAAGCTGCGCGTGCTGGAGTTTGCCCGTCCGGAAAGCCGCGGCAAGTGCGAAATGATCGAAGGCGAAGCGGCCGATGCCGTCAAGCAGCTCGTAGAAGCTCTTGTCCAACGCGGGGTAATCTGAATGTCCAAGGTTAATGTCATTGTTGTTTGTGAAGCCGGTGTTGGTCAGACCGAATCGGCCAATGCGTCACTGGTGGCTGCAGCCTCGAAGCTGGCTCGCAGTCAGGGCGGTCGCGTTTGCGCGCTGCTTATCGGCAACCAGGTCGCAGCGGTGGCCGCCGAACTGGCCAGTTACGGAGTGGAAGTTCGCGTGGCGGATGCGCCGCAGCACACCGATTACAACCCATCGGTTTATCTGAACGAGCTGAACAAGCTGATCGAGGCCATCAACCCGGGGGCGATTCTCGCCGCGCATACGTACCTCGGTATGGATCTCGCGCCGCGTCTGGCGGCCAAGCTTAAGGTCGCATTCGCCACCAACTGCATTGACGTCAACGTAGAAGACGGCGACGTGTGTTTCACGCGGCCAATGTACCGTGGCCGACTGATCGCCAAGGTGGCGCTGGACACGACGCCGCTGGTTGCCACCATGCAGCAGAGCGGCGCCAAGCCGGAGGCGGCGATCGAAACGGGTACCGTGGTTGCGGTCGAAGCTTCGGCAGGCGCCGATAACCGAGTGCGTCCTATCCGTACCATCGTGCCAGAGTCATCGGGGGTCGATATCGCGAAGGCCGACATTGTGGTTTCGGGTGGCCGAGGTTTAGGCGAGCAAAAGAACTACGCGCTTATCGAAGAGCTGGCTGATGCGGTTGGCGGTGTGCCGGCCTGCTCGCGTCCGCTGGTCGATATGGGGTGGTTGACAGTTTCGTCGCAGGTCGGTCTCTCGGGCAAGACGGTGAAGCCGAAACTCTATATCGCCTGCGGTATTTCCGGCGCGGTCGAGCACGTCTATGGCATGAAAGAGGCTGGTGTAGTCGTGGCAATCAATAAAGATCCCGAGGCCCCGATCTTCAAGACGGCCGATATCGGCGTCATTGGTGATGTGCTCGAGATAATTCCGAAGTTGACCAGCCAGGTCAAAAGCGTGCGCGCGTAACTTTCGGAAGATCTACACGAATAGCCGACAACCTTAGAGACAAACAGGATTGCTTATGAGCGAAGAACGTTTTGACGGCATTATTATCGGTGCCGGTCACAATGGCCTGATCACGGCAGCCTACATGGCGAAGGCCGGGCTCAAGATGGCCGTATTTGATCCTCGCATCAACGTTGGGGGGGGCTTCGCGACGGAAGAGCTGTCGGCGCCGGGCTTCAAACACAATACGCACGCGATTTTTACGAAGATGCATGATAGCCCTGCGCATCATGACCTTCAGCTCGACAAGTATGGCGTCGAGTATATTTTCCCGCGCGTGAAAAAGGCCTATATCAATCACAACGGTTATTTCCTTCACTATCAAGACATCGAGGCGACGGCTCAATCCATCGCCCGCGTTTTTCAGAAGGACGCCGATACCTACCGACGGGTCGCCCGCCAATGGCTGCATTGGTATCGCGACATTATCCTTCCCGATATGTATTCGGCACCCACGCCGCCCGATATCTGGGAAGCGGAAATTCGCCGAAAGCCGGGTGGTGCAGAGTTTTTGCGGGTCGCACTCGGCTACAGCCCGCTGGAATACGCGAACGAACTGTTCGAGTCGGATCTGGTCCGCATCGCACTTGTACGTGGTGCGGTGATTTCCGAATACGATCCAGCCACCAAAGGCATTCCCTCCTTGGTGTTTGCCACGATGATCTCGTGGTTTGCCCAGAAGAACGCGATGGTGCGGGGTGGGACGCGGCAGGTGGCCGAGGGCATTCGGCAAGTCATCGAAGAAAACGGCGGGAAGATTTTTCTAGGCAATGGCGTCCAGAAAATCATCGTTGAAAACAATACCGCGAAGGGCGTGATTCTCGATGACGGCCGTGAATTTTACGCAGACCGTTTTGTCGCGAGCAGCGTCAACCCGGTGCAGACGTTCCTGTTCATGATTGACGAGAGCCATTTGCCGGAATCGGTCCGCGAAAAGGCAGCGAACTTCAAGTTCAAGGAGCAATCGATCTTCCGCGTGTTCCTGTGCCTGAAAGAGCGACCGCTCTTCACGATGGCGGAACGCGAGCCAGATCTGAATCACAGTCTGTACTACACAATTGGATACGACTCGCCAACTGACATGACGCGAATGATGCAGCAGGCGAATGAAGGCCTCGTGCCTGACGTTACCGGTCTGAGCGGCGGTATCCCGACCATCCATGATCCGTCACAGGCGCCGCCGGGATTTCACACGGCTTTCTTCTCGATCCTCGCCCCGTTTGATCTTGCCGATGGCGGCCCGGGGAAATGGAACGATGTTTCACGCGACGTCACGGAAAAGCTTCTCGCCAAGCTCCGCGAGTACGCGCCGAACGTGAAGGATGCGAACATCATCGGGAAATTCCCCTATACGCCGGTCGATATCGAGGCCTGCATCCCGGACATGATGAATGGCGATATCTGCCAGGGGAAAGTCTGCCCGGAACAAAGCGGGTTCAACCGCCCCTGGGCCGGTATGTCGCAATATCGCACCTGCATCGACGGTCTTTACTTATGCGGTGCATCTTCACACCCTGGTGGTCTGGCTGTGGGAGGCCCCGGCTACAACGCCGCGAATGCCATTGCTGAAGATCTCAAGATCGAGAAGTGGTGGCCCCAGTATGACGCGACCAAGATCGTGACGATCTAAGCGGGCTGCACAGGCAACTTAGCTGCGAATACTAAAAATGCGCCGCCGGGTTTGACGCCCGGTGGCGGTATCAGAACGTACCAAAAAGGTTTCGTATGACCGAGCTGGATACACCAACGCGGCAATTATTCCGGCACATGCCGTCGTCCGAGGTCGCCATTTTTTACGCGATTGCACTCGCGGCTTGTTTGATCTTCTGCTACGGAATCTGGCTGAGAGTCAAGAAATACCGGTCTGGCCGGAAGGGTCCCGAAAAGCTGATGCCGTCGCTGCGGCAGATTCGCTTGGCGATAGCGGCGGTCGCCAAGCACAGCACGCTTCGCAAACGAAATCCCTTTGTCGGATTTGTGCACATGATTATGTTCTGGGGTTTCGCGGCGTTGTTTACCGCCACGGCTCTCATTACCATCGATCATGACGTACTGGCGCCGATCAGCGAGAATCTGCGCTTCTGGAAGGGGGATTTCTACCTCGGTTTCCTGCTGGTGCTCGATATTCTGGCCGCGGGGTTTGTGATTGGTGTCGCGCTGTTGATTGGTTATCGCTATCTGGCGAAGCCTGCGCGGCTGGACTATGCGCGCCGTGACCTGAAGCCCGAGGCTTACGACCGGACCGGCTACAAGCGCGATGACATGTTGTTTGCGTGGAGCCTGCTTATCATCGGTCTCACTGGCTTTCTGCTCGAAATTCTTCGTATTCTTGCCGACCGGCCGAAGCATGAAGTATGGGCCGTTGTCAGCTGGCATCTGGCCAACGTGTTCGAGTCGCTGGGCGTCGCGGCTGCCGATGCCAATGCGTTTTATCCGTACGCATGGTGGTTCCACGCGATCCTGGTGTTCTCCTTTATCGCCTACATTCCGTACTCCAAGGCGATCCACATGTTCGTGGCCACCGTCAACCTGGCGCTGAAAGATCCGCTAGCCGGCAAGCGCCTGCCGGCGCTAGATCTGGAAGCTGCCAGCTCAGGCTACACAAGCATCACGGATCTGACGGCCAAGGAGTTGATCAATATCGATTCCTGCACGAAGTGTGGCCGCTGCCATGCTGCTTGCCCCGCGGGGGCAGGGGGGTTCCCGCTCTCGCCGCGCGATGTCATCCTTAGCTTGAAGGAGCAGGCCGACGCGAAATTTGGTGGCGCAAACCTGTTTCATGAAATCAAGCCTGAACCTGCCAGCGAAAACGCCAACCTGATCGAGCCGAAAACGCTTTATTCGTGCACTACATGTCTTTCCTGCGTGGAGACGTGCCCAGTCGGTGTCGAACACGTGCCGCTGATTGTGAAGATGCGGCGTGCGCTGGTCGAAGAAGGGACGATGGAGACCAACCTGCAGAAGGTGCTCGAGCGCATTGCGATGACTGGGAACTCGTTCGGGCAGCCCGAGGACGAGCGTGGTTCGTGGACATCATCGCTGCCCTTCAAAGTGAAGGACGCGACTCAGGAGCCGGTGGATGTACTCTGGTTTGTCGGCGACTACGCTTCGTTCGACGCGGGCCTCCAGGAGATTACCCGCAAGGTCGCCACGATTCTGCATCGCGCAGAGGTCAACTTCGGCATTCTGTATGCAGCCGAGCGCAATTCCGGGAATGACGTACGCCGGGTAGGTGAGGAAGGCCTTTATCAGATGCTCGCCGAAATGAATATCGCGGCGATTGCACAGGCTCAATTCAAGGAAATCATCACGACTGACCCGCATTCGTATAACACGCTGGTCAACGAGTATCCGGAGTTCGGCGGTACCTACAAGGTGCGCCATCATACCGAACTCATTTGGGAATTGATCGAAAGCGGTGCGTTGCCGGTTGCAAATCGGTTGAGCGGTGCAGCGACGTATCACGACCCTTGCCATCTGGCCCGATATGTCGGTGTGACGGATGCGCCGCGCGCGATTCTTGGTGCGGTGGGTGTCGAGCTTCGTGAGATGCCGCGTAACCGAGAAAATACCTTTTGCTGTGGTGCGGGCGGCGGTCGCATCTGGATGACAGACACAGGGGACAAAGACCGTCCTAGCGTGCAGCGCATTCACGAAGCGCTCGAGATCCCCGGCTTGGAATACTTCGTCGTGACGTGCCCGAAGGACCTGGCGATGTATCGCGATGCGGCCAAGACGGTGGGTAACGAACGACTGAAGGTCACGGATCTGGTCGAGTTGGTCGAGGCCGCGACAGCAAGTTAAGGCGGCACCAGCGATTCAGACGGCTCGATTGATTCGAATCGCTTCGTGATGTGGATTGTTTACTACGGGAATAGCGGTGCCATTTGCACTGCCGGCAGTGAGGCGTCGAGACCTCGCCGGTGGTGCAATGGCACCGGTCAAGAGGCTCACCATCGTGAATCCGTCCAGTACCGTCAAGTCAGCCGTCAGAGTACTCAGTCTGTTCGAGTTGTTTGAATATGAGAAGCGTCCACTGCGGATTAGTGAGATCGTGGACAAGCTGGATGTACCTCAGTCAAGCATTTCAATGCTGATGCGCACACTGCGGGAGCGCGGCTATGTCGATTTCAATGCGGTAAGTCGGGATTACATCCCATCTCCACGGCTGTCTTTTCTGGGTGATTGGGCCGCGGGTGGGGCAGCCAATCGGGAGGCCATCCAGACAGAAATGAGGCGTCTCGCAGATGAGATCGGTGAAACCGTCTTGCTCGGGCGCCAGAGCGGTTTGCTGCTTCAATACCTGGCCATCATTCAAGGACAGCACCCGGTTAGATTGGTCATCAGTACCGGTTCATTGCGACCGATGCATCGAACGGCGATCGGGATAGTTCTGTTGTCTCGCATGAGTGACGATGAGATTGGCCGGTTTATTCGCCGGTACAACGCGGAGCATGGGAAGAATTATGGAATTGCCGGCCTTGATGACGTAATGAATACCGTAGGCGAAGCGCGCCGTACCGGATATTACTGTTCGATGGGGATGGCGAGTTCGCATGCTGGCGTGGTCGCCCGCGTTCTTCCGTCCGTTCGTGGACATGGCGAAATGGGGCTTGGAATCGGTGGTCCCGTTGAGCGAGTAAAGACAAACTGGATACAGTGGCTCGAGATTCTCAGCGGCATTTCGCTGTTCGGTCGTGACCGGAAAGTCTCTTCATCTTCTACGTCTCAATAAAATTTGAGGAGCACTCCTTGGATCGCTTCACCCAGATGGACCTGTTTGTCCAGGTCGCGGAGCTCGCCAGCATCACGCGCGCCGCGGCACTACTTGGTCTTTCGGATTCTGTCGCAAGCCGAGCAATTAGTGCGCTTGAGGCGCGGCTCGGCGTGCGATTGCTGGAGCGTACCACCCGGCGACTTTGGTTGACCGAGGCCGGACAAGCCTATTACGAGCGTTGCGCGAAGCTCATGGCAGATATGGCTGAGGCAGATGCCATGGTGGATCAGTACAGCACGCATCCGTCGGGACAACTTTCGCTAACTGCGTCGCCGTCGTTCGCGATGATGTACATAGCACCCCTATTACCGGAATTTCGGCGCCTCTACCCGGATCTCACGATACGCATTCTTGCGGCCAATCACTACGAGGATGCCATCGATCCTGGTATCGATCTTGCCATTAGAACGCGTGAATACGAGCCGGATTCCGGAATCACGATTCGCAAACTTGCACAGGCCAGATATGTTCCCGTGGCTTCGCCGCACTACATCACCGAACATGGAACCCCGACAACGCCAGCGGATCTGGTGCGGCATCGGGTGTTGATGTATTCGGTGTCCAAGGAATCGCCGCCTATCACTTTCTCGAAGGATGAGAACAAGGAGTCGGTTCGAGTCAAGCCAGTGTTGACGTCGACGGAGGGCAGAGTGCTCTGCTCCGCGGCGCTTGCGGGCGAGGGCATTGCTATCCAACCGATGTTTACGCTTTATGACGATGTACAAGCGGGGCGTCTTGTCCCGCTTCTCCGGGACTGGGCATTGCCACACGTCACGGTGAATTTGGCATTCCACACCCGGCGTCACCAGCCGGCCAAGATCAAGGTGTTTGCCGATTTTCTCACCGCACAATTTCTACAACATGAGTTCGGGCGTAAGTGGATGGAGTAAGCGGCCACGCGACACGGAATCACTGTACGACTGAAATGATCCATATGACCAATTTATTGATGACCGCCATCCGCGAGGCACGGACCTTCCTCTTCGTTCCAGGAAACCGACCGGAGCGCTTCTCAAAGGCGGCGGCGAGTGCGGCCGATGTGATCGTCCTCGACTTGGAGGATAGTGTGCCGCCGCAAGATAAGGAAGCCGCACGTGAGGCGATTGCCGCGGCGCTGCCTGCGTTGATTGAACAACGAACGGTCATGATTCGTATCAACGCTTTGCGGACTGATGTCGGCAGAGCGGATGTGGCATGGGCTGCCACGCACGGACATGGCGTCGCCATAATGGTTTCCAAGGCTGATGATGCCGGTGATCTGGTGGCTGCGCTTGCGAGATTGCCTAGGTGTCCTCTGATGCCCCTTATTGAGTCAGTCGATGGCTATGCCGGACTGGACAATATCGCACAGGTTGCGGGTGTTGCCCGACTTTCGCTTGGCACGATCGATTTCATGGTCGATGCAGATATGCAGTGCGACGCGCAAGAGACGCAGCTTGCACCATTGCGCTTTGCTACCGCCATGGCGAGCCGTCGGTATGGGCTCGCCGGTCCTGTCGACGGAGTGACTGTGAACGTTTCAGATATTGCGCATTTGACTGAAGACACCATGCGAGCTCTGCGGTTCGGCTTTGGTGGCAAACTCTGCATTCATCCGGCTCAAATCGGACCTGTACACGCGGCACTTTCGCCTAGCCGCACGGAGCTGGATTGGGCCCGGCGCGTGATCGATATGGATCAACGCAGTGGCGGTGCTGCGGTGCAGTTGGATGGCCGGATGGTCGATGCGCCTGTTGTTGCGCAGGCGCGTCGCTTGCTGGCTCGGGCACCGAAAGAGTAAGTCGAGCGCCACATCTCGCATAATGTGGGGGAGTACGGCGTTAGTAACGCAAACTCGGGCATCGGGCTGAAGGTCAACGAGAAGATTGGTCGAATGGTGCCGCTGGATGCAAAGTCCGGCTTTGGAAACAAAAATTTATCAGAGGAGACGTTTGTGGCAACTGGGTCAAGCGAGCGAGGAAAGCAGCTGGGTGAGTTCCTCAAGTACATGCGTGCACATACGACGCCAGAGAGCCTCGGTCTTGACTCATCCGGTCGACGTAGAACGCAGGGGCTGCGGCGCCAGGAGGTCGCAGACGTCGTTGGCGTCAGTGTTGACTGGTACACGTGGCTGGAGCAGGGCCGAGATGTCCAGGCCTCTGAGAGCGTCGTCAAGAGGCTGAGTCAAATTTTTCGATTGAACGCGGATCAGCATGCGTATTTGTTCCGACTCGCTCGTCCACAGTCATACTTGGTCGAAGATATTGTCACGTCGGTACCGGACCGATTGCTTGACATGATCAACTCGCTTCGGGATCGACCAGCTTATATACGCAATATCCGCTGGGACATCGTTGCTCATAATGCTGCTTTCGCGAAGATTTTCAGCTTTTCGAGACAACCGGAACTCCCCAATATAATGCGGATGCTGTTTGCGGAATCGAATTTCCGGGCGATTACGGACAACTGGACTTCGATTATCGAACAGGTGGTTGCACGGTTTCGAAATGACCGAAGTCGAAATCCAGAGGACGAGTGCTCGACTGAATTGATACATGAATTGCAGGCGATAAGTCCTGAATTTCGTGAGTTATGGAGTCAGTATCGGGTTACGGAGACCTCGCCATATCCACTGGAAATAACTCACCCTGTTGGCGGCCGATTCAGGTTGGATCGCGTTCCATTCCGACCGGAAACTACTTCGGGATTGACCGTGGTGATCTACCTTCCAGTCGATGAAGAGTCTCGTCGGGCTGTCTCTGCAATGTGTAGCTGACGTCTTGTCGGCGACTCAATCGGGACCTGCTGCGGGGTGCCCTTGCTGCATGCGGCAACCATAGGCGTTACAAATAGGACTATCACCATGTCGAATCAGAAGATTGCCATTCTCGGCGGTACTGGTTATTCCGGCAGCAACATTGCTCACGAGGCCACGCGGCGCGGGTATACCGTCACCGCTGTTGCGCGGACTGCGCCAAAAGACGCGCTCGCGGGCGTAACCTATGTGCAGGGCAGCATCGCTGACGAAGCGCTGTTGAACAAGCTCGCCGCTGACCACGACGTCCTGGTGGTTGCTATCCGCGCTATTGATGGTGTGCTACATGCTAGTCTTCCTGCGTTGACCAGGGCGGCAATCGCCGGGAAGGCGCGTGTTGGTCACGTCAGTGGCGCAAGCAGCTCGTTGGTCGCCAAGGGTGGCACGCGTCTTCTCGACACCCCTGAGTTTCCCGTCGCGTACAAGGTCGAAGCGAGCACTTGTGCCGATGTACTCGATTGGTTTCGCAGCAAATCTCCCGCCGAGCTCGACTGGTTCTCGGTGACTCCGCCGGCTGGTTATACGCCGACCAACCCTGGCCAAGGGCTCGGTCGTTACCGTAGAGGCGGCGATCAGCTCGTGACTGACGGGCACGGTCTGTCGTACATTTCGGGTGCCGACCTCGCGCTGGCCTTCGTCGACGAGATCGCAACGCCCACACTACATCGTGCACGCGTCACGATCGGTTACTGACGCGTCAGTGCAATTCGAATCCCATCGCTTTAAGTGTCTCCGTCAAGCGATCACGGCCATGCAAGGCGCTGCATTGCATTACCGCTGGAGTGATCGCTGCTAACAACCCGACTAATGAAGGTCTTTCGTTCCTTGAAATAACGTGAGGACTTGGTCGAAAGCGGCGATATCGTTTGCTTTTGCCTGGGAATTGTATTGTTCGCGATGCAGTACGACTGATTGCGGCAGTTGCGGTTTGATTTTTGACACGTCGTCTTCAACTGAGCAATGTGATCAAAGAAAGCATTCATTCGGGCGTGGGAAGTCTGTTTTGTGCCGGCTGAATTTTTCTAAAACTCCGGTTTTTGCATAATAGGCCATCGTTCAACGAACTTGAGGAAGGAAAGTCATGGCTAATGCAGAGACCATTGCGATTGTCGGCGCAGGCCCGGTCGGGTTGATTACTGCTCTTGGGCTGGCGAAGTCCAGCATCTCCGTCACCGTATTGGAGCGGGCGAATAGCATCGTTCCTTCACCGCGCGCCATCGTGTATCACTGGGCGTGCCTCGAGGGGTTGAACGAACTCGGTTTGCTTGACGATGCGCTTGAGGCCGGTTTTTCAAAGCAAGATTACAGCTACATCGAGTTCAAAACCGGCGAGCGCATCGATTTCAGTCTGGATGTGCTGGACGACCGCACGAAGTTTCCCTACAACCTTCACCTCGGCCAAGACGCACTGGCCGAAATCGCGCTGAAGAAGCTCGAGACCTATCCGAATGTGAGGATTCGGTGGGGCGTCAAGGTCACGGGTATTCAGCAGGATGACACCGGTGTCTCGATCGAGGCAGAAGGGCCGGACGGCAAGCTGGAACTGCGCGCTGGCTGGCTGGTGGGTGCCGATGGTGCTGGCAGTACCGTGCGGACGCAACTGGGTCTGGAGTTCGAGGGGATTACCTGGCCCAAGCGCTTCGTCGCTGCCAATATCCATCTCAATTTTTCCCAGTACGGTTTTGCCAGAACTACCTTTCTAGTCGACTCCACCTATGGCTCGATCATCGTCAAGCTGGATAGGAACGATCTGTGGCGGGTGACTTTCAGTGAAGACCTTGAGCTTCCGGAAGAGGGCATCCCGGAACGTCTTGAGCAGTTCCTGAATGTCATCATCCCGAACGTGAAGGACTATAAGGTCGACGCCTACGCGCCGTACCGCATGCATCAGCGCGCGGCGACGAAATTTCGTGTCGGTCGCGTTCTGCTTGCAGGCGATGCGGCGCATGCGACAAATCCCTGCGGTGGCTTGGGCTTGGTGGGTGGCCTGTTCGATGTCTATGCACTGTACGGCCCTCTGGCTGCAGTGGCGCAGGGCCGTGCGACGGATGAAGTGCTCGACAAGTATGCCGAGGATCGCCGCCGCATCTTCACGCAAATCGTTTCGCCAGCCGCTTCAGAGATCAAGCGTGTGATCTTCGATACTACGGATACAACGCAGCGGGCTACGGATATGGACAATCTCCGCAAGTTGGCAACTGATAAGGCCACGCTGGTCGAGCGCTTGATGTTGACGACGCGTATGAATTCGGCGTCTACATCGAGCAAATAATGGAGAGCTTATTTTGAGTAAACTTCCAGTCATTTTTGTTCCCGGGATGGTGTCTGACAGCCGCTTGTGGCAACCGGTTATTGACCGGCTCTCTGACATCGTCAAGCCGACGATTGCCCGTTGTAGCGGCAACTCGGTCGCCGCATTCGCGGACGAAATCCTGGTTGATGTACCGGACCGGTTCGCGATCGCTGGCATTTCGATGGGCGGGTATGTAGCCCTTGAGGTCGCTCGACGTGGCGACCCGCGTATGGCTGGTCTCGCCTTGGTGAACACCAGCGCGCGCCCAGCAGCACCTCAGCAGGTGGAGCGTTCCAGTGGTCTCATGGAAGAGGCTAAGTCGGGCCAATTCGAGCAGGTGGTCGACAAACTTGCGGGCACTGTGGCCGGTGGTAAGGCGGAGATTGCGTCCCTTGCGGCTGCGATGGCGCGTGACTTGGGGTGCGGCGGATATCTCCGGCACCAAAAAGCAGTGCTCGAACGCCGCGATCAGCGTGACGCGCTACCAGAAATCGCTGTGCCGACGCTAGTGATTGCTGGGGACGATGATCGTATCTGTACGCCGAGCATGGCCAACGAGATCGTACGATTAGTGCCGCGGGCGGAGCTGGACATTTTTCCGTGCGGGCATCTTTCAACTGTCGAGGTTCCCGACATGGTGGCGGAAAGTCTGCGGGACTGGGTCTCCAGGCGAATCGTGGTTGGGGCTTGAGCGAACTCAACCGACGGTGTAGCTCATCGGCATAAACCGCCCTGATTTTTTGACCGGCAAAGAGGACAACCATGCGCAATTTGGATCAAAACACGATTACCGAAGCCGTGCTCGCGCGACACGTCAACACACTGAATCCTCGCCTCAAGCAGATCATGACTAGCCTGGTCAAGCATCTGCATGATTTCGCACGGGACGTGGAACTCACTGAGGGCGAGTGGTTCCAGGGCGTCGAATTTCTGACCCGCTGCGGCCATATCACGGATGACAAGCGCCAAGAATTCGTCTTGCTGTCGGATGTGTTGGGACTGTCGATGCTGACAGTAGCTATGAACAACGACAAGCCCAACGGCTGTACCGAGGCGACTGTCTTTGGTCCTTTCCACGTCGAAGGTGCGCCGCATTACGAACTGGGCGCAGACATCTCCAATGGCGCGCGTGGCATCCCTTGCCTGGTTCGCGGTACCGTACGCGGTGTTAATGGCGAGCCCGTGGCAAATGCGATGCTGGACGTCTGGCAGTCCGACGAGGATGGCCTCTATGACGTGCAGCATGCGGATATCGATCACGCTCAGGGGCGAGGCATTCTGCATACAGACAATGAAGGTCGGTACTGGTTCAAGTCCATCTTGGCCGTGCCCTATGCGATTCCGCATGATGGCCCGGTCGGCAAGATGCTCGACGCGACTGGCCGACACCCGTGGCGGCCCGCGCATCTCCATTTCATGATCAAGGCGTCTGGCTATGAGACGCTGACTACGCACGTGTTCCGAAGCGACGACCAGTATCTGGACTCGGACGCGGTGTTCGGGGTGCGCGAGTCGCTGATTGCAGCGTGGAAGCCGCAGTCCGACGGCAGCTATCTGGTGGGGTATGACTTCGTACTCAACCCGGCACCAGTCAAGGAGTAAGCGGGGATGCAAGATTTCATCTTCAACGGGCAGCCATCGCGTGTGGTTTTCGGTGCAGGCGCTCTGCGTCACCTGGAGGAAGAGCTCGAGCTGCTTGGCGCACAACGAGCTCTGGTGTTGTCCACCCCCGAACAACAGGCTCAGGCCGAGCAGGTGGCCGACCGGCTGGGTGCCCGGGCTGCAGGGGTCTTCCCCCGCGCGGTGATGCACGTGCCCATCGAGACCGCCCGCGAGGCGAGGGAGGAGGCGCGACGTCTGGGGGCGGATTGCGCGATCGCGATTGGCGGTGGCTCCGCCACCGGGCTGGGCAAGGCAATCGCGATGGAGTCGGGCCTACCGATTCTGGCGATCCCAACGACTTATGCAGGCAGTGAGATGACGCCGATATACGGCATCACTGAGGCAGGCCTGAAGAAGACCGGGCGCGACCCCCGCGTGCTGCCGCGTACAGTGATCTATGACCCGGAACTGACCTTAGGCTTGCCGGTGGCGCTGAGTGTCACTAGCGGCATGAACGCCATCGCGCATGCAGCCGAGGGGCTGTACGCAAAGGATGGCAATCCGGTGATGGCATTGATGGCCGAGGAGGGTATTCGCGCTCTGGCGAAAGCTATCCCGGCGATCCGTGCCGACGGACGCGACGTGGAAGCGCGTGGTGATGCTCTATACGGGGCATGGCTATGCGGTTCGGTGTTGGGCAATGTAGGTATGGCGCTGCACCACAAGTTGTGCCATACGCTGGGCGGCAGCTTCAACCTGCCGCACGCCGAGGTACATGCGGTGGTGTTGCCCCAGGCGATCGCCTTCAATGGAGCAGCGGTGCCCGAGGCCGTGGCGCGCATCGCCCGAGCGCTTGGTGCCTCGAACGCGGCACAGGGCCTGTTTGATCTGGCACTGAACAACGGTGCACCCGTAGCTCTGCGTGACATCGGGATGGTAGAGGCCGACTTGGACCACGCTACCGATATCGCGGTGAGCAACCCGTACTGGAACCCGCGAGTGGTTGGCGGGGCACAACGGGATGAAATCCGCGGTTTGTTGCAGAACGCTTTCGAAGGCGTACGGCCTAATGCTGGATGATCATGTACGTGATATTTGGTCGCTGACCTACTGACGAAAACTGTGTGCGCGTAGTATTAGTTTTGAATTGAAGTTATAAAGAATTTGCCGGATCAGGTTTTCGCGGCATTGCTATATCTGCCTTAGGTCTCGTGAAAAGTAAATAGGGATGCTACTTAAGTTTTACCATGAGATCAGAGGCTAAATAAGTCCGGATAACCTTCCTTTAAATAGGGTAATGGCTATTCGATTTCGTTTTGTGAGGCCGTAGAAGTAAATGAGCGATACAAATTCCCAATTTCCGCACCTCCGAGAATGGATTGGCCAGAGTGAGACGGTGGTTGACGAGATCACGCGGGCACCGGTCCGGGCGATGAATGCGACGCTGGATTACCCGGAGCAGGAAATCCCGGTCGGGACGCCACTTCCGCCGTTGTGGCACTGGCTCTACTTTTTGCCGGCGCACCGCCAGAGCGACCTTGGTCCGGATGGTCATGCCCGCCGAGGCGGATTCCTGCCGCCGGTACCGCTGCAGCGCCGTATGTGGGCCGGTAGCCAGTTCGAATTTCATGCGCCGCTGCAAGTTGGTGACTCGGTCCGGCGCGTCTCGACCATCGATGACGTCACCGTCAAGGAAGGACGTACGGGCATCTTGGTGTTCGTGAAGGTACGCCACGACATCTTCCGCGAGGGTTATGCGGAATCTGCCATCACCGAATTCCATGACCTCGTTTATCGCGACGTGAAGCGTCCCGGCGACGTCGAGCCGGCTCCGACTGCGGCACGCACCGATGCGCCGTGGCAGCGCATCGTCGAGCCAGACGACGTACTCCTGTTTCGTTACTCGGCTCTGACGTTCAATGGGCATCGCATTCACTATGACCGTGATTACGCGACCAAAGAGGAAGGTTACCCCGGCTTGGTGGTTCACGGGCCGCTGATTTCCACGTTGCTAATTGATCTGGTGCGCCGGCAGGCGCCGGACCGGGAAATCGCCAGCTTCAAGTTCAAGGCGGTGCGCCCCACGTTCGACGGTAAGCCGTTCAGCCTGAATGGTGCACTGTCCGAGGACGGACGCACGGTTGAACTGTGGGCTGCGGATCACGAAGGTTGGCTGACCATGCAGGCCACTGCCACCTTGATTTAAGCGACGGAGTTTCTAATGTCATTGCCACTGGACGGCATCACAGTCGTATCCCTCGAACACGCCATCGCGGCGCCTTTCTGCACACGTCAGCTCGCAGACATGGGCGCACGTGTTATCAAAGTGGAGCGCCCTGGCACGGGCGACTTCGCCCGCGCCTATGACAAGCGAGTGCGTGGCGAGGCCTCGCACTTCATATGGACCAACCGTGGCAAAGAAAGTCTGGCGCTAGACCTCAAGAATCCGGAGGATCTGGCGGCATTGAGCGCCTTGATTGCCCGCGCCGACGTGTTGGTGCAGAATCTGGCGCCAGGTGCCACCGCCCGTATGGGACTCGATTACGCTTCGTTGCACGCGGTGCATCCAGACCTGATCGTGTGCGACATATCCGGCTACGGCGACGACGGCCCGTACCGCGATAAGAAAGCCTACGACCTGTTGATCCAGAGTGAGGCCGGCTTTCTCTCGATCACCGGCACGCCCGAAACGCCTAGCAAGGCGGGCAACTCGATCGCCGATATCTGCGCTGGCGTGTACGCCTATAGCAACATCCTCAACGCTCTGCTGTTGCGTAACAGGACTGGCGAGGGTGCGCACATTGATCTGTCGATGTTGGAAGCGCTGACCGAGTGGATGGGCTATCCGATGTATTACGCGTTCGACGGTGCCTCGCCGCCGGTGCGTGCAGGTGCTTCACATGCCACGATTTACCCCTATGGCCCGTTTCCGACCGGTGACGGCAGCACGGTGATGTTGGGTCTGCAGAACGAGCGCGAATGGAGCGTCTTCTGCGCGCAAGTCCTTGAAGATGAGGCGCTGGCCCGGGATGAGCGTTTTGACAGTAATTCTCTACGCAGCGCCAATCGTCAGGCGCTGGATAACCACATCCTCGGCAAATTCAAGACGTTGACTCGTGCCGAGGTGCTAGAGCGCCTGGAAAAGGCAGGCATCGCCAATGCGGCGGTGAACGACATGGCAGGTTTGTGGAGTCACCCGCAGCTGCAAGCCCGTGACCGCTGGCGCACGGTACGCAGCCCAGCTGGAGACGTTCCCGCATTGCTTCCGCCAGGCCGGAGCAATCTTTGGGAGGCCCGCATGGGTGCGGTGCCGAGACTGGGCGAGCATACCGAAGCAATCCTTCGGGAAATCGCCGGTAGCTCAGCATCCGCATAACGTTCGACCTGCAGAAAGTCAACATGGCATACGACACCGATACTCTTGGTACCTTGACCGAGCGCTTCGCGGCACTGTGGTCAGACCTGACTTGGACTGATGTCTCCGAAGCAGATATCGCCGGAATCAAGGATCACGTCCTCGATACTCTTGCCTGCGCGCTTACAGGCGCGCGCACGGCGGAAGCTGGCAGTGTTATCCGCGCACTCTCCACAGCTAACGGGCGCGACGCCGGTGTAACCGTCTGGGGCACCTCGGGCCGACTGCCGCTAACGCAGGCCGCGCTCGCGAATGGCACCTCGTCGCATGCCCGCGATTTCGACGACGGTGGCGGAGCAGGGCATGCCGGGGCGACTGTGATTCCGGCTGCGCTGGCGATGGCAGAATCGACGGGCGCCTCTGGACAGGATTTCCTGCTCGCCACAATCGCAGGGTATGACGTCGGATATCGCTCGCTACTGGCCGTGGGCGGGTTCGCGGTGCACACGGGCAGGGGATGGCACTCGTCTGGCACGATGGGCAGTCTCGGTGCCGCGGCTGCCTCGGCCAAGGTGCTGGGGCTGGACGCCGGGAAGTTTGCCGACGCGCTGGGTATCGCGGGCTCGTTTACCGGAGGCGTGTGGGCATTCATCGACGACGGCGCGATGACAAAGCGTATTCACCCTGGAAAGGCGTGCGAGACCGGCGTAAATGCAGCGCTGCTTGCTCAAGGCGGCATTACCGGCCCGCATCGGATTTTCGAGTCCGAGTTCGGTGGGCTTTTCACCACCTATAACGGCGGCGTGGGGTTCCGTGAAAAAGCGCTGGAGGGTCTCGGCGCAAACCTCAACGTCGCTTCGTCGTACCTCAAGCCTTACGCCTGTTGTCGTGGATGTCATTCCACGATCGACACGGTGCTCTCGCTCGTGCGCGACCGCGGCTTGCGGGCAGACAACGTAAAGCACATCGATATCACAGCTGGGCAGACCGCCTACGACATGGTCAATGTCTCTCCGATCGAAACTGTCTTCGATGCACAGTTCAGCTTGCCATATTCGATGAGTGTGGCATTGGTCAGTGGCGAAGCCGGTCTCGACCAGTTTGAACCGCCGAGGCTCAATGACCCAGTGGTGCGGAACGTATTCGACCGAATCAGCTTTACTGTGGACGAGTCTATCGGTCTGGAAGACGGTCCCCAACTGCGCATCGAACTTACTGATGGTACAACAATTGCCGTTCCTGCCGGGAACCCAACGCTTGCCAAGGGATCCGCGCTGCAGCCGATGACGCACTCGGAAGTGGTGGTGAAAGTGCATGCCTTGATCGATCCGATCAATCCCGCCGTGGCTGACGCGCTCATCGCCGCTGTAGATGGGCTGGATAAGGCTCCGGACATTGCCGCTCTGATTGAAGCACTGACGACCGAGGAATAACTACAGATACATGGGCCTCAGGCGCAGATTGGGGCTATAAGCCATTTTGAGTAAACGAGACGCGCAATCGGGAGTTGCAGGAATCCGGTAGATCTGTTTCATACGAAGCGAGATTAGTATAACTAAATAATGGAGACTTTAGGATGGAAAGTGGTGCATCTAACTTGAGAGCCGGAGCCGATACCGGTCAGCGTTCTAATGGGCTTGCAATCCTGGTTCTATGTGTCTTGATAGCGGTATGCGAAGGCGGCGACGTTCAAGCCATTGGTGTAACTGCCGCGCAAATCGAACGAGCCTTCCACTTGTCCCCTTCGCAGATGGGCATCATTTTCAGTGCCAGTGTGTTCGGCATGTTGCCTGGCTCGCTCATTGGTGGGCGGCTGGCTGACATCTTCGGCCGCAGGCAGGTCTTGCTGTTTTCCATGGCCATCTTCGGATTGTTTTCGCTCGCAACGACCCAGATTTGGGACTATTCGAGTCTTGTTGTGATTCGCTTCTTGACAGGAGTCGGATTGGGCGGGGCGATGCCGAATTTGATTGTGTTGTCCTGCGAGTCCGTTTCCGCTGAGCGACGGGGTACTGCAGTCAGTGCCATGTATGCCGGAAATCCTATCGGCGGCGCTCTCATTGCGTTTGTTGCGTCACTGAACGGTGGCATTGATGCATGGCACAACGTTTTCTATGTTGGCGGGATTTTACCGATCGTGCTTATTCCCTTGGTTCTGGCGTTCGTTCCGGCGCGAAATGGGCAGAGTGCCACTCATGGTGCTGAATCTTGTCGTACCTCCATTTCAGAGGCGCTTTTTGGCGAAGGTCGCGGGCTCACTACGGTTTCGGTGTGGATGAGCATCACTTGCACGATGATCGTCTTTTACTTCATGGTCAATTGGATGCCTACGCTGATCATGGGGCGTGGTCTTTCGCACGCGCAGGCCTCTATGACGCAAGTGTGCTTCAACTTGGGCGGCGCAGTGGGGACGTTTGCAGTGGGTGTGGTGCTGGATGCATTTTCGAAGCGGAAGGTCGTCATCGCTGTTTTTTCGCTCATTTTCGCTGGACTGATCGGGCTGGCCAATTCGTACAGCATGGTGTGGCTGTTGGTGTTCATCACTTTGCTGGGTGTCACATCAATCGGTGCGCAGTCGGTTATTTACGCGATCGCGGCACCGCGCTATCCATTTTCCGGCCGAGGCACTGGCATTGGTGCAGCGGTTGGTGCGGCACGGGTCGGCGGGGTAGCTGGGCCGGCCGCTGCAGGTCAATTGCTCGCCCTCGGAAAGAGTGCAGCGATGGTCATCGGTGCAAGTGTTCCCGTTGCAGTCGTAGCAGCAGCGGCAATTCTGATTGCATATCGTCGACCGGAAGAGCGCGAGTGAGCGTGCGCGCAAAGGAGCTAAAGTCGGAAGTGGTGTACGGGGGATCTGAGCCGGGGAATTGAAGGCGGTGGAGGTTTCAGCTGAGAGTCTGATTGTCGAAGTCGGAAACCAGCAAACAACAAACCATCCACCATGAGCAAGGATACGGAAAAAGCAGTCGTCGGTCTATCGGGCGCCGGCCTCTATCTAAAACAAGCATGGAGACTATAAAGATGGCAATCCGCAATTTTCCTCTCAACGCTGGTGTGGTGGCAGCAGCGCTGTGCGCGGCCGGTGCCGCGCAGGCGCAAAGCAGCGTGACGTTGTACGGCATCGCCGATGCCGGTTTGATGTACCTGAGCCGTACGACGCCCGGTGCGAATGGTACTGGGCGTCAGTTCTCGGTGACGAACTCCGGTTATTCGCCTTCGAGTTTGGTTTGATGGGCACGGAAGACTTGGGTGGAGGTCTGAAGGCGAGCTTCAAGCTCGAAAGCGGTATCGACCTGTCGAACGGCGGATTCGACAACCCCGGCGGTGGCCATGGTCTCTTCAACCGGATTGCGACCGTCGCCCTGTCGAGCGACAGATTCCTTGAAGTGACGGCGGGTCTCCAGATTTCGCTGTTCTTCGAAACGATTTTTGACCTCGACCCGCGCAGCGCGGCCCAGATGGGCAGTATTCTCGTTCCGGTCGTGGACAATTCGATGATCGCGGGCCTATTCATGCCCAATTCCGTCATGTACAAGTCACCCAGCCTCGACGGCTTCCAGGTGTCGGGCCTGTTCGGTCTGGGCGCCGTCCCTGGCGATTTTCAGGAAGGCCGCTCGTGGTCGGTCAGCGGCAAGTACACCAACGGCACGCTGCTCGTCGCCGCGAGCTATATTGACGTCAACAATGCCGGCGACGCGACCCTCGGCGCGCTAAACGCGATTTACCTCGCCAACGTGCGAGCGTGGACGGCAGGTGCTACCTCGATCTGAACGCGGGCGTGTACTACCAGCAGGATCGCAAGAATTCGGGCAGCCACTCGCTCACGGCGGTGAGCCTAAGTAGTCCCAGCCATATCAGGCTTTTGCTCAACTTGTAGTCGCGGTCACGACAGAACCAAACTGCTCGCGAGAACGGTGCTCGTGGTTTCGCGGAAATGCTGGGCGATAAGCTCGCATGCCCCGTCTGCGTCTCTTGCCATGGCCATCTCCATCAAGCGCGTGTGCTCGTCCGTTGCTTCGCGGGTGCGTTCCCGGGTGGTTCGGACCGCGGCCAGGTTGCGATAGCGCTCCGACTTGTCATACAGGAGCCCGCACAGCCGCATCGTCCAATTTGACCGGCATCCCGAAATCAGTGCTTCATGAAACTGGCGGTGTGCCTGCGACCAGACGACATGCTCTTCGGGGGACATGGGTAACCCAATGCGTGACAGACGGTGCAAGCTACTTAAAACGCGCGTCTCCCATTCGACATCACCGCGCTCCATCGCCAAACGAAGGGCCATTTGCTCGAGCTGAATCCGAGTTTCTGTTAGGTCGATCAATTCATCGCGCGAGACAGACGCGACCGTGAAGCCGCGTTGATCTTCCGAGTCAACCAAACCCTCGGTTACTAGCCGCGACAAGGCTTCGCGGATCGCCGTAGCACCTGCGTCATAGCGATCGCTCAGTGCTTGGATGCGCAACCTTTCATCCGGGCGCAGCCGGCCGGACAGAATGTCTTCACGCAGGCGCTCGAATGTGAGTGTGGTCAGGCTTCTAGTCGTGGTGGGAGTAGCCATGGGAATCGTACCAGATCGTTATCTACCCATAGTTTAGCGCCATTAGCGACAAGATTGGGGGTGATCCACATATTCTCAAATTATGGTTAACGTTAGTATAAAATCGATAAACGTGCATTTAATCTATGTTCATCGTCCGCCGGACCGAGGAGTGCACCTCGGTGCATAGGAAACGCAGACTCGCATTGCGGTTGCTGTCATCACCTCCGGTTGCGACGTTCCTCCGTTCGGCGCTGGACAGCATCAGGCGCCAGCGCGGCAACGTAGCCATAATCAACTGACTCAAAGGGTCGAATCATGTCGAATGAAAACTATCAAAGCATCTGGACGCACCTGATGGCAGCATCGTTTCGTCAGGACTATGTTGACGCTGGCGGGGTGAAAACCCGCTACGTCAATGCGGGGCCGAAGGATGCACCGAAGTTGATCATGCTGCACGGGATGGGTGGAAGTTGGGAAAACTGCTTTGCCAACTTCGCCGAGCATGCCAAGTATTTCGATACGTATGCCATTGATATGCTCGGCCACGGCTACACCGACAAGCCCGACCGGTTGATGACGACCGCTGAATACGTGAACCACGTCAAGAACTTCATGGATGCGATGAAAATCGACAAGGCATCCTTTTTGGGTTTGTCCTTGGGTTCATGGGTATCGACGAAAGTTGCCGTGAAACATCCCGAGCGCGTCGAGAAAGTATCGATGTTGTCGGCTTGGGGGCGCCTTGTCGCAAGGCCGGATGTGAATAGCCCGTTCTTCAGAGAAGCCCAGAAGAGCCGCCTGGAAGCAGCGCGTAACCCGACTTGGGAGCGAATGGAAAAGGTTTTTGAAGGCCTGATCGCCAAACACGAACAGCGGTTGCCGGACCTGCTCGGCCTGCGGATGAAAATCTATAGCCAACCCGGTATGGGCAAAACTATGGAGAACATTTTTAATGGTCTCGAATCTTCATGGAGCGACGGTTACATCACCGATGATGAGGCGCGCTCGGTCAAATGCCCCTATCTGATCTATGCGGCTGTTGATCATAAGGACATCTTCCTCGAGTGTTCCTATGAATACGCCAAGCTGATTCCCAAAAATCGACTTGTTGAACTCAAAGGTGCATCGCATTGGCCGCAGTGGGAGGCTCACCAGGAGTTCAACCGCATCAATCTCGAATTTCTGCGCGGCTGACGTAGGCGCGGTCGCGCAAACGAAAGCGAGCTCAAGGATCCAGGTGGCTCTTTCTTTGCTCATCATGGCGACAGTTTCCATGTTTTCAGGAGCGCTGGCGGTGTACCTGGAAGGTCGAGTTTCGATTCGTCTCGTGCTTTTTCTATTGCCAGTTGTCTTTGCTGCAATGGTGTCGCTGATGCTGACGGCGTCCAAGTTGGCAATGTACAGAATTGGAATGACGACGATTCCCGCATCAATGATCTTCATGCAGATATTTGTTTTCGGCGCCTTGTCCAAGCTCGACCGTAGCGGACGGTCCCTGGCTGCGTTCCCTGCCACCATCATGCTTGGTACCGCGTTAGGCCCCGTGATTGGAGGAACCCTGGTGAAATCTTTCGGCTACGGTGCACTTTCCATAGGGGTAGCTGCGGCTACGGTGATTGGGATGTTTGGATTTCTTCGCTTGACAGGTGAGCATGAACGGCCAGGTCGCAAGAAGATCGAACAGCCGCCTGCGTGCGTCGACGTAGCCGACGGCCCGCGCCTGTGAATGCATCAAACTGATTTCCAATATTTGACTCATCGACCTCGCAAGTGCTTTGCTGAATGCAGTAGGAGCCTCCTGAGGAGTTCAACCGGATGCCCCCCCCCGAAATATCTACGTGGCTGAACTTGATTCAGGCACGAAGGACAATGTACTTAAGGAATGAAGAATGCGCCTAGTATGCTTTGAATGTGACGGAAGAAAGAAAATTGGCGTGCGAGTTGACCAAAAGATCATCCCCCTTGCCGCGCACCGCGCCGCGACTATCGAGGATGTGCTGAAGATCCCCAATTTTCAATCAGCGTTGGCCGGCGAAATCGCCGCAGGTGCTCCGGATGCGATCGCACTCACGGATGTGAAGCTGCTGCCTCCGGTGGGGCCGGCGAACCGGATCTTCTGCGTTGGGCTCAACTATTACGAACATGTCGCTGAAACGCAGGGAAGTGACGAACCAGCACCTCCGCAGAAGCCGCCCGCGCCGACGATCTTTCTGCGTGTGCTCTCATCATTCGTTGGTGACGGACTGCCTTTGCAGTTGCCCTCGATCTCCGACAAGTTCGATTGGGAAGGCGAGCTTGTGGCAGTCATCGGCCGGCCGGGCTATCGCATTTCTGTGGAACGCGCGCTAGATCACGTTGCCGGCTACTCTATCGGAAATGACGGTTCGATCCGCGACTGGCAGCTTGCGTCAACGCAATGGACCATGGGAAAGAATTTCGATAAGTCGGGCAGCATCGGGCCTGAGATTGTCACCGCCGACGAGCTGCCATTTGGCGCGCGCGGGCTGCGTATTCAGACACGTCTGAATGGCAAAGTAATGCAGGAGGACACGACCGACAACATGATGTTCGATCTTCCTACGCTCATCGCTTATCTCAGTCAAGCGGTGAAACTGGAGACTGGAGATCTTATTCTGACGGGAACCCCTTCGGGCATCGGCATCACTCGCAAACCACCGGTACTGATGGCTGCAGAAGATATTTGCGAAGTGGAAATCGAACAGATCGGTGTGCTACGCAATCGGATTGAGCGGGAATTGTGACTGCAACCGGTGAGGTCGGTGGTCTTGCTCCGAACCATACGGTGAAGTCACGTAATCAAAAGGTCCATATGTCCAGAGAAAAATTCAGTGTCGGCGGCGTTCTGTATGACCGCCCTTTCAAGATTCGGCGCCTCAACCACTTCGGCATCAGCGTCGACAATACCGGTGAGTCACTCAAGTTCTATCGTGACGTCCTCGGGTTCTATGTTTCGGACTCGATTGATACCGCTCTGTCCGACCCCGGACCATGGCTTGATGGCGTCCCGGATACGAAGATCTACTTCCTGCGGCATAACAGTGACCACCACACATTCGTCCTCATGCCGAGGCCATGGATCGAGCACTTCGAGCCGCCACAGCGTACAGACTTAACGGTGAATCAGATTACTTGGCAGGTGGGCAGTCTTTGCGAGGTGGTCGAAGCCCGGAAATGGCTTGTCACTTTAGGTCAGAAGGTTGATCGCTATGGTCGTGACCCAGGCTCGAACTGGCACACATATTTCCCTGACCCGACCGGCCACACCAACGAGCTTGAGTATGGCATCGAACAAGTGGGCTGGGATGGATTGAGCAAGCCGGTAGCGATGTGGCCTTGGCGCAACGATCATCCAGAATTGCCATTTAAGTCGGAGGTTACGGAGGTCGCAGAAGCAGGAGCAAGAGGCATCGACATCTTTTCCGGGCATCGCTGGACTGATGACCTGCCGAAGACCTATGATGTTGGTGGCGTGCTCTTGGCCCGACCATTCAAGCCGGTGCGAGTTGGTCCCGTCAGCATTTTTGTTGCGGACATAGATACTGCCGTTGCCTTTTATACCGTACGCCTGGGTTTGACCGTTAGCGAGGAGACGGTCGTTTCTGGGAAGCGAGTCGTATTCCTGCGTGCAAACACCGAACATCACAGTTTGGTATTACTCCCACTGGAACTGCGCAGTATCTTGGGCGTGCGAGACGACAGCACATTGCTGGCGTTCGGCGTCCAGCTCGGCTCCTATGAACAACTTCGTGCCGCAAAGAATTTCCTGGAGAAAAATGGTGTGAAGGTTATCGACCTGCCGCAGGAGTTGCATTTGGGTATCGATTACGTCGTTCATGCCGTCGCTCCTGATGGGAACATGATTCAGTTGTATTACTACATGGAGCAAGTCGGCTGGAATGGGCAGGTACGCAAGCCCGCCAACCGTCGCCGGGTTGTTCCCGGCGTATGGCCCGAGACTCTGGACGCGCTCTCCGATACCTATGATGGCGAGACTTTCTGGGGGCCACTGGGCTAGTCGACAGGGGCATTTACTCGCGTAGACGTCCCAATATCAGACGCGAATCGCGATGGCGGTACTAGAGGCCGACAGTCCGCGCAGTCTGCGCCGCCGCTTTGATGGGAACGTTGCCGGAATCAATCTGCGGCAGTACAAGTGGGTGCCCTGCGTATTGCGCAGGGGGTGAATGGCATGACGTCGGTGACGAATAGTCAGTCGATCACCCCGGCACCGATGTCAAATAGACTGACTCACAGCACAACTTGCCCTGACTCGCGTGAGCGACGATGGTAAGGCCGTCGGCTAATTCCGAGATGCGAGTGGGAAAAGCCGGTCCCTCAACATGAATGATTTACCGCACGTAGCACCGGTGGCGCTGCGCGAAATCGGGATGGCGGAGGCTGACCTGGATCGGGCAGCCGATATCGCGGTGAGCGACCCATAATGGAACCCTAGAGTGGTCAGCGAGTCGCAACGCGGAGAGATCCGTCTGCTACTGCAAAACGCCTTCGAAGGCGCACGTCCTATCGTGGGATGATCACGTATGTGATTTTTTTTCTTCCCCCGCCCACGAAGACCGCCCGCCCGTAGTATTTCGTCATGCAACGAAACATAGCATGCCTAAATAACGGAGATTTTATGATGGAGAGTAGCGCTTCCAACTTGACAGCCGGTGCTAGAACTTGGCAGCGCTCGAATGGTCTCGCAATCCTCGTGTTGTGTGTCTTGATAGCGATGTTTGAAGACGTTCAGTCCATCGGCGTTACTGCCCCCCAGATTGCACGAGAGCTGCAGCTGTCCGCTTCACAGATGGGAATAATCTTTGGGTCCAGCGTGCTTGGTATGCTGCCAGGCGCTCTCATCGGAGGGCGCCTGACCGATATCTTCGGCCGCAAAAACGTCTTGCTGTTTTCCATGGCAGTTTTCGGACTATTTTCCCTCGCAACGACCCAAGTCTGGGACTACTCGAGTCTTGTTGTGGTTCGTCTGCTGACGGGCTTGGGACTGGGTGGTGCGATGCCCAATCTTATGGCGTTGTCCAGCGAGGCTGTATCGGCCGAGCGCCGGGGTACGGCGGTTAGTGCCATGTATGCCGGAAACCCACTCGGTGGCGCGTCCATAGCGTTTGTTGCATCACTGAGCGCCGGTACCAGAGGGTGGCACAACGTTTTCTATGTCGGCGGCCTCCTGCCGCTCGTGCTTATCCCCTTGGCTTTGGTATTGATTCCGGCATCGAGTGGACGGAGTGTCACTCACACGGATGAATCCAAACACAGTTCAATTTATGAGGCGCCTTTTGGTCAGGGGCGTGGGGTAACGACCATTTCGATCTGGGCGGCTATTGCCTGCACGTTGATCATTTTCTACATCATGGTTAGTTGGATGCCCACGCTGAGCATGGGGCGTGGTCTTTCACATGCTCAGGCCTCGATAACGCAGGTTTGTTTCAATCTGGGTGGTGCTGTGGGAACTATTGTAGTGGGATTTTTTCTTGATGCGTTTCCGAAGCGGGCGGTGGTACTCGGCGTCTTTGCACTCATCTTCGCCGGACTGACTGGCCTGGCAAATTCGTTCAGCCCGCTCGGGCTGGCCGTTTTCACCACTCTGCTTGGCATCACTTCCATCGGTACTCAATCAGTCATTTACGCGATTGCATCGTCACGCTACCCGTTCTCTGGTCGGGGCACAGGTATAGGTGGTGCAGTCGCCGCAGCGCGGCTGGGCGGCTGGGCGGCGTCATGGGACCAGCCGTAGCAGATCAATTGCTTGCCTTGGGAAAGTCCGCAACAACGGTCATCAGTGGAAGTGGCCCGCTGGCAATTGTGGCAGCGGTGGCCACGCTGATTGCACTTCATGGGCGAGATGAACACTACTGAGCCGGCTTCGAGACTGGATCTGGAATGGATTGCATAGTGCCGGCGTTACTGGTGCGAAATACCAATATTCTAAAGACGAGCCGGAACTTAAGGGTGCAGTTTGCAAGACAAGCCCAAGAATACACGGCGAAATACAGGAGACGAAAATATGGCTAGTAAATCGCACTACAAAATGACGATCAGGTCCACTGTCGTGGCTTCGGTATTATGTGTGGCGGGTGCTGCGCATGCGCAGGGCAGCGTGACACTGTATGGCATTGCCGATGCCGGTGTGATGTATCTGAGTCATACGACGCCAGGTTTAAACGATTCAAAGGGTACCGGGCATCAGTTCTCAATGACAAACTCCGGCTATTCGCCGTCGATTTGGGGCCTTAGTGGCTCGGAAGACCTCGGGGGTGGACTCAAGGCGACCTTCAAGCTCGAAAGTGGCATCAGCCTTGCCAATGGCGGATACGATAACCCGGGCGCGAACAACGGGCTCTTCAACCGTACCGCCGAGGTGGGGCTGTCCAGTCGCTTCGGGACCGTTACGGCGGGTCTGCAATTTTCACCGTTCTTCCTTACCGTGTACGAACTCGACCCGCGGGGCTTCAGCGAATTCGGTAGCATGGTGACGCCGATGATCGACAATTCGCTGATCGCGGCGCTCTTCATGCCGAATGCGGTCTCCTACACGTCGCCCGATATTTCAGGATTCCAGTTCGCTGGTTTGTTCGGTTTCGGCGGTGTCGCGGGCAACTTCCAGAATGGACGATCCTGGTCAGTAAGCGCGAAGTACACGAACGGCACGTTTCTCGCGGGTGCGGCCTACATCAGCGTCAACAATGCGGCTGACGCCAGCCTCGCCTCGGTTGGTGGACTCTACCCGGCCAACGTGCGGGCCTATACGGCCGGCGCCAGCTATAAATTCGGTGGCTTGACGGTCAAGGCGGCATTCACGAACTTCAAGGCGAACAGCGCACCGGTCACCAACTCGTCCACCGACACCAGCGTCAACGTCTACAGCGGTGGCGCAGACTGGTTCGTACTCCCATACCTCGATCTGAACGGGGGCGTCTACTATCAACAGGACCGCGTACATTCAGGTAGCCACTCGATCACGGCGGCGCTCGGCATGCAGTACTTCCTTTCGAAACGTACTGCACTGTATGCGCAGGTTGGCCTCGTCAACAACAAATGCTCGGCAAACGGCCAATGTCTGGGATCTGGCCTGACCGTGGAGAGTGCCGGCAGTGGCGTCGGTGGCCTTCAAGGAAATATTGGTAGTGCCGCCGCAGGCGCAGGCCTGCCGCCCGGCACGACATTCGGCGGCAACGTCGGCATTCGCGTGATGTTCTAAATCCGTGGCATCCATTTAACCCCAAATTACACGGCGCGATCATGAATTTACATCAATTTGCATTGACCGCAGGGGCCGCACTGGCACTCCTTACGCTGGACGTCCACGCACAGCAAGCGGTTGCACCTTCTTCCGCTGCCGTGCCAGTCTCTGCAGCGCCGGAGCCGTCCTCCACCGCCGATAAAACGGCCGAGAAGGCTGCGTTGAAAGCCCAGCGAAAAGCAGACCGTATGCTTGAAAAGGCTGTGCGCTACGCGCTTGCGAAAGACAAATCCGTCGATGTGACGCGGATCAATGTGCGCGCACGTAGCGGCGCCGTCACCCTGCTCGGTTCTGTACCACAACAGGACCAGAGCGACGCGGCCTTCCATGTCGCACAGGCGGTGACTGGTGTGACTTCCGTGGAAAATGCCTTGACCATCAAGGCTGCCGGACAGTAAGACTCCCCCGGGCTTGTCTTTAAGCCCGAGCGCTGGACTCCCGCGTCTGTATCGGAATTGGGTGGTCAATCAACCTGGCCGATTTCCTCGGGCACTACGAAGTGCGTTGCATGGATATGCAACGGCGGTAGGAGCACCATGGTGGTCATCAAATGATTGCGCAGGGTGAGAACGCAAAAAGCTGCAATTTGTAGTCTGAACGATGGCTACGGCCTCTCTGAAATCATTTCGCGGACTAGGTAAAGGAGCTCTTATGATAAGACACATCGTGATGTGGAAAGTCCGAGGCGAGTCCCCTAAGAAAAAAGCCGAATCGGCGCGTCTGATCAAGCAAGCATTTGAAGGTCTGAATGGCAGGATCCCCGGGATGATCAAGCTGGAGATCGGCTTAGACATCACCGGTATCGATTACGCGTGCGACGTTGTCCTGTATTCAGAGTTCGAAAGCAGGGAATCACTGGAGGCTTACGGAACCCACCCCGAACATCTGCGCGTGCGGGATGAACTCATTGGCTTACGTACCGAACGATATCAAGTCGACTATTTACCGAAACCGCGAGATTGCACGTCAGGCGCGCGGCGCGCTGAGTGCGATGCGTAACTCTCGATGCCAGACGTTGCGCTTCGCCTGACCGGTGTCTGCGGCAAAGCCGCCGTTCGAATGTCTGCGCGGATGGCCGGACCAATGGCCGAATCTGGCCGAACCTTGCCGATCGTCTAGCGATCGAACGGTGCTAGCTTGCCAAGAGCGGCAGCACGCGGACACATTGCCTTCGTTCGGACGAACGTCGCTACCCGTCCGCTTAAGAAGCGAACCGGCCTGAAACTTTTGACGCCCCCTCTCCTGGTGTTGGGCCGACGAGTGCCCTGGTTCGGCACGGTCTGTCAAGATGCGCACCTCCCCATTCAAGCGTTTGTGGCGAAAACACACACCGCATTTTTTGCTCTGAATACTCCGCAAACGATTGCTTATACTCTATGCACCTCTTTCTCCGAGGCGCATCGTATGCAGCAGGAATGGCTTGAATATCTCCAGCGACTTGGCTGGAACACTCCGATGATTTTGGCGCTGGCGTCAGGGGCAGTCGGCTCTGTCATAACGCTCGCGTGGATCTCAGCAAGGGATGCCAGAGAGCGCAAGCGTCAGCGACGCGACACTGCATTGGAACTTGCGTTATCGCTGGAAAGCTACGCTCGAACCTGTCGGACAATGATGCATAAGGCCGCTTGGGCGGCATCGGAGCCGGTCGGCCCTATGAGCCGCGAAGCCAGCAAGGGCGTGTCCATCCCCGTCTTTGCCTATCCAGACAAGCTTCACTGGCACGTCCTGAGCCGCAAAGTTATCTCTGAGCTGCGCGAGTACCCGGCAACGGTGTACGCCGCGCGGGAGTATGTGGAAGCGTTCCGCGAATTCGGTGAGCCGATCGACCTTTGTGGCCAGGTTGAATACGAATGTGCAAAGGCTGCGATGGCAGCGTTAGCACTTACTCGGACCACGCGCCGGCGGCACGGAGCTGCGACGTGGAAGCCGGGCGCCAAAGATTCAGCCATGGAGCGCGAACTGTCCGACTTCATCGCGAACGCTGAAGAAAAGCGCAAGGCGTCGCTCGAGCGTCGAACGGAGCCCACGGTTGGTCGGCGAGCTGACGCGCAACCGTTCAATCAGGCGCTAAGCGCCTGAAACTTAGACCAGACAAGCGGATATCAATCTGTCAGGCGTCTCACGGGGTCCCCTCAGGATTCGGCTTTTTAAGCACCATAGCCGCGCCGCACAATCAAGCGAATCAATAATTTAGCCGCGGCGACAAAAGGCCGTCTAATTGCCGAATGCATAATAGGTACCGAGCCTTGCGCCGTAAGGCTTTCCAGCTCGCTGGCGTACGCAAAAATCCGAATCCTGAGGGGACCCCTGGTAGCACACTTCGTTGCCGTCAATCCGCTGTCTATGAATTCGCTGCCGCCCGCGAAGGTTTTGGGCGGAAGTCAGACGGGGGAGATCAATCGAAAGGACGGCACGTTTCACACTCTCGATCTCCGGTTCTATCTCGACTTGCTTCGCGAGGATCAAGACCTCCAAAGGCACTTTCTTCGCACTTGGGCTATGGGCGCGCTATTGATGCTGGGGGATGAACTCGGCGATCACCGGTACTTTGACCGGGCACCGATCCTTGAATTGGTCTATCACTTGCGCAATGGCATCGCCCACGGCAACACGTTCAATATCACCGACGATGGTAAGAAACGCTTGGCGAAGCATCTGGCCCACAACGGCAATGCTGCCGCGAAGAACCCGATGGGAACCGTGTATGAGATTACGCCCAACCTGACCGGGCCGGTTCTCTTTGATTTCGTGGGTGCCGCAGACGTGATCGATATATTGCGGTCGGTCGAGGTCTACCTCTCGCAATAGGGGTCTGGTGAGCAACAAGCCTTGCCGGGCGATGTTACGCAAAATAGCACGAATCCTTACCCCTACCCTGAGAGAGCGGCTGCGCGTCACGGTCCAGATTGAACGTTTCCATACCTGTCGTTCACACCTTTCTTCGTATCCGGTCCAACGCTCTGGCACTGGTTCGTGAAATCGCTACGGGCATTCGATGTGCCGGTCTCATCGAAGTGACCGTGGTGAAATTTCACGATGGAAAAGTAACCCATCATATAGTTTTTGCAGTCCCCGCCGGCACTTCCACCGGCGATCAGGCCGGCGAGACACAGGACGGCACCGCAGGCGGACGGGTTGTCGTCGTCGGCCAGCGCCACCGTCTGGGTGACGAACGCGCCGCAAATTAATATTGCGATCAGTCGTTTCATGAGATCTCCTGTCAGGTGGCCAGAAGGCGCAGTGCCGCAAGGGCTCCGACTGTGAGCGCCGCGGAGCCAAGCGTGGCGCATACGGTCCATGCGGTCAGTTCGATTCGGCCGATAACACGACCGCGGCCGCGCTCTTCGCGCAAGACCTCGCGCAGCAGATCGCGGCTTCGTCCGTTGGCTTCGTCGTACTGCCTGAGCGAGATCTCGCCAAGCAGTTGATCGCGGGCCTCTGAAAACCGTCCCGCTTCGGCCAGCACATCGGTGCTCGATGCTGTGAACTGGTTGAGGAACTGCTCGTAGCGGGATGTGAAGCGCAGCAGCGTAAGTTCACCGTCGTCCTTGAACTGCTTACCCGTGGTATCGAGCAGTTGGGACAGACCCTTCACGTCCCGTCGTAGCAGCGATAGCTCACCCAGTACTGCGCCGATCAGTTCCTCGCGGATCGAATCGTCCGATGCACCCATCAATGCACCACAAGTTTGAAGACTGCGTCCAGTTCGGTCGTTACCCGTGTGGCCAGACGTTTGATTGCAACCAGTTGACGAATCTGTGCAAGATGTTCCTCGGGCTCCCCGCTCTCCATTGCTTCGGCGTTCATCGCGACATAGTCGGTCGGATCGTTGCGAATATCGACGATGGAGCGATCGAAAGCCTTGATCTTTTCGTAGATAGGGTTCTCATACATCACCGCTTCGCGATTCAAGACGAAATTGCGGTTTTCCGCGTAGTAGTCGAAAATTTTAGAGAAAATCTTTGACACGTCGTCTTTCGGGTTGACCGTGTTAAACACGATGCGAATGCGGTTTGCCGGCACACCGATTTCTCCGGTGAGTGCGCGCAATGTCGAAATTGTGTCGACCTGTTGTTTAAGCGCAGGAACGGTCGGTACGACGAAGGCATCGAAGTCTTCGTGAGAACCGTGATAGTCACGCATCAGCAAGACAAAGTCTTCAACATTCGATGCCCCGATATCGACCACGGCATGCCGCAAGGTCATGAGTTTGTCCTGCAGTTCCCCAAACTCCTTCCCACGCATCGCCGATCCTTTTTCGCTGTCGTCCGAGTTGATCGACTCGACCGGAATCACCTGGGCACCCTCGAGCCGTGGCGCGAGAAGGTGATGTGCAACGGTGCTCTTGCCAACGTTACCCGAGAAGTTGATTACAGCGATCTTCATGATGGTTTGCTCCTGTTGTTCGACTTGACGATGACGGTCGCGAGGCGATCGCGGCCGCCCGGCGTTGCCCGCCGCCTTATGGTTCCAATTCGAGCGTCGGCCCATCGTGTTCGGCGGTCTGCGACTGCGGGTCCTGTCCGCGCTCCGCCGTCGCCTGTTGGGTGGCCTGCTGTGCTGCGTGAGCCTGGCCGCGCTGCTCCCGCTCGATCTGCTCGCGCACGGCCTCGATCGTTGCTTCGCTTACCTGAGGCATGGGCACGTCCAGTGGCCGGTTAGCTGCGCGCGCCTCGGCCACGGCGCTTTCGAACTCCCCCATCAGCTTCTCCTGCTGCTGCTCCGGCAGACCCTTGATCTCGTCACGCAGCACCTCGCGCGCGGCCTGCGCCTTGATGCGCTCGCGTGCTTCATCGAGCGTCTTCTGCTGTTCCTTCGAGTATTTCCAGTCTCCGCTCAGGAACCGCTCGCGTGCCTCATTGATCTGTCGGCGCTCATCGGTTTCGCGGCGCACACTGGCCAGCGCTTCGCGCTGCTCGCGCGTGGGCAGGCCCGGCACATCGGGCGAAAACACCAGCCACTCGTTGCGCCGGCTCGTCACCGTCTTCGGAGCGAGTTCGGTACCCTTCTCGTCGAACTGGCGCTGCTGCGCTGTTACCGTCTTGCTGCCGCCCTTTTCCAGCTCGATCCGCTGACCGGGCTGCACACCGCTTTCGCCGATCGCGCGTTCGAGGTCCAGCCCCCACACGATGCGCTCGCCATCCTCTGTCCGCACGGTCGCGTAGTAGCTGGCGTTCTGCTTGTCGTCGTGGTTGAACGGAGCGGGCCCGTGTGCCACCAGTACCCCCGCCGTGACACTGGCCGGCGTTGGCGTGCCCTGAACGGGACTCGCCGGTGCAGCCGCAGACGGCAGCGCGGCGTTCGCCCGGCCGCCGGGTGCGGCGTCTTCCCGCCCTGTTGTGGCCGTTTTCGCTGGCTCCGGCGCCGCGGGCTGCTTTTGCCCTGCGGCGTCTGCGGCCCCCATCTCATTCGTGCGCGCCTTGTCCACATCATTCGATCCCTCGCCAGCCCCGATACGCATCGCCTCACGCGCGGCGGTCAGAGCCGCCCGGTCCTGCGCCCCAGGTTTGAAGCCACGCGTCGGCACGCCGGCGAGCTCGGCGGCAATCCACGCCTGCCGCCGGAATTCCTCGCTACCCTTGAGCTGCAGCTCATCCCAGTTCTTCGCCTTCGCCACTTCGACCATGTGTGCGATCACCTCGCGGTCTTCACTGGCCGTCGACAGCGAGCGGCCCTTGTCCTCGAAGTGCACCGTCTCGCTTTTGCGATCGAGAAACTTGCCCTCATGCGCCACATAGCGGTTACTGACCGACTTCGGCACGTCATAGCCGGTCTTCTCGAAAACTGGTTTCGGGCGGATGGCGTTCTCCGGTCCATCGCCCTTCTTCCCGAGCGGCTTGCCGGTGCCGGCGGCCGGCTTCACCGCCTCGTCGGTGGCTGTGCTGGTAGCTGAGTTGGTCGCTGAGTTGGTCGATAAGTCGCGCTTGAGCAGCTTCTCGACCTCCTCCCGATCGGCCGCGCGGATCTTCTTCAGGCGCCCTCCGGTTGCGTCATCGACCGGCGTTTCCGGACTGCCGGGCACCGAGCCCGCGTCCGGCTCGTTCGCCGGCGGCGTGACGCGCGCACGAATGGTCGACGCATCGTCGGCATTGGCCGCGTCGCGTTCGCGGTAGTCGATCCGGTCGGCGGGGAATTCAATCTCGTTCATACGGTCACTCCTTGCGGTTCAGGGTGTGATTGAGGTGCTGCGGTTTGCGCCGACACGGCGGCCGCCGCGTCCGGCAGGACTTCTCGCAGATAAGGCATCAACTGGAACAGCGATACGCGGATGCTGTTGCGGTTGGCCAGTTGGACAGGCGCGAGTACTCCGATTTCGTGCTCACGGACGTCACGCGCCTGACCGACCGACTGTCGAGCGGCGTCTGCGGCCGCGGCAGCCTGCTGTGCGCGGCGGGCCGCGTTCTGCGTGTGCCACCACTGCTCGACGTCGATCTTTGGCACTGGTGCACACAGTTCACGCGCGACGAACGCGGCGTGTTTCATCTGTACTTCATTGGGAAACTTCGGACCGAAACCGAACCAGGCGCGCCGGCGATTGGTCTTCTCCAGCTTCGCCATCACCGCCTGCAGATAGGGGCTCTGCTGCACGAGCCGGTCAACGAGTTCGGCGTCTTCATAGAAAAATGCCTTCTCGCACAGGATCGGCTCGCACCCCTCCATCGTGATGATCTGTTTGTTGTGCTTCAGCGCCCGCAGCTCCTGCGGCATCATCAGTGCCCTGCCGTGCTCCGACTCATTGGTGCTCGTCGACGAACTCCGCCCGCGACTGCGGTTACGCGAGCGCGCCATGTACGTGAAGGTCCCCAGCATCTTCGAGTACTCTTCCGATTCCTTGACCGTACGCGGCGCATACAGGCTGCGCATCTTGCAGTTGATCGCCAGCGTTTCGGCGCCGTGCTTGCCGTACAGCTTCGGATCCTCGATCTGGGACATGCCCTGGAAGATCAGCATCAGTCTGAGGTTGTAGCCCGCGATGAACGGGTTGGCCGTATCGATGATGTCGATCTTGCCGGGCGCTGCAAACTCGTCCAGGATCAGTGCGCACTGGTATTTGAGTGCAGGATTCTCGGCAGGCAGCTCGCGCGTGTTCAGGTCGATCAGCTGCGAGAAAAAAAGATTGACCAGCAGCGCGCCGGCCTTCAGGTCGCCCGGCTTGATGCCCACATAGATCGACATGCGCTTTTTGCGCACATCGGCCAGATCGAAGTCCGAGCGGCTGGTTGCCGCGTCGACAACCGGATTGCTGAAGACGTTCAGCGGCGCGGTCATCGTCGATACGATGTTCGCGAAGGCTTCCTTCGACTGCGACAGGAAGCGGTTCAGCGCGTCGAGACATTCGAACGTGAGCGCCGGCAGCCCCTCAGTCGCATGCGCTGCATCGGCGCGCGTGCTGACGATCGACGAGATGTGTTCACGGATCGCCCTGCCCTTGCCTGAAGCCTGCCTCAGCACCTCGCCGAACGTGCACGGCAGCGAGGGCGTTTCCAGCAGATACAGCACGATCCCGATGAACAGGTTGCGTGCGTTGTCGTTCCAGTACTTCAGGCGCGCGTCGACGTTCGACGGATACAGGTGTTCGCCGATCGTCATCACGTCGCCCACGCGCGTGTAGGGCGCACGGCGCTGGATGTATTCGAGCGGGTTGTACGCGTGCGAGCGGCCGTCTTCCGAGAACGGCGCCCACAGATAGGTTTCGTGACCGCACGCCCGCCGGTAGCCGGACGTATACAGGTAGTTCTCTTCCTTGATGTCCTCGACCACGGCCGAATCGGGATAGGTGAGAAGATTCGGGATCACGAGCGACGTGCCTTTGCCGGAGCGGGTGCCGGCGGCCGCCATCAGGAAATCCTGGCCGTAATATTTCAGGTATTCACCCTTGTACTTGCCGACAATGAACGGCGGATACAGGTGTTGTGAAGTGGTCATGGCGATTTCCTCTCCAGCAGGCCGGCTTTCACAATGTCGTTTCGGGTTGCGAAGCGGGCCTCGCCAAACTGCGCGAGGCGCTTGCGGCCCGACACGAGCGCCATCGTGATCACGACCACTGGCAGGCCGGTGATGACGACCGACAGCAGCGAGCACACCTTGAGCGCTCGCACCACCGCAGGCACATCGCCGTAGGCACGCCAGTAGTCGTACAGCGTGAACACGCCCACGCTGCCCTGCGGCAGCTTCTGCATCTTCGCGAAAAGCTGGCCGCCGGCGAACTGGCCGAGGAACGCGAAGCCGCACAGGATCAGCAGGAAGACCACGACGGGGATCAGAATTCGAAGGGGTTTTGGCATGGTCGGTCCTCAGTGGGTGGCTGCGTCGCTATCGACCTGGATTCGGCCGCGTCAAATCCGACGATCGGCTTCGCGGGGAACCCGCCGGCCTGATCGGCGGCCGCGACCAGCACGTGCAGGCCTGCGGCCGTCTCGTCGTCGCAGTTTTCGAGCACGCGCTGCGCGCAGGATCGGCATGCGGGCACGCAGGCGCTCAGCGCTCGCATAGGCATGGCGGGCAAAATTGAGCGGTTTGTCAGCAAGGAGCCGGTCCAGCACCGCGCGATCGACCTCTGCGAAGGTGAACGTCAGCGGCGGCTGGCCGGTCTCGCCCACCGTCTCGCCGTTCTGCCAGGTTGTTTCCGGCGTCATGCGCCCGGCGATCTCGAACAGCCGCAGCCCGATTTCCAGCACCGTGCGTCGACGGACCGAAAAGTAAGCGGCGACACGGCAGCCCGGTTTGCCGTTCGCCTTGACGTCGCGCACCGCAAACGTCACGCGATCAGGGTGATCCGGCGCATAGCCGTTGCCGCCCTCGATGCAGATCCACTTCTCGCCGATAGGGAATTTCAGATGCGTTGTCATGCGGCCATCTCCTGTTGTTGCAGATGCGCGCTCAGGTCGCGATGCAGGCGCATCGCGTCGCGAACGTTACTGAAGGGTCCGTGGAACTGGTTGCTGCTGGCCGCCGTACAGCGATCGATCGGCTCCCACAGCAGGTAGCGCCACTCGTCGTAGACTGAGTACCGCGCGATCATCCAGCCCGACGGGTGGACCAGCGCAAAGTCGCCGGACGGTCGCCATTTGCACTGGCTGTCATCGTTCGCGTCCGCGGCATCGGCGATCGCGGGAACCGGAAGATCTGCCTTCATTGCGGGAACTCTCCGGATGGATCGGCGCACAGGATCCGCAGGGCGTCGCGCTGCGCGTCGTCCAACCCGGCGTCGGGAACACCCTCGCGACCGTGCACGATCATGGCGCCGTAGAGCCGCGCCAGCGCGCGGGCCTCAGTGCTGCCAGCAAACGCTTCGTCTGACGGCGAACGCATGCGCCATTCCCCGATCGCCGCCTCGATATCGCTGATCGCGAAGTTCATAAACGGTCCTCCCTGCGAACGAGCCAGTGCGCAGTGAAGCCCCGCGCCCACGACACCGCGTAGACAAGGCACAGCGCGAGCACGCCGTATTGATGCGCACGCCACGCCATGTCGAACCAGAAAGGCTGTGCGGCCAGCCCGAAGATGCAGGCCCAGCGCCGCCAGTGCACACGCCGGTCCTGCGACAGGAAAACGGCGAGCGCACCGCACAGGCTGATTACGATCTGTTCGATCAACTGCGCCGTGGCATCGGCGCTCATGAGACACACCCCAACAGTTGCGCCTTGCCGATCGGGTCGTACCAGATCTCGGTCAGCCGCTTGTTGCGCATAAACAGAACCAGATCAACCGTTACGCGCACCTGTTCCATGATGAATTGCCAGTCGAGCGTCTGGCCGACCGTGCTCTGCTTGATCAGCGTCGCGATGCGCGACGGTGCCGAACGCGCATCGTTGCAATGCACAGTTGTGATACCGCCGGGCGTGCCCGTGTTCAGCAGCGTCATGTAGTCCCACGTCTCGTCGCCGCGCAACTCGGCGAGGAACACGCGGTCGAACTTCATGCGCAGCGTGGAGCGCACCAGTTCCTTCGCCGGCAGCGTGTCGCTGAAAAACAGGTGTACGCGGTTGGGGTGGTTCGGCAGCGACAGCTCCGGCGTGTCCTCGATCGTGCCGATCCGTTCATCGGACGGTACGAGGTCCGAGAGCGCCTTGTTCAGCGTGGTCTTGCCCGAGCCGGTGCCGCCGGCGAGCACAATGTTCAGCCGGTTGGCGACAGCGAGTTCGAGCATGCGCGTGACATTGCGCTGACCTTTCGCCTCGAGCATCTCAAGCTCGAACGGCCGCAGATCAAGTGATACCGACATGTCGCGACGTGGCGACACGTCCCGATAGCCCTCGAACCAGCCGTTGCGCTCATACTCGGCAACCGAGAAACGGACGTCAGACGGGATGCGGATCGTGATGGAGATCGTGTCCTGCTCGCAGGCCGGTTGCATCAGCACGTGCCCGCGCTGGCCCTCGGGCAGGACCACCGGATGAATCGGCTCTTTTGTGGAAAACTTGCCGCCCTTCATCACCGTCAAGGCGTTCGCGAGCTTGAAGCACGCATCGAGCGAGCAGGCCGGCGCATCGTGTCGTCGCCATCCAGCACTCCCCTGCGTCCAGATCTCACCGGGACGGTTGATCGCAACCTCGGTAAGACTCCCGTCGAAGAAGTTCGAGATGCCCATCTGCTTGAGGAAACTGCGGGCGATCGTGCCCTTCTCGATCACATCGATTACGATTGCAGTCATTCGCACTCCTTTTTGGTTTGGGTCACATCGGTACGTCACGGCGCGCGATCAACGAGGCGTAGTGCCCGAATCCTGCGGCTCGATCTGCACTGACACGCGATATGGGCGGTGATCGTCCGGCACGCTGCTGGCAAGCTCGCGGAGCGTTTGCGCCGGCGACGTGGAAACCACGGTTGCGCTCAGGGGCGCGGCCGGCCTGGTCAATTTCCAGCCCGCACCGCCGATTGCCACAGTTGCGCATAGCCCAGTTACAAGCCAGATGCGCGATGTGAATGGCGCCTGGCGATCGTGAATCGGTGGTGTCTCGATGGGTTGACGGTTAGTTGCGTGCACTTCCGTTGCGTGAGCGGCCGCGTGATTGACCTGCTCATCGAGCGACGGCAAGGCGTTGTCGCTCCATTCCGAGATCGTCAGCCCGATACGCGCCCCGACACTACGCAGCAGGTTGCGTCGCAGCGGCGCTGACATGTCGTCGATCCGGCACCCATCGAGCGCCATGCAATCCTCGAACGCGTGCTCGTCGGCGATCTGACGCAGCGGCAAGGCATCGGGAACCATGTGCGCACGCCGTGCATCGACCCGCTCGGCCAGTTGCCGGACCGTGTTGCCGTAGAAACAGAAGCGCAGTGCGCTCCGTAGTTTCGTTTCGAACATGTCGCGATCGAGGCCGTGCAGGGGGAAATCGTCCGGGTAGGTGACTTTCAGGTTCATGGATCCGTTCCTCATTGCTGTCCGCTCTGGCCAACCGGCTCGCCCTGCGCGTCGACGTTCTCGTACACGCCGCTCAGGTCAATGTCGCGCGCCACAAAGATATTGATGACCGAGCCCTGGTTCGAATACGCCGTCGGCGGGATGTTGATGGTGCTACGCAGCGTTTCCGCGGCCACGTCCTGTGTGGCGTTCGAACTGTTGGAGAACGTGATCTGCTGGCCAGACCCGGTTGCCTTGTTCGCGAGCGCCTGGCCGAAGTCGCCAATCAGGCTGACCATCAGCGCGCCCTTGAACCGCAGCCAGAAGTGCTCGTCAACATAGGCTGGAATGCCTGCGGCGCCCAGCGGATCGGTAGCCGGCGAGTTCAGTGGAATGCGTACGTCGCCGTCGTCAATCTCGTCCCAGATCGCGCCGATCACGCCCTGCCCCTGGATCACCGCATCGCGCTGCTCGCCCTTCGCCATCGCACCCTTGCGAACGAGCAGCGTCGTGCCATCGTCGGACCACACGTCCTGCGCGATCGGGCACCCGATCAGGCCCGGCCGGTCAGTACGGATCGCCGTCGACTGACCACAGCGGATCATCGTGTTGCGACTGAGCAGGTAGTGCCGGTTCGGCCGGAACGAGGCCTGCATCGGCTGCAGCTTCGATGGCTGCAACGACTGGTCGATCGCGGAGCCCTTGCCGTCGCCCGCGTCCGCCTTGCTGGTTGAGCTGGGCGCACCGCCTGCACTGCCGCCGCGCAGCGCTGACATGCCCATCGACTTCGCCAGACCTGCCAGACCACCGGCATCGTGGCCGACCGCTCCAGTGCTGCCACTGTCACTGTCGCCAGTGGCTTCATTTGATGCCACCGGACCGTCTTTCCTCTGGCCGGAATCGTTGTTGCCCTCATTGTCCCTGCCCGCGACGAGCACGCTGCCCTGCAGGCGGCGCTCGGCCGGCGTAAGCGGCCGCGGCTGGTTGCTCACGGTCACCGCCTGTCCATTCCTTGTACCACCCGTCTGCGATGCCGCGCCGGCCGGCGTCGCGAGCTGGGAATTCGCTGCAGCGGCGGCCGCAGCCTCCGACGCTGCACGGGCCTGGTCTTCCGCGCGTTTGATACGTTCCTTCTGCGTCTCCAGATCCGCACCGGCGTCACTCGCGCCGCTGTCTTTCGGTTTTGTCAACGCCGCCTGTTTCGCGTCCTGATGCTGCTGGAACAGGCGCTGCAGATAGATCGTCACGCCCGATGCACCCAGCGCAATCACGGCGATCGCGACCAGCACCAGTCGCAGCTTGCCCACGCGCGTTTTCCGACGGCCCGGCAGGTCGAGCGAAGGCTGCGGGCCGACGTCGGTCGATGCCGCATGCTCCATTTCGTTTCGTTCAGTCATACCCTGTTCGCTCCCTGATCAGTTCGTCGATGCATCGGTATGGTCACGCGCGATGCGCGCGCTGCCCGGTACCGACGAGCCCGCACGGTTGTAATGACCATCAGGCGAATAGCCGTCGTTGCGGATACCCAGCACCGACTGACCGTAGCGGATGACAAACGACTTCGACACTTCGTGCACGACGACCGTATCGCCCTCCACATGGAAGTTCGCCGTCGCCTCGCCACCGTCGGGAAGCTTCGTGAAGATCGTCGGCAGGTCACGCGCGGTTGAGTACTTGAAGTACGTAAATCGTCCGTCGTCCCACAGCGCGGTCGGCGCGAGTGCACAATCGCCGCGCATCATGTACTGGATATTGGCCGCGGGAACTGACACCACAGACGTGGATTTCGGAGCGCCCACGCTGCTCACGATCGATGCTGGAACCGCTGGCCCATTGCCCTGCTGACCGCCCAGCGCGGCGCTCACCGCGTCCTGCCGGCGCAACTGCGCGTTCGCCGCTCTGGCGCGCGTGTCCGGATAGTCGAAACGCAGTATCCATGTCGCCGGCTGTGCGGCCGACACGTCGACAAGCGAGAGCGGATAGGTGCGCCGGTTGGTGACCAGCAGAAGATTGGTTTCCGGCTGCGGCGCACCCGGTTTGAGCATCGCGCCACTGTCGTTGATGGCCACGTGCCAGGCCTTGCCGTCTCCAATGCCCTCGCCGCTGTTGATGATGTGTTCGCCTGGCTCGAACTGGATCATCACCGCACGCCCCGGCATGGTCGCCACACGATAGGCCTGGTCCGGATCGTAGGTCGCGCACTGGATGTGCGGGTCTGAACCGCAGCTGCGCGGCGTTTCGAGCGCTCTCGCGTGGGTCGGCGCCAACGCGAAGCTTAGTGCCACGGCCGCTGCGCCTGCTGACATCCGGATCGTTCGTCCTTTCATGCTCCACCTCCGGCTGCCGCAGAGCCCGACGCCGACCCCGACGTAGCCCCGGCATCGGCGGGCGCCCGGGTCCAGTCGCGCGTGACCTCGTAGCTCGTGCAGCGAAAACCGTCCGCGTTGAGATCCTGCTGATCCTGCTTTTCCGGAACGTTCACACGTTCGAATGCGATCGTCGCAATCCAGTACGTCGGATCCGGCCGTTTCGCTGCGGGATTCAGCGGAACCAGCTGACGCGAGAAAAATACCTGCGCGGCGGGCGCGAAAGTGATCGAGCCGACGTGTGCGATGATCCGCGCCTGATCCTTCAGCAGCTTGAGCGGGCCCGCCGGGCCGCGCACCAGCCCGTCATAGGCTTCCTTCTCGTGGTCGTCGCTCATGAACATCACCGCGGCGTGCGTATCTGAAATCGTCTCCCAGTCATAGCTCTCGCGTAGCTCAACGTAACGGTGCAGATCCGCGCGATCGGTCTTCTCCGAAAACGTAACGTGTCCGTTGGCTGTTGTCGGCAGCACGTCGACCTTACCGGTCGACGAGTCCACTCGCAGCACGGCGGGTGGGTTCGGCCGCTTTAGGAGTCCTAAAGCCCCCATGCCAGAAACAGCGGCGAGAGCGACAACTCCCGAGAGCACCGAGCGCCGGTCCGCGATACGGGCCTTCTCTTCGGCTGCTTCGACCTTCGACTTCTCGAAGGCCTGTGCCTGTCTCAGGTACCAGCTGATCGCGTCGCGCTCACCCGACTCAACATCGCTCACCGGCGCGTCTGCTCCCGCGATCGACTCTGCCGGGCTTCCCTTACGTTTGCGCGCGGGCGTTGCCGACGCAAACCATTGCCTGATAGTCGATGCCATCCTGTTCCTCACTTCGGTTCCGTAGGAGCCGACTGCTGCGCCAACGGTTGATTGACGGGCATCCACTGACCAGTCGGCTCGGGTGGCTTTGGCGCCGAGCTGCACGCCTGCAGTGCGAAGGCCATCACCAAAATTGCGACGGGAGATTTCATGGTCTCCGATTCTCCTCTCGGTTGAGCGAATAGCGCGTACTCAGTGGTATCTAGTAAAACAGCTTGATCGATACCATCGCACCGATCGTTGCCACCACCGCCGCGACAAGCCACCAACGTGCGATCGTCTTGAATAACCTGATCATTTTTATGCCTCACTCAAGCTACCGCCGGTCTTCGGCGATCCGCCACCGCCCATTTTTCCAAGCGAACCGGCAAATCTCGCGACGCTACCCAGCTTGCCCACCATCGTCGAGATACCGACACCGCCCGCGAGAGACGAAGCCAAACCCGGCAGGTTAAGCGATATAACCCAGAAGGCCAGCCCCATGATGTCCAGGTCAATGACCTGCGCGAGAGAGGGGGATCCGTTCAGCGGTACCACGCCCATCGCGAAATTGACTTCGAGTGCACATGCAGCCGCGAAGAGCGCGACCAGCAGGGTGTAGTTCATGCATTGACCGACCCAGTTCCAGAAGAACTGTCGCGATGGTGGGAAGAGCGCCGCAGAGATGAACAACGGACCGAGTGCGAGCAAAAGCCCAAGCGCGAACTTCGCCAGAATGATGTATGCAATGGCTATCGCCATGAACGGGCCACCGAAAATGATCATCAGGGCGATGGTCCAGATGGCCGCAATAACCTTCAGACCGGACGCCTGCGCATAGATCGCCTGGGCTGCATGGATGTATGCATTGAGCAGGTTGTCGAGGCCGGACACCGGGTTGCTACCATTGGTCAGCGCGCCGGCCAGCTGCTCGCCAAGACCATTAAAGAACGGAACGACGTACTCGCTGTAGAACTGGATGTTCATCCCGCAGGTCAGGATGACCGCCCAAGTCGCCATGCGCATCAGGAAATCGTTGATCGGCTCGTCGTTGCGCCCCTGCCAGTATGTCCAGAGGATCAACAGGACATAGATGCTGAAGCAGGTAGCCATCAATGGCGAGATCAGCGAAATGGTGCGGGTCGAACCGGTCGAGATCGTGTTCAACACGTTCTGATCGAACGATTTGGTCATTGAGGTGAAAAGCTGGATGTCTGCCACGGATATCCCCTGCTTCGGTCAGCGGTTGATGGACGAGCCGGATTACTTGAGCCCGGCCGCGCTGGCTTCGGCATCGTCGCTTGCAGCGTTGATGCCCTTCGCCTTACGCTCATCGGCAAGCTTCTCAGGCGTCGTGCCGAGAAACGCCGCGTCGAACTTCAGATCCTGTTGCTGCCGTTGCTCTTCCTGCAGGTTGTGCTGGTGACGATCCCATGCGAGGTAGCCGAGGTAGCCGGCGATCGCGACCAGCAAAGCGATGATTGAGCCGAGAAGTGTCTTATTGATCATTGGTTTTCCCCAGGAATGCGTTGTCGAATTCACGGTCGCGCTGCTGTTCGGCAAGCTGCAGCTCTGTTTTCTGCAGCTCCGCGGTGAGCTGCAAGCGCGTCTGATCGTTCGTGACCATCGTCTCTTCGGCCGCCATGCGGTTCTGCAGATCCGCCTTCTGCGCGGGATCCTGCGTCAGATTCGACTGCTGCATGAGCGACTGGATGTTGTTAAAGCGCGCCATGATCGCGCTATACGCCTGCTCGTTCATCGCCTTGTTGGCTGCGAGCGTGTCGTAATAGCGCTGCTGACCTGGCGTGCTCGCGCCGGTCATGCTTTCCTGCTGCTCGATCGAACGCATCGACGAACTGATACCAGAGAGACCGCCGTTCTTCGCCTGGTCATAAATGTTTTGCCACTGTTCCGGAAGGTAGTTGCGCAGCGATGCATCGTTCATGATGTTGCCGAAACTGCTGTTGCCAGTCAGCGCCTGATACTGGGCCTCCTGATTCTGGACCTGCTGCATCAGCTGCTCGACCTGCACCATCTGCTGCGCGAGCTCCGCGGGCGAAATGGTCGGCACACCCTGCGCGTGAGCCTGCGAAACCGCACAGGCGCACAGCAGCGTGACCAGCGTGCGACGAGGCCAAAGTGTAATTCCCGGCAGATAGGCAAAGGCGCTCATGCCGGCGCGCGTTGATCGTGCCCGCAGTGCCTCGCGAACGTTCCAGATCGCTGGGTCAACCCGCCGGCGCACGGCCGGATAGACATCGGTGCTGTTCATCGTTCCCTCCTTGGGTTGCAGCACATCAGGCAAAAACTTCGTCGTCAACCGGCTGATTAACCGGTGGATAAATCTGCGCAAGCTCGGTACGTTTGTGCTCGAGGCCACGCTGCAGTTCGGCGGACCACAAACGCTCATCGGCGCCGTGCTTCGCCGCGAGCCGCGTGCGCAGCTTGCGTTCGAACACGCGGTACAGATGGACGGGCAGCCAGACGTCCGGATCGTCGCCAAACTCGGCGCGCACCGCGTCGCAGATCAGCGCGTTCTCGCGATCGCCAGAAAACACCGCAATCGCGTCCTCAAGCCCGGTCAGGTCAAAGCTGGCGAAGGCCGACTGGTTGCCCTGCTTGATCAGGAATCGCCGCGACTGTGGCGTGAGTTTTTTGAATTCCTTGAACTCCTTGCGGGTCATGCCGTCGCGCAGATAGGCCTCTTCTTCGGCCGCCGGATCGGCCAGCCAGATCTTCGTGGCGACCAGACTGCGCAGCGCGGGAAACAGGTCTGCCGCACGCTGCGCCTGTTCCGGCTGTTGCGTGATCAGTCCCATGAATTCCCCTTCCTTACGCCCGCTCGCCAGCGTTTCTTCGATCTGCTCGCGGATCGTGCGAAAGCGCAGCGGCAGCCAGTACTCTTCGATCACCGTCAGCATCAGGGTGCCCTCCCGACGCATCAGTTTTTTGAGATGGAACAGGTAGGCAAATGCAGGCTCCGACGGCTCGTAGTTCTCGACAAGAAACGCCTCAACGTCGAAACCGATCCAGCGTTGCTCGCTCATGTTCAGGGAGAGATTGGGCGGGTTATCGAATACCCACCAGAACCGACCGTTTTCCGACTTGCACCAGATCGACAGACGTGCGCGCAGGCCGTCGTCGCCTTCGTCCGGAATGCTGTCCAGTAGCAGGCTGAAGCGACGCAGCCGAACGTCATCGACGCCCATTACTGCGTCGACGGCGTTGCGGCAATGAGTCTTCTCGCCGGCCGTCAGATCAATCCTGATTGGCTTACCCTGATGGTCGACACCGTTCTTCCGGCCGCACAGTTCGACGAGTCCGTACAGGAATTCGCGATTGTCTGGTGTGTCGGCGAGCTCGAACGGCGCCCATCCGGTCGGCTTGCCTTTCTCCAGATAGACATAGGCGCCACCCATCGCACGAATGAACACTTCCCAGCCCCGTCCCTTGTCCAGCACGTACAGCATCGGATCGAAACGGGACAGCATGCCCGTCGCCGCCACGACGACCGTAGACTTGCCGCTGCCCGTCGTGCCTTTCGCTTCAAAATGTCCGGCGACCTTCTCCGAAACATTGATGTCCCCCAGCCGGCTCGCATGCGAGCTGTAGTTGTACACGCCCGAATCCGAGCGAAACGGGATGACGGCCGACCCGTCACCGATCGGGTTACCTTCCGCCTTGCCTGACGAGTAGTCATGGCACGTGTACATCGCCGCAAAATTGCGCGAGGACTGCACTTTCGGTCGCGGTTTAACTCGCGCACCCGGGACTTGTGAGAAGTACGTGAACGGAGCAGACCCCGTCGCGGGCGACCATTCAACTCCACACTCGTTGCGCGAACGGGACGCAAACCTGTCGGCATTCTCCAGCGCCTCTTTCGCTGTTTCGCCGTAGATAACCGCCGCGCCGTGATACTCGCCGAACGACAGTTCACCTGTGTTCACGTAGCCCTGTGCGTCGCGCAATTCCTTGACCTGATGCTTCGCCTTGTCACCGGCTGACTCCAGCTTGTTGATTGCCGAATCAATGGTCCGGTTTGACTCGAAGCCCGTCATGCAGTTGAACGTATGCGTAATCGTGAATTCCATGTTCAACGTAATCACCGGGTCGAGCTGGCCCCAGCCCGGCTTCTCCGGGCAACTACGAAGGTCGAGGCAGGTTGCAACGCGCCGGTACGCCGGCACGTCGTTTCCCGCGATCTCAAGCGTGTTGTAACCAAAATGCAGATGGCTCGACGGAATGACATCGGTGCCGGGTTCCGCTGCGACCGGCAGATCACCGGTCTTCCCATTGATGAGATAGCTGACGAGCCCGTACAAGGGCGAGAACATCATCTTCGTGCCGTTCATGTGCTTGCGTTGGTACACTTCAAGCAACTCGGCTTCATACTCGGCGAACTGCAGCAGTGCCTGTTGGGCGAGAGACCCGATTTCTTTCAGGCCGTCATCGAACTCCTCGTATTTCAGAATCAGCGACAGGTAGTAGCGGTTCTCGAAGAACTTTTCGTCTCCGAAACGTCGCCCAATGTACTCGCGTACGAACCACTGCAGGAAGCGTTGTTTGAACCGGTACACGCGATCGAAACTCACGCGCTGGCGCACGAACGTTGCGTGATAGCCAAGGCGGCCACCCAGGTCGCGACCCAGCTTGCTGTACGCTTCCGTATCACGATCGAACATGCGCTCCATCGCGACGTTCTCGTGCACCTCGAATGGCACGCCGCGCATGGCCAGCGTCACCATGAACCGGTTGCCCTCAAGGTGCTGTACGTGTTTTGTGACCGGATGCCCGTACTTCGGAATCCAGTCTTCCACGGCGCCGATCGCGCCGAGGATTTCGCTGGTGACGGCGGGTCTGCTTTGCATCAGGCCTCCGGATCGAGTTCACGCAGCCGGCGCTCACCCCTGGACAACGGTTTGAGGAAATCGCGGTAGACGCGGCGTTGCCGTCCGTATCTCAGCGGCGCGAGCGTAGCGGTATTGCCGAAGCGCGGGGCGGCTCGCCCGGCATTTAGCCGCGCGCGGACCCGCAACTGCCAGAAGTAGAAGCGGCAGCGCAGTTCGAGCCACATGATCCGCAGGCCCTGGTCATCGGTTTCGCAGATGTGCTTGAAATACAGCAGCACCGGAAAGCCCAGAAAGACAAACAGCAGACCGCCTGGTCCGACGAAGAACGAAATCAGCACGCCGACAAACATCGACGCGACGACGACAACCAGCATCGCCATATAAGGAACGCCCCAGATGGCCGCCGTGCGGCCAAGGCCGTTGAATCCGGGATAGCGGGTTTTTTCATCCGACATGGCGTGCTCAGCTGAACATGTTCCACAGATACGGTGCGAGCACGCCGACCACCGAGCCCACCGCCGCCACCTTGCCGCACATCGTCACAAACTCACTCCAGTGCGCGCGATCGGCCCAGCACTCCGCCCCTTTCCACATCAGCACGCAGGCCGCGACGACGCCGAGGAACGAATAGAGCCAGATCTTGAAAGTGGTCGCGCCCTGCGTCGCCGAATCGAGTCCACCACCCGCGAATGCAAGTTCCGGACCGATTGCGATGCCGAGGGCCATCGTCTGGCGCATATGGGTTGTGATCCGCCGCATCGATATGCGATATGAATAACCTTTCAGTGGTACTAATTTTATGATCGCGAGCTTCGTATTGCGATTCATGTCTTCTCCTTTCACGTGGTTGAGATCAGGCCGCGTCGTCGCGGCTCAGGTCAGTTGCAGTCGTTGTCGCAAGCGGAATCGCCGAATGCGTCCCATGACGGGTGCTGTGCATCCTGTCGTTCTTTGGGGCCGCCGCGGTGCGTGGGGAAGGTTTTGGCGTCGGCCGCTGCAGCGTGCGTTGGCCTTCCAGGCTGACTGTCCATTACAACGGGAATCGCAGGAACGACATTGGTTGAACCTGCCGCCGTCTGAGCGTTGGCAACAACGCGTTGTACGTAGCTTGTACCGCCGGCTTCGGCTGCCTCGCCGCGCGTGAAATTGCCGCTGTAGTAGCAGCTGATAGCAGCACGTAAAGCCGGTGCGCCCTGCCCCATTGCTGCGACCGCCCGCTGATAGCAGTCGTGCAGGATAGCGCTGCCCGCGCGCAGGTTTTCACACGGGTCGAAGGCGGTTTCGTAGGTCAGTCCGTAGCGGGCGAGATTGGTCTTGTTGACCTGTCCAAGCCCCATGCTGAAATTGATGCCTTGCGCTTCGAGCGCATTCGCCGTCGCCACGGCTTCAGCACGGTCATGGGGCTGGCGAACAAGGTGGCCACCAACGACGCCGATCGCGTACGGATTGAAGCCGGACTCAGTCCTCACGACCGCCTGAAGTGTCGTAGGGTGGACGTTCGGTGCGCATTGCTGGGCTAATGAGATGAAATCAAGCATGACTTCCCCTCTCGCCCACGTTGTGTCGCCGGCTGTGCCCGAACGATATAATGTCTTTAGCCATTGTCGACCTCTCAGGTTCCAACACTGGTCAGGTCGGCGCCGATGCTCGCTACATCGACACTGACCGCTCCTACTTCCTCACCTACCTTTCCCTGGCCGGCAGTACCTCGCAAAGACCTGGCTCGTGCTCCTCCTCACGATTTACAACGCCGTCTTTCAGTCCCAGCAAGACCGCCGCGTTGTGCGCGTGGCCCCGCTTGCCCTTCAGTCTTCCCTGCAACACGCCGCTCACGATGTTGCGAGGGATTCCGTGTCTCATGGCCCAGCTCGAAACGGAGACACCACACCGCTCGAACTCTGCGCGTACCTCTTCCAATGTTTTCAGGGGCATAAGTAGGGACCGTATACTCTGTTCGAGAAAGGACACTTCGTCACCAGTATGGGGCATTTTATCCCCATCTGCAACACAATTACCCAATTTATGCCTTATTCCTTCGGAGCACGTTTGATAGAAGAGCGAGACCGTCTCGGCCTGACACAGGGAGACATCTGCGAATCGACAGGCATCAACAGGAAAACGCAATTTGCATACGAAAGGGATCATCGCTATCCCGATGCCGGCTACCTGATGACGCTGCTCAAACAGGGTTTTGATGTTTCATACATGCTAAGTGGCGAACGCCCTCCTCGTTATGGCACCGTCCATGAGGATCTGCTCTGCAATGTGCTAGTTGCTGTCGATACGGGACTGTCTCGCGCCGGCCGCTCGCTTGATGCTGCGAGGAAGGCCAAACTTGTCGCGCTCCTGTATCAAACATCCTCCGAGACCGGTCAGGTCGATCCGATCGTCGTGCAAAAAGCGATCGACCTTCTTTCCTGACTATTCCATTACGCAATGAACCGGGCCATTGCACTGTAACGGTACCGATACTATGGCGCAGCGGCAATGGCGAATTCAAGCCACCGAATTAGTATGCGCTAGCAGGATGATTTGGCATCCTGATTATGTTGTCGTGTAGGTGCTGCCGCGGATCACGGCAACAGATTCAGTCAAGCAGGCCGTGGGCGGCCGCCTTTTCGACGGCATCTGTAATTCTCGTTGCGCCCGTTTTTCTGGTGATCCGCTGGTAGATCGTTTTATAGACAGTATGCTTCGACATTCCCAGCTGATCGGCGACATGGGATGCGCTTGCGCCATCGCGCAGCATCCGCAGGATCTGCGTCTCCTGTTCGCTGAGTTCATACTTTGCCTGCGCATCCTGACGTACCTGTGACACGCGCCAGTCCAGGAGTTCCGACGACATGGCGCGGAATAGCACCCGATTGTCCCACAGCACCCTCTCGCCAGCGGGCGCCCGCATTGAATTGCTCACGTGCAGTAGCCCGACGAGACCATGGCCATGTATATGCGCCGGCGCAACGATCCCGTTCGCAAAACCGTGCATGCGTGCCTCGGTCACCAGCCAGTGATCGACGCGATGCACGTTCACGTGCGACGTAAGCGCGGGTGCAACATTTGCCCGAGCGTACATGACATAGGGATCGTTCATGTACCACAGCCTTGCGATGTACTGTTGCGTCCAGCCAGGCCGGCAACCCACGAGGTAACGTGTCTCGATGGGATCGCCCGTGGCCGGATTTGCCCCGGTAAAACGGATCCATTGGTAAGTGAACTGCGTCCCGCCCAGACCCGCAACGATCGTGCGTACCTTGGACAGCAGGGCGCCTTCCGTAGCGCACATTGAGAGCTCGCCAATCAATCTGACAGGGTCGCCGGTTTCGACCTGCCTCGGGCGATCACCCGCCGTCGCTGCGACGCACTTCTGCCGGATACGGTCGTAGCTCCCCTGCAGACGGGTTTCATATGGATCAGCCGTCGCAAAGTCCGACAGATCGTCGATGCTGTCTATCGCGACAATCTGGCTGAATGACGCACCATCGCTCCGGATTAACCTGCGCGTCAGGATGGAGTCCTGCGACAGGCTCAACTCCACACACTCGTTGAAAATGTGATGTTCATCTTCATGCAGTGGCGCGGGTGTAGCCGCCTCGATCACTTTCTCCTGCATCGACGCATACCTCTACATCGATGAACTCGTTGCGGAAAAGGCATCGGTAACGAAACGACCTTGTACCTCGGCTTCGGGGAATTGCGTGAGCCACGTGAACTGCTCCTTGCTGTCCACACCATGAACGAGGACGCTCAATTCCATCTCATTACAGATGCCGACTATGCCTTTAACGAGTGCCCGGGAAACCGGCTCAGAAGGTATGTGCCCCACAAGCTCTTCGTCGATGCAAAGGCCGTCAACTGGCAGCTTCGCCGGATTCGGAAATACCGAGTCGGCCGTAAGCGCAGCAAGAATCTGCACGCCAGTGGAACGGATCGTCTCTAGCTTGTCGAGAACATGTGCTGCGGTCTGATCAAGTCGGTTCTGGACGATCAGTCGCAGGGCCGACGGCTCCATCGCGTGCTCACGCAAACATTCCGATACGCAGCCAGCAAGGTCACCGTCAACGAGCTGCGCGTACGGCACGCTCAGGGTAACGTGCTGAACAACCTGCCCAGCGGCACGCCACTCCTGCAGCTGCCGGCACGCCTCGGTCAACTGGAACTCGCCAAGTTGGACGCCGAAGCCCGACGACTCGACCATTGAGAAAAGTTCACGTCCTTCCAGGGGAGCGGCCCCGTCCCGCTTCCACTGCACCGATGCAAGAAGCCCGCGCGCCGTTCCGTCGACGGTGTAACAGTCACGGTAATCCAGCGCGAATTCCTTCCTGAGAAACCCATACTGCAGCGCCTGATAGAACTCCAGTCCGCGCTCAGCGCGTTCGGACAGTTCGGGCGTATATACGTGACACGCGCTGATATCCTTGCCCTTTCCAATTGCTTTGGCTGCATACATCGCGAGGTCGGCACGCGTCAGAAGATCGAATGCGTTGTCCCCATGCCGCACATGCTCAACCACTCCAATGCTTGCCCGCATCCGATAGCTATTCGCGCGCAGCACATAGGCGAGATCAAAGTCTTCTACGACGCGGTTTGCCAGTTCCTGCGCGGTGAAACGGGCAAAGTCACCGCTAACGACGATCACGAATTCGTCGCCGCTTATCCGCATGACCTCCTGCTCTTCACCGGCGACGCGCTGCAGGCGTTTCGCCACCCGCTTGAGAAGTTGATCCCCGTCCCTGTGCCCCAGGGAGTCATTGATTCGCTTGAAATTGTCGAGATCGATAAAGAGAAGCGCGAGACGATCAACGCTTTTCGGAATCGCCATCAGATGATCGAGGCGATTCATCAGGTAGTTCCGGTTCCGCAAGCCGGTCAACGTATCGGTATTCGCCAACTCGGTCAGGCGATCGCGAGCCCGTCGTTCTTCTGTGATGTCGATGCCAGAACAGATCAGAAACGTTTCGTCAGGACGGTCTCCCGTCCTGGCGAACTTGTTGCGGAACTGGAACAGTCGCGGACCCCGGATCGTTTTTACCGTCCGTTCCACCTCGTACGCCTCGCCGCGCATGAAGAACCTTTCGATGTTCTGACGGGACTCACTTCCATCCTCGCCTGACATGAACAGGTCCCACGCATTTTTCCCGATTACGTCGGCTTCCCTGAGGCCGGAAAGTTCTTCGGCGAACCGGTTGAACCTTTGAATAGTGCCGTCGCGATTCAGGATCACAACCAGTGAATTGACTTCCGACAGGACCGTCTCTGCAAATGACAGTCCGCGCGCCAGATCACCCGCCACAGCTTCAGCATTAATGCTCGGAGAGGCCGTTCCGGCCCACCTGGTTCCATCGACTTTTCGTCCGACTAGGTGAAGGCGAAACTTCTTTTCAAACAGCAGCGCGTCGACAGTCACGCTCGAGGTGACACCCGCAAGTGCGCGGATCTGCGTGGCCTGCTCGGATGAAAGCTTCACAGCTGCGGCGACCGGCCCGGTAATCGGGCTCAGTTCGAGCGCATTGCTATCGTGAGACAACTGCCAGCGCGGACTCAGCGTTTCAAACGTCGCCCGGAACAGGTCTATCGCTTCGTGTTCGTACATGTCCATCCGAAAGACCATAAATCGTCTAACGAATCGAATGGGACGTTTTTTACAAAACGTTACATGCCAGGCAATCGTTTCTATGCGGCGCGCATTATGGGCACAAGATTATGCGTGCTTCACCGCCGTTGCGGGTATGGATCTCCGAACGAACGGACGCATAAAGCCTCCCGAAGCTTTCCTACGGAAAGGACCGCTTCTGAACGCATCGCGGACAGCTACCGGCGGATGGCCACCGGTGAAATGAGTGCGCGCAAGCTAAACGACCGCCTCCATACTTCCCCCTTACGCGTGAGATATCCCGAGACATGGCGAATGGCCAGGTTTTTCCGCGCAGCGCTGCATGAGGTCCGCGACGCCGTTGACTGATTTCGGGCCGAGCACAATAACAATCAAGACCGCCGTCTGTGATTATCCCGACTTGAACTCTGACACGCGCTTACAGATCCCCTGCTTTCGTTCGGCATCCTTATTACATGCGAGATGATCGACGACACCGATATTGCCTGCGACCCAATCATCTTCTCGAGGTCGGAGCCCCGGTCGACCAAAAGGTGTTTGCTTAGCGGAAACGAACAATACTGCTTTCCTTCAACTGGCAGACAAAAGTGGCCGGCAGATCAGACGCTGAATTAGCGAGGATGCCGGCATTTCCTATTCGGCGTGGACGCTGCTTTGCGATGCGGCTGGGCTTGGGCGTGGGCGAATATCGCGGATGCGCAACCACATCTGTCGCGAAAGAAAATGGAAGACCGGCTTGGCACCTCAGAGTTGGGTTCCTTCCCAGACGGACTTTTTTCTTTATCGAACTACCTCGACCAGCGCTCCCCCGTCGTTTACGCGGAGCACATTGCCTTCGGGCGTCATTATTCGGGGAAGGTCTGCCGCGCGCGGCACCGCAACCTTCTTAAGGCCATTCCCCGCGTGCTTGTTCGCTAAGGATTTCACTACCGGGTCTGCGCCCCGGCGCGGTGTAGCGTTGGATGTGTGACGTGAGAGAACCGCAACCTTGCCTAGTTTCGGCTTGCCGTTTCCGGACGGCTGCATCCGCGCCTCAGGCGGGTTCCAGATTTCAACGTAGTGTTCGCCTGCGACTCCGGTCGATGCAACTGCAAGCAGCATTATACCCGCGCTCAAAAATCGAAACATGTTCTCTCCGTATGTTCTGGCGCCGTTCACGCCCGGCACGATTTCGCGGTGCCCACACATGAACCGTCGCAGCCAGCACAGTAATGACGGTTACGCACCGCCCCGTCAACACGCCAGACGTTGGTTTGCGTCGGCGTAGGGGTGCCAACAATACGGCCATTTTCGCACGCGTAAAACGTCGGTTCCCCCGCCTTGCTGCGGCGGATGACTTCATCGATTTCCTGCTCGCCGAACACCGCTTTCATGTCTGCAACAAACGCCGCAATTTGCGGCATCGGATGGCTGACCGGCTTGCGAAAGCGTGTATCCATCTAGCCTCCTCCCGAAAAAGTGTCCATTCATCGCGACGAATTTCCGTGTAGGATACTGTACATCCATACAGGTATTTGCGCAATTCAATGACTGTCCCGTCCCCCAATCCGGAAGCAATTCACCCGTCCCTGTGGCGGGCGGCGCAGCTTGCGCGCGGTCGTGGCAGGACGGTCGATACCGGCTACGCGGCGCTTTCAGCAGAGCTGCCCGGCGGCGGATGGCCGATCGGCGCGCTCATCGACCTGCTGGTCCAGCAGGCTGGCGTGGGAGAGATGCGGTTGCTTCGCCCTGCGCTCAGCACACTGGGCAAACGGCCAGTTGCGATGGTTCAGCCGCCGCATGTTCCGAACGGCCTCGGTCTCGAGTACATCGGTCTTTCTCCGGAACAGCTGCTGCAGATTCGCGCCGCAAAGACGGCCGACGCATTGTGGTCCGCCGAGCAGATTCTGCGTGCCGGAAGTTGCGGCGCGTTGCTGTTCTGGACGCAGTACGTCCAGACGGCCTCACTGCGGCGGCTACATCTGGCCGCGCAGTCTTCGGAGACGCTTTTTTTCATGGTTCGTCCCCTGGCGGCCGCGCAGGATGCGTCCCCTGCCGTTTTACGACTGGCGCTCAGGCCAGAACGCGACGGTCTGACCGTCGATATTGCGAAGCGACGAGGTCCAGCACGCGCGGAACCTCTGTCCATCCCACTTCAACCAACCCCTGTCCTGTTTTCGCACCATGCGCGTATTTCTCGCCGTCCACTTGCCCCGGTTGCAACTCGAGGTCTTCCGACCAAAGTGGCTGCCTGAGCCCGCACATGGCTGCGTGGTCCTGGACAGGGACAAGGTGCTCATCGCAGACGGGGTAGCCAGGTCTGCGGGCGTGCGGGTTGGCATGAAACGCGGCGGTGTGCTGACGCTCGCGCCGGAGGTGGAAATGTACGAACGCGATCCGCGCCGTGAATATGGAGCGCAGCGGGAAGTGGCGATCGCGCTCATGAGATTCTCGCCAGATGTCGCCATGCTCGACGAGGCTGTCGTGGTGGTCGACATCGGTGCGAGCCTGCGTCTGTTCGGCGGTCTGCTTGCGGTGTGCCGTCAGGCAAAAGCGATACTCGACGCTATCGGACTGACCGCACGGATAAGCGCTGCACCGACTGGTCAAGGTGCATGGTTGCTCGCGAAGCACCGGAACCGACGCGTACTCAAGGTCGACTCGCTTGAACGGCAACTGTCCGCATTGCCGTTGCTGTCGGTGCCGGAAGTTCGACCGTTTGCTGACTGGTTCATGGGACTGGGTTGCGAAACGATCGCCGATGTACGGCGGCTGCCGCGCGCTGGACTGCAGCGGCGTTGCGGCGAACATCTCCTTGATTCTCTGGACCGGGCTTTTGGCACGGCGCCTGAACTTTTTGACTGGCTGGAACTGCCCCCGACATTCTCCGCCCGCATTGAAATGCCCGACCGCATCGAGCATGCGGAAGCAGCGCTCTTTGGCGCGCATCGTCTCGTCGTCCAGCTATGTGGCTGGCTGTGCGCAAAACAGCTGGCCCTCACAGGCGCGACCCTCCTGCTGGAGCACGAGCGCGGACGGCAGGCAATTGAGCCGACCGCGATCGAGATTGCGCTCGGCGAGCCAACGTGGCGAGAGGAACATCTTGTTCGGCTCATCAGGGAGCGCCTTGGGCGGATCGAGCTGACTGCACCGGTCATTGCACTGCGGCTCGATGCGTCCAACGTGCAACCTGCAGTGCCTGCATCGGACACGCTATTTCCGGAACCCGGCGGCACAGCCGAGGACCACACCCGTCTTGTCGAATTGCTGGTTGCTCGACTCGGCGAAGAAAACGTACTCCGGCCTGCGCCAACCGCGGATTACCGACCTGAGGTTGCCAATCGATGGGTGCCTGTCGCAAGTGCGTCGAAAAGCACAGTGCTGCCTGAAGGACTGCCGCGACCCACATGGCTTCTGGCAAAGCCGGTGCGTCTGCTCATGCGCAAACACCGGCCGTTTTACGGCTCGCCACTGCGCATGGTGTCGCCAGGCGAACGCATCGAGGCCGGGTGGTTTGATGGCGAACTGGTGACGCGCGATTATTTCGTCGCCCAGGGTGAAGATCAGAGCTGCTTCTGGATATACCGCGAGCGAGTCAGCAGTCGCGACGCGGAAGAAGACCAGCGGTGGTTCCTGCATGGCCTGTTCGGATGACATGCCATGGATTCCACATTTTCCGCCCTGCCGGCTTATGCCGAGCTGTTCTGCTTTTCCAACTTCACTTTTCTGCACGGCGCCTCCCATGCGGAAGAACTGGCTGAGCGCGCGGAGCAACTGGGCTATTCAGCGCTGGCCGTCACTGACGAGTGCTCGCTGGCTGGCGTCGTGCGCGCACACGTTGCAGCGAAGCAGGCAAAGCTGCCGTTTATCGTGGGGTCCTACTTCCGTCTGGTGAACGCTGACGGATCACCCGCGTTCGGGCTGATTCTCCTCGCCAGAAACCGCGAGGGATACGGCAACCTGTCCGAGCTGATTACGCTGGCCCGTACGCGCGCTCCGAAGGGTGAGTACCGCCTGACGCCGCAGGACCTGTCGCGGCCCGACAGGGAGAATCGGCACCTGCGCGGCCTGCCCGACTGCCTGGCCATTCTGGTACCCGACTTTCCGGCGAAAGAAGACGTGCTGGCAGCACAGGTCGAATGGCTCGATGAAACGTTCACGGGTCGCGCCTGGGTGGGACTTGTGCTGCACCAGCGTGCGATGGATGACATCCATCGGGGTTCGGTTGAGTTTGTCGCGCGGAATCAGGACGTCCCGGTTGTAGCGCTCGGCAACGTCGTCATGCATGTGCGCTCGCGAAAGCCGCTGCAGGACACCATGACCGCGATCCGCGTTCGCAGGCCGGTGCATGAGTGCGGCTATGACCTGACACAGAATGCCGAGCAGCACCTGCGTTCCAGACTGCGGCTCGCTAACCTGTACCCCGACGAGGCACTTGCCGCAACCGTTGATATTGCAAGCCGTTGCGCTTTTTCACTGGATGAACTGCGCTACGAGTATCCGGACGAACTCGTTCCGACCGGCTTCACCGCTGCCGCCTATCTGCGCCAGGAAACGTACATCGGCGCACAACGACGCTTTCCGTCGGGTATTCCGCACAAGGTGCAGGAACAGATTGAGCATGAGCTTGAACTGATAGCGGAGCTGCAGTACGAACCCTACTTCCTCACGGTATACGACATCGTGCGCTTTGCACGTAGCCAGAGCATCCTCTGCCAGGGGCGCGGCTCCGCGGCTAACTCTGCCGTCTGCTATTGCCTCGGCGTAACCGAGGTGGACCCGGCTCGAGGCAACATGCTTTTTGAGCGCTTCATCTCGAAGGAACGTGGCGAGCCGCCGGACATCGATGTCGACTTTGAGCACCAGCGGCGCGAAGAAGTCATCCAGTACATCTATCGCAAGTACGGCCGCGACCGCGCCGCAATCGCGGCGGCGGTCTCCACCTATCGACCGCGTGGTGCGCTGCGTGAAACCGGCAAGGCGCTCGGCGTTGACCCCCAGATCGTTGACGTCGTTGCAAAGTCGCATCACTGGTTTGATACGAGTCAGGATCTGCTTGCGCGATTCAGGGAATCCGGCCTCGATCCGGAAAAGCCGCTGATTCAGGCGTGGGCGAAGCTCGCATCGCAATTGCTTGGCTTCCCGCGGCATCTCTCCCAGCACTCCGGCGGCTTTGTCATCAGTCGCGGCAAGCTGACGCGTCTCGTGCCTGTCGAGAATGCTGCAATGGAGGACAGGTCTGTCATCGAGTGGGACAAGGACGACCTCGAAGCGCTCGGCCTGCTGAAAATCGACGTCCTTGCACTCGGCATGCTCTCGGCCATCCGGCGCGCGCTTGATATTGTGTCGGAGCAGCGCGGCGAGCGTTTCGAAATGCAGGACATACCTGCCGAGGATCCGCAGACCTACGAGATGATTTCGGCTGCAGACACGGTTGGTGTTTTCCAGATCGAATCGCGGGCCCAGATGAGCATGCTGCCGCGGATGCAGCCCCGGACTTTCTATGACCTCGTGATCGAGGTGGCGATCGTCCGCCCAGGTCCGATTCAGGGCGGCGCCGTGCATCCTTACCTGCAGCGACGCCAGGGATTCGAGCCGGTCTCCTATCCCAGCGACGCGCTGAAAACCGCACTTGGACGAACCCTCGGCGTGCCGATCTTTCAGGAGCAGGTCATGCAGGTCGCGATTCTGGCGGCCGGTTTTACCGCCGGCGAAGCCGACCAGCTGCGTCGCGCGATGGCCGCCTGGAAACGTAAAGGCGGACTGGAAAAATATTACGACCGGATCGTTCATGGCATGCAGGAGCGCGGCTATACCCTCGCCTTCGCCGAATCCATCTTCGAACAGATCAAGGGCTTTGGTGAATACGGTTTTCCGGAAAGTCACGCGGCCAGTTTTGCGTTGCTTGTGTACGCAAGCAGCTGGTTGAAATGCCACGAGCCGGAGGCATTTCTGGCGGCCATGCTGAATTCACAGCCGATGGGTTTCTACTCGCCGTCGCAGCTCGTGCAGGACGCACAACGCCACGGTGTCAAGGTTCTGCCCGTTGACGTGACAATCAGTAGCTGGGACTCGGCACTGGTAAGTCTGCCAGGCGCCGGAAGACCAGCCGTCCGGCTCGGTATGTCGCTACTGCGAGGCATGAAAGACGGCGCTGCGGAACGCATCGAGAACGCGCGCGCGGTTCGGTCATTCGAAAGCGTCAACGACCTTGCCCGCCGCGCGCAACTGGATCGCAAGGATCTTCATGTGCTGGCCGATGCCAATGCGCTCGCCTCCCTTGCCGGTAACCGCCGTGAAGCGCTCTGGCAATCCGTCGCACCGGTTCCAGACAAGGACATGCTCGCGACAGCAGCTGTTCAGGACGAGACACCGTCGCTCGGCGCGCCAACCGAGGCAAACGACATCGTTGCTGATTACCGCTCAGTGGGCCTGACGCTTGGCCGACACCCACTTGAGCTGCTCAGGCCACAACTCCTCGCGAACAGACTGATGCCGGCGTCGACCCTGCGCACCTATCGCGATGGGCGGCTCGCCCGTGGCTGCGGGCTCGTCACGGTGCGTCAGCGTCCGGGCACAGCCAAGGGCGTGATGTTCGTGACGCTGGAGGACGAGACCGGCAACGTGAACGTGATCGTGTGGCCGAGTCTGCTTGAAAAACAGCGACAGGAAGCGCTGGGTGCGTCACTGCTCGCCGTCTATGGTACGTGGCAATGCCAGGGGGAAGTACGACACCTGGTTGCACAGCGGCTGGTCGACATGTCACACCTGCTCGGCACGCTCGTCACGTCGACGCGAAACTTCCATTAGGAACCGGCGTACCATATTCACGCACCTTTCTTCAGGGAGAGCAACCATGTGCTATTCAGCCCAGATCCAGGCGGACTACCGCAAGTACGTCAGGATGTTTGGCGCGCACATGAGCATCCGGGAGTTCGCGCAGCTGTACTGGGAGCGTGCAGAGGACAGCAATGTGAGGATTCCGAAGGCGATGGACGCCGCGTTCTCGGTCCCCCAGACCGACGAGGAACGGCGGATCAAGGAAGCGATCGACCGGTTCAACGGCGAGCAGGCGACCCGACTGGAGCAGGAATTGTTCAAACAGCGCGCGCGACTCGCCGACGCGGAACGAACACTTCAGGTCAAAACGACGAAGGCGGCCACCGAGAGCAAACGGATCGCGATTAACAAGATCGAGTCGGCGCTGAGAGGGCTCGACGATCTCCGACGCACCGAACTGAAAGACCGCGATTCACGAATTTTCCCCGGTAACTATGCTCCGGTGATGGTCATGGAAGACGGCAAGCGCGTCATCAAGCCGATGCGATATCACTGTCGCCCGGCTGGCAAACCTGCGTTCTACGACAAGAAATATCCCGGACTATACAATGCCAGGCTAGACAACCTAGAAGGCTTCTGGAAGGGAGTTTTTGGGTATTCGCACGGACTTATCGTCGCGAATGCGTTCTATGAAAACGTGAAACGACATCGCCTGGAAGGGCGCGAGCTCGCTGAAGGCGAACTGGAGGAAAACGTGGTCCTGGAGTTCAAGCCGCAGCCCGCTCAGGACATGCTCGTCGCCTGCCTGTGGTCGCACTGGCAAAGCCCTGGCGAGCCTGATCTGCTCTCCTTCGCGGCCATCACCGATGAGCCCCCTCCGGAGATTGCTGCCGCAGGCCACGATCGCTGCATCATTCCCATCAAGCCGGAGCATATCGACGCGTGGCTCAGTCCCGATCCTCGCAATCTCGCGGCACAGTACGCGATTCTGGACGACCGCCATAGACCGTACTACGAACATCGAATGGCGGCCTGAGCAGCGCAAGTCGAGAACGACTTCGGGCGAAGTCTCGGTGCACATACTCAGGTCGGCCCGCCGCCCACAAACGAAAGTCTCCCTGCGGCCAGGAGCGGACGGTCACATGCGTCGCTGCGCGGACGTTCAGGCGTCGGCTCCGCCCCGTAACCGGCCATCCAATCGTAAAGGACGGACGCTCGCTCATCGGCCGGAGCCGACGCTCGGGCGAACACGGTTCTGCGTCAGGAATGCGAAGGATTGCTGACGGTGGCGGCATCGAGCTGTCGGACGGCGACTTCCTGTGTCAGCAAACTAACATTCGCCACGCTTTGCCGGCACCCTGCCCCACACATCTTAGCGACTACTCTAATTAGTTGTCGACGTCGGCGCACCGGGTCCGTCTCACGCGCGTTGACCTTTCACGCGAAAGAAGCAGATCTGTCGCAGATATCTATGAAAAGCATTGGGCAGTTCACGTCAAGCTCTTGAGCCTACAGTCGCCGCGTGAGATCAACCGGGACGCTGGATAGGCATTCTTGGCGCCGACAACAATCTTTCTTGGATAAAGGGTCAAATCAAGCGACAAGCGAAATTCCGGTTACAATCGGCGTCTTCGCATTAACACAAGTTCTCTGTTTGTCAGCAGTATAAGGCGCAGATTGCACGCTCACGAGCGCAGCGCATTGTATCCCTAGAGGAATTATTCACGGTAAACGGCGAGCATGTTCGACAATAATATATATAACGATTGGGGCTTCAAGGAAAGCCCATTCTCCACTAAGCCGCTCCACTCTAACGAAACGGGAGACAACCTTCTTGTCGGGCGAGATGACGACATAAGGAAGCTTGCGCTCAAATTGGTCAGCAGTGACGCGGCCGTCTGTCTAGACGGGCCCGTTGGTGCAGGAAAGACTAGCCTGGCCAATGTCACCATCTATAAGGGAATGCGGAATTTCCTTGAAAAGGGGGTGCCGTCGCCTCTCTTGCTTCCGTGCGCACGGACCTTTCAGATCAAGCCAGAACAGTCTGCTGACGATCTAAAGTTCGAAATACTAATTGAAGTTGCGCAGGCATTAATTGACAATGCATGCAAATTTCAATATGGCATAAAAATAGCCGGAAGCATCGAAATGAATGCTTGGCTAAATAGCCCGCTCATAAATCAGTGGGGAGAAGGTGTTGCAACCATTCTTGCCAACGGCGATGGAGGGCAGGTAAATGAAGGTGCTGGTTTCAGTAAAAGTGGATTCGAAAAAGTTCTCACAAACTGGCTCGGAAAAATCTTTCCGGACGGGCGGAATGGTGGGGTGGTTTGCGTAATTGACAATCTTGAGCTTCTTGAGAAATCGGCCGAAGCCAGAAAGAAAATAGAAAATCTTAGGGATACGCTTTTAACCATTCAGGGAATTAAGTGGATCTTGTGCGGCGCGCATGGGATACTGCAGGGGGTAATAACCTCTCCCAGACTGGCTGGCTATTTGCAAGAGCCACTTCCTATAAAGCCGTTGACCCTCAAGGATGCGGGGGAGCTAGTTAATAGGAGAGTGAGTTTTTTTAGAATGGAGTGCGGCCCGACCCCATATTTACCTCTTTCGAATGGGGATTTTCATACACTATACACCATTCTTCAGCATAATTTGAGAATATGCCTGAGCTATGCTGAGGATTATTGCATGCACATTTCCATGCGTGGCTTGAAACCAAATTCTGAAGCTGAAAAGTCGCAGATATTTTTCAGCTGGCTTAAAGAGCGCGCCAAAGGCATTTACGAAGGTATGCGTCCACACGCGGGGCAGACTGCCATAAATCTATTATGCTTGGCAGCATCGTCGTCAGATATGGGCGGCGAGTTCAGCCCAGGTGATTACGAAAAGCTAGGATTTTCCTCTCTGCAAGCCATGCGCCCGCACGTAAAGACGCTTGAAGATTGCGGTGCACTGTCAGCGCAGAAAGATGATCTTGATCAGCGAAGGAAAACAATTTCCATAACCGGAAAAGGCTGGTTGATATATTGGTACAAAGTGACACTTGCCCAAGACTAAACTATAAAATCATCTTATAAATTCAATTTGAATCGAAATGGATATAATCTCGAAAGATAATAATAGGGTCCGTTTTTTAAATCAACTTTACACAGCGGGGAACGGTAGCAATGCCACGCTTCTGGACATGTGGCAGGTCGGGTATGGGCTGGGCCTTACACGTGACGAAACCGAAAACACCGTAGGTTTTCTAGTTGGAGAGGGCCTGGCTTCTCATCGCACTATCGGTGGTGGTATTGCGATCACACATGCAGGGGTGTTGAGAGTTGAGAAAGCGCTTTCCGAACCAAAGCCATCTACCGAGCCCTTTCCGCCAGTCGTGAATATCCTTCATGTGCAAAGCATGGTGGGTTCGCAGATTCAACAGGGAAGCAACTACAGTACGCAATCTCAGTCGATCTCGCAGTTGGACGTGGAAGCAATCAAGAGCCTAATCGGAAAACTGAAGACAGGTCTCGCGAATGTGGATCTTCCGACGGAACTCAGGGCAGAGGCGGACGCGGAAATCCAAACCGTCGAAGCCCAATTGAGATCAAGCAAGCCGAAACTTAACATCGTCAAAGAATCGATGAGAACGCTCCGCAATCTTGTCGAAGGCATAACCGCGAGCACTATCGCAGCGGGACTGTTACCCCTATTCGCCCCGGTAGCTGTCGCATTGGGCATGTGACATGATCGCGGCAAGGTACGTTGTCACGCGGGACATGAAGCAGACGGTTTCGGACCGCGATAGAGAATGATTGCCGTAAAGCTGACCTTCCGCAAGCACCCGCTCGGCAGTTTGGCTTGCGGCGCATCAAAGCAACGAGGTGTCCTTGTTGCGTCGATTGGGCAGTTCGGAATGACGTTAGGCCTTGGCAAGAGACGTTGCCGTCGCGAACAACGAACGACGGCGATGATTGAAACTTTGTATCGGTGGCCAGTGAAAACCGACACGTGCACGTGCGGAGGTCCAAAACGGCAAAGGAGGAGCCAAAAGCTGCCGCGCCAACGCCAGCATCTGAACGGCAGCTTTGGCCAGCGGATTCAACCGGTCGACGCAACGCACTGAAAAGCTGCTCTCGCGGTGCAGTTTGATCGAACGGCGCGAGTTTGCAAATGTCGAAAGCTATCGTCCGTCTCCTCGACGACGCTTGTCAGCGATTCACCCCATTGCTAACGTAGCACCCGTCCACCCCTATGTCCGCAAAGGCCGGCGAGCGGGCAGTGGCAGTTGCGCGCGCAACGACTCTAGTTCGGCCATTGCGGACATTGGGGCGGGCTGGGTTCTACGTCAGCAATGTGGCGGATTGCTGACGATGGCAGCATCGAGCAGCCGGACGGCAGCATCCAGCGTCAGCGAATTCATACTCTCGACCTGGAGCCGCCGCTCGCTACTCAACAAAGCTGACGTTCAACGTCTGACTTAACCGGACAGGCAAAAACCGCAGCTTTTTGCCTGTCCGGTTGATGGAAAAATTAGCATAGTCGTGGCTGCACCTCAACGTTGAATCTGCGAGCCCGATTTTTCCGCTTACAAACCATTCTTGGCTGATTTGATATCCAGGAGGTTAATCCTGCCTATCTTGCCGGCGTGTATAACGATGGTTAGCTTTGCCGGATACTTGAAGCGCATCTCGCTAATCCTAAACGTCCAAAGCATAATTTTCAGCAAATCCTCGTCGCTGATATTTTTATGCTCCTTGATACGGGTGATTCCAGAACCAAAGATGGGCACAGAAACGCATTTTTGAGCGTAAACTCTATTAATTTTATCCCAGAATTTTATTAAAAAACCAAGATATTCCGGCATTGTGAGCCATGCCCGGTTATTTTCATCGAACTTCGAAAAAGCCGTCAAAATATAGTCACCGTAAACGCAGATGGCTCCAATGTCGAATTGGACTTTTTTGCCAATTCTTCTAGCCGTGTTTTCACGTAGAACCTCATCATCAAACGGATAGTTTTCTATATGTTTGTCAAGCTCAGATACAGGAACACCTAGGCGCTCGGTGATGAATATTCCGTTGAGAGACTGTCTGGAAATTATTTCGTCGTCAACCTGGGTATCAAAGTACTCATTGAAAGCAATGACCTTGAATCCAGATTGATCAAAGATATCTCCTTTTTTTACTGTGACATTGCTTCCCTCGATATCCAGATTAACTTCCTCTAAGTTATTTGATCTAAACCACAGCACAGCATATGTAACGAGAAGTATTGCCAAAAAAATGCCGCCGAGCGTCAGCTTTTCTTTTGCGGGTATCTCAACAAATATCAGAAGAAGAGAAAGGCATGTGCTTATTCCTGACGCAATCGCCAAAAATTGCTTGACAATTCTGCCGTCAAAAAGACTGACTTTCATCAAAGTCTCACCTTAAACTTTATTATCTTGGTTTTCATCGACTAGTGGTTAGACTCCATAGCGATACACGTCTGGTGTTGTTTTTGTATTGACCATGAAGTCACTATCATCCAGTGACGTGGTAATAAGATCCTTATTCATAGGGACATGTAAAGTCGGAACTTTATTCATAGAGTCTCGAAGTGTCGGCAACTTATCCCATAGATTTTTGATCTCTTGCTTCAGGAAGCCGTTCCGCAAGAGGCTCTCCTTGGTGTCGTAGTCCGGGTAGATCACAATTATCGGCAGCCCGAGTGTGTTTATTCCGTAATCTATTTCCTCTCTCACGGCTCGGGAGTTTACGGTTCTTTCGCTAAGGAACAGGATCACGTTCTTTGAGTTTCTAAGGCGCTCTCGAAGCCTCGGCTTTAAAGTTGACTCCCAGTCGCTGCCATCTCGCACGCTGTAGGTCTTGCTATGTGAGTCGTTAAAAGGAAAAGAAGAATCCTTTCCTTTCCATGATCTCAATAGATTGTAATAAACAAAATCCTTGGTTGCGTATGCACCCAATAGACTTTCATTGAACGGTTCGGCAACATAGAAAGCGCAATAATTTCCGTTCGCGTACGACATTCTTACCCCTCCGAAAAATACCTTTGACGATGAATATAGACGCCTGGCTAACGTTGTAATAGGAAGACAGTTCTGCTACATAACCTGGCGACCAGACTAGCGCACACGCCAGCCATCGCTTTCGTACATGGCAGGACGTGATCGCCCGTGCATGTCGAAAGTCAAAACCGGGGGTGCGAAATCGCCATAGCATAGCTCAATGGAGCCCAAATGACGGCTTTAGGATGCCGATAGTGAGCAGCCGCTCCTGGCCGGTTGCACTCGCTAACCTATGGCGCAACAAAGCTGCCTTCGGCCCAAGACGACCTAACGAGCGGCGGCTTACGGTGAACGACGCTGGACGCGTACATTCAGCCATGAAAAGACCTTCGTATCAGGCGTCACAAGGACATTCAGGGGGCGGCTTCATTCGGCAAACGATCACTCGATCGCAGGTATTGTCCATACACTTCCCGCAGACGTTCGTCCAATTCGACTATCCGGTGCTGGGAATCGAGCGTTATCAGACCAGCGTCATATGCGCGATGCAAATCAACGCGCAACGGGATGCCATCGAGCGCGCCGTTGTCGCCGTTCTCCCAGCACCGGTCATTGAGGTGTGCTGCCTCCAGTAGTTCCGAGACATCACACCCCGTGACGACACAGCGCGCGCGGTGGTGGTCAAAGACCGCCTTTCTGAATGCTTTCTGTTGGAGGCGCTGCTTTATCTCCGCCGTTCGGTAGGCCGGTCCGTCACGCCGGTCTATGTGCGTATCGACGTAGCGATGGATAACCCGACTGCGGAGGTCCAGAAGAAGATCAGCGGGATCAAAGTACGAATAGGTGACAGCGCCATTCTGCTTCAGGATTCCCTTTAGCCCCTGCTGTCGCTGATCCTCAAAGTTCAGATCCGTGATCTCAAAGCATTGCACATTGCCAACGATCAACGAATAGACACCGCTGCCCTCCTCGCGCTCCTTAACACCGAGGTAGTCTCCAAGCCATAGTCGACTATGGCGTTCCACGAAGTGGATGGCGAAGCCTTCACCGGGCGACACGCCCATTGGACCGCCAACCCAATAGCCGTCAAGCATGTCGCCGGGACGTCGCGCGCGAGGCCGATAGTTCCTCTCCGAATCTGGATGCTTGTTTTTTGTGATTACAACTGGAGCGCCGAGTGAGATAAGCGTTGCGAACAACTCGTCTGCAGTGGTTGTGATTACGTCCATTATTTTCCCCCGTCTGTTTGGACAAAGGATATTACCTCTGTTATTTATCGTACTGTGTCTTGGTACGTCATCTGCCCGTTATGCAACCACGATGGCGAGCACAATCAGCCCTCACCCCGCATGATCGTTCGCCGCGAGGTATACCGCCCGGCGACGATTGCGCACAACAGCCAATGTGAGCCCGGCGGAGCGAACCCTTGGGCGTTCCCGAAAAGCGGTGGCGTCCATTTGGTATTCCTGCGTGTTCTAAGGTGGCGTTGGGTGAGGGCGTCATCAAGAGCGACTCGGCATGGCCCGTGGGGCGCTTTGAATACCCTAACACGGTCGCGCGCTTTCAAATGGTCCGTTAGGGCGCACCCAAGCCCGCAAGGTAAGCCTTAAATTGAGCGACCTCGGCAGGCTCCGAGACCAGCGTCGCCAACGGAGCGAGATTCTCTGACGTGAGCAATGCGCGCCCCATTCGGATCGACTCGCCAGCGCGCTCCAAAGAGAGCTCGACGCCGCTGGACCACTTGGACCAATAACTCAACTGCGAGGGCGACAAGTTGTCGATGTCCAGGTCGGCGAACGCTTTGAGATTCGTTTCCAAATCCACGATCAAGATTTCACGCAGATCGTTCTCGGAGCGGAGAGCGTCCAGATGCACAACGCGACCGACCACCGCCTCAACGTAATGCGGCCGTTTCACCGTGCGGCCAGACATCGCTTCTTCGCGTGCGATCTCCTCTCGGTTCGCTTCGCGAACCCCCATCACCTCATCGCTGCCTGTCCGAAGCAGTTGAACAACCCGACGCACAATCGGGGCTGGGTAGCCTGAATTAAGCACGAGCAATGCGCGCGATTTTTTGTGCACCCAATCAGCGCCCGGCGCGCCCGCGTCGCCTTTGCGCAGGCTCGCGACCGCAGCGTTGATTTCGTCCAAGCGAAACGAGAAACTCCAAAGCCTCTCGCGATGTTCCTTCGCAGCGATATCGCGCGTGAACTGGCTCAGCATCGTTTCGAAATCAACCCCGAAATACACGCGACCGCAATCCTTCCCAATGTTGGTTGTGCGCCCGTCTTTGGTCGCAACAAGGTAGCCGCGGCCGTGGGGGGTGCGGCAATTCGACAGGCCGCACGGGATTTTGTCTCGCAAGGCATAACTGCCAATGATCGCTTCGAGCTCGTGCGCGTTCGGATCCAACTGCCCATCGAAGCCCGGGCGCGCCAAGATGTCGGCCCAGTCATGTATCCGGGTGAGTTCCTTTTCGCCATTGAGCGTGATCATGCTGTGCTGCCTCCTGCGTCTTCGGGTTTGTTTGACGCGTTCTGGCTGTTTGCGGCGCTGCGTTTCGCTGCTGTCCAATCCATTGCTCCCGGACGCGACCGCGGATGCGCCTGCAAGTATATCGTCCGACAGGGCGAAGGCCGTGGGCGAGCGCAAGCACGTCCGCCACCCGATCGGTTTACAGGTCGGTTCGTCGGCTGCTCGCGTCGCCATGAAACGCACGCTCGGCGCAAGGCAAGGGACGTTGCTGTCGATGTGAACCGAATGACCGCAAGGGAGGGTGGGTTCGCTGATGTAGGAAGCTGACGTTCGGCTGCCCGCTGCCGCCACCGTCGGCAATACGCCACATTGCCGACGTAGAACCCAGCCCGCCTCAGTGACAGCTAAGGCCGAACCGCTGCCTTCGGAAAGCGGGAGTGGATGACCGGACCACTCAGTTAACCGCCGTTGAACCCCAGACAGCGCGACCGGCAGTTGTGGGTCGATCAGCGACCTTCGGAACGCCCCTGGCCCTCGCGTACGAAAAGGTCCGGATCCTGACGGCCCGCCCGCCGATTGACTGCTTACCTGGCGGTGCCCCCGAGCGTCGGGCATTACTCTTGATAAAATCTGTTATCAAGAGTAACCTGGCCGCCAGGCGGGCCCCGTTCCGGGCCTGAACGGCTGATCAGTGGCAGGAGAAAACACGGTGGACTATCGCGTGAGTTACGAGCACAGCCTGGCGAGCGCGCCGGACGACTTCATCGCCCAGGTGCCGGAGCAGGTGATTACCGACGTGCCGGCCAGCGTGCCGCGCGCGCTGCTGCCCGAGTTCCTCACCGACCTGATCCGCGAGCGCTCGCCGCGCATCGGCCGGATCCGCAACCTGCGCATCCTGTGAGCCGGACGAAGGAGAGGGCCGTGCCGGATCTTCCTGCAACACCCCGCAACCTCGCCGGGACCCTGGACCGGCCGCTGACGGCCGCCGGATTCCACCAGCTCGCGGCGGTGCCGGCCGAAGCCGTGTGGTTCGCCAATCTCGATAACCCGCGCACCCGGCGCGCGTACCAGACCGACCTGCGGGACTTCATGGATTTCGCGGAGATTCGGCAGCCGGACGAGTTCCGCCTCGTCACTCGCGCGCATGTGCTCGCGTGGCGCAAGGTGCTCGAGGCGCGCGCGCTGTCCGGCGCGACGATCCGGCGCAAGCTCGCGGCGCTCTCGTCGCTGTTCGAGTACCTGTGTGAAAAGAACGCGGTCGACTTCAATCCGGTCAGGGGCGCAAAGCGCCCGAAGGTCGACAGTAATGAAGGCAGGACGCCGGCGCTCGGTGATCATCAGGCCCGTGCGCTACTCGACGCCCCGGATCCGGCGACACTTAAGGGCAAGCGCGACCGCGCGCTGCTGTCGGTGCTGCTGTATCACGGCCTGCGCCGGGAAGAGTTATGCAAGCTCACGGTTCGCGACATCCACGCCCGGCGCGGCGTCCTCCATCTGCGTGTTCACGGCAAGGGCAACAAATTGCGCTATCTGCCCTTGCATGCAGGCAGCGCCGGGCGTATTCACGCTTACCTTGAAGCCGCAGGACATGGCAAATCACCCGACGCCCCCCTCTTCCAGCCGGCGCGCAGAAAGACGCACGCAAGCCTGACGGCCGATGGCGTCTACAAGATCGTGCTCGCGTACGCGGCAGCCGTGCACATCGACGTGCAGGGTTTCGGTGTGCACAGTCTGCGGGCCACGGCCGCGACCAATGCATTGGAGCACGAAGCGGATATCGCCAGGGTCCAGGAATGGCTCGGTCACGCCAATATCGCCACGACACGCATTTATGACCGGCGCAGGAGCCGCCCGGAAGACTCTCCAACATTTCGGGTTGCGTACTAAAAGCGCGATCCGCCATCGGCCATATATAACGGGCACTCGCTGGTTCGCCAATTGAGTCGCTGGTGTGGCCGGCAAGAAGCAACTTGCGTCCGCGTGTCGAGGAAGTCGAGCGCATTCTCACGGCAAGGCAGACGCGACTGGAACGCATGGAGTTGCGTCGCTCGCTTTTGGCCCTGTTGCCGCTGGGTAAATGGCGCATTGTTTCTTGCGCAGCGGTCGTTACGGCGAAACGAAGGCCATGACCCGAGGGATGTTCTTGAGACCGCACGAAGCTACGCCTTTTGCGGCCACTACGCGCTTAAGGGCGCAAGCGGGGGTTGTTTTCTGGAAGCGGTCGTTGAAGTCGCATGCTCGAACGCGGACGCTTGGAAGTCCTTCCGACAGGCGCTGCGAGATGTACCGCAGCAGGATGGGTTCGCGCTCGATATCGAGTGACCTGTTCAACCCGACACAGCGCCATGATGCCGCGTACCGCACGTATGTTAGCAACGGCGGCCGCAGGCGTGCTGTTCGATCGGTTTCGTCCTGATGTTTGCTTCCTGCACGGTGGTCTACATTGAGGGCGACGGCAACGGCGTAAGCGGCACAGGGGGACACGCAGGCGGTGTGTCGGTACCCGAGCTCGGAAGGCCCTTGCGCCGGCCGGATTTGAACTCGTAACCCTGCTTTCGCGATGCGTACAACACCGTGATGCATATCCGAGGCTTGAATCGCCATTGGTCAAGGCAGCAGGGGCAGTTTCAGCTCCTTTAGGAAGGCATTGTGCTTCTCCTTCGCCTTGGCTATATCTTTTTCGATTTTGATCAACAGGCGATGCGCCGCCTTTAAATCGACTTCTTCTTCGGCGACGGTTGTATCAACGTAGCGCGAGATGTTCAGGTTGCAATCGTTTCCCTCGATTTCTTCAACGCTTACCCGTTTGGAATAGCGCGGTTCTTGCTTGCGGTGCTGATAGGTGTCGATGATCTTATCGATATGCTCGGGCCTCAACTGGTTCTGACGTTTGCCCCTCTCGAAATGGTCGGCAGCATTTATGAAAAGTACGTCATCCGGTTTCTTGCACTTCTTCAAAACAAGGATACACACCGGGATGCCCGTCGAATAAAACAGGTTTTCCGGTAGCCCGATCACTGTGTCGATGTGCCCGTCGTTCAGCAGCTTGCGGCGAATGCGTTCTTCCACACCACCGCGGAAAAGTACGCCGTGGGGCAAGATGATAGCCATTACGCCGTCCTCCTTGAGGTAATGTAACCCGTGCAGGAGAAATGCGAAGTCCGCAGCGCTCTTGGGCGCTACACCGTGGTTCTTGAAGCGCATATCCTCATTCATCGCCTCGCCGGGCTCCCAGCGATAGCTGAACGGCGGATTAGCCACGATCGCGTCGAACTTCGGCTTTTTCGCCGGGTTCGTTTCGCGGAGGAAGTCCCAATCGTTCGTGAGCGTGTCGCCGTGATAGATCTCGAATTCTGTGTCCTTCACTCCGTGAAGCAGCATGTTCATCCGCGCCAGATTGTAGGTGGTGATGTTCTTTTCCACGCCGAATATCTTGCCGATGGTCCCGCCCGCCACCTTCATGCGATGACGAACATTGAGAAGGAGCGAGCCAGAGCCACAAGCTAGATCGAATACGCTGTCAAGCTTGTTCCGTTTTCCGGTTTTTGGTTCCTGACTGTCGAGCGTGACTATGGCCGATAGGATGCCCGAGATCTGCTGAGGGGTGTAAAACTCCCCGGCCTTCTTCCCGGAACCAGCAGCGAACTGGCCGATCAGGTATTCGTATGCGTCGCCGAGAGTATCAGTGTCGGTCGAGAACAGCGACATGCCGCGCGCGATTTCCGAGATAATTGAACAAAGTTTGGCGTTGCGGTCTGGGTACTTCCGTCCTAGCTTGTCGGAGGCGAGATTGATCTCCGAGAACAGCCCCTGAAAATTACTCTGGAAAGATTCTTCCTCGATGTACCTGAACCCCTTTTGCAATGTGTTCAGGAGATCGTCGTTCTGCGTCCGGGCGAGACGGACTATGCTACTCCAGAGGTAAGGGGGCTTAATGACGTAATGCACCTTGCGTCGCATTTGCCTTTCGAAATCGTCAATGTCGTCCGTGTTTTTTTCGTACCATACGGCCAAAGGAGGTGTCGCATCGTCGCTCGCCAGCTTTGGATAATCCGGTCCCAATTCCTTCGCGGCGGCCATTTCATAGTTGTGCGAGAGGTAACGCAGGAACAGGAAAGACAGCATGTAGTCGCGAAAATCATCCGCGTTCATCGCCCCGCGCAGTTGGTCGGCGATGTTCCAGAGGGTCTTGCCCAGTTGCTTTTGATCGTGTTCGGTCATGTAGTCTTACTTTATGTCGCCCGAGAAGAGCGCCGGGCTAAAAGGGTGGCCAGCGATGAACTGGCGAAAGATCGTTCGAAAGTGTGCCTTGTTCTCTGGCATCATCTCCCTTGGCTCGTACAACGAGTAGTCACCATGACTCATAAGGTCAATTATCCGTTTGTGCAAAGTCAAGTCCGGATCGTTGCCTGGAGCGGCAAGGCACGCTTTCCAGTCTTCCAACCCAAAGAAGGCCGCAGTCTGCTCCATTATCCGGCGCATCATGTTGAAATGATGCGTATATAGCGCGCCCGACGCCTGCACCTCCTGCAGCTCGACGAGCGCCGCCAGATGGTGAAGAAACGGTTTGGCGCTCGTGTCCAGAAGGGAATAACTATCGAGAGTCGTTCCGTTCTTCAGAAAGTAGCGGCGCGCTTTGTTCTTGATCTCATTGCACAGCACATTGAAGAACAACACGTGGTGCGTGGACACCACCACTCGCGCACCTTTTTCTGAGTGGGTCAACAGCTGGGCCAAATGATTCGCAACCGCGATGACATTGTTTTCATCCAGCGACGAGACGGGGTCGTCTATGTAAATGTACTTCACCCATTTATAGGCTTCGGCGCCGTCGAGGGTGAGCTGCACGATGGCGAGAAAGAAACACAGGATGAAAATGTTCTCTTCGCCGCGGGAGACCTTGATGTCTTCCGCCATAGTCGTGGAACCGCCGCTATTCATCTCCCGCGAAAAGCTCACCTCCCATTCCGTCGTATCAATCCGAAAATCGAAGTCGGCGTAACGATTAAGCAGTGGACGGATGCGGTTGTCCATCTCCAGCTCGTCCAGTCCGGCGAAAAATCGAGAATCTTTATTGATTTTCAGCACACGTTCGCGGTCGTTCTTGAGATCGTTGTCCCACTGAAACAGATCTTCTGTGAAGGCGTTGAAGTAAAGCGTGTCACGGTCGTCACCGTTCTTGCCCAATTCCTTAAATGCAACGGATAGGCGAGTCTTGCCCGTGCCATTGTATGCGTAGAGCAGCACGAACTTCTTTGTTTGCAGTTCAGTCCGGAGCTGCATCGCCAATTCTTGTAGGCTCAGAAAGGACGCGGAAGTCATACGCTAAGCGTCCTCCCGCGACGGAAATAGTCGATGCATTAGCCCGCTTTTAAGAGACTTCAAAGCGTCTAGCTTGTCACTTTCGGCGGCGATCTGGTCGTCGAGAGAGGAGACACAGTCGGCGATGCGCTGCTGCTCACCAAGCTTATTCTCCGTAAGACCTAGCGGTGGGATCGGGATCGGCAACGAAGCGTACTCGCTTCCATTGATCCCCGGCTGTCCGCTACGTGAAGACGTGACTCGGACCCAGTTCCAATAGCGCCGAGTCGTTAGGAAGCTGGACAGAAAGGCAGGGACAATTTTGCTTTTGTCCGGCCTGATTCGGATCAAAAAGCCTGCAAAAACTAAGCGCCCGTCGCGTGGCCGATATCGATAGGACTTTCCTACACTCGCCCCCGTCCTTGCTAAGGCGATGTCTCCGTCACACAGGTATTGGTCATCAGTCGCGTCGATGTCCACTGACGCCTTGCCTGCGGAAATAAATCGTCCGTCGTCGTCGATATCCGTGATTCGCAGATATGTCGGCAGTTTTGTTGAGTACGGAGCGGCAGGCGCATTTGCGCCGTATTCCGGCTTGCCTGCGAGCAATTGGCCAAGCGGAACGATCGTCCACTCCGACCCGTCACAAAACGGTGGAAAGCGGACGGACGGAACGAGCTTGCCCTCGATAGGAAAGAGCCGGTGAAGCAGCCCTCGTTTATGGGCCTTCAAAGCGTCCACTTTGCGTCGTTGTGCGGTAATCACCTCGTCCAGCGATGTTAGGCAGTCAGCGATCTTCTTTTGCTCTGCAGACGAAGGATGGAATAAAGAAATCTGCGCGAAATCTTTGTAATAGAGGCGTAGCCTGTCCTTCGTTAGCCCATGGGAGTGCGATGTAAGAATTCGCAACGAGTAAGGCAACTTCAAAAGACGACCGTAAAAATCTGACAACACACCTTCATTGGGCTTAAGCACCACATACGCGGGACTCACCATGCAGTCTTCGACCGCGATACCGAACGCCCCCTGCCACATCCGCATCATGTTGTATGCGATGTCATTGCGGCGAACCTTTTTGTTGCGCTCCGGGTCGGAGATGTCATCAACCTTACGGTCAAGCGATGATCGCTTCACCATGCCGTTTTCCATCGTGACAGAATAGATGGGAAGCCCATCCTCGCCACGCTCGGAACGGTTCGAGAATAAATCGCCTGCCATCTTTTCTGGCCAACCCTCCGCTTTGCGGAATTCCGGGAACCTCAGCTCTGGTGTCGCCGTTGATTTAACTTTCTTGGCCATTAATTATTCCTCGTACGCCTTGAGCCCGGAAATTTCGCGTCCGCCAGCGCGCTTTTTGAGCAGGGGAACAAGATCGGTCATGAGGGCAAGTTCCTTCTGCGTGCGCGCCTTCCAGCCAAGATCCAGTGGCGCGAGCAGTTCGGTGAGTTGTTCCCCATCGAAAATCTTGTGGGAGAGGATACTGTCGACGAAAGTTTGAAGCGACGTCGGAGGCAGGCCGTGCTTCGTGCAGAGCGCGCTGAGCTCGTGAGCAGCTTTCTCGTCCTTGAATCTTTGGTAACCCGTACGTATGCCGGACTCGTCAAGACCTTGGCCGGCCTCAAGACTCCGGACGTACTCGGTAATATCATCGCGGTCGTCGAGGAACTTAGAATCGGCCGCGATAAGCCCAATCAACTCGTCGCGGCTCATCGTCGCTTTACCCGGCTTCTTTGCGGAGAATTCCGCGATGAGCTTCATGATGTAGTCGTAGTCGATGGTTGCCGAAGCGAAGAGAACGAGCTCGAAGTCCAAGTTTTCGACTATTTCGCTTGACCCACTCGTGGGCTTGCCTTGCAGGTTCTTGAGTCGCTGCGCAGTCTCAAGGTAAACGCCGCGGAATGCATTCAACTCGTCCTTCGGCAAGATTGTTTGGATCTGCTCTTGCTGCTCTTCAGTGAGATCGGTGTACTGGTCAAGTTGCGTCTGCAATTTCTGCACTCTCTTGAAATGCTCAATGAAGGCAGCACGGGCATTGTCGCCCTTGAGATTGACGATCTCCTCTGGCTTGACAGCGAGGCCCTGCGACTCCATGAAGCTCTCGAGTTCTTGCCTGGCAACCTGCAGCTTGTCGATGACTATCGGGGCCTTCTCGACAAGCCAGATCTCGCGGGCGCTATCGGCTTTGGCACCCGAAAAAAGCGCTATCGCGGCGTCAACGGCGTCCTGCTGACCCCGGAAGTCGAAAATGTGGCCGTAGGGCTTGGTGTCGTTCAGCACGCGGTTGGTACGGCTAAATGCCTGGATCAGCCCGTGGTGCTTGAGATTTTTGTCAACGTAGAGCGTGTTGAGAAATTTGCTGTCAAAGCCGGTCAGTAGCATATCGACTACAATGGTGATGTCTACTTTGTGCGCGTGCTTCCCTTTTGGATCCGCTTTTCGCAGGTCTGCGTTCGAATATTGCTGATTCTTGATGCGTTGCTGAACATCCTGATAGTAAAGATCGAACTCCTCTAAGCGATGGTTAGTACCGAAGCGGTCGTTGTAGCCAATAATGATTTTGTTGAGGGCCTGCTTTTTGGCTTCCGGGTCGTGCTTGTTGTCCTCCTGCTCTCGTGGCAGATCTTCCTGTATCTGCTTCACGTCGGCGCTCACGTCGGCCGGCGGGGAGAAGACCGCAGCGATGCTGAGCGGGACGAAACGCGCGTCAGTCTTCTGCCTCTCGGTTTGGACCTTTTCGAAAAGGGCGTAGTACTCGATCGCATCGTTGATCGATGCGGTGGCGAGGATAGCGTTGAACTTGCGGCCGCCCGTGGCAGCGTCGTGCTTTGCGAGGATAGCATCGACCACGGCAAGCTTGGCGAGCGTCTCGCCGGGTTGTGGGGCGTTCTTGCCGTCTGGCTTGTAGTAGTCGATATGGAAGCGCAGGACATTCCGATCTTCGATGGCGTGCGTAATCGTGTACTCGTGTAGCGGCTTCTCAAAGAGATCTTGCGTTGTCTTCAGTGTCTGCACGTCGCCTTCGATGCGCTTGTAACTGGCATTGGCGTCAAAGATTGGCGTGCCGGTAAATCCGAAAAGTTGGGCCTTTGGGAAAAAATCTTTTATAGCCTGATGATTCTCGCCAAACTGCGAGCGGTGGCATTCGTCGAAAATGAAAACAATGCGCTTGCCACGCAGTGGCTCAAGAAGATCCGTGTAGGTCGACAGTCCTTTCTTTTCCCGTCCCCTGTTGCGCCTGCTATTTTCGTCAAGAGCAAGGCCGAGCTTTTGGATCGTACACACGATGACCTTGTCGGCAGCTTCGTCTGAAAGCAGGCGACGGACGAGTGTGCCAGTGTTGGTGTTCTCTTCGACGCAGCCTTCTTGGAAGCGGTTGAACTCCTCGCGAGTCTGACGGTCAAGGTCTTTACGGTCCACAACGAAAAGGCACTTTTCTATATTTGGGTCGGCCTTCAAGAGCGTTGAGGCCTTGAAGCTAGTGAGCGTTTTACCGCTACCGGTCGTGTGCCACACGTAGCCGTTGCCGAGGTGCTTTTCGATACACTCGACGATGTTCTTGACCGCGTAAATCTGGTACGGCCGCATTATGAGCAGTCGTTGGTCGCTGGCGACGAGGACCATGTAGCGGCTGATCATCTGCCCAAGGCTGCACTTGGCGAGGAACGCGTCCGCGAAGCGATCCATTCCATTGATCTTGAAGTTGTTCGAATCCGCATACTGGTAGACCGGCAAAAAGAGCTCGTCTGCGGTGAAAGCGAAGTGGCGTTCGTTGTTGTTGGCGAAGTAATACGTGGAATCGCGATTGCTGACGATGAACAGCTGTACGAAGCAGAGCAGCGTACGCATATACCCATTGCCGGGGTCGTTCTTATATTCAACGACTTGCTCGATTGCCCGACGGGGATTGATGCCGAGAGTCTTCAGTTCGACTTGCACAACAGGAACGCCGTTGATCAGCAACAGAACGTCGTACCGATGGTGGCTATAGTCAGTGTTAATCCTCAGTTGGCTGACGACTTCGAATGTGTTCTTGCACCAATCGGCGGTATTAACCAGTGTGTAGTTCAGCGGCGTGCCGTCATTCCGCGTGAATGCATTTCGATTACGAAGGGTCTGGGCCGCGGTGAAAACGTCAGGACTGACGATTTCATCTAGGAGGCGCTGGAACTCGTCGTCGGTAAGCGCAACTCGGTTGAGTTCCTGGAACTTCGCGCGGAAATTTGCTTCCAGCGCAGCACGGTCGCGGATGTCGGGTCGGTAGACATACTTGAGCTCGCGCAGCTTGGCGATCAGCTCTAGCTCGATCTGGTTTTCGGTTGTAGTCATCAACAAGTCCAAAAACTAGGTTAATTCGGAATTTCAAGTCGACCCAGTTAGGAAGCGAAAAAGCCCGCCTTGCCGCGAGCTTTCTCCGTCATCCGTCGACACGGATTGGTCAGTCCCGGGGCAAAATTTCACTTCTCATTGTCGGCTCGGCCGGTAGGCGCAACCTGCTTATCATTGACCGCCTGGGGCGGGATTGTACAGCGCGCAGACCACGCTCGTGGCGAAACGATGCTCGCAGCAAAGTGCTCGCAATTTCTCTTTTTCGGGGGCGGAAGACGCTTAAACAGATCGAGACTCGAATGACTTCAGCGATGGGCCTGTTGGCGGCAACGAGCTTGTTATACGGAACAGAAGGGGCTTTGAGGGCGCTGGTGTTGGTAGGCGTGTGGTCCTCTTCGCGTAAAAATCGTGGACTTGACGGATGGAAACAAAAAAGCCCCAAGATTGCAGTCCGGGGGCTTCCTGGCGGGAAACTCGTGGAAATTGCCCACATGTTGCCCAAAACTACGATCTTCTGATACTTGGCGCTACCCGTAAATCGGCTCAAAGCCTTATGGGGTTTTGGTTGCGGGACGGCGGCCCCTCCCGCCTCTCTCGTTCGTTAGCTATCGGTTAGAACGCGCCGTTTACTGCGGCTTCAGTTCCTTCAGAAACATCTTGAGCGCGCCGGCGTCGCCGCGACCCAGCGCATCGCGTGCACTCGCGTAGCTGTGCTCGGCCCGGATGAAAAATTCCGTCGGGCTAGCGAGCGTCGGAATGCGGCCGAACGCGGCGAGCAGTGCTGTGAGCACCGACTTCAGGTACGCCTCAAGGTTCGCACATAACAATGCGATGTTGATCATGCGGCCGGCGCTGTGCACGATATCGCAGCGGGCCCGCCAGATCCGCTGCAGGTGCCAGCGCAGCCCCTGTTCGACCCGCGCAAGAAATGTCTTCATGTCGGTCGGCGAGGCGAGGAAACCCATGAACTGGTCAAAGCGCATCTGTGTGAGCGGCAGGTCCCGCAGCCGGGCGTTGATCGTCTGGCGATGCGCCGGTTGAGCAAGGACAGTGTAGAGCTGCGCGAGGTCCAGTTCTTTCAGCGCGATCGGCTGGCCGTCGCCCGGATCGACGAGTTCGATCGACTGCTCCAGCAACACCTCGCGATAGGCGCCGATGTGATTGGCGATTGAGACCCCCATCAGCACGGGCGTCAGACTTGACTCGACCGCCCCGCCGATCGAGCTGGTTCCTCCTGCGCCCTTAGCAAGCTGTTCCAGCCCGGTCCACCAGTTGACGAGCTTGTTCTCGAAGTTGGTAGTATCAGCACCCGTCCGATACAGGCGGAAGGCAGCCAGTACCCTGTCACGCCCCTCCTGCGAAAACCGCTCGCCGGTCACAAGGCGGCTGACATTGCCGGCGAACCGGTGCAGCTCCTCGCCGCTGACGGCCGCGCGCGGATTCGGCACCACCTTCGGAATCGGCAGCACACGCCAGTATCCGCCGCCGGAGCGGCACGCGGCAAAGTCATCCGCGACGCTGATGTTCGCGTGGTCGTACTCGAAGCGAACGAGATCGAGCACCCGGTTGATCTGCTCATGCAGCAGCTGGCCGGCGGCCCGCATGTCCACGGCCTCGATCTCGCCTGTGGCGTAGAGCCTTCTCGGGCGTTCATTCATGTTGCGCAGTCCGGCTACCTCGCCGGGGAGCTGCCGGACGAAGCGGATGTCGCCGATGTGGTCAGGAAAGGCGGCAACGTCGGTGATGCCGTCGACTGCAAAATAGGCTCGCCACGAGGTGATCGGCGACGTGACGATCCGGCGCAGCAGATCAAAGCGCTGCGCAAATACGTATGGCTTGTTCGACGCCTTCACCGGCACCAGCACCTGACGGTACAGCTGGAAGAGTCCCTCCAGGCTCTGGCCGCGGGCCAGCAGGTAACTGAGCAGCGCCCCACACATCGAGCGGATCTCGTTGAACTGCTCCGGTTCGCCGCGCGCGTCCGGGTCCAGTAGCGCCGCGTGCAGGCCGGCGAACAACTCGTCAAGATAGTGCGCAGACAGTAACGCAATGTATTCGCGCAGATGCGAATCCAGCAGCGCTGCCAGCCTGTCTGCCCCGCCCTTCTCGGCGTGCTGGCCATACACCTTCTCAAGCAGCGCGTGCATCACCTTCGTAGGGGCGGCGAACCGCTCACGCCGCAGCACCGCTTCCACGCTCAGGATGCCGATCGCCTCCCTGCCAATCATGGCGCGGTCCTCGGCCTTGGCATGGGCATAGCCGGTGACCCGCATCAGTTCTTCCAGGATGTTCAGCGCGTGCATCACGCGAACCCGGTGCGAGTCCAGCGAATAGGCGTGCGTCATGTTGAACCAGACGGTCACGAATACGTGCTGTTGACGGGTGAACGGAAAATTGGCCAGTCTGGTATCGTGTTTCATCGCGTCAGTTTGGGGTGCGTCGTTTTTCGACGTGATTTCGGGCGCTACGTTTCAATGCACTGTTTTCCGGTCAACTTTCTGTAACGGTTTTTTGTTGACCGCGGAACTTCGGCCGCCTATAGTACGTCCCATTCGCAGGTGCTACACAAGTCCGTCAGGTTTCCGGCGGCATGATTACTACAGGGGTCAGAGGTGCGGGTCTGGGCGGTGTCCCGCTGCATTTTCTGTTCCCCCACTCATTCCGAAGGGCCCGCCACTAGCGGGCCCTTCGCGTTTGCGGTCTTCCCTTCCCCGCCTCGCCATCAAACGGCCGGCGCGATGCCGGCCTGCGTCACTACGCGTTCACTGCATCCTTGAACGCCTTGCCGGCAGTGAACTTGACGGTTTTCGCGGCGGCGATCTGCATTTCGGCGCCCGTCGACGGGTTGCGGCCCACCCGTGCCGCGCGCGCTCCCGTCGAGAATGACCCGAATCCGATCAGCTGTACCGTGTCGCCGCTGGTCACGGCGCGGGTGACCGCGTCGAGGATCGCGTCGATTGCGGCCCCGGTGGCCGCCTTGGTGTCGCCCGTGCTGGCCGCGACCGCGTCAATCAGGTCCTGCTTGTTCATGGACTGCCCGTTCAGTGAATTGAAACCCGCACCCTACCGCATCCCCTGCCTTCCAGGCAAATCCCAGGCGGCCCGAACTCATAGCGGCGGGCGCGTCTGCCCGCCTTCCCCGCGTCTTACCCCGATCGATAAACCATCGTTCTTCGCCCGAAACGAAAATCGCCACATCTGATAACTGGAGTTTTCACGAGCGGCGATTTGAGATATCTGGGAGAGGCAGGAAAAATGCGGCCTGATACCCATACCCCAGCGCGCACTGTATTCCGTGCCCTCAGCGATTGCCCGGTTGCCGGCTCGATAGCGTGCGACGGTACTGATCGTTGTCGAGCAGCAGGTGATCGACGCGCTCGCGCAGCTGAGTAACCTGACGGCGTAACGCGTCCGCTTCCGCGGAGGCCTGCAGGCGGACCGCGTCGTTCTGCGATTTCAGGAACCGCTCGGTGCCGGCCAGCTGCCCGGCCACCTTCGCAAGCGCCCCTGCCCCGCCGGCCGACGCGGCGATCGTGCGGTGCAGTTCCTCCAGCAACCCGGCGATACGGGTCTCGGACACCGTCGCACGGGCCTCGGCCTGCGCGGCTTCGCGCCGCAGATGACCGTTTTCTTCTTCGAGCCGGCTCACGCGCGCGTGCGCATCGGCCAGCGATGCTTCGGCGAGCTGCAGGCGCAGCCGTTGCGCGGCGGCGTCACCCGTCGCGCCTGCCCCATCGTCATCCAGGCGCGGGGCGGACTGCCTAACCTGCTGCTGCGCGAGCAGCGCATGCATCGGCGCCAGCGCGTCCCGGACCACCGGCTCGAGCGCCCGGCGCCACGCGAGCACGTCGACGACCGGCCCTGCTTCGGCGATCCCGGCTGCGGGGGTCGGCGCCAGCGACTGTGCGCGACCGATCGCCTTCTGGAGGGTCCGCGAACTGGGGTTCCGGCTGACGCCGATCTGCGGTGCCACATCGCGCAGCAGCCTGGAGTAGGTCGTGGCGCCGTACAGGCGGCCGGTGAGCATGCGGACCTCATCGATCAGCGCGTCAAGAAACCGGTCGTTGTCGAGCGGGAAATCGCGGTCGAGTGTAGCCAGCGCACTCATGATGGCGCGCAGCTGGGTATCGGTCCATTCGATTTTCGGACGGGCCACGGCGGATTACTCCGGTGCAAGCACAGGGGGCGCACCCGTGACTGGCGGTGCGGAGGTCGGTTCGTCGCCCATCAGCGCGCGGAGCTCGGCCTCGAGAGCGGCGATCGTCTTTGGCAACTCGTTGCTGACCTTCACATAGACCTCAAGGTGGCGCTCGTAGTCCTGCTTGGGAACAACCATCATCTGGTAAAGATTCGCGTTACTTACCAGTGACTGACGAATGTGGTCAATCTGGTCGCTCAGTGATTTCGGCAGGAAAATCTTTTTGTCAGGGTAGGCGCTCTCGAATGCGATGCTCGTCTGGTACACGGCCTCGGAGCTTTCCTCGTTGGTCGGCCCGCGTACAAACAGGTTAGGCTGGACCAACTGATGCACGGCCTGGTGAAAACGCAGCAGCAGCCCGTGCACCGCAGCAATCGCCTCGAAGCGGCGCTCGACCAGTCCACCATACTGGGCATTGCGCGCGGCCGCGGCGATCGCCAGCGACGCGCGCAGCTTCTCGAGCTCGGCGTCGCCCTGCCCTTTCAGGGTCGCCCGATAGGTTTCCAGCTTCAGGGCTGCCTCGGCCTGCAGCTGGACCTTCAGGGTCTCGAGCTTTTCCGCATACTCGGCCTGGATCGCGCCGCGCACGCGCTCGCCGATCCAGCTGCGCAGCAGCCACACCAGCGCGGCCGTGAGTGCGACGCTCACGCCTGCGGATGACAGCATCACCACCGCAAAATCCAGCCAGTCCGTCATGCCTCTTTCCCCTCATCCAGTCTGTTGATCAGGACCCTCACCGCGGCATCTCCTTCCCGGTGGCCGTGTCCAGCGGGAGCAACCGCACGACGAAGGCAAACCGGATCGCCATGGATGGGCCTCAGAGACGGTTCATGTCGACGCGCAGGCCGGCATCGCGCAGTTCCCGGGCAATCGCGGTCTTCCACGCGCCGGCCGCGTCGTAGTCGAGATACTGCACGCCGTTGTAGTCGGACGGGATTTCGACGGCACCCTGGCGAAGGGCACAGACGCGGCCGCGCCCCAGCTTCGCGGCGAAATAGCCAAGCTCGAGAATCACGTTCTGGCGGGCCCGCGGCTTGAGCGCGTCCAGCGTAGCGGTGGCCACTCCGCCCTGGTCGTCGGGCGTGAGCAGCACCACAGCGAACGCGACGTCAGCGGCTTCACGTTCGAACTTTTCGATGATGGTCTCACCGCGGCCGGACTGTTCGTCGAGGATCACGCCTTCCAGTCCAAGTCGCCCCAGCAGCGCCTGCACTTCGAATTTCGCCTCGCGGTTGTGGCCGTGAACGATGAACACGCGAGGCCGATGGGCGGCAACCGCCGGAGCACTGGGCCAGGCGGACGCGGGTCCCGGCGCACCCGCCGGGGCGGTCTGCTGGAGCAGCGCGGCAGCACCCGCCGCGGTCGACACGGCGCCCGCCGGCAGTCGGACGATCCTCTCCTGCTGGACGGCAAGCGGATGGTCGATGCCCGTCGCAACCTCACCGAGCGCTGTGGTCGGTTGAGCTGGCGGCCGTACTAAACCGTTGCGAACGAGGACACGGTAGAGGTCCACCTGTTTGACCGACCAGTGCGTGCTGTCCAGATCACCGAGGCCGCGATGCGGCTTATGGATGTCGAGTGCCTCGGCCATCGCGAGCAGTTTTTCTTGCGGAATCGGATCAACGCTGTAGTCCCGCTCGAAGTGCAGATAATAGGTGTCGGTGCGATGCTCCACCTTGGTGATGCGGCCGACATACGCCGGTGTCGGTGGATCGCTGCGGGTCTCGCACGCGAAGATCGCGGGGAACTGCTTCAGGCTCAGTTCGACCGTGTCATTCAGCGGCGAGAAACGCCCGATGACCGGCTCGACGCTGCAGAAATGGAAACGGCCCTTCGGCGTGCTGCCCTCCGCTTGATTCCAGTGCCCGCCCTCGCTGGAGACGATGAGGCTGTAGTACTCGTTGGGCTGCATCGCGTTGCGCTCCTCGAAAGTGGACGGCCGTCGCGGTGCGTGCGCCGGACCCCGAGCGATTCTCGCATTGCGAGGATCATTTTTACCAGCGTTTTTATGATCCACCTTTCCACTAGTGGACATTACCGCCATAATGTCCAACAGTTTGCTATAGTGCTTTTGCCGCCCGACGGGCGTCCCAGCCCTGAAAAAACGCCTCAGAAAGCGACCAATATCAATATGGACGACACCCCTGCCATCGATACTCCCGTCGGCCGTACCTTTTACTTCAAGTCTCGCTTCGTCTTCAACGCGGTCATCGTGATCGACGCCCTGCGGGAAACGGACCTCCAGACGGGACTGACCGTCTACAACCAGCTACGCGACCTGCGGGACTACGCCGGGCACGAGCAGCTGATCGAACGCATTCCGGTAGCGGACGCCGGTGCAATGCGCACCGCTCTCGAAGAAATCCGGCAGCGTTGCCGCGACGGCCTCCGGCCAATCCTGCACTTCGAGTCGCACGGCGACAAGGCGATCGGTTTGGAAATCAGCGCCACAAAAGACAGGTTCAGCTGGCCGGCGCTTGAAAGCATGCTGCGTCCGATTAACGTCGCCTGCGCGGGTAACCTTGGCGTTGTAATGAGCGTGTGCCAAGGCCTCTACGCCATCACGCCGCTGCGGCTCCACCGTCACGCACCCTTCTATTTCCTCCTCGGTACGCAAGAGCTCATCGACCAGGGGGCGCTCGCCGACCAGTTGCCAGCCTTTTATACGACGCTGTTTGAGACCGGCAATCTGGACAATGCGCTGACAAAGGTCCCTTCCTGCAAACCATTTCACGCCGAAAAGCTTCTGGCTGTTGCCGTCGGCCGTTACTGGGCGCAAGCGTGCATGGGGCGCGGCGGGTCCGAAAGGGCCGAATCGCTATTGACTAACATGAAGTGGCAACTAGGCGGATTCAACGATGTAGGGCGGCTACGTGAGATCCGCCAAGCGGCAAAGAACAAGATCCGCTCTGATGTCAGCGCTGAGACATTGCAACGGTATGCGGATCCATTCCTCGGGCAGCGTGAGTGCTCATTTACGTTCGAGGACATGCTGGCATGGCTCAAATCGTAAATTCCGCGAGCGATCGGAGCAGCGATGGTCTTGACGTTGCACACGGCTACCCGCCGAACCGGCTGCACAGCCCGATCCTGCCGCCCGGGCTGACCGACGAGGACATTGTGGGCCGCTGGCTCAAGGCCAAGGCGACCGGCCGCGGGCGGCTCGCGGCAACCACCCTCGCGCAGTACCGGATCGAGGCCGAGCGGCTGTTCTGGTATGCGCGGCAGGTGGGCGTGCCGATCTCGGGCTGGACGCTGGATGAGTTTTCCGCGTACATCGGCTTCCTGCAGGCGCCGGCGCCATGGGCGGTCCGCGCGCGCGGCGTGCGGCGCGGTTCGCACGACTGGCGGCCGTTTCTCGGGCCATTGTCAGACCGCTCAGCCGGCCAGACCCAGAAGATCGTCACGAGCCTGTTCGACTGGCTGCGCGACGTCGGCTACCTGCAGCTGAACCCCGCTGCAGGTCTGCCGACGGTGGGCCGCAGTGACCCGGAAAAACAGTCGCGCTTCCTGTCAGTCGACGACTGCGTGCTGCTGCGCGAGGCGATCCACGCGCGTGACAAGCCTTCCACCGAGGCACGGCTCGCCAAGGCGCGCGACCTGTTTCTGGTCGACCTGTTCGAGCACACCGGCGTGCGCACCAGCGAGGCGGTCCATTGCGCGATGGGCCACGTGCGCATCGAGCCGGTGCCGGACGTGCTGCGGCGCGAGTTTCCCGGCGCCCCGCCGTTCCAGTGGCTGCTGCGCATCGAGCGTGGCAAGGGCGGCAAGGCCCGCTGGGTGCCGTGCGACGCGATCGCGCTGTCGCTGCAGGCGTACCGGATCACCTTCGGCCGGCCGCCTGTGCCGACGCCAGACGAAACCCTGCCGCTCGTGCTGTCGGTGCGGCGCACGAAGTGGGGCCAGTGGAAAGGCCTGCGCAGCCGCACCGCGGTCTGGCACCTCGTGACCGGTCTCTGTCGCGAAGCAGCTCACTACGCCCGGGCGTCGGGCCGGGCAACGGAGGCCACACGCCTCGAGCAGGCGTCGACCCACTGGCTGCGGCACACCTACGCCAAGGGCCTCGCGGAAGGCATGAAAAACGGCCTGGACGCCCGCTCGGCGCTTGACAACATGGGGCACGCCGACACGCGGACCTTCAACCAGTACGTCGACGACGAACCGCTGAAACGCGCGCTGGCGACGCAACTGGCCCGCCGATAGTTATCGCGCAAACCGCTTCGCGCTTCGTGGCGGAGCAGCGACGGGCCGCCAGCTGGCCCGCCAGCCCCGCCTCTGCTCCCTTTGTGGTCACGTGCGGTGAGCACGGACCACCTCTCCACGATAGTTGCTATTCCGCCGCCCTGCGGGCCTGTCTGGCAATCACAATGCAGACAAGCCTACCGGCGCTAAACCGGCACGTTGATGCCGGAAACGCCCACATAACTAAAGTTATTGCCAGATTTCAACTAATGTGATGTTCACCCGCCGTCGACCGCGCATGCGCCGCTTTCTACGTTTGTTTCCGGCGCGATGGCGGTGACCGGCTCATCGGGGTTGTCGTCCTTTCCGAGCGAATTCTGGCGGTGTTCGCGTGCGCCGCGGCTCGCAGCAAGGCTCGGCGACGAACCGGCTTTTGGGTAATCGAAGGATGCGCAAATCGTCGATCGACAATGACTTTTTCCGTCGAACCGCCAGTTTTCGCACGATTACCCCAATATTTTCGTCCGGTCTCTGTTATAGGCTAAGGGATCGCGCTCGCCGTTGTCCGCCTTAAATCCTTTCGCTTGTGCCCTACTCACACCGCACGTGACAGCGCCGGCGAGAACCGCCGCAACGCTCCTTTTAAAATGGCCAGATGGTCCGTGACAGCCTCGGTGGCGATGCGCGGAGTGTCGACGACATGCGGGAGAGCGGACGAGGTCGCCTGACGGCGCGCTTGAGCAAATGCTTCGAGATCATCCGGCCGTGCTGGTCGGATCTGACCGTTCCGGAGTGCCTTCGCGAATCGCAGTTGCCATTGACCCGCCTCGCGACGTGCGACGCCCTCCTCCGCGTTGTAGACCGATAGCGACAGTCCGTCAGCATCGACGACGAGCTTGCGCTCACCTGTAGCGTCGACGAAGGACAGACCCGCGACCTCGCGGACCAGCGACTCGGCGGCCTCTTGGTCCTCCACCGCAGCACGCGCAGCGTTTTGCTCTGCATGCCGGGTGCGGATCTGGAATGAGAAATCGGCGGTGCTGGTCAGCAGGGCGCGCAGATAGCAGATGGGCCGCTTCGCTTTCTGGAGATGCTCCCAGGTTGCTTCGACAACATCGGACAGACGCTTGCTCTGCTCACGTGCTTCGCGCATCAGTTTGAAAATCAGGAAATCCCGAAAACCCAGGGACCGTAGACGCTGAAGGTCCACAGGCACTTGCCCCGGTTGTCTCTTTTGCAAAGAGGTAGGGAAAAGATTCTTATATATACCACCGTCTGCCAGATTGGCAGACCGAGGGGAAAATGCTTCAGCCGCGGCGGTACCGGCTTGCTGAGCTCCGGCATGGGTGCTGGATGAATCCACCGAATCAGCCTTTGCTTCGACGGGTTGAGCAGCCGGGATTGGCTCCGCTGCCAGCCCGAGAATGATTGCAGCACGCTCGGTCAGGTGAAGATAGGCGCGACCAAAGAGACCCGCCTGCACGTAGCGGCGTTGCGGTGGCCGGGCGATCAGACCGGCGATTTCTAGGTCATCGAGGCTTCGGTAGAAGGTCCGTTCCGACTGCATCGACCGTTCGGTCAGCAGCTCACGTCGAGCGTAGATATGACCGTACGGGCTCGAGGCGTCAACGGTGCGTGCAAGGGCAGCCAACACGGAGCGCGCTCGAGCAGGGATCCCATCGAGGCGGGAAGCGCGATGGACGGCCCGTAGGATGACCCACGGCAGGTTGACGGAATCGGAACTCAGAGCGAACTCGTCGCTGTCCACGGTTGCCTGAGGAGCAGGGGAAACATCGACGTTTTCGGTTTCGGGGAAGTGCGGGCGTAACCCTACCTCGCCAGCAACGAACTGTTGCGCGATAGACATATCCAGCGTCCATTTCTTGGAAAATGGATGGAGTACGCTTGACTGTCTGATTCGATCGGCTACACTTCGTGGTGTCAACGCTCAACCCGATTTGCAGTCGGGAAGTGCAGCCGGGCGAGTGAACAGCAAGCCCGTATTCAAAAGCCTCCAGCGCCAACTGGAGGCTTTTGTCTTTTATGTCTGGTGATCAATTCATCTTGTTATTCCTTTTCGCGTCGAGTTGAAGCCCTTCGCGAAAGATTCAAAGTTCAAAGTCATTGATTTTAAACAACTATTTTTCTACAACCTCTGTCTGCTCCGCCTGGGCTGCCGCTGCGCGCTGCTCCAGAACTTCCTTCAGCGCCGACTGGACCGCTTGAGCTTCAGCCGCCGACTGGAACTCCAGCCGCACGACATTCTTGGCCTGACGCACATCACAGTACGTGCCCCGCCCTGCCTTGACCTTGAAAGACGTCGCCGCAGGTGTCGCCTTCTGCTTCGCGGGGTCTGCGCTTGCGAACTTCACCGCCTGTGTTTCATCCAGCTCTTTGTTCGCCAGCCGCTGGGCTGCGAGTACAACCCGATCTGCCTTTCCGGTTCTGACCAAGCGCGCCAACGCATAGCCAGAAGTCGCGCCCATGAGGGCAGGCTTCTCGTTCAGAAGGGCCAGAACTTCAGCCGGGAGATCGTCAAACGCCATCAGTGCGGAAACCACCGATTCGTTCACCCCGGCCTGCTCTGCCATCTTGGCCTGGGTCATGTCCGGGAAGCGTTGGCGGATGTCCTTGAAGCCGAGGTACTTCTCATAGTCGGTCAGGTCTGACTGCAACAGATTCGCGTAGAACGCAGCGAGCGCCGCTTCGTCCTCGCTCGAATCGTCGTCCAGCACGCAGTCGATTTCTAGCCGACCCAGCTCCCGATAGGAATCCGTGCGCCAGTGTCCCGAGACGATTTCAAAGCCGCCTTCAACGCGAGGCCGGATGCCAACAGGCGTGGCTAACTTGTTGTGCCGGAGGTTCTCGCGCAGTTCGGTGAACGCCTCCGGCGACTTGTAGCGCCTCCGGCCCGGGACTTCGTGCAGGTCGGTCAAGAGCACTTTCATCGAGCCCTTGCCACTGCGCTTGGCCTCTACCAGGTCCGCTTGCAGTTGCTGGATCCTTTCTTGATACTCACGTGCTTCGAGGCGGAAGGCGCCCAATTGCGCCGGCATGGTCGCAGCGCGTGGCGCTGCCTCGGGAGGGCGCGCCGCAGCCGCAGACTCTGCTCTGTCGGCGACCCCAGCCGTGCGCGCCATCAAGCGTTCCTTCAACTTACTCGACATTCGCTTTCTCCTTCAGCAATTGCGCGGCCCACGCACCTTGAATATGCCCTTCGATCTCATCGACCATGGCATCGAACGAATCAATGGCGCGGCTGTACTGACCCAAGGCCTGAACGTCGTAGATTGTCTTGAACTCGGCTGCTGCGTTCTTGACTACGTCCGAATCCTGAATCTCTGCCCGACCCAGCAACTCCGGGTAGGTTTGCTGAATCCATGACCGAACGACGTCGGTGGCGTCAACCCGCGGCTTCACCTTCGAGAGGAAGATGCTGATAAAGGCAAATTCCTTCTGCACGTCGCGGTCGTCGGCCAAGGCTTTGAACAGGTCTGCGAACTGCCGGAAAAAGGACGCGCTCGAGGCGTAGTCAAGGGTCTCGGGCGGCAGCGGAACAATCAGGCCGTCGCTCGACATGAAACAGCTAGTGGCGAGGTACGCAAGGCTCGGCGGTGTATCGATCACGATCACGTCGTACTTCTCTCGGATCGGACCCATCGCCCGTTCCAGAACCTGCCAGAACTGGTAGTTCGGATCCTTCGACTGCCGGTTCGGCAGGTAGAAATCCGCGCCAAACAGAGCAGGGCAAGCCGGGATGAAATCCAGGTTGTCCCAGTAGCTCGGAAGGATGGCGTAGTTCAGGTCCGGCTGTTCCTCGTAGACGAGCGGCATCACCGTCATTTCTTCGGTGACTTCCGGCGTCGGAACGTAGCCCATGAGCGTTGTCGACGAAGCCTGCGGATCGAGGTCGATCAGCAGGACTTTGTGACCATGAAGGGTCAGGCCCTGAGCGATTGCCACAGCGCTGGTCGTTTTGCCAACGCCGCCCTTGAAATTCCCGATGGCCATCGCGAGGCCGAGCGCCCCTTCCGGACGGCGCTTGTACGGCGCCGCGAGACGAATGAACTGCTGTGCTTCCGCGAGCGTGAACTCACGATTGCGTCCATTGCCGGTAAGGGTGCCCGTGGGATACTCTCCCTTCTTGTTACCTCGTGTACACAGGTACTGGATCTGGGTTCGCTCGATCTTGCAAAGCTTGGCCACGCGCGACGCCGTGAGCATGGGCGCCATCTTTCTGGGCCAAGGCTCAAGGAGGTCGTCGCGCAGCTGCGCGAGCGTCGCCTCTGCCCGGTCAGCAATGGCGATCAGTTGGTCGATACCAATTGCCTTGCGAGGCGGCGGTAGTTCCTTAGTAACCATGAGGTACCTGCGAATTGGTGTTGTCATCGAAAACCGCGAAAATCATCAAAGTTCGATGACGTGCGATTTCGGCGAATAATAGCCGGTAAACTCGTAAACTTGAAGGTTTACTTTAGGTATTTGTTGCGAGACCAATCACACAGCGATTCCAAGTCCTCGCGCGGGGTAGTCGGACACGGGTTGGAAACTGCCGAATCGGAGTAATTGAAATGTAAGAAAAGCGGGCGCAAGACTGGAACGTGCGCTCGACCGATCGGATTCAAAGTTCAAAGTCGTTGATTTCTTTGGGACTATTTTTCGGAAGCGCCTGTCTTCACACGGCGTTCGGCGTGCTTTCTTCGGCTCCCGCGCGGGCGGCTTTTATGGCCGCGTCCTTCACTCTGCACCTGTCGTTCAGCTTCCGGTAGACATCCAGCTTGTTGTCGATCTCGAAGACCCCGCAGAGAAACGCGAACTGATGGACGATCAGCCGCAGTGCCGGGTCCTCGCGCGGCCGCACGTTTTCCTGATGGTAGGCATTGATCGCTCGCACCAACGTCCGCGCCACACCGCTCGGGTTACTGCGGCCGCGTGAATAGATAGCGCATCCTCGAACCGGTTCACTGGTGCCTGGTCAATCTCGCCTGTCATCGTCGACTCCTTGGGGAATGGGACTGCGCGAAACTTGGGTTCATACAGTCAAGGAATCAAATAAAAAAGGTCTTATATCGGCCGGCGCACGAACCGCACTTGCACGCTCAACGGATCAAATGCTCAAACCGGCTCAGGTCACAGAGGCCGACATCCTGACCTTGACGGATATCGCCAATACGATTGGCTCCTTTGTTGCCGGCGAACTTAGAAAAGCCGTGCGTGTGCAACGCAAGTAGATGCAAAGGTCCAGACTGCTGCGCGTGGCCGTTACCGGCTGCTTGCGACTTGCGACTCTGTGAGACGCTGTGGTGGGCCTCCGCAGCCCTGTTGCGCATCGCTCGCCTCAGCCTTCCTTCGCTCCCATACCCCAGGGTCTCCGTATTCCTAGCAGACCAGCACACCTTCTCGTCGGAGCGGTGCGTGGGTAGTGTCGTCGATCTCCCCCCAAGGGGGGTTGGCGCGAACTTTCGCTGAAAGTAGCCAGGAGTCCCGCCCGGACCGGCGATGCCCTGGCAGCAACTACCGTCTCTGCCATTTTGGTATAAAATAGATGCCAAATGGCAGGAGGTGAAACCGTGAACGTCATCGAGAAGGTATCAGCCGATTCATTACTGGGAGGCCGGTCGGTATTTCCGCGTTCTCCCCGATCCGGCCTTGAATGGGTGGAGGTCGTCCGCCACGGCATTTCGTCGCGGGCGCTGGACGCGATGCTCAAATCCATCGGACTTTCGCAAGCAGAACTGGCGCAGGCGCTCGATATCCCGGAGCGGACCTTGGCGCGTCGCAAGCGGGAAGGGGTGTTGAGCCGTGAAGAGTCAGCCAAGCTGCTGCGACTCGCGCGTGTCGCCGCGCGCGCGGCCGAGGTGTTTGACGATCTCGACCTGGCACTCGCCTGGCTTAAGATGCCGGTTGCTGCCCTCGGAGACGCCACGCCACTGAGTCTTGTCGATACCGACATTGGCACCGATAGCGTGATGGATACGCTGGGACGCATCGAGCATGGCGTGTTTGCGTGATGTTCACGGCATGGCGGGTGGTGACTGAACGATATGCGGATACCGCTTTTTCTGGGGAAGGAGCGCGATTGTACGGTGGCCGGTGGAACCCCAAAGGCGTCGCGATGGTGTATACGGCGCAGACGCAATCGCTCGCGCTGCTCGAGATGTTGGTCCAGGATTCACCGCAGCGCGCCCGCTACGTGATGATCCCGGCCAGTATCCCGGAGAAAATCGTCGAACGTATCGATCCCGCCAGTTTGCCTCGCGACTGGCGGGACATTTCAGCGCGGGCCGAACTGCAGCAACTTGGATCGGCGTGGGAGCGGAAGCGAACCAGCGCCGTGCTGGCTGTTCCCAGTGCGGTTGTTCCTGCGGAATCCAATTATTTGCTCAATCCCAATCATCCGGACTTCGCGCTCGTCGTGGTTGGAACGCGTGATGAGTGGTTGACCGACCCCCGGTTATTGCGGCGCTCGGCGGCAAAGGGATCGTGACGAGCATCTCGTGTGGCGGTGGCAAGCGGACGACGGCGTGTGATCAACCAACCCGCCGGCCATGCTTCGCGGGGTGCCGCCATTCAAGGTGCCTGTGTGTTGTCAAAACCGGTTACATCATGCGTTCAGGGACGTAGCCAGTCATGCGCCACTGGCGGAACCGGTCCTGCAGGATCTTGAACTGGCTCGTGCCGATACAGTCAGTGGGGGGATTATTTTTCGTTACGGTCACGGTCGATGTAACGATTAAATGCGGCTTCGTCGTCGTAAAGTGACCTCGAAAACGTGTCGTCGGCCCAGTCGACCAGGCGCTCGATCACCGCGCGCCGGGACAGGCCGAAGTGCGCGACCAGCCGCTCCAGCGCGAAAAACTGGGTGCCAGTCATCGTCAGGTTCAGACGCCGCTCGCCAGAATCGGCGTCTTCCTGACGCGGAAGCCGCCCGAGGACCGCCGCCGCATCGGAAGGAGCCCGGGCGGACGGCTTCGCCCGTGACGCAGTTTCAAGCTCGCGCCGCGCCTGTGCCAGTTCACCACGCAGCTGCTCGCACTCCCGCACCAGGGCATCATGGGCGTCGGCAGGCGGAGGGATATTTTTCGTTACAGTAACGGATTTTGTGCGCGCGCCATGTCGGGCTCGCCACGCTGCCTGACGCTCGGCGTTCGACATCGCATCCGGTTTCCGTGGCCGGCCGCGGCCACGCTTTTCCGTGGTGCCGGTTACCTTGTCGTTTGCCGGTGAAGGCATGATCCATCCTGGTGCGGTTGGCCACATCTATTTTACGTTATTCATAACGATAAATGCAGTATTTCGTTACGCGTAACGTAAATGTGCACAAGCTGCCTTGCACGGCATTAGGAGAGCGCGTCATTCCGGGGGCTGAAACTTCTATGCCGCCTCCTTTAGCGCCGCAGGTTCTTCCGGTCTCATTCCGGGAAACCAGCGGACGAAGGTTTTCCGCAGATCGTCGTCCAGGTCATCAATCCGTTGCAGGGCGTGCGGAACATTGCCATGCCAGAGATTCCATTTGACGCTTTCCAGATGTTTCTCCAGATCGACCAGCGCTGTTGCAGTTTCCGGACATTTATCACCGGCCTTCAGTTCCGCCGTCATCCCTTTGATCATCTGCCCCATGACGGTCAAGCGCATGGTGATGTGGAACCAGTCGAGCAGATGCTCGGATTCCGGGCTGAGATAGTGCTGCAGATCACGCACGGTGTCGCCGCCATCCGACAGAAACACGACTTGCTGATTCATTCAAGGTCCTCCGGACGCAGCGTACCGCGCTCCAGCCGCGCGATTTCCTCGACCTTCTCCGGTTCGCCGTTTTCGGCTTCAACGACTACCTGTATTCTCACTTTCATCGCCGGCTCTTGGCTATTGCCACATCCAGGACTCATCGTGGGACGCGTACTGCTTGAGCCGGCGGTTGACCCCGCGCCGGTCGAACTCATCCAGCGTCAGCCATTCGCGCAACGCTTCGATATCCTCGCTTCGATTCCGGACGGCCTCGATGTCGTTCGCATCCAGGTCGGCCTGGATGTCCTCGAGTAAATCTTCAACGAGCGATGGGACCGCGTCCCGTCGTGCCATGAAGGCCAAAGTGCCACCGCAGCCGTCCGGTGGCGCCCGTCGCTTCACGGATAGGTGCATTTTTCGTCCTGCGCCAGGCTCGCTTCAACGTGCACTTCGTGTTGCCAGCCGTCGCCGAAGTCGTACTCGTAGCGGAAGCGCTCGTTGATACGGAATTTAAAATCGCACAGTCGAACCTGGTTCGGATCAGTCGAGAAGCTCGTGCCGCCGTTGTGGTACACGCCATAGTCCTGGCCATGGATGTGAAACAGATTCAAATGCGCGTCGTTCCAGCCGAAGGCGATCTGCAGCGCGTAATGCAAGTCGGCGATCGTGCTGTCACTCCGTACGAGTAATCGGCGCCAGATCATCGGACTGATCTGGCGAATCCATACGTGGAGCCGGTAAGCCGTGGCGCCGGTTGCGTTTGGCATAGTCACCTAAGCTTAGTAAACGACCGTCAGAATCACCTGATTTTGACGATCAAAAACGATGCTCTGCAAGGCCCGCCAGGACTAGGGCCTGGGCACGAGAATCGGAGGGGTTTTTGACCATGCGTGCCGCGGTCTATACCCGCGTGTCCACCCCGGACCAATCCACCGACCGGCAGCGACGGGAATTGCGCAACTACGCGAAAGCCCGCGGCTGGAAGATCGTGCGGGAGATGCAGGAAAGACATATCCTTTCCCTCACGTTCCGGCGTCGATGCGCGCCTTTGCCTCTGTCGCCATCTGGCGAACCTGCGCGGCCAGCTCGGGGGGTAGCCACACCTCCACCTGTTCCCAATCTGCCGGGATTTCCCGTGCCGCCGCCAACACAGCCTTAACGAGCGCGCCAACCCGCTGCTTGGTCAACCCGCTTTCGTTCGCGGCGTCCACCTGTGAGATACCGTCAACCAGCACGCGCCGCGCGATGTCGACGCTTCCGACCGTCATTCGCTTTAGACGCGGCATAACCGCCTTGAAGTCCTTCGCCGTCATCTTGTCTGCTGCCATGATCGTTCGCATTTGGTGGAGTGTGAAAGTTTGAATTATCCGCCTGCGGTCAATACCGATCAACGGCACGGCGCGCGCTGGTTCCTCAATGGTGCTTGATCTTCTGCACAATGAAGGCGTGGGGGAGGGTGGCAACCCCACGGAACCGCCAGAAACGATGCCCCTTGCGCGCGTACACCGTCGTCACATTGCCCGCGATATATTCGCTGCCCTTGAACGATTCGATATCGTCGCCCAACTGCCACACAAGCGGGTTAGGCATCGCGAGCGCCGCGTAATATTCGGCCTCCGTGATTTCCTCGGGCGTCGAGCCTAGCGCGCGCTCCTGCTGCTGGATGAATGTATCTTCGTCACCCAGCACAACGCCGGGGTAACGCTCGGCAAGCTGTTCCAGCGTCTCGCGCGTCAAGTTCGTCACTACCAGGCCGTTCCCAAGTTCGAGCGCGTAATCAATCGCGGTCGGCGAGCCGGGAATATAGAAAACCTTTTCCATGTTCGTTTGCTCCGTCTGTCCGATGGATCTACCGGGCGGGTCGCCTCACCCGGTAGCCTTCCGCGTTAGCCGATGATCTTGCGCATTTCGTCGGCCAGAACCCACAACGCGCGATTGAGTTTCACGTTCTGGTCAATGCCGCTTACCTCGCGCGTCGTCGTCGCGCGACCGTTCGCGGCGCGGCCACGAAGCCCGCCCTTGGTCATGTTTTCCTGCACGCGGTTAAAGGTCGTCCAGAGGTCTGAGCCGCCGTCCTCCATGCGGCGCGGGCGCAAAATCTGGCGTTCGGTGACGGGTGCCGGTGCGTCCTCCGTGTCCCACTTCAATTCAAGCGCGGCACGGGCAAACGCGGTTTGTGCGCCTTCGGAAAGCGTGAGGGATTGCATACCCTCGCGTTGCTCGTCGGCTACCTCGAAGTTGTTCAGCACACGGAATGCGCCGTCGATCACTTCGCCGACTACATCGCCTTTATGCGGCACGCGAACCTCGCCGACGTTCGTACCGCACACCATGCCGTTGCAGCACACGAACCGGAGCACGCCCGCAAGCATCTGAAAGCTCGATGTTCCATCGTGGCTGTTCAAAAGAATGATTTCGTTCGCCACCTTGCCGGTGATCTGGTTGGCGTGGCGTAGCCGGATCAGGTGCTTCGTGTGCTCGCGCTTGCCTTCGTCGCGCACGCGGGTTTGCGCGACCATGAAGGGCTGGAAGCCTTCGCGGCGCAGGCCGTTCAAAACGTCGATAGTCGGAATGTAGGTGTAACGCGCCGAGCGGCTGTCGTGTGCCTGTGCGGCGAAGATCGACGGGGACACGGCTTGGATTTGGTCATCCGTGAGGGGAACCGACGAACGGAGAACCGGGGCGGTGCGGCCAAACTTGGAAGCGAGTTGCATGTTTCGTACTCCTGCGTAGTTGAGGTAAAGCCGGGAGCGGTTGCCGCCGCTTGTTTCCCGGCTATCGGTGCGCCGTACTGTTTAGTGCCTCGATGTATGTATTATCGGCGATGGTCCCTTAAAAGTCAATAGAAGTAAATAGAAAACACAAAAATATTTACTCGCCCACTGGCATCAAGGTTGCTGCTCCGAGTGGTGAGCGTTGGGAGCGGGGACGTTGCTTTTGCCTAGACGGGCGCGCAAGCGTCCGTCTCATGCTCTTGGGAGTAGAGCGCGCGATAGCGACTGACCGACCCCGACGAGCTCCCACGATCACGCGGAACGACCAGCAAGCCCCGCAAGGGGCGCGCAGCGCCGGCACGGCGCGGAGTAGGGTTAGGTGTGGCCTTGATGCTGTCGAGCCGGTATAATCGGCTTCTCGTTGGACCCGTCTTACTCCTGCATTGTTTGACGGTAGAGGCCCGAAGCGTTGCCGCGCTTCGGGCCTTTGTTTTTCTGGCTACGGAAAGAGAATCGCGGCAAAGTCCCGCGCACCGTGCAGAACATGAATAATGTCGATCCGCTCGGCGGGCAGGCCGACGACGCGATAGAAAATCTGATAGTTGCCGTGAACCCGGTGCCGCACGCCGCGATCCTCGTAGCGAGGCACAAGCGGAAACGCGAGTGCCATATCTGCGAGACTCAAACACTTGTCGCGCAGCTCACGCACGAAGCTCACGGCGCGGCGGGGATTGTCTCGGGCGATGTAATCGCCGATGGCTTCGAGTTCGGCCTCAACGGCGGGCAAAATCCGAACGATCATGGCTTGCCGTTCGCCATCGCCAGATACTTCGCTTCGAGACGGTCGAACACTTCCTCGGCGGGCTTGCCCCGGCCTGCATCGGAATCGGCAATGCCGCGCTCGATCACGGTATCCAGCGCGACAAGCTGCGTCTCACGGTCCTGAATGAGCCTCACGCCTTCGCGCAAGACTTCGCTTTTCGAGCCATAGCGGCCCGTCTCGACCAGCTTGGTGATGTACCCCTCAAGTTGCTGCCCAAGGTCTGCGCTAATCATGGCTGTGCCCTCAAAATGTCCCTGGTCCGATACTAAGCCACTTATCAACTATTATCAAATATCCTCAACGGGTAGGCTGGCACATACTGTATAAACATACAGGTTTTTCCACGCTATGTCGGCTCACCTGAAAAACGTTGAGGCAATACACCCAGGCCTGTGGCGTGCGTCACAGCTTGGGCGTGCGCTCGGCGTCACTGTCGATACCGGCTACCCTGCGCTGTCCGAACAGCTACCAGGCGGCGGCTGGCCGCGTGGCGTGCTTGTCGAGCTGCTGCTGCAGCAAGGCGGTATCGGCGAGCTTCGGTTATTAGCGCCTGCGCTCGCCAAGGTCGGCAATCGACCAATCGCGATGCTCAATCCCATGCAGACGCCCAACGCGGCGGGACTCGCCTACGTGGGCGTGCCGACGGACAAGGTGATGATGCTGACGCCGAAAAGCACTGCGGACGCGCTTTGGTCAGCGGAATAGATTCTGAGAGCCGGAACGTGTGGAGCGCTGCTTTTGTGGCAACAGCACGTGCGTAACGAAAAGCGATGCCGACAGCACGCAGGATGAATGCAACGACGGAGATGCAGAGGAAGCCGAAACCGCCTGAGCCGTGACGCACCTTAACCCTGCGTAAGTGCGGGTTGTCACAGGCTGCCGTCCGGGCGAAAGCCCGGGCGGCTTTTTGCGTTATGGGTACTGCATAGGAAAAAAAGAAGCCGGTGCGCAGACCGGCTTTCCGAGGCTCCTACCGCGTGCCTTTTGGGGGCCAGGCAGCGGCACGACGATTATGCGAGGCCGCGTTTTGAGAAACAGAATGTAACTGCGTGGTGCGAACCAAGGTGGTATCGCGCGGGCCGCGCGCCCGTATCGAGGGCCACGGGGACCCATGCAGGATGCATGGGGAGCGGCCCGACCCGGCGCAGCGCGGCGGGGCGATGCGGTTCAGGGTTTCGTGTGCTGAGGATATTTTTTCTTGAGCGCGTCAATATCGGCATTGCTCACGCGAGGTTCGCCGTACTGTTCGGCGTAGAGGTGGTTCAACTGCATGCTTGAGAGGTGCGGATTCTCAGACTGCAATTGCTCGAAGGTTTTGATGCGTGTCTGGGCCGGTGCCGGTGCATCGGTTGTGCGAGGCGCAGGCTTGTGCGCTTCGAGAGGGGCTGTTGCCCGGGAGGTTGTCACCGGGGCCGGGGCGCTGGGGTGGGCTGCCGCAGCGCCGGATTTGCGTTCTGAACCGGGCGTAGAGGCGATCTTTCGAAGCCTGTACAGGGTTCCGTGAAACGTCCGAAGGGAGATATCGAGTCCCTGTTCGCGCAAGGTATTCAGGATATCAGCGGCGGGAACGCGAGCGGCGAGCGCCGCCTCGATGTCCGGAAGGAGGGCCTTGAGATGCGAAGCCTTGCTGCGTTTCGGGCTTGTGCTGGCAAGGCGGCGCAGCGCGGAAGCAAGTTGTTCGTGATCCATTGGGAAAATGGCGAATAAATGTAGTATGGGCGTAGTATGAATGACGAAAGCATGTAGGGGCAAGGTTGTATTGGGTAGTACTCCCATGCAATGCGTGATGTACCGGCGTAGTATGGTCGTAGAATATGCGTAGGAAATAAAGTGTGGCGAGAGCGGGGCGAGGCACGTCGAATATGTTTACGCAACGCTACGCGTTCCGTAAAATATTTCGTGCCAAAGGGGCGGGCCCCTTTGAAACCCCGACGCGATCTACTGCCGCGTCAGCCTGGTCGGTAGCTCCGCCGCCGACACTAAGCACTGCCTGGTATGCGTAATGAATACGGAGGTGCAGTAATGATTCCGAGCAGCGAATGGGTGATCCAGCTTGTAGTGGGGCCGCGTGCCGATGAGCGCGGCAGCGAGCCGCGTTATCTGCCGTGGGCAGGCTATACGCGGCCAATGACGGGTGACCAGGCGATGCGCGCGCTGCGCGAGTGCGAGTTGCGGTGGCCGGAATACGAGTTTCGCGCGCATCCGATCGATGACGAAGGCAGGCCGTTCGCGATGGTCGGCGCTGAGATCGACGGTGGTCGCTCGACGGGGCTCTGGTGATGCCAAAGCAAAAAAGCAATGGCGGGGAAGGGCTGGGCAAGCCGATCGCGTTCCGTTTGTCGGATGCGGATCGCGCAGCGTACCTCGCCAAGGTGGCGCAAAGCGGGATGACGCAATCGGAGTTTTTTCGGCAGGCGGTGCTGACCAACCGTACGCAGGTGATTGCGCGCCCGGTGGCGAGCGGAGACCGCAAGCGGTTGCTGTACATCTTCAACAAGACCAGCAACAACCTGAACCAGATTGCCCACCGCGCGAACTCGGAGCACGTTCGCGGGAAGCTTTCGGAGGCGACCTACGAGCAACTGCTCACGCAATTGCAGCTCATCGGGCAGTACCTCAAGGCAACCCTGAACAAGGTCGACTGACATCGATGGGAATGGATCAAAAGCAGGCCGCCATCATGGCGGTCATCGAGCTGGAGACGAAGCTGCACTTCGATCGCGACCATGACGGTGAGCGTACGCTGACGCAGCCGGACTGCGACAGCGCCTGGGCGTCCGTCGATGCCGCTGGCCATCTGCTGCTGTCGATCGTGCACAGCACGCTGCTTTTGCACATCGAAGCGGCTGAGCGCTGGCTCGCCGGGCGCGGGACGCTGGAGTAAGACGATGCTCATACGCGTACGCGGCTATCACGACGGGATCAAGGCATACCTGGAGAAGGGCCAGAAGCAGGGTCGCGAAATGGAACGCGACGAGATGGACGAGCGCGTGATACTCGCCGGCGATCTCGATATGACGAACGACATCATCCAGTCGATCGACACGGACGCCGAGCGCTACCTGAATGTCACGCTGTCATTCAAGGAAGACGAGGTCGACCGCGAGCTGTTAGGTGAGATTGTTCGGGAGTTCGAGGCGTTTGCGTTTGCCGCGTACCGTCCGGATGAATATAACTTCTACGCCGAAGCGCACGTGCCGCGGATCAAGAGCTATGCGGACCGCAAGACGGGCCAAGCTGTCGAGCGCAAGGTTCACGTGCATGTGGTGATCCCGGAAATGAATTTGGTAACGGGCCGACGGCTTGATCCGTTCGGGAAGGTTGACCGTAACGAGCGGTATCTGGAGGCCTTTCAGGAGCACATCAACGCGAAGTACGGACTCGCGAGCCCAAAGGACAACCGGCGTGTGCAGTTCACGGACGCGTCCGAAATGATCAGCCGGTACAAGGGCGATGTGTTCGAGGGCGCTAACCGCGAGCTGAAGGCCTCGATTCTTGAGGCGGTGATGACGCGTGATGTGACCCGGTATGACGACTTCAGGGCCTTGATCACGGAGTACGGCGAGACACGCACACGCAATGCCGGCAGGGAGTCGGAGTACGAGAACGTCAAACCGGCCGGTGCTGCGAAGGGTGTGAACCTGAAGGAGTTCGTGTTTTCGCGCGAGTTCATCGAGCTCGATGCTACGGCCAAGCGTGAGGCGCTCGCATCGAATGTCCATACGCAGTACGTCGAGCCAGGCGTATCGCGCGATACGCCGCGGATCTATCTCGATGCGCTCGGCGCGTGGCACGACACGCGCGCGCGAGAGATCAAGTATCTGAACAGCGGTAGCAGTTTTTACAAGACGTATCAGGCCGCGTCGCCGGCGGAGCAGCGACGCATTCTCGAACACCGCGAACAGCGGTTCTACGATGCAACAGGAGGGCTCAATGAGCGCACACGAGAGCGAACACAACAGCGCCACGATCGATCCGGACACTGGCGAGATTGGAAGCGGATGGGAGCCGCCGGAGCAGGAGGGCGGGCGCGAGAGCGCGGCGCCGGGCGGGAGCCGGAAAGGGCAGGGCAGTCGCAGCAATGGTGGAACGAGCTCGAACGCGCGCACCGCGAGATCACAGGACGATGGCGAGCCGGAGCGGATCACGACCTTGACGCTCGCTTCGATCGATCCGGCACGCCGTCCCAATCCGCCCACCGTGTGCATGGCATGTCCGGCCGCGGTGTGGATGGCGACGCCACGCGACGTCAAGTGCTTCTGCCGCCTGATGCATTACTGGAGCTGGGAAACCAGCAAGCCGAACGAATTGACGCATTGCGATGGTCTGGCGATCGCGAGCGAGCGGGAAGAGAACAGCTAGAAACTTCGGTGCCGGGGCCCCGTTGGCGCGAAGGCGAACCCGATGCCATTGACAGTTCCGCCGGCGAGCCTGAATGGAAAGCGATCGTAGATCGCATGTTTGTCGCGTGGGACCAGGCGGACGAGGCAGGGCGGATGCGCCTCGCGCGTACCGGTGCCGGGAAGTTCATGCGGGCCGGAGGCCCGTTCGGCTCACGCGAGCCTTTTGGTCTGAGCGATGCGTTTGGCGGTAGCCGCATTCCCGCAGGGTTCGGGCCACGTGAGGAGATCCGCAACCTCGCGGATGTGCAATCGTTCGATGCAATCGAATCGCTGCCCTTCGAGATCCGGCCAACCGATGCGCCGTTTCCGACGGACGGCGCGTCGGTCGATTTCAATGCACATGCGCGCGCGTCGGCCGGGCGCGCGGCGGATACCGTTCGCGACCAGTTTGCACGTGACCTGTCCGAGGCTCGCACGGCACGACGGGCCCGGGAGCGGGAGGAGTTCACCGAGATCCGCGCGACGCTCGACGCGGGTCGGCTGCTGGCCGCGCTCGCGCACTCGCACGGACTGATCGTCGAAAAGTATTCAATCGGTAAAGGCGCGGACGGCGGTGACAGAATCCAGGCCGGCTCGCGCAATCTGAATGTGTCTGACTTCCTCACCAAAGAGATGAACCTGTCATGGGAGGAGGCGGCGCAGTTGCTGCGCGAGACCTATCGTGCACAGGCAGGACGTGATCCGGAGCATGCACCGAGGCGTACGCCCGAGCGGGATCTGTGGGGCGAGTTCCAGCAATGGCGATCTGCATACCGGAACGAGCTACGTCGCGCGTGGGATGCGCAGGCCGGTCATGAGAGTGGGCGTCGAAAGGCGATCAAATCCGAGTTCTACCGTGCCCGCAGCGCGTTGGTTGAGCGCCCGGACCGGATGGACCTGTCAGGCGCGCAGCGCCGCGAGCTGCTATCCGCAGCGCGTGTTGCGCGCCTTGAGGCAGAGGCCGCGCTGCGTGTGCAGATCGCGAAAGAGCGGGATGCGCTGAAGGGCGCCGCAAGCCGGCCGTTGACCGAGCAGTATCGTGACTTCCTGCAGGAGCGCGCTCAGGAAGGCGACGAACGGGCGCTGCGTGAGTTGCGCCGGATGCAGCAGATCCGCCTGCGGACTAAACGTGCAGACGACGAACGCGCGGTCATTTTCCGTACGCCTTCGCGTGCTGTGGAGCGACGGGCAGCGCACGATCGCCACGAGATCATCTACGCCGGCCCGTCGATCACGTACGAGGTGCGGGCCAGTGGTGAGGTCGACTACCGGAAGGCCGGCGTGGCGTTCCTCGTCGACGAGGGTCGCACGCTACGGCTGTGGGATAGCGAGCGCGAGGCGGTCGAGATTGCGCTGCGCTTCGCGCAGCAGAAGTTCGGCAGCACCCTGTCATTGTCCGGACCTGATGCCTTCCAGGCGGCCGCCGCGCGCGTAGCAGCCGACACTCGCATGCGCATCGTGTTCGATCAGGCCCACCTGGAGAGTATCCGGCAGGTCCGGCTTGCGGAGCTCGATGCCGAGGCGCTGGAACGTCGGGCAGCGCAGCGTGAGCGCGACGCATGGGAGCGCGACGTGCTGCGCGATGCCGTGCGCCATCCGCCGCCACCGACTCCGGAAGATCCGTCCAATCCAGACCAGGATGCGGCATCGCCTGCTGATCCCGATGCACTCGGCAATGGACCAGATACTGACCGATGAATCATCAAACTGATTCTCGAGCGGTCCCCGTCGATTGGTCGAATTCGCAACCTGAGGATTATTTGATAGTCGTGCCTTGGTGGCTTGTGGCATGAGCAAACCGTAGTGATGAGCCTGGATCTTTGAATGAGGGGAAGCCAGAACGCAGGGCACGATCAGGAGAGGGCTGAACACCTGCGGAGGAAACCGACATTGTCGCCGGTGTGCATGGTTGCAAAGGGGCGGGCGCATTTCGATTTTGCATGTCCGGATCGGACTGCGGGCCGCCAGATCATTAAACGCAATGCAGCTAATACGACTTATCGGCATTGAGCTGGCCGGGCCAGACTGCGCCAATTGCCTACACGAAGGGTGCCGCACTGGACGGGCAAACGCTTCGCACCCGAGGTCGTGGAATCGATGAACGAAGCCGTGGGCCAGTTCGCCGCGCGGGTGCAGGGGCAGCGCATCAACTTGGTGGGCTACTCGGGCGGGGGCGCGTCGGCCGTGCTGATCGCGGCACGCCGCACCGAAGTCGCGTCAATCCGCACGGTAGTGGGCAATCTCGACGATGAGTTCGTCAATCGCCTGCATGATGTTTCATCGATGCCGCAGTCAGAAAACGCGATCGATTTCGCGAACCGGATGGCATCCATTCCGCAGGTTCATTTCAGCGGTGCTGACGATACGGTAGTGCCGCCAGTGGTGGCGCAGCGGTTTGTCGACGCCGCCGGCGCACGGTGCGCGCAGGCACGCACGGTCCATGACGTAAGTCACGATGGTGACTCGAGCCGGCGGTGGCCGGCGTTGCTGGGCGTGATACCGGTATGTGTCGGTCCGTCCAGGATCAATCAGGAAAACCAGGCTAATCGAATATCGGCAGAAGCAAGCAGCCAGGGAACCTGCTGCTCAAGTCTCGGAGCCGCCAGGCGAAGTGCTGACCGGCATTCCAGTGCCAGTCGCGCTAACTACGTCGTCCGACGATCGCGCTACGCCATTCATTCCGGTCGTCCATGCGCCGTTTTCACCGTCGATCGCACCACCGTCGGTGACGATGTTGCTGGGGCTGGATATGCGTCGTTCGAACTGGGTCGGGATTGTGTGGCCATGAGCCGACAGCAGTCTGGTGCCCGCACGCGGGCGACCATGGAATTGACGTGTACTCCTTTGGACATTGGCCTGGCGCCGACGATTTTCTGGAGCTCGAATGAGCCAGGGGCGACGGCCAGAACACCGGCACTCGCCTTTATTCCGATGGGTAACTGGTGCGGATCAGTTCCGTAGCCAGACGATGAGAAACCGGACGCGTCATCAAGCTTCGCATCACCAGGATGGCTAAAATGATTCTACAACGCTGCAAGGGCTGACCCTTGAGGGGATAGATATATTCCAAGGAAACCATTGTCGCGCGAAGCCGCCGAGTTACGGGAGCGGTTCGGGTTGACATCGGAGTTACAACCCCAAGGTTTTTAACGCTCCCCGAATTTACTTCGCTCTACGTGAACCAGCTCCAATTCCTAGTCAATGACCTTCAGATCAGCATGGTTCTGGCGGCACCGTGACGCAGTACTCACGCTTCTCAAACTGATCCCCAGATTGGTGCCTCGTTTGCATAGGCCTACCTCACAGGTCAAGGACGAGCTTCGAGCTTTTTGACCGTGAGCAGCACGGCGTAAACTGATCTCCGCGGGCTTGCTCTTCGGCGGTAAGAAACATATCCCGGTGCTCGGGTGTGCCTTCCAGTACCCGCGTGAGGCAGGCGCCACAGACGCCCTGCTCGCAGGAGGTGGGCACTCCGATGCCATGAGCGCAAAGCGCCGCGATTACTGTCTTATCGGCGTCCACGCGGATAAGTCTGCCGGTCGAAGCAATCTGCACGTCGAAGCTGCCATCGCCGCTTGTATCAATGGGTGCCCCCGCGAAGTATTCGCGGTGCAAGCGCTCCTCGGGCCAGCCTGCTGCCCTCGCGGTTTCAAGCGCCCAGTTCATGAATCCCGTTGGCCCACAGACATAGAGATGAACGCCGGAACGGGCGCTGTCGAGCAGGGCAGCCAGATCCAGCTTCTGGGGCCGGGGACCGTCGTCGTAGTGAACACGCACGCGCCCGGCAAACTGGGAGGAGAGGATACGCTCCGAGAAGGCCATGCGGTCCGCTGAACGCGTGCAATAGTGCAGCTCGAAAGAGGTGCCGAGACTCGCCAGACGCTCGGCCATACACAGCAACGGCGTAATGCCGATGCCCCCGGCCAGCAGCACACTGTGATGTGCGTCGTATACCAGGGGGAAATGGTTTTTCGGGGCGCTGATGTTGATGGTCTGTCCGACCTCAAGTGCATGCATCGCGACTGAGCCGCCCCGCGAATTCGTGTCCCGGAGCACGGCGATCTGGTAGCGGTGCGTCTCTGTCGGGTTGTTACACAGCGAATACTGGCGGACCAGCCCGGCGGGCAGATGGACATCAATATGTGCGCCGGCAGAAAACGGGGGAAGCGCGTCGCCGTCAGGGGCGACCAGTTCGAAGCTGCAGATGTCGCGGGCTTCCACCACCTTGGCGGCGATGCGCACAGGGCGTGTTACTGCGTCCATGTCAATACTCCTGATTGTTAATCGTATACGTTGGTGGAGCGGCCAACGGACTGGGTCTTTCTGGAACCGTCGCAGACTGATCCGACGCTTTTTCCGCACAGAGGCGTTTATCCGGGAATTGCTGCCTTGCTCTCCCGAGGCAGCCGGTTTCCTGTGCCGGACTCTGCAAGGACCGGCCTCGGCGGGAAGTCATCTTAAACGATCGAAACGTATCGTATCGAAAATATTAACGAGAGCTCCTGTCGCCGTCAACGGGAATTACCCCTGGCTCGCGGATAACGCCGAACGTGCGCGCTGCATTCGGAACGAGCAGCTAAGCACCCACTTTTCATCCAGGTTCAGGCCGTTTCTGGCGATTCAACTAAGCAAAGCGGACATCGGAAATCCGGTGAGGATTGTTCGGGTTATCACGCTTGTGTGCGAGAAATTCCTCGGCTAAAGTAAAACGATACGACTCGTTTATTAATGGGCCGAGATCGACGCCCGACATGAGGCTATATCGGAACTACCCCGGGTTATGGCAGAAGGTCGTCCAACTTCGAAACTGTCTTGCCGTAATCGATGCACTCCACGTTGAAGCAGGCAAGAGGCTCGGCCGTCTGGTGTGCGAGCGGACCCTGCCGGTTGCTGTTGAGCGCAGGGACGGGTGCGCTGTCTTGCTTCGTGCGGTGATGCAGGGGTCGCGAAAGAGTGATGCCGCCGTAGATAGCGAAAAAGCATGCAGTCATTGCCAGGTGCAGAATTTTGCCGACCCGCTATCAGACGAAAAGGATAAATCTTCGAACAAGGAGTGAGACATCGTGACAGCCGTCAATATCGCAGAAAGCATCGCGGAAACGCGTAACTATCCCTACAACTGCTGGTGGGTTGCCGCATTCAGTAACGAAGTAGGACGCTCACTGCTGGGGCGCTGGCTGCTCGACACGCCCGTGGTGCTTTTCCGTCAGGAGGACGGCACGGTTACGGCTCTTGAAGACCGCTGCCCCCATCGCCAGGCGCCTCTGTCAATGGCCCGCCTTCGCGGCGATACCGTGGAATGCGGGTACCACGGGTTCTGCTTTGATGCTGACGGCCGCTGCGTGCGCGTGCCGTCTGCGGATGCTGCGCCCACGTTTTCGGCAACGCGCTATCCGGTGAAAGAAGTCGGCCCGTTTGTATGGATCTTTCTGGGCGATCCATCGATAGTCGACTCGGTGCCTCCGCCACCGGAACTGTGCTGGATGACTGATCCTGCGTTCGCCACCCGGTCTGGCCAGATCGAGATTTCGGCAAACTATATGCTGCTGAAAGAAAACGTGCTGGATCTGACGCACTTCGGGTACGTGCATGCGTCGACCTTTCAGATCGATGACTGGACCGATCCACCGGAGGTGAACGGCGATGGCGAAACTTTTGAATACCGCCAACGGTTCGTGAACAAACCCCTTGCACCGGGATACGCGATCTCGCTTGGCGTGCCGCCCGGTACGCCCTGGCATCGTGAACACCGGGGATCGTTCCTGTCGCCAGCGCTTCAGGAGGGTTGCGTGGAATTTCAGGAGCCTTCGCGACCGGAACTCGCGCCGGCCCGCTTTCGCGTCGCGCATGCAACGACGCCGATTGATCAGACCCATATGTCGTACTTCTGGGTCATCGGTCGGGATTTCGACACCGTGCCGGAAGCGATGGACCACCTGGTCGGCGCTATCCGCGCGGGCTTCGACGAGGACCGCGTGGTGCTCGAGGCAATCCAGGCGCAGGCCAACCGCCGCCCGCGTGGCAGCACTGGCGAGCGTAGCGTCAATGCCGATGCGGCCGGCATCCAGGCGCGTCGCATTGTTGCACGCTGGATGGAGCGCGAGGTGTAGTTGGTCCACCTGACGCGCCGGGCGCAACTTCACCTATAAACCGGAATCCAGGCAGAACACAGATGCTGCCGGATTCTGCACGCTTTAGTAGCCGGAGGAGACAACAGCATGGATTATCTGCTCAACGCGTGGTACATGGCTGGCTGGGGTAGTGAGCTTGAAAAGGGAGTCCTGCTGGCGAGAAAGCTGCTTGACGAACCGATCGTGATGTTCCGTGATGCTGGGAACGTAGCGCACGCGTTGCAGGACCGTTGTCCGCACAGGTTCGCGCCTTTGTCCTGCGGTCGCCTTCTGGCAGACAAAGGCGCGGTGCAATGCGGATATCACGGGCTGGAATTTGATGGTTCCGGGCATTGTGTCCTCAATCCGCATGGCGATGGAAAGATCCCAGCTGCTGCGAAGGTGCGCTCGTATCCACTCGTCGAACGCTTCAGTGTGCTGTGGATCTGGATGGGTGACCCGGCGCATGCTGACCCGTCCAGAATTCCGGACTTCTCCTGCATGGACCCTGCGAACTGGTATGTCGGCAAGGCCTACCTTCGTCCGCGCGCGAACTACCGGCTCGAGGTCGACAATATCCTGGATCTGTCCCATATCGAGTTTCTTCATCCTGATTCGCTGGGCAGTGAGTCGGTCAGGCAACCACACACAGAGGTGCGCCAGGAAGGCGATTACGTCTGGTCTCTGCGCTTCATCGAGAGCGAGGTGCTCCCTGATGCTGCCTGCGATCAGTTCGGTGTCCCCCGCGGCCTGCGCGTTGATCGCTGGCTTGACGTCAGGTGGAATGCTCCCTCCAACCTTCTGTTGCTGGGCGGTGCAACGCCAACGGGGCGCCCGCGCAGCGAGGCGGTAGGACTCACGTTCACCAATCCGCACCTGTTTACCCCAGAGACGCATAGTACGTCGCATTACTGGTTCGCTATGTGCCAGCCCAGAACGGATGGCCCACAGGCCCAGGACGTCGCTGATCGGGTCGTCGAGACATTTGCCAACACGTTTGATCGTGAGGACACTCCGATGCTTGACAGGCAGCAGGAGTCGATCGGCGAAGAAGACTTCTGGTCCCTAAAGCCGGTATTGCTAGTCGGCGAAGCAGCGGGTGTGCGCGTCAGACGGCAGCTGGATAACCTCATTCAGTCCGAGCTGGCACAGCGGCAGCTGTAAGGGGGAATCGATTTCTGCACCCGGTGACTTGGCGCCACGTTCGGTTTCCCGCAATAGATGGGCCGGCGTGTGCGTCTCGGTAATCAACAGGTCGGGGATTTACTAGTCCCGGATCCAATCAAGAGTGAAATGAAGTCAAAAGCAGCCATTGCATGGAAAGCCGGCGCCCCGTTGACGATCGAGGAATTGGATCTGGAAGGCCCGCGCGCCGGTGAAGTCCTGATCGAAGTGAAGGCAACGGGCATTTGCCACACCGATTACTACACGCTGTCGGGTGCCGATCCGGAAGGCATTTTTCCGGCGATTCTCGCCCATGAAGGCGCGGGCGTGATCGTCGACACCGGTCCGGGCGTGGGCGCCTTGAAGAATGGCGACCACGTCATTCCGCTGTACACGCCGGAATGCCGACAGTGCAAATTCTGCCTGTCGCGCAAGACCAATCTCTGTCAGGCCATCCGTTCGACGCAAGGCAAGGGCCTGATGCCGGATGCCACCTCGCGTTTTTCTCTCGACGGCAAGCCGCTGTTTCACTACATGGGCACGTCCACGTTTTCGAACTACATCGTCGTGCCGGAAATCGCGGTCGCGAAGGTGCGTGAAGACGCGCCGTTCGACAAGATCTGCTACATCGGTTGAGGTGTGATGACGGGTGTCGACGCGGTCGTGTATTCGGCGAAGGTCGAGGCCGGCGCGAACGTAGTGGTGTTCGGCCTCGGCGGCATCGGCCTGAATGTGATCCAGGGCGCGAAGATGGTCGGCGCGGACAAGATCATCGGCGTCGACATCAATCCGGGCCGTGTGGAACTGGCGAAGAAGTTCGGCATGACGCACTTCATCAACCCGAACGAAGTCGAGAACGTGGTCGATCACATCGTGCAACTCACCGATGGCGGCGCGGACTGTTCGTTCGAATGCATCGGCAACACGAAGGTGATACGCCAGGCGCTGGAGTGCACGCACAAGGGCTGGGGCCAGTCGTTCATCATCGGCGTGGCGGCGGCGGGCGAGGAGATCAGCACACGTCCGTTCCAGCTGGTGACGGGGCGCGAGTGGAAGGGCTCGGCGTTCGGCGGCGCACGTGGCCGCACGGACGTGCCGAAGATCGTCGACTGGTACATGGAAGGCAAGATCAACATCGACGATCTGATCACGCACCGCCTGCCGCTCGAACGCATCAACGAGGGCTTCGATCTGATGAAGAAGGGTGAATCGATCCGCTCGGTCGTTATCTACTAAAGGAGTTGTGCGATGCTTGAACTGGTCGAATCGCATGGTTGTTTCGGCGGCACGCAACGCATATACAGGCACCAGTCGGCGACGATCGGTCTGCCGATGCGCTTCTCGGTCTTTATGCCCAAAGAGGCCTCGCAGAAGAAAGTGCCGGCGCTGTTCTTTCTGGCTGGGCTGACCTGTACCGAAGAGACGTTTTCGATCAAGGCTGGCGCACAGCGTTTCGCCGCACAACAGGGCATCGCGCTGATCTCGCCCGATACGAGTCCACGCGGCGCAGGCGTGCCGGGTGAGACGGATTCGTGGGACTTCGGCGTCAGCGCAGGGTTCTATGTCGATGCGACGCAGGAATCCTGGTCGAAGCACTACCGGATGTACTCGTACGTTCGGGACGAGTTGCGCGAAACTGTCGTAAACGAACTGTCCATCGACAGCTCGCGCCTGGGTATTTTCGGCCACTCGATGGGTGGACACGGCGCTCTGATGCTCGCACTACGAAATCCGGACACCTACCGGTCGGTGTCAGCGTTCGCCCCCGTTGCCGCACCCATGCGCTGCCCATGGGGCGAAAAGGCATTCGGCGGCTACCTTGGCGCGGATCGCGAAGTATGGAGGCAGTATGATGCGAGCGAGCTGGTGGGCAACGCGACGCGCAAGTTCGACGAGGGGATCTTGGTCGATCAGGGCCTAGCCGATCAGTTTCTCGCCGAGCAGTTGAACCCTGACGTGTTCGAAGCCGCGTGCGAGGCTGCGAAACAACCGCTCACACTGCGTCGGCATCAAGGCTATGACCACGGCTTTTTCTTCATTCAAAGCTTCATTGAAGACCATATCCGGCACCACGCCCGCATCCTGCTGACACTGTGACCGACGCTCACTTCGGGACCGTCAAAAGGAAGGAAGCGATTTCTTCCCGGCCAATGTAGTGGGCTATCGGCCGCTGGAGGGGATCATTAATCCAGCAAAGTCTGCCAGCAGCGAAATGAGGTTCAGGATGGGGGCGTCATGCTCGCAAGCGGCGGCATGGGCGTCTCTGTCCTATCTTTTCAATTCGGTTTCGATGAAGGCGACCCTCGCGTGTCGCGAGCGTCTCGTCGTTGCTTTGCTATGTCGGCGTCTCGTGCGCGGCCGGTCTAGCGCGATCGCCTGCAACGCCAATGAACCCGTTTTGCGTTTAATCAGATACGATTCGAATCGTTTCTGTATAGAGGGTTTTTCCTATGTTAGAAACACGCGAAGGCGGCCGAAATACGCTTGTTCGGCAAACATGATAGGCATATTATGATCCTGTTCGTATCGATATTTGAATGGTGAACTTGCCGGTGGTCCGCGCATGTGTTGATGAGTTGCAGGCAGGATCTGGCAGGCAGGTTTATCTTTCCGGTGCGGTGTGCCTGCAGAAGGCGGCGCAGCGGACACGATGGCAACAACTGCGCGCGGGGGCGGTGTTAGCAGCGCGCTCCCGCAAGCAAGGGGCTTGGGCTGTAACCGGGTGTCCGAAAGTTGTAAGTATTGCGGTAAATATGTTGTAGTCCAAATTAATGTTGCGGAAAGCAACGAATAGATCAAAGGAGACAGTCATGTATCGGAGGTGCGTTATCGGGACGGCGACCGCAGTAGCGTCGAGCCTGTTGTTTGCGGTATCGGCCCATGCGCAAAGCAGCGTAACGCTGTATGGAATTGCGGACACTGGTCTCCTCTATATGAGCAAGACGCTGAATCTAACGACGGGGGGCAACGGGGGCAAGTATGTTGGTTTCCAGAACGGCGGCATCGCACCATCGATATTTGGGCTCACTGGCACTGAAGATCTTGGAGGGGGGCTTCAGGCGATATTCAAGCTTGAGAGCGGGATCGGCCTGTCTAACGGCAGCCTTTTCAACGGGAACGGCAATCTGTTTGGTCGCGAGGCCTATGTCGGTTTGAAAGGGGGCTTCGGCGAAGTCAAGGCAGGCCTGCAGTTTTCTCCATTCTTTCTGGCCGCCTGGGCGCTCGATCCACGACAGTTTTCCGAATTCGGTAGTGTCCTCGCCATCTATTCCAACATCGTCAGCGTCACGGGTTCATTCAACTCAAATGCAATTTCCTATACGAGCCCGGTACTGGGCGGCCTCCAGGCCAGCGCGATGTACTCGCTTGGCGGCGTGGCCGGAAACTTCCAGTCTGGCCGCCAGTATTCCGCGCGTCTGAAGTACGAATGGGGCGGGTTGACCGTTGACGCTGCGTTCTATGACAGCAACGCGGGCGGCACGGTTGTGACCGTTCCGGCCAGCAACGTGCCATTCGTGGGACGCGTGATCGGCGCTGCCTACAAATTCGGTCCGGTCACAGCAAAGGCTTCGTTCGAGAGTTTCAAGGTGGAGGGTGGGCCCAGCAACAACGTGTATGGCGGTGGCGTTGACTATTTCGCCTTGCCGCAGCTGGATCTCAATGCCGGTGTCTGGTACGTCAGCGATCGCAACGACACGTCAAGTCACTCGCTGATGGGTGCCGTGGGCGCCACCTATTTCCTGTCGAAGAGAACCGGACTGTACGCACAGGTCGGCGTTGTGAACAACCATGGGAGAGCGAACCTCGGTCTGACGCCCGGAGCAGCGCCGACGTCGCTCTTTGCACCTGCGGGAACGACAACCGGGGCCACTATCGGGATGATGCACATGTTCTGATCGCGCCTGTCAGTGGCCGGTCATGCATTGGACTGATGCCGGCTACTGATAAGTGGTGTCTGTAACAGGATATCGACAGGCGTGGAGATCACGATCCATCGTCGATGTCGGGGTAGCTGTCGAAGGTCTGTTTGACAAGCTGGCGCAGCCAGATATTGGCTGGATCGTCGCGGAATCGCGGATGCCAGTGCTGCCGCAGTGCGAAGGGTGGCAACGGCACGAGCGGAGGCATGATCCTGACCGTGCCCAGTTTCGCGAAGACGTTTCCCAGTTCTAGCGGCACGGTGGCGATCAGGTCCGGCTGCGAATGGATGAGGTGTGGTACCACACAGAAAGTGTGGCGTGGTCAGAAAGATGTTGCGCTTGATGCCATATTCGTCGAATGCGCTGTCGTAGGCTGAGCTCGCCCGTCCCGTTAACGAAACGACGATCTGCGGCGCGCGCTCAAACTGCGCGCGGCTGATTGTCCTGCCGATGGTCTTGTTGTGTACGCTGACCATTGTCACGAACGTATGCAGAAATAGCTGCTGCTGGTAGAGGCCGCCCGGTGCTGCGCGCACGGAGCCCAGTGCGAGGTCGGCTTCGCCGGCAGCGAGCGTTGCCTCAAGCTGCTCCGGTGGCACCTGGACGGACCGCACGGTGCAGTGCGGCGCGACCTTGCGCAAGCGCCGCACAAGAGGCGGCAGAAAGACGAACTCGCCCATGTCTGTCATGCAGATCACGAACGTACGGCGTGCCGTGGCTGGATCGAAGTATGCCTGCGAGACAACACGATCCCTCAATGCAGTCATCACTTCGGTGACGGTTATACCCAGCAGCACGGCCTTTTCCGTCGGTTCCATGCCGGCAGGCGTTTTGATAAACAGTGGATCCTCGAAAAAGGTCCTCAGGCGATTGAGCGCGTGGCTCATGGCGCCCTGTGACAGCCCGACTTCCCCTGCCGCGCGCGTGACACTGCGTTCGCGCAGCAGCGCATCAAAGAGGACCAGTAGATTCAGGTCGAGGTCGCGTATATGCATGCTGTGCATTTGTGGAATTAATCCCATTAGATTGACGCATCGTCCGTCCGATTCTATCGTTGCGTGACGATTTGAAAAAGCAGGTCGTACAACTAAACAGGAGACAGGCAATGTTCATCAGGAACACGTGGTACGTGGCCGCCTGGTCACACGAAGTGGAGAGCGAGAAGCTGTTTTCCCGCACCATCATCAGTACGCCAGTCATGTTGTATCGCAAGGAGTCGGGTGAGGTGGTCGCGCTGGCGGACCGCTGCTGCCATCGCGGTGCGCCGTTGTCGCTCGGCCGGCGCGAAGGTGATTGCGTCCGTTGCATGTACCATGGGTTGAAATTCGACAGTCACGGAGCGTGTGTCGAGGCGCCGGCTCAGGGACGGGTCCCGCCGCAGGCAAAGGTGCGGCAATTCCCGGTGGTGGAGCGCCACCGCTGGATATGGGTGTGGATGGGCGAGCCCGAGCTTGCGGATTCGTCCGCGATTCCCGATACCCACTGGATCGACGATCCACAATGGCGCTCGCTGCCTGGCTACATCCACTACGACGTCAACTATCTGCTCATCTGCGATAACCTGCTGGACTTTTCGCATCTCCCCTACGTTCATCCTACGACGCTGGGCGGTGGAGAGGATTACGCGGCTGTGCGGCCGAAAGTGGAGCGGATCAAGGATGGTGTGCGCATTACACGCTGGACACTGAATACCGAGCCGCCTCCGTTCGTCAAGGCGGTCCGTGACTGGCCCGACAAGGTGGATCGCTGGAACGTTTACGACTTTACGATTCCGGCAATCCTGCGTATGGATTCCGGCATGGCTCCCGTGGGCACGGGTGCGCAAGAGGGCTCACGTGTTGACGCGGTGGAATTCCGTGGTTGCCAGGCGATCACGCCGGAAACAGAGAACTCTACACATTACTTTTTTGCGCATCCTCACAATTTTTCGATCGACAAGCCGGAGGTCACCCGTTCGATCCATCAGGCGGTCGTCGACGCGTTCGACGAGGACCGTGAAATAGTTAGCGCACAGCACCGCAATCTGGTACTTGACCCGAGCTTTGAGATGATGGCCTTCGGAATCGACGCGGCCCTCGCGCAGTTTCGCTGGGCTGTGAACCAGCGACTCGAGGAAGAAAGCAGGGCTGCTGCACAGAAATGTGAGACGGCTGCGTGACGGACGACAGGTCGCAATGGGAGGTGTTCACGATTGTCCTTGCGAGCAATGGCGGGCAAGGACACCCATCAATTTGGGATTCAGGGCGGGGCGCTGCAGATTGTCCTTCACGGCTGAACCAGGGCCGGCGCAGTCAGTGCAGGCCTGAATCATCAGGGTTATCACCAGCGCCGCGACCTGGCTGAAAAATCCTTGCGTCATATACAATACGACTCGTATCGAATATGTGAGCCAGTCATTGGAGCTGATCTCGCGGGTACATCGTCGTGACTGGCTGCTAAAGAAGCCTCCCTTGTCCCGATACGAAGAACGAAGCCAGGTCCCCACGTCGCATCAGGCCCCCTGAGCAGGCGAGGCGCCATGGCCGGGTCAGGGCATCGGCCGGTCAGTCATTCCACACCATATAATAAGGATGACGTAGCATAATGAACCTGCTTTCTATCAGGATAGGTGCTCGACTCGCCGCGGGGTTCGGAATTGTCCTTCTTCTTAACAGTATTGCGGTATGCATGGGCCTGTCTGGCCTTTATGCGCAGCGCCGCAGCGCTGAGTATGCCACTGGCCAGATCTACACGGCACTTGCCGCCGTTCACGCCGACTCGTTGCTCGATCTCGATAGTGCGCGCCTCGTTCGCAACCTGATCCTGCGAACGGACGGAAAAGCGATGGCCGGCGATCTGAAGGAGCTCGAGGACGACAGGAAGAAATCTGACGCGCATCTGGCACAGCTCGCAACCCTGCTTGATACGGGGGAAGGCAAGCAGCTATATGACAGTGTCGTCGCCGCGCGCGAGCACTATGGCAGTTATATCGGGAGAATCATTCAGCTTGCCCTGCAGGGCAGGAAAGCAGAGGCAACGGAGGCGCTTTACGGAGCGAATTCGACCTTGCAGGACGCTTATCTGGCAGCGCAAGGAAAGCTTGCGGTCTATACAGACGCGCAAATGTCCGCAGCGCGCGTCCGCATCTCCGAGGCCTATCAGACAAGCATGCTGTGGCTTGTCGTCTGCGGATTGTGTGGGCTGCTTTCCGGAACCGGCCTGGCATGGCTTGTTACCCGATCGATTGTGCGTCCGCTGTATGACGCCGTTCGCTTGTCCGAATCGGTCGGTTCGGGCGACCTCACAAGTGTCATTGCTACTCCGTACAACGACGAGCCGGCGCAAGTCATCAAGGCGTTGGGACGCATGAACTCAAATCTGGCACATCTCGTCAGTTCCGTGCGTAGCGGGTCCGATCAGATCACTGTGGCGTCGAGAGAAATCGCGGCCGGCAATCAGGATCTGTCCGTGCGGACGGAGCAGCAGGCGGCTTCGCTCGAAGAGACTGCAGCCAGCATGACACAGTTGACCGAAACGGTGCGGCACAACGCCGACAATGCGAGACACGCGAATCACCTTGCTACAAATGCGAGCGACCTCGCGCACACTGGTAATGAAGCTGTGCAGGGCATGCTTGATTCAATCGGGAAGATCAGCGGAAGTTCGAGCAGGATCTCGGAGATCACGGGCGTCATCGAAACCATCGCGTTCCAGACGAATATTCTGGCGCTGAATGCGGCGGTCGAGGCCGCGCGTGCTGGCGATCAGGGGCGTGGTTTTGCAGTGGTTGCAAGCGAGGTCCGAGGTCTCGCGCAACGATCTGCGGCGGCCGCCAGGGAGATCAAGGAACTCATCAGTTCATCCGTTTCGATGATTCGCGGAGGTGCCGAGCAGGCGATCCAGGTGAGCCAGACGATGGGAGAGGTGAAGCAGGCGATCGAGGGCGTTTCCACCATCGTTGGCGAAATCATGACGGCGTCCGAAGAGCAGAGCAACGGCATCGAACTGGTCTGTCGGGCCGTCACGAGTATGGATGACATGACGCAAAGGAATGCGGCACTCGTTGAACAGGCGGCCGCGGCAGCGCGTGCCCTGGAAGAGCAGGCGATGCAGTTGAGCGCTTGCGTGGCGGTGTTCCGAATTGCCGCACCAGCCCAGCGGGTTGATCCGGGCCTTGTCGGGGCGGGAAGCGGTGCATCGCCGGCAACGCTCGGATCCTGAACGTTGGGCGTCCCGATGAGACCGGGCGTTGCAGAGCGGTTGGTGCTCCCGGTAAATATTGTGGCGACGCAACGGTTCCAGATGGGCGATTGAGCGGCTGAAATTGAGGTGACGATAATCCGAGGCAGCTCACTGGAGCGCACTAACGGTTCTAGCGCAGACCAAACAGCCTGATTCGCACCGAGCGAAGATGTTCACGCATCAACTGCTCGGCCTTGGCAGGGTTGTGCGTCCGGATTGCGTCCACCAGCAACCGATGTTCACCGTCGGTGTCGTGTCGAGGTCCCGTCTGTGACGTAAACACCTCTTCCATGCGCGTGTCCAGATTAAGTCGCACCTGCACCCGCATCGTGTCATACAGCATGAGAAGCAGGGCGTTATGGGTCGACTCCGCAACAATCCGGTGCAGATGCTCGTCCAGCCGCTTCCACGGTGTAAATGGCCCGGTGCTCGCCATGTCGGCCAGGCACTGGTCCATCGAGGCGATGTCGGCGGGCGTGGCATGGACTGCGGCCTGCGCGGCCAGCTGGGGTTCCAGTACTAGCCGGGCATCCATGATGTTGTCGACGCTGACCGAGGAGGACCAGTTCCCGTCGTCGGGCTTCACGTGCCTGGGTCCGACGAACGTGCCCTTGCCGACATGTCGCCAGATGAGTCCCTCGTCTTCCAGTCTCTTGAGCACCGTACGCAGCCGTCCCCGTGAGACGCCGAGCGCCTCGCTGAGCTTCGGTTCAGGCGGCAGGCGCAGATCTCCGCTGCTGACCACGTGGCCCTCGATGTACTCGCGCAACCGGAGTACATCATCATCGATCATGTTTGCTTGTACCGACATGTCCATTGACCTCCCAAGCTGGGAGGCTCTCTTGCCTGATTATGGCGCCTGGTTGTGAAGACCTTACACGGCGGGCCAAGTGCATCCTGATCGGGGCGTCAGGAAAGCGGCCGGCACCGCGCCCGATGCTTGTCGATTATTGCGCGATTCAATGCATCAATTGCGTGCGTCATTATGCACTATTCCTACGTCCGCATCGATTGATGCACTCAAGGTTTCGTGAAGTAACTAATCAATGTGCATAATGATGCATTGTAATGCTTGCATTGATTTGTTGAAGTCGTTAGCATTGTGTTCAATATGAACGGTCCCGAGTATGGGGTTGGAGACACTGCATGTTGAACATCCTGTTGCCATTCCTGCGGACTTCGCTGCTGAAGTCCGCCGTCATTGAGCCGAGTACGGCGTCGGCGCCCGCGCCGTGGACATTCGAGCCGGCGCATACCCACATCAGCTTTTCGGTCCGTCACCTGGGGCTCACGCGCACGCCCGGCATCTTCCGGCGCTTCGATGCGCAACTGGCATTCGACGACCAGCGTTTCGAGGCATCGAGCGTCTCGTTCGAGATCGAGGCCGCGTCGATTGACACGGCCTTCGACATGCGTGATGAACACTTGCGCGGCGCCGACTGGCTGGATGCGCAGACACATCCGAAGATCGTTTTCGTGTCCCGCTCCGTACGGCCAGCAGAGGGCCGCCAGTATGTGATCGACGGGGATCTCACCATTCGCGGGATCACCCTGCCGATCTCATTTGATACGACGCTGATCGATCGCGCAGTGAATCCCTGGACGCAGGGCCCGGTGATCGGGTTCGAGGCGACGGCCGACATCAGTCGCAGCGCTTACGGGATGGGTGCGATCCCTCACGCCCTGTCGGACAACGTCCGTCTGACGATCGCGACGGAAGTCACCCGCCAGGGCTGATCCGGTGTGCCGCACCGGCGCATGTGGAAGAACTTATCAATACCCGTACTGAGACAACCTTATCCCGCTTCATCGCTTTCGAGCCTTTCGCCCGCTGCCAGAAACGCTCTGCGACTGACCGAGCCCTCCAAATTACTTTTGCTGCCGCCCATGACCACATCCCCGTTTGCCCCCGTGTTCGTCTCCAGCGAGGCCGCCCGCGCCGTGTTTGTCTGGACGGATGCCATACACGCCCTCCAGGCCGCCTATGCCCGTCCGATTCCGCCCAGGTCCACCCCGCCGCGCACCGTGGCAGTCGCCGGCAAGACGTGGCTGCGCACGCTGCCGGCCGTGCCGGTGGGCGGCCGTTACTACGGTGCCAAGGTCATGGGCATGGCGATGGGCTCCGCTACCCCCGGTGTGGAATACGTGATCGTGCTGTTCGACCAGGAAACCAGTCGCATCGCGGCGTTTGTTGACGGAAACCTTGTGACGGGTTTCCGGACGGCAGCCACATCAGCAGCCGCGCTCGATCGCCTTGCGCCTGCGAAAGCGGCAAGTCTGGCCGTGCTGGGTAGTGGCCTCGAAGCCTCGATGCATACGCGGGCAATTGCCAGCGTGCGGGAGTTGGCCGAGGTCGTCGTTTTTAGTCCGACGCCCGAGCGTCGGGCCGCGTTCGCGGACGCCGTGACGCGCGACCTGGGCGTTCCTGCCCGTGGCGTTGCGTCGGCGCAGGAAGCGGTAGAGGCTGCTGATCTCGTGCTTGCCGCAGCGCGCTCCCGGGATGAACAGCCGATTCTTTTCGGTGACTGGCTCAAGCCCGGCGCGACTGTCGTGTCAATCGGTTCGACGATTCCCGAGCAGCGTGAGATCGACGTCTCGGTGGTTGCCCGAAGCGACATCATCGTGTGCGACATGCTGGAGGAAGTGCTGGAGGAGGCGGGCGACATGCTCGCCGCTCACAGGGCCGGTGTCGCGTTTCACGACAAGTCATTCAGATTGGCCGATCTGATGACGGGTGCACTCGACGAACGCCTGAAGGACGCCCAGGCCCGGATGTACAAATCAGTCGGAGGAGGCCTGCAGGACATCGTGGTGGCCGAGCTGATCCTCAACAAGGCGATTGAGGCCGGTCTGGCGACAACGCTGCCGATCGAATTCGAAACCAAGCGCTAATACGCGCGACGTTGAACACCAACGCAGACTAAAGGAGCACCGCATGGCTCGCTATACCAAAAAGGAAGCCCGGGAATGGGCACGTGACCATCTTGTTGGCGTCGCCAACGTGACCATCCCGACCATGACGTCGGACTTCAGGCGTATCAACGAAAAGGCCGTTCGCCACGACGTCGAACTGGCCATCCAGCATGGTTTCGTCGGCTCCCTCTCGTGTTCGGAAGTGGCCATCACTCAGGAGCAGTATGGCGAGTTCTGCGGCATCATGGCCGACCAGGCAGCGGGCCGCCTTGTGATCGTGCATCACGCCGTGTTCAACACGCTCGAGGACAACATCGAGGCGATCAGGCTGGCAGAAGCGGGCGGCGCCGATCTGGTGTTGCTCGGCTATCCTCCGTACTTCTACCCGAAGTCCTATGACGAGGTGTTCGAGTACACCAAAGCGATCTGCGAGGCGACCAATCTCGGCGTGATCGTTTTTCCGCTGCCCGCCTGGGGCTTTTCCCGTCTGCATCCTGCGGACATTCCGCTGTCAGTGCTGCGCCGGATGGTCGACGAGATTCCCAACGTCGTCGCCATCAAGGCTGAGGGCGGATTGCCTTACATCATGTCGGCGATTGAGGTGCACCGCGAATTCCACAAGGAAGTCGTCATCTCGTCCCCGCTGGAATACGAGTACGTGCCACTGGCGCAGGTCATGGACATCCCGTTTTGCGGCACCAACTATTCGGCCTACTACGGCCCGTTGCTGCCACAGATCCACAAGCTGATCCGCGCGGGTGAGTACGATCAGGCCACGCAACTCTGGTACAAGATGGATCCCGCACGCAAGGCCTTCGCGAGTCTGCCGATTGCGGCCAACGGGCTGCTTAACCGCATGCTGTGGAAGTACCAGGGGTGGCTGCAGGGTTATAACGGCGGTCCCATGCCGCATCCGACCCAGCGCGTGTACCAGCGCGACATGACTGTCCTGCGCAAGGGCCTGGAAGCGGCAGGCCTGAACCCGATGAGCGATCCCGACGAGGCCTTCTTTGTTGGCCGTAACCCGGTGTGAGGTCGACTGACATGAGTGAAATCATCACGCTTCCCCTGAAGGACCCGAGCCTGCTGCGCCAGGCGATGCTGATTGATGGCGAATGGGTGCAGGCAGATAGCGGCAAGACACTGGAAGTGCGCAACCCCGCCACGGGCGAACTGGTGGCCCATGTGCCTGACGGTGGCGCGAACGAGACGCGGCGTGCGATCGCGGCGGCTGAGCGGGCGATGCGGGGCTGGCGCAAGACCTTGCCCAAGGACCGCGCCAAGGTGTTGCGCACCATGTATGACCTGATGCTAGCAAACATTGATGACCTCGCTGTCATCATGACGGCAGAGCAGGGCAAGCCACTGGTCGAGTCGCGTGGCGAAATCCTGTACGCCGCAGGCTTCATCGAGTGGTTCTCGGAGGAGGCGAAACGGATCTATGGCGACATCATCCCGCAGAACGTCGACGGCCGTCGGATCCTGGTGCAGAAGGGGCCGATCGGTGTTTTTGCGGCGATCACGCCGTGGAATTTTCCGTCTGCCATGATCACTCGCAAGGCCGGCCCCGGCTGGGCCGTCGGTTGTGCCGGAGTCATCAAGCCGGCGAGTCAGACGCCGCTGTCGGCCCTGGCGCTGGGCGTCCTTGCGGAGCGCGCTGGCCTGCCGCCGGGCGTATGCAACGTCGTCACCGGCTCGGCTCGCGCGATCGGCGGCGAGCTCACCTCCAGTCCGGTGGTGCGCAAGCTGTCGTTCACGGGTTCGACCGAGGTCGGCGCGCAGCTGCTGGCGCAGTGCGCACCCACCATCAAGAAGACCAGCATGGAACTGGGTGGCAACGCACCGCTCATCGTATTCGACGATGCCGATCTCGACGCTGCTGTAAAGGGTGCGCTTGCCGCAAAGTACCGCAATGCCGGTCAGGCCTGCGTTGCGGCCAATCGCATACTGGTGCAGTCGGGCGTCTACGACACGTTCGCAAGGAAACTGGCCGACGCATCCGCCGCGCTCACGGTTGGCAATGGGATGGAAGCGGGCGTGGTGCAGGGGCCGCTGATCAACGAAGATGCCGTTCAGAAGGTAGAAGAGCATATCTCGGATGCGTTGTCCAAAGGCGCCCATGTGCTCACGGGTGGCAAGCGTCACGCACTAGGCGGGTTTTTCTTCGAGCCCACTGTGCTGGGCGATGTTCCCCTGAACGCCCTGATTTTCCATGAGGAGACGTTTGGTCCAATAGCGCCGCTGTTCCGGTTTGAGACGGAAGGTGAGGCAATCGCGCTCGCCAACGATACGCCTTTCGGTCTGGCATCCTATGTGTTTGCACGGGATGTGGGTCGGATCTTCCGTGTGGTCGATCAGCTTGAGTTTGGCATGGTGGGTGTCAATGAGGGGTTGATCTCGACCGAGGTTGCGCCGTTCGGCGGTGTCAAAACGTCGGGACTAGGGCGTGAGGGGTCCAAATATGGTGTCGACGACTACCTGGAGATCAAATACGTGGCGTTGGGAGGCCTCTGAGCCGAATCGTCGTGCACATCGCGCGGCACGCCGCGTGCGATGATCGGCACGATGGTTTGGTGCGCGGTGGGCCAGGCGGGGGGCGTCGACGCGGTTTCCCGCGGGGAATCGATGCTTCGCTGCGGCTCCGAAGGCGCATTGGCTTTCACTCACGTCGGGCGCAACGAGGGCGGCCGTGCCGTTCGTGCTCTGTCTGCCCTGCACCGACCCGGTCGCCTTCGTGCACGAAAAAAAGTGTCGCCGGGTGGCATCGGTCGGCCGTCCGGCACGCATCAGTGTGCGACCCGTGGCTATGACGCCTCCTTCGAGCTGGCGGTAATTAAGGCACGATGTGTCTTATAATTCGGTGATACCGGTCCCGGCACACATCAACACGGCACACCAATGAACAGAACCGCTCAGCTTCCCGTTCCCGCGCCCGCCGGCGAGCGAGGCGTCGGCAGGCCGCGTAGTGAGGCGACCCGCACGCAGATTCTGGCTGCGACCGTTCGGCTGCTCCACACCAGTACCATACAGTCCATCACCATCGAAGCAATTGCCAGGGAGGCGGGCGTTGGAAAGGCAACGATCTACCGCTGGTGGGATTCGAAAGCGCTTGTCGTGATCGATGCCTTTATGGAACATCACATCGTCAAAACCCCGATCCCACACAACCTGCCGCCGGGCGAAGCCATTGCCGTGCACCTGATGTCGCTGATCCGCGAATATTCGGGATGGTCTGGCCGGATCGTCGCACAGATCATTGCCGAGGGGCAGGCCGACCCCGCCGTGCTGCGCGAATTCCGCGAGAGGTTTCACTACGGGCGTCGCGCGCTTGTACGGGAGATGCTTGAGGCATGGCGCAGTTCGACGCGCATTCATGTCCCACCCAACATTGAGACGCTTGGCGAACTGTTATATGCGCCGGTCTACATGCGGCTGCTGCTCGGAAACGGGCCGCTCGACGACCATTTTGCGCGGGAACATATCAGCTACGTCTACAGCCTGCTGGGCGTCGAGGCGCCGGACGTCCTGAAGGTCAGCGAACGGCCGAAAAAGCAGAAGCCAGCCACGAGGAAGACGACGGCTGCCGCACGTTGAGCCAGAAGGGCGCCTCCCGCTGACAGCGAGGCAGTCAGTGACGCCCTGGCGGAAATGAACGCGAGCGCCGCCGGGCGATGTCCGGTGGGCGGCGCAGTGAGCGATGCAGCGTCGCTGAAGTTTCGGCGCGGTAAAAGGTGATTCGAACGGGAGCGGGAGGATGGAGAACATTGACCACCTGTCGGTAAGTGGTCCGGGTGACGTGCCGGCCGGGAACTGGTTCATCCGCTTCGCCGAGGTGGACCGGGCAATTTCCCGAACCACTGATGAACAGCTGGATCTGCTGTTCGGCATCTCGGCAGCACAGGCGAAGGCCATCGCATGTCTGGCGCATCAACCGTCCATGACGCAGGTCCAGCTCGCACATCGGTTGCATTACGACCTCGCCTCGGTATCCAGGCTCATGGCACGCTTGGTTGACGCGGGGATCGCAGTGAGGAGGCGGCACGCTCACGATCGCCGCTGCTGGTGCATCTCGCTGACTGGACATGGTATGGGCATGGTGGCGGACACTGTCGCTGTCCTTAAAGCGGTCGACAGGAGGTCCACCCGGGACCTGACCGACGACGAACTACATTTATTCGTGGCGTTGCTCAGGCGCATTCTCGGCAATGCCGCTGCACATCCTGCAGAGATGACAGCAGGTGTAACGGGCGTCGCGGATGAAGGCGGGGAGTGGCCTGCCGCGCCAGACTTTTACAGTATGGGTCGTGCTGTTGGATGGTAAAGCCCCAGAAGGTGCGCACACGCGGGCGACGCAGTGCGACATGGGGGCCGCCCGGCTCCCAGTCGTCCGACGCGCAATCCGGGCGCGATGTTCTGGCAGGCGAGAGTCGACATGGAAACTGGGCCCTTTAGGATCGCGGTTGGACCGGGTCGTCTGTCGCGGGGTGAAGAAGACTCTGGCCATTCGCATGTCAGGCTTGAACCGTTTCCTGCGAGCGGTTCTGGACACTGATGACCTGGTCGATTGCGCCGAACACCGGGTGCCCTTTTTCGTCGAGCGCCTCGTCCGGACCCTGTCTCCATGCTTCAGGTAGGGCTGGAGTTCGCTTTCGGGGACGTGGTCCAGCATTTGCCTGACGCGTGCTTCGGTAATGCATGCGCTACCGAACAGAGGCGGCACCGGTATCTGTGCGTGCCGGATGACGGTTTGGCTGGCCGCGCCCGACAGGCGCAGACGCCTGCTTCAGAGCTGGCGCCAGATGGGCTCACTGCGCTGCTTCCGCCACAGGGAGAAGTACGGACTGGGTGCGGCGGCCGGCCTGCCAGAAGCAGACAACGCTGACCATGGCTGCAAGGAGAATGGTCCAGCCGATGCTTTCATATCCGAAATGACGAGCCACAACGCCGCCCAGAATGGGGCCGATTGCGGAGCCCGTCATCGCCATGACGGGAGTCGCCGCCACTGCTCTTGATGACGGATCGTTTCGCGCAAGGAACGCAAACACGAACGTGTGCGTGAAGATCATCACGGTAGGGAAGATAACGCCTGCAAAGGCGTACGGACCAAACACTGTCGAATGGGTGAGCGTAAAGCCTAGCGCACCCTGCAGGACCGGACCGGCAATCATGACGCCCCGTGCGGACACCTTGCGCTCCAGGAACAAGGCCAGCAGCCCCGGCAACAGGTTCACGAGTCCGATGGCGAGCAGCACGGTCATGACCTGCCCGGTGCTGAATCCGTGTGCCAGGCCGATCGGCTCAAGGAAGCTGAGCATCATCGAGTGGCTAAGGGTGAGCAGGCTTGTCCCCACCATCGCGAACCAGACTCCAGGAGAGAGGCGCTCACGCCTGCCTGGTATGCCGTCAGGCGAAGCCGATGCCGCACGGTCGGGAAAGCCAATCAGCGCAAATAGCGCGGCAGTCAGCATGATGGCGCCAAGGACAAGAAAGACAACCTGGCCGCCGAGCGCAGACACCATCCGCGGCACGCCACCCAGGAACCCCAGCGACAGGATGCTCAGTGCCGTGAATCCGGTAGCGATCAGACGATGTGGATTCCGGCTTGCGCCGATAGCTGCATGCGTGAGGGAAAGGGCCCATCCCACCGCGAGTCCACCGACGACATGCAGCACAACGAGCAGGTTGTAGTCCCGTGTCAGTGCCATGCAGAAGAAAGCGGCCGCCGCAAGCGCGAAACCCGCCGGCACGGCGATCGCGCCGCGGATGCGGTCTATTCGCGAAGAAATGAACAGACTGCTGACCACGACCGCTGCGAGGAATGAAGTGGCCAGCGCACCGGCATTCTGCGGATCCAGCCCGTAGTACCGGATCAGGACGATACCTACCCATACCGGCAGTGCAACGACATCGATCATGCCGGCACAGTGACCCAGCACAAGCGATGTCCGGCCTTTCAGCCCATCAAGGGATCTGTTCATAGTGTGTTGTATGGACGCTTCCCGGCTTGCCAGGTAATGATTTGTGTGAGGCAGGCAGAATGAGGCTGCAGACCCGGTCTCGCCTGTGGTTGGGAATGTCTCGTTCCCACCGAGTCCTTGAGGAGCAGGACAATATTCAGGCTTGCTTCCCGGCGCTCCAACCTGTTTTGCCGTCACACACTTATCACTTATCAACCTGCGCAAGCTGTTAGCGACCCGTCTCCATAGTAAGTTGATGTCCCACGGTGCATGCGCACATAGAAGTGCGCCCTCGTTCTGTGCCGACAAGGCATGCAGAAGGCGGTCATGCTGGGTCAATTATATACGATACGTACCGTACCGCAATCCGCGTGCTTTCCCCTACGTGGAACCTTGCGCTGGCAAGGCAGGAGTCTGTGTGGAGAAAGCAGTTTCATCTTGACGATCTACTATATTTACCCGGAATTTATGGGATGATGGCGGTCAAAAGTATGAAAGTCCGTTCCGCCAAATGGCGGCGGAATTCGTTGATCCGAGTCACCGCGATGGGCGCACGGAAAAGGGTATGTTCAGCACTGACACCTTTTTAATTGCTAAATTAGCATACGGATAGTATCGATATAGTGCGTGCCCGGAAGGCGCTCAACGGGCAGGGAGATTTCTGGGTGACATCGATGAAGAATGGTCAGAATTGAAGCAATAGACCAGCGAGGTTATCAGGAGGAGGCCCAGATAATGACACCGGTGCTGTCCAGATCAAACCCGATATTGCATGGAGTGCCTGGATAATCGGCCCCGCCTGTAACTGTGTAGAGCATGTTCCTGAACCAGTCCTAACGGGAGCACTTCGTTGACGAGCAAGTACCGCCCGCAAATGCTCGAAAAGACGGCGGCTTTTGCGCGGTTTGTCTTTGAACGCCAGGGCAAGCCAATGCTGGATGCGCGGCAGGAGGCGATTGGTCCGTGGATATGCTATCGCGTTCATTCGGTACTCCTCCCTGGGGGCGCTGCCGCTGCCCGGGCGCGCCGGAGGTGACAGCCGTGATCAGCGCCGGGTGTGCCTGTCAACAATGATCAGGGACCAGCGAGCCGGCAATTTGAGCCACTCAAGTATGCGCGGCTGTGCGGCCCCCGCAGACAGCGTGGCCAGCCGGTTTCTGGGTGCCTGTGCTTTCCGGCACGCCTACAACGACCTCTCAAAAGTATGATCCCGGTGGCGCAGGAGGACGGTGTCCATATCGTTCATGGGACAAATCTCGTAATTTATATACGAAACGGTGTGTCTCGATTTGGCGTTATAATGGCCACAGCTTCCATTCAGGATGTTGGGTCAGGCGGGCTGCGGGCGTTTCGCTGCGCGCTGTTGATGTGGTGGTATCTACAGTTGTTGCGTCCGGCCGGAGCTGTTAGCGCTCGTGAGTTGGCGCGCAGCATCCTGGATGTACCTGCGTGATTCGGCAAACGATGCCACGATTGCCACTGAGCCGGCGTATGTCCGGATCAGTTTCGCTTGATGCAGATCTGGATTCCTGAAGAAAGACAGCAGGCAAATCAGGATGCGGTGCGTATGATAATTCAGCCCCCTTACTGGAATGCCTATCAATGAGTGGCGTCGGAACGTAACGTCGTGACGACGTTGTTTACTACTACCAGTATTGCCAATGAAAACAGACATTCACGGTTCTGCCGCGTTAGTCCTTGCGCGCGGGGTCGGACGGCCCCGCAGCGAAGGCACACGCACCCAGATCCTCGCCGCGACCGTTCGTCTGCTCGAGACCCGTACGGTCCAGTCGATTTCGATCGAAGCCATCGCCAGGGAGGCAGGTGTGGGAAAGGCAACGATCTACCGCTGGTGGGACTCGAAGGCCCTTGTGGTGATAGATGCCTTCATGGAGCACCACGTAGTGAAAACACCGATGCCGCGCAATCTGCCGCCGGGCAAGGCTATTGCATCGCATCTGGTGTCGCTGATTCACGAATATGCGGGATGGTCTGGCCGGATCGTTGCGCAGATCATCGCAGAAGGTCAGTCCGATCCTGTCGTACTCAGGGAATTCCGTGAGCGGTTCCATTACGGCCGCCGGGCGCTTGTCCGGGAAATGCTGGACGAGTGGCGCGTCGCGGAGCGCATCCTCGCCCCGGCGAACGTGGAGACACTGGCTGAGCTTCTGTACGCGCCCGTGTATATGCGATTGCTGTCGGGCAGTGGACCTCTGGATGACCGGTTCGCACAGGAGCACATCAACTACATCTATACGCTGCTCGGCATCGAGCCACCCGATATCGCGGAACTCAACGTAGTGAAGCGGAGCTTCCCGGTAGAAAAGACGGCTGCCACGCGCTGAGATGTGGCAGCCGCTGCGCGACGGGTTTGCGCCCCGTGTGTGGGTGAGTCCGTTGCGTCTAGAAATTCACCTGATCTGCACCCTTCAGATTGAGTATCTGTCTTGCTTCATCCGGCGAGGCGACCTCAATACCCAGTTCGTCGAGAATCCGGCGGATCTTGCGGACCTGATCGGCGTTGCTCCGTGCGAGCTGTCCGCGCTCGATATAAAGGCTGTCCTCGAGACCGACACGCACGTTGCCGCCCATCAGGCTTGCCATGGTCGCGATCGGCATCTGATGTTTGCCGGCAGCCAGTACGGACCAATGGTAGTCGCTGCCGAACAGTCGGTCGGCGGTACGCTTCTGGTGAAGCAGATCCTCGACGTGCGCGCCCATCGCGCCGCGCAGTCCGAATACCGTCTGCACGAACAGGGGGGGCTTGACGAGTCCCTTTTCCAGGAAGTACTGCAGCGTGTACAGGTGGCCGACGTCGTAGCATTCGAATTCAAAGCGTGTACCGCCAGCCTTGCCGATATGCTCCAGAATCCATTCGATGTCGTCGTAGGTGTTGCGGAAGATCAGCCCGCTCGTTCCTTTCAGAAAGGGCACTTCCCAGTCATGTTTCCACTCACGCTTGCGTTCGGCCATCTCTGACAGAACCAGGTTGACGGAGCCCATATTCAGCGAGCACATTTCCGGCTTGAGTGCGCGTCCTGCCGCCGCCCGGTCTTCGATCGACATGTGCGGACCGCCGCCGCCCGTCGAGATGTTGATGATCGCGTTGGTCGACGACTTGATGGCGGGCACGAAGCGCCTGAAGATGTCGGGGTCGCCCGAGGGGCGACCATCGTTGGGATTACGGGCATGCAGGTGAATGATCGCGGCCCCAGCCTCGGCCGCTGCGATCGATTCGGCCGCGATTTCCTCCGGTGTGACCGGAAGGAACTCGGACATTGAGGGGGTATGGGCGCCGCCCGTCACGGCGCACGTAATGATTGCCTTGCTCACAGTTGCTCTCCTTCGACAAGGTCAAGCAGCACGAAGGCCATGCGGCACGGCTTGCCGGAGCGGTTGGCCCAGCTGTGGTTGGTTGCCCGCTGGATCAGTACGTCACCGGAGCGCATGAGCTTTTCGCCTTCGTCCAGCAGGGCCCAGATTTCCCCCTCAAGGACAAAGGCATAGTCGAGCGATTCGGTCTTGTGGAACCAGAAATGCCGGGGATTACTCTTGTCGCGCACGCCGTTCGCGTCGAGAAACTGCTTCAATTGGGTTTCGTCGTACGTTTCGTCGGGCGGGAAATCGACGATACGCAGCAGCGATCCGCCTCGTGAATGGAACTCGAACGCGTGACTGGCTGGCGCGGGGTCTGCGCCAGGCGCACGCGCTTCGCCCGTTGCCCACAGGACATGGGCGGCGGGCAGGCCAGGGCGGACTGTCCTGTTCGGTGCCGGGGCATCGGAAAGAAAGTAGGATTTCCCCTCCGCATTGGTGTCCGTAATGATCCGTCGCACGGGCCGATAGCCGCCAGCCTCGGCATTCTGAGCATTGTCGCTGTCTACTGTCGTTTCCATTTTCTCCCTCCATTAACGAGTCGATGCGTTTCGTATCGTTAACTTTACCCGCGCCGCTGTCAATAGGGACAAGTATTGCGGATGAGGGTTCTTCTGGCAAAATCCGGGCTTGACAAAACAGAACGATCCGTTCTGTAATTGCAAAATAATCACTAGGAAGGGGATGACATCATGGAGACACAAACGATCCGGGTAATGTGGTTCGTGCCGCCGCTGCTGGCCATGGTTGCGGCTCAGGATCCGCGCTCCATGGCGACCCAGGCCATCCGTAACCGCTCGTCTGACGAACAGTTCCGTGCGCTTGTAGCGGATGAGGTGGATGCCGTCGTGACGTCGATGGACAACGTTATCGGATGGAACCGGCGCCTGGGACCGCAAGACTTTCGTGTTGTCGCGCAGATTGAGCGGACCACGCCGCTGGTGCTGGTTGCGCGCCCCGGGCGCTCGAATGTCAGTTCGCTGCGGGGCGCTGAGATCCTCGTCGATGCACCCGATAACGGCTTTGTGACGGCGTTGAAGGTGATGCTCGCTGATGCCGGCATCGGGCATGACGAATTCCGTCTCGTGCCTGCGGGAGGGGTTCAGGAACGTCTGGAGGCGCTGCTTGCCCGGCAGGGCGTGGCCACGCTCCTGGGCCCGCCGTTCGACGCGATGGCCGTCAAGGCGGGTTTTGTGAGGGTTGCCAGCGTCCAGGAAAGCTACCCCGAGTTCCCTGGTCAGGGGATCGTCATGCGTACGGGCAACAGCCGCGCGCGCTGGCTGGTCGGTGCCTGGCTGGGGGACCTGGAGAGGGCGCGACAGGCAGTCCAGGGGCGTCCCGCCCTGGCCATGCAGACGGTCGTTGCCGCCGGTCTGCCCGTTGAAGCGGCCGACGGGATGATTGCGCTGAATCCGCAGTCGTTGCGCCCGACAGCGGAGGGAGTGGCGCTTCTGATTGCGCATCGCAGGACGCTTGGTCTGGCAGGCGCGCACAGTGATTACCCGGCAATCGTTGACGATTCGCTGGTCCACGAACATATCGGAGAAAAGGCGTGAAGCCATATTCACTTGGGACATTTTCCGCACCTGACGGTGTGCGATTCGTTGGTTTTGTGATGGACGACCGGGTCGCATCACTTGCAGAACTCGCGGCGAAGCATGACGACAGCATGCTTGCAGGCGCTTCTACGGTCCTCGGCCTGCTCGAGAACTGGGATGCCAGCCGGGTGGCGCTGGAGCGCCTCGCGAGCCACGTTTCCACGCAGGAAGGCGAGTGGCATGAGCTTTCAGATCTGCATACCCATCCTGCCATTGATCTGCCGCGGCAGATTTTCTGCACGGGCGCCAATTACCGCAAGCATGTGGTCGATCTCACGGTCGACTCGAAAGTCGGCCCACCGGGTATGGATCAAGGGCAATTGCGGCAGTGGGCAGAAAACATGCTGGATGAACGTGTGGCGCACGGTGAGCCCTATGCGTTCACCAAACCGGTCTCGGCAGTGTCGGGTGCATTCGATCCGCTGGTGCTGCCCGACACAACTACCCAGCCCGACTGGGAACTTGAGCTGGCCGTTGTGATCGGTCGCGGCGGCTATCAGATTTCGCGTGACAACGCGCTCGACCACGTTGCGGGGTACACCATCGTCAATGACATATCCGCGCGCGACCTGATCCCCCGCACCGACTACAAAATGCTGGGCACCGACTGGCTGCGATCGAAGGGCCAGCCAGGCTTTCTGCCGCTGGGTCCGTACTTCGTTCCCAGCGCATTCGTACCGGACCCGCATGGACTGAAGATGCGGCTCACGGTGTCGGGGCAGGTTATGCAGGATGAGACGACGGCCGACATGCTATTCGGTATCGAGCGGCAGATCGAATACATTTCGCGCTACGCGCGGCTGCTGCCAGGTGACATCATCTGTACGGGATCGCCCGCGGGCAACGGTACGCACTACAACCGTTTCTTGCGCGAAGGTGACATCATGGAGGCCGGAATCGAAGGCCTGGGTCACCAGCGCCAGGTTTGCACGGGGCGCGTTAATGGCTGATACATTTGCAACTGCGGGCAGCGCAATACAGCCTGATAACCCCGATCGCGCCTTCATCCAGCAAACGCTCGCAGCCGGGGTGCGAAACGTCGCGCTCGAGATGAATCCGGCATTGATATGGCTTGGCGCCACGCTACTGGGAGGCAGCAAGGGCGCGCTGTCGATCGGCTTCACGAGCCCCGGCGAGTCTGTTCAGGGAAATGGCGTCGTCTCAGGCGGCGCACTTGCATCAATGCTCGATCTTGCCATGGCACTTGCGTTGCTCTCGAGGCTTCCGCATGGCCGCACGTGCGCGACCATCAGCCTCACGGTCAACATGCTCGAACCAGGCCATGTCGGCAAGTTCGCCGTGGAAGCACGGGTGAAGCGGCTCGGCGGCCGCATTGCATTCCTTGAGGCGGACCTGTACGACGGGGCAAGGGCACGCTACGTTGCCAATGCGACCGCGTCGTTCGCCATATTCGACGTGCGCAGTTGAGTGGGACATCCCGGGCCAGTCTGTCCGATCAGTGCTGGCCCGCAAAATTGTGCTCAATGGCGGCATGGCCAGATCCGTGGCATGTGCCGCCGGCATACTGGCCGGAAGATCCGCGACGCTGGCTAGAAGTTGTGGCGAATCCCTACGTCCACGGCGAACTGGTTGCCACCCGATGCGGAGCCCAGCATGAAGAGTTGTGCCAGTCCCCGACCTGACGTGTGTTCGTAGACGGGGGAGACAAACACATCGGTGCGCTTCGACAGGAAGTAGTCGGCTGAAACGTTGACGTTGTCGTATCGGCTCTGCGCTGCGGCGAAATTCGCGTGCCAGTAGCCGCAACCCAGTACGAAGTCGGGCTTCACGTAGTAGCCGACGTTTGCATTCACGATCGGCATCGATGCGGATTCGCCATTGCGGCCTTTCAGATGGACATCGAAGGCGCCGATGGCAAACCTGGCCGGTCCGTAGGTGTAGCCGGCGCCCGCGCCCGCCATGTCCAGTCGCGCCAGAGGAACGACTACTGTACTTCCCGGCGCTCCCTTCACACCCAAGAATGTGCCGGCGGGAAGGCCGAGCCCGCTGGTTGGCGACCACGGCTTCAGTGCGTAATCTGAAAAGCTTGACCAAGCGACAGCGGCGTCGAACCCGTTTTTCGAGTAGGCCAGCAGCGCGCTGAGCGTGCGCCCGGAAATCGCCTGACCGGTTGCTGTCGGATCCGGAAGGGCGTACATGAAGCCGACCGTTAAGGGACCGAAAACGCTGCTCCGGTATTTCAGTGCGTTATTGACGCCCGGGAAATTGAAGCGGTCGATGCCGCCCGGATGGGCCGCCATGGTTGTCGAATAGTAATTTGCCTGATAAGGCAAAAGCTCCGCCATATAGTCGTGCTGGCGGCCCACGGTGAGCGTGCCTAGCCGGTCATCGGCCAGCCCGACATATGCCTTGCAGAAGAGCTGTGTGCATCCGCCCGCGCCGGACAGTGCACCGGTGGAGGGCCTGATCGCCATCTGCAGGTTGAACACCGTTGAAACGCCGGCGCCCAGATCTTCCTTACCTTTCAGCCCCACAGTGGAATTCCAGTGGTCGTTATCGAGTTCTGCAGCGTAGGCGCCGCCTCTGACGTTGGGCGAATACACCAGGCCCGTAGCAAGAGTTCCGTACAGTGTGACGCTGGACTGTGCGCGGGCCATACCGGTGGAAAGCGCCATCGCCAGAATGGCGAGCGCCGATAGCGGTCTTCTCATGTCTCCTTCTCTGTCTTCTTATTGAAAATTTTTTTGAGGTCAGGCTACGCTAGACGATGGTCTGCTGGCGTGCGTCAGATTTCTTGTTCTCCGGTGCTGTCTCCGGTGTGGCGGGGGTGTCAGTGTCTGTGTGCAACATCGCGATCAGGTCGTCTCTGGCTTTCTGATAGTTGTCCTGGCCGAGGTAGCACGCAAAAAAACCGATCACGGAAAGCGGGACAATGACAATGACGAGCGCGTTGCCCAGCAGGCTGCTGTCCTTCAGGACGTATTGCGTCACCATCGCGACGGACGTGGGACCCAGGGACAGGCCGATGATGCCCGTCCAGATATAGTTCAGCGCGGCAGCCTGGCCCCGGAGCTGATTGGGGACAACGTCCTGGATCACGGTTGCTGCGCCGGAAAACGAGAGCGCGCTGCCGAATGTCAGGAGGCCAAGGAAGAAAAGACTCAACGTCGGATCCGACGTGCAGACCATGCCGATGATCGATGCGACGGCAATCGGCCACCAGACGAGCGGAAGCCTGAACCGTCCGCCGCGAATGCCACCGGAAGCCAGCAGGTCCGTCAGGTATCCGCCGCACAGGCATCCCGTGACGCCGCTCACGATGGTCATACCGCCCATCAGCAGGCCGACATTCGCGGGCCGCATGTGGTGGTGGCGGATGTAAAAGGAAGGCGCCCAGGCCACGATGATGTAGCCGATCATGGCCGTGAGCGTATAGACCGTATAGATCGAGACGAACGCACGTGTGCGGCGGGACAGATACGACCACAGCCCCACCTTCCCGCGGTGTCCACCAGTCGTATGCATGACTTCGCGACGCTGCGGTTCCTTCAGCGCCAGAACAGCAAATGCCATCAGGATGCCGGGCAGGCCCGAAATCAGGAAAGCCAGGCGCCACGTCGGCATGCCGGAAATGCCGGGTAATCCGAAGTCGGTATGCTGTGTCAGCATCGAGATGATGGCACCGCCGAACAGGAGCGACGCGCCAACGCCCACGTAGTTGGACATGTTGTAGCTGGCGATCGCCCGGCCGCGCTGCGCCGGCGCGAAGCAGTCCGCGATCATCGAGAACGCCGCCGGCCCGAGACAGGCCTCGCCAATACCGACTCCCATACGCGAGAAGAACAGTTGCCAGAAGGTCGTGCTCAGACCGCAGCAGATGGTCATTACGCTCCACAGCAGCACGCCTGCAGCAATCAGGTTCTTGCGCGTGCGGTGATCGACCAGACGGCCAAATGGAAGTCCCATCACGGAATAGAACAGTGCAAAGGCGATACCCTGCAGCAGACTGACCTGGACGTCCGACAGTCCTATCTCGTTCCGGATCGGGCCAACGAAAAGGGAAATGATGTTCCGGTCGAGATACGAAACCACGCTCGTGCAGAACAGCACGACGACGAGAAGCCAGGGGTAGTAGCGTTGCACGGCGTTGTTTTCCTGAAGCGTGAAATCTCCGGCTTTCTGTTTAGCATGAGGCGCTCGGCAGTACGCACTCCGATGCATTGACGTACTGCTGCCGGGATGGCCCTGATGACCGGGTTCTCGCGCGGCGTTTTCTGCGGGAATGTCATCGGTGCGTACACTAATCCCTGCCTGCTCCTGGGAAGATCCGGTGATCGGCGTTTTCACGATGGATAGGATTGTCCCGTCACAAACGATACGTATCGTATAATAAAAGATGTGCACAGCCCGCAAATGCTGTCACTGGGAGATACCCCTAGCTTCCAGTTCGTTGACAAAACGATACGGGCAGTTTCATTATAGATGCCATCTTATTCTGTCACGTGGAGAAGGGTATGAAACTGGGGCGATTCGTGGTCGAAGGCCTGGACGGGCCGGTGCACCGCATCTGCATGGTGCTGCCGGAGCAGGGCCGCGTCATCGATCTGCGCGCGGCCGAAGCGCTGCGCCTGCAGGCGCAGGGGGCAACCCGTGAGGCTGCGCTGCGCTATGCGTCAGTCGTGTTTCCCGAAAGCATGTCGGCTGCGATTGCCCTTGGGCAACGGTTCCTCGACACCGCGACGGAGGCGGCCGCGAAGTTCGGTGATGATGCGTCGCTCACGATAGACACGCTGCGCTGGGGCGCGGCCTGCGACCCGTCCGTCGTGCGCGACGGGCTGACCTTTACGAAGCACATTCGCCAGTTCCATGAGCGGATGAACATCAGCCCGACGCCGGCCCTGCTCGAAGTGCCTGGCTACTTCAAGGGCTCGCCGTGGACCGTGATCGGGCACGAGGCGGAAGTGCCCTGGCCTGCGCGCTCGGACCGCCTGGACTATGAGCTTGAACTCGGCTGGGTTGTCGGCCGACGGGCCCACAATATCACGCCCGAGGTCGCCCGTTCCTATCTCTTTGGCGTGACCATTTTCAACGACTTCAGCGCGCGGGATCTGCAGGGTAACGAGTTTGCGATCGGCATGGGGCCCACCAAGAGCAAGGACTTCGCCTACGGTATCGGTCCGTGGATTACCACGATCGACGAATTTACCCGGCTTGACAACATCCGCATGTCGGTCCGCGTCAACGGTGAGACATGGGGCGAAGGCGACACGTCGGAAATGCTCTGGACGCCGGAAGAACTCATTGCTTACGTTTCACTGGGCGACTATGCGCAACCCGGTGACGTGATCGGCTCGGGAACGATGGGCAATGGCTCGGCGCTCGAGCTCGGGCGCAGCGTCAAGCCTGGTGACGTGATCGAGCTCGACGTGGCGGGTGTCGGTGTATTGCGTAATCGCATTGCGCTCCAGCCGCAGGAGACCTGGTGGCCGCAACGGCGGGCGCCTTTCATGTAAGCCGATCGCGCCAGCGAAGGATCCCGCACCATACGCACTACAATCGGCCGGGTCGCGCCGCATCAACGGGCATCGCCCAGCGGTTCCACTGGCGGTCAAAACTATCATATCCGTCACGAAGTAGAGACAGGAGACACAGAATGAAAGTCAAACGCGTGCTGATCGTCGGCACCGGAATCGGCGGCGCCACGGCGGCCATCACACTTGCCAGGCAGGGACTTGACGTCCACTGTATCGATGTCAAGCCCGAGAGACCGACTGCAGGGGCAGGCATCTGTCTGCTGCACAACACGATGCGGGCACTGAAAGCGATCGGCGTTGCCGACGCCTGTCTGGAAAGCGGCATGTCGTTCGGGGTGTTTCGCGAGTTCGACGCTGCAGGTCAACTCCTGCATACGCACCCCGCGCCCCCCAGTTGTGGCATCCGCAGGCCGGAGCTTGCCCGTATCCTCGAGAGCGCGGCGCAGGAAAGCGGCGCACTCATCGAGAAGGGACTCACGGTCCAGGAACTGACGGACCAGGGCGATTGCGTCGAGGTACAGTTTTCGGACGGACGGCAGGCCTCCTATGATCTGGTCGTCGCCGCAGATGGCGTCTATTCGGGCCTGCGCAGGCGAGTCTTCGGTACCGGTTACGAACCCCGCTTCGCCGGTCAGAGTGTGTGGCGCTTCAATGCACCGCGCCCAGCCCAGGCGGACGGCTTCTGTCTGTACCGGACGCCGACAGGCAAGGTGCTGGGCATTTTCCCGACCTCGCCGGAAAGCTGCTACATGTTCTACCTCGAAAGCAGCCGGGAACCGCTGCGCATCGCCGAGGACCGCTCCCACGTGTTGATCCGCGAGCGCCTGGCCGACTTTGACGCGCCCGTCATACGCGATGCGCTTGACCTGATCACCCAATCTTCGCAGGTGATCTTCCGTCCCCTGGACATCACTCTGGTGCCGACGCCGTGGCACCGCGGGCGTGTCGTGCTGCTCGGCGATGCGGCGCACGCCCCGACGCCGCAGATGACCTCGGGTGCCGGCATGGCAGTGGAAGATGCCATGGTTCTGGCGGAATGTCTTGCCAGTACCGATTCCGTCGGTGAGGCGCTGACTGACTATGACAGGCGACGCTTCGACCGGGTGAAAAGGATTTACGACGCTTCGCTGCAGCTATGCCTGAATGAACAGGAGGACCCGGTCGGCAACAAGGACCGGTCGGCGGCCCTGTTGCTGGAGACCTACCAGTACCTCGGACAACCCATCTAGGAGCCTGGGTGACAGAGTCTTTCTGCCGCACGCCGCAGATCTGGCGTGCGGACGGGATCTAACCCATCACCATGAAACAGACGTTGCGGATCGTATTCCACGCAGAGGGGGCGCGGCACGCCAGAAGACTGCCCGATCTGACCCGACCGCAATATCATGATTCAGATCGTATCGAATCTGGCAAGACCGCTTCATCAACTGGACAATCACGATGAAAATCCTCGGACCTGACACGCTCGTCTTCGGTGTCGAAGACCTCGAAAGCTGCACACAGTTTCTTGTCGACTACGGCCTGACGCCAACGGGCGACGGCAGATTTGAAGCCCTGGACGGCACCGGAGTCATCATCCGCCCGAAGGATGACCCGTCGCTGCCTGCGTGGCCGTTTCCTACGGCAAACCAGTTGCGCAAGACCATTTACGGCGTGGCGGATCAGGCGACGCTCGATGAAATCGCCAGCGAGCTGGGAAAGGACCGCGAGGTGAAGTTTCTGGCCGACGGCTCGATTGAATCCGTTGATGACGTGGGCTTCGCACTCGGTTTTCAGGTGAGCGTGCGCCGGGAATCGGTGCTCCCAGCCGAACAGGTCAACGCGCCTGGCGACGTACGCCGCGGCGTGAACGTCACCGGCGCGCTGACCAGCGCGAGCGTACAGCCTCCGCGTCCCCGAACGCTTTCGCATGTCGTCTATTTCGTGCCGGATACGGACAAGGCGGAAGCCTTTTACGTCAATCGACTTAAATTCCGGCTGAGCGACAGGTTCCTTGGAATGGGGCCCTTCCTGCGGCCCGCCGGCACTCTCGATCACCATACGCTTTTTCTCATCCAGACCCCGCCGTTCATGCAAGGCTGCGAACACTTCACGTTCCACCTGGGCGGCCCGACAGAGGTGCTGCGTGCCGGTAGCGCCTTCGCGGCCAAAGGCTATGAATCGTACTGGGGGCCGGGTCGCCATCAGTTTGGCTCCAACTGGTTCTGGTATTTCAACTCGCCGTTCGGATGTCACGTCGAATACGACGCTGACATGGACCTGCACGACGACTCATGGGTGCCTCGCGTCGCTCCCGCGCATGCCGATTTGGCGCAGGAGTTTCTGCTTCAATGGCGCGAGAAATGGGCACCTGGCGGTCCGCCTGCTCCGTCAGAGCACCTTGCGGGGTGACGCGCGATGGATGGCGCCGGCTCTTCGCGCTGGGTCCGTCTTTGCGAGCTAAGTGCACTTCCATTGTTGGGGGCGCGAGGATTTGATCTGCTGGGGCGCGGCGTGGACGACATCTTTGTCATCCGTCAGCACGGACTGCTGCGCGCCTACAGAAACTCGTGCCCGCACTGGCCCGGTGCGACACTGCCATGGCGCAAGCACGCCTACCTCGACCGCGGAATGGATTTCATCGTGTGCCATGGCCACGGGGCAAAGTTCACTCTTGAGGAGGGACTATGCGTGCTCGGACCGTGCCTCGGGCAAAGACTGGAATCCGTTCCCCTGCGAATCGAACAGGAGTTGTATCTCAGCGCATTCTGTCCGATTGGCGTTGTCGAAGCCGATGTCTGGAAGTCAGGTCTTTTATGACGATGTGCCGAATGGCTGGTGACGTTTTTCGGTCATCTGGATTCCCAACGTCGCTGCGACAGAGGGAAATACGATTTCCCGGTGATGGTGACGCGGTCCGGATGGCGCTTTACGAGACGTACTTCATCAGAACGCGGGCGGAGAATACTCGCATTGGAAGCGGAAGACAGAAAATCGGTGGAACACGCTCCTATGCGTCGGTTACTGTGGCCGCTTTACTTTTGCTGCTTTGCAAGTCTGGCTTCCATGCGGGTTTGCGATTCGATGCTCCCGTCGCTCGAAGGGAACCTTGCAGTTGACCAGCAGCATGCGGCCTACACGATCTCTGTGTTTGCGCTTGCGTATGGCGTTTTCCAGTTGTTCTTCGGTCCGGTTGGCGATCGCTTTGGCAAGGTCAGGGTGATCGCCACTGCCGCAATTGCATGTGCACTGGGCAATCTTGCCGCGTCCGCGTGCAACAACATCGATCAGCTCCTTGTGGCGCGTGCCGTTTCAGGGGCAACGGCAGCGGGTATCGTCCCGCTGACGATGGCATGGATCGGAGACAACGTGGGCTATGAACGTCGCCAGGAAATACTCGCGAGGTTTCTTGGAGCGACCGTTCTTGGAACAATCTTCGGTCAGCTGGCTGGTGGAACGGTCCCGTCTGTCACAAGCTGGCGGATTGCATTTCTGGTTGTCGCCGCTGTGTTATTCACTGGCGGAATTTTGACATTCAGGGAGGTGCGAAGGCAACCTGCTGCAGGCGATCCTGTGCAAGCCCAGGTTCTGCACAACTCCGTATCCGTGTTCCGGGCGCCCTGGGCTCGCGTCGTGCTCCTGACTACGATGGTCGAGGGCGGCTTTGCCTATAGTGCGCTTGCCTTTCTGCCTACTCACTTTCACGACGCGGTCGGCCTTTCTGTGTCAGAGGCGGGACTGGTTGTCGGACTATATGGCATAGGCGGACTGGTTTATAGCCGCTTCGCAAAGAGTCTTCTCGGGTATCTTACCGAGGCCGGGTTCGCTACGCTTGGCGGACTGTTGCTGGCTGTATCGTTCGGCGCACTTTCACTTTGCCACCAACTCGTCGTCAGCCTGCTTTCGTGTCTGGGTGCAGGCTTTGGATTTTATGTCCTGCACAACACGCTTCAGTTGAATGCCACACAAATGAGCCCGGCTTGCCGCGGGACGGCCGTGTCGCTGTTTTCCTGTTTCCTCTTTTTAGGTCAATCCATTGGCATCCTGTCAGGTGCACTGCTCATTCAAAGAACATCGACGTCGAGCCTTCTCCTTCCAAGCGGCATCGGGTTGCTGGCAACAGGCGGGATTTTTTCGGTGCTTCTGGGCCGCAGGCACGGACCACGATGATCGCTCTTTGGACTTCCAAACGTCGTCGCTGCGGATCGCTGCTGCGGCCTATCTTGATGAGCCCGTGAGCGTTCTGCATGACATACAGGAAAAGGCCCCTAGTTGTGGAGTTCCGCAAGGAAAACAGATCACTGGCGGCTGAAAGTTCAGTCAAATGATTCATGGTTGTGCTTTGCTGTGGGGGTGCGCTCACGGCAGAGGCCGCTCGTTTGACCTGCGGCATGGGCAACGATCAGCTCTTCTCATTTTCCCTTCGTGCAATGGCCCTACCGGGTTCGATGCCTATCCGAATCGGCGGCGTCCGCCGCTCGCATACAGCGCAACTTAACGGCCGCTTCCGGGAGAACTGAATGTCCCTTTGGGGTCGCGTGCTGCCGATCACCGTCATCGAGGCGCGAACCAAGGGATATGCGATGTGAATCGGACAGCACCCGGCCGAGGCCGTGTAAAAACGTGTGTGATCACCTAGATACTATGAGGGCAGCAAAGGCAAAGCTGGAGGAGTAAAACGGAATCGTCATCCGTTTTCTTCGTAGGAGCACGCAAATGAACGCACCGGACATGGCCCGTGGTGGGCAGGATTCAAAGGTGGTCGGCTCGCTGTATGTCGCCTTCGAGTTAGGCGACAGAAGCTGGAAGCTTGCGCTGGGAGACGGAGTTCGCGCCCC
>NZ_JBHUFR010000032.1:0-125665 GCF_042680985.1 Paraburkholderia dipogonis | reverse complement strand
GCGCCCCGTTGTCCGAAGCACGAAAGAGCGAGATTCTAGCGACCCACACCCCGCCTTGCAAGCGTTATCTGGAATTTATTCAAGGCACCTTTTTTACGGGGCCCGGTTCATCGACAGCAAGCGCCTTCACGTCGGGCGTCAAGGCGCGCGCAGCCGGCGCGCCGATCGTCCAGTCGTGGAGTACGGTATATGCGACCGCCAGCAAAGTCGGTCCGATGAAAACCCCTAGGAAGCCGAAAGCAAACGCACCGCCCAGGATACCTAGCATCACGAGGATCAGAGGCATGTCGCTATTCTTGCCGATCAGGATTGGCTTGATGACATTGTCCGACATGCCGACCGCCAGCACGCCCCACACCACCAGGAAGATCGCCCATCCCGTCGCGCCACCGTGGTACAGCCAGATTGCTGCAGGCAACCAGACGACAACAGGACCGCCCGGTATCACCGACAGGAAGAATGTCGCCAACCCGAGCAGCGCCGGCGCCGGAACTCCGGCGATCCAGCATCCGAAACCGGCCAAAATACCTTGCACGAGCGCCGTGCCGAGAATTCCGTAGACGACACCTTTCACCGTGCTGCCGGCCAGCGCCAGCAGATAATCGGCACGCTCGCCGGCAATACGCCGCATGCCCGCATTCAGCCAGGCAGCCGCGCCCTCTCCCCCTGTATAAAAGAAGAACGCCAGCACAATGCTCAACGCCAGCAGCCCGAGACCATGCGTGACAGCAATCGCGGCCGCCAGAATCCACTTGCCGGCAGGCGCCGCGAGCGTACGCAATTGTGCGATCAGTTCCGAATTGCTACTTGTGAGCCGCTCCCAGAATGCCTCGATGCTAGAACCCACCAGCGGAATTCGGGCAACCCACGGCGGCAAATCCGGCAAGCCGGCCTCGAAGAGCCGCTGCACCAGCGCGACGATCTCGTGCACGTGCGCCCCAAAGGCAAAGCCCGCGTAGACGAACGGTCCAAGCACCACAATCAGAATGATCAACACGATCAGCGTAGCGGCCCCTTTGCGACGGCCGCCCAAGGCTGCGGTCAGTCGCCGGTACAAGCCCCACGAGCTATAGCTGAGAATCGCGCCCCACAGCAGCGCGGTCGTGAAAGGCGCCAGCACCAGCAGCGAGCCGCCCACCAGAATAAGTAGCGCGAACACCGCGGCAAGACGTTCGATCAGTTGGTCCGATTTCACGATGAATCTCCTGTTGCGCCAAACGCCGATGTCGAGCGGACATAAGTTTGTAGAGCGCTCTTTGAAAGGGTCAGTATAGAAGCGAGGCATGCGCCCGGGGCGTCTTATATCATCAGGCCAGGTCGCGTGGCAAAGACCCGACGGGTCCGCTCAATAGTGCTGATTTTCCCTGCAGAAACGTCCTAATTCATCCGGCATTGCCGGCCAAACAATATGGCGCCATAGAAAAGACTAGAATATAAGGTTCTGTGCACCCCAATTTCCGGATTTATGCGCTCGCGAATCGCCAAACGTCTCCCCCCCGATGCCGACAAGCTTGTCGGTCTCTCGCTCGCGCTTTTCGCGTCGGGCAGCCGCACCGAGGACCGCTTCTGGGAAGCGAAACTCGACGCGCTGCTGGCCAAAATCGTCCGCAACGCCAACCAGACTACGCTGGACGCCGCGCTCGATCATCTGCAGCAAAATCATCCCGATGCCTACGGCGCGCTCGCCGATATGGCGGAAACCCATAGTGAATCGTTCATCGTCGAACACGAAGGCGTGCCTTACGAGGCGCTGCTGATCGCCGCGCCCGTGCTCGCGTGGACGCGCTACATGATCCCGGCCGGCCCGCTCAAGGCGGACGCCGCCGACGCCCTGCGCGCGCATCTGCAGGCGCATGTGCTCGCGGCCAACACGCGGGTCGCCATGGCGCCGTTCCTGTACAGCATCGATCAACTGCCGCGCCATCATGTCGAAACCTGGCGCATCGCCCAGCAACTCGCACAGGCAGCCATGGCCGGTGGCAACGCCAAACTGAATTTCGGCGAGTTGCCGGAAACCTCGCCGATTCTGGCCGACCCGCGCTTCCTGCTGGCCGTGGTCGCGGCGCCGGTCGGCGAACCCACATTCCGCTGGCAGGAAGAAGAACGCGGCAACCGGATCGAACGCGGGCAATGCCTTGAACAATGGGCTACGCAAGGTGGCGCCAATCTGTCGCTGGTGTTGCCGGGCTGCGAATTCGAGTGCCTGCTGCCAGACGCCTATTACTCGGCCTGCCGCGACGCCGACGAACGCGTGCGTCCTCACACGGTGCGCACTGCCGTGCGCTATCTATTCGACACGATCGGCGCGGCGCCGCAGGAGTTGCGCGCCGTCGTCGCAGGCTTCGGCGAGCGCCGCATCGACGAATACCGCGTCGGCTTCACGCGCCGCGGCAGCAATGATGTGATCTACGGCGTCGTGTGGCCGCTGTACGGCCGTGAAAACGGCGAACCCGGCATCGACGAAGAACCGCAGGAAACCGCCGCGTCGGACGATCCGCTCGAAGAAATCGTCGCGTTGCTCAAGGAAACCGGCGTGACCGAAGTGCGCCGCCATGCAGGCCGCTTCGAGCCGGAATATTGCGATGACTGCGGTGTACCGCTGTATGCCGATCCGCTCGGCGAAATCGTCCACGCCGAAATGCCGGAGGACGCGGAGCCCGCGCAGCCGCACTTCCATTGACCCTCCTCGCCGGCGCATTCTGCGCGTCGGCGTCGGCATAAAAAAGCCTCGCCTTGCGCGAGGCTTTTTTGTGCCCGTTCAGTTTTACGTCATTCCTCTTATGCCTTTTGGACAGGCCGTCAAACTGAAGGGAATTTGTCATCATAGGCATGGCGGCGCATCGCAAACGCATCCGGCTCTCACGCGCCGTGCGCACGCATCGCGCCACTTCGCCCGACTCATCTGGAGACATGCATGCGATTCTCGATACTCAACTCAGACGCCGAACGACGTGACGGGCTCAAAGCACTGCTGCGGCAAATCGACCGCCTGGCGCGTTTCAACGAGGCACAAGACTGGCGTCAGGTCGAACGCACGCTCAAGCGTCAGCGGCCCGATCTGCTTCTGGTCGACTGGCAGGACTGGATGTCGATCGCGGACGTTCGCCATCTGCTCAGCCATTACCCTGATCTGCGCATTGCCGTGCTCTCAGACCAGATCTCGCCGGCCGCCGTGCGAGATCTCATGGACGAAGGCGTGCTCGGCGTCGTGCCGCGCGACACCGATCCTTGCCTGATCGTGCGCGCGTTCGAAATGGTGCTGCTGGGCGGACACTACGTACCGCCTGGCGCGCTGGCGCTCGATCCTCCGCTGCCACCGGACATCACTATCCGGCCGTTCGACGAAAAGAGCCCGCCGCCGCGTCGCGCCAGACTGGCCAACGTACTGTCGCCCCGTCAGCAGCAGATCATGCGCTGCGTCCATATGGGGAGCACCAACAAGATGATCGCGCGCACGCTCGGCATCAGCGAGGGCACCGTCAAGATCCATCTGACCAGCATATTCCAACAGCTCGGCGCGCCGAATCGCGCGGCCGCGGTCGCGCTCTATAACGGCTGGCTGTCGAACCATTTGCAAGTGCTGCGCAATGGCGGCGACGGCCCGGTGCGCCCAATCATGGGCCAACCCGGCGTAGTGCCGTTACGGCGTCGCGCGCGGCGGCGCTTTCAGTATCCGTTGCCGGCTAACGACACCGCCGCATTGTTGCCCATGGCGGCAGAACCAGCCGCACCGTATGGCGACGCGCCGTCCGCCGGGCTCGCATCGGATCCGCTCGCACAAGGTCCTGCATGAACACAGCCGGCGCGCGCAATAGAATCCGGGCGAGCACCTTCCGGCAGCGTTTGCGCCTGCTGGCATGGAATCCGCTCACACCTTTTCTCGTCCAACGAGTAATATGAGACTCATGGGTTTCCTCTACACACCGCTTCCGTTCTGGGTCGCTGTCGGTGGCTGGATCGCCACTGCGATAGTGGTCGCGCTCGCGCTGTGGAAAAATCCTTTCAAACGACTTCAGGACGGCACACTGCAGCATGTCTGGCTTGCGATCATCGTCGCAGTCTCGGTGCTGTGGGCAAGCAATGCGTGGCTCGACGACGGCACTGTCATGCATCTGCTCGGCGCCACGTTAGTCGTCACGTTGTTCGACTGGGCGTTGGCGCTGATCGCCATGGCAGTGGTCACGGGTCTTGCCGCCGTAGTCTTCGACGCGCCATGGCAGGGCCTCGCACTTACGTTCCTCGTGTACGGCGCATTGCCGGTCGGCATTTCCACTTTGCTCCAGCGCATCAGCATCGCGTGGCTGCCACGCAATCTGTTCATGTTCATCCTCGGCCAGGGCTTTGTCTCGCCTGCCATCGCCGTATCGTTCACGGCAGCCGCCGCCCTCGGCATTCATATCGCGCTCGCCGACGGTTCGATGACCGTGGTGCCCGCCGGCTACGCGTTCAGCGTGTTCCTGCTTGCCACCGGGGAATCCTGGTTCACCGGCATGTCGACGGCTTTGATCGCGGTCTACCGTCCTGCGTGGGTCACCACTTATGATGTGCGGAGATACCGACTGGGCGGACCACGCACCTGACACTCACGCGGGCACCGGCGTACTAACGGTGATCAGCGACTCCGCCACGTCGAGCCGGCGTGCCCACACACTACCAACAGGACAAAATATTTGTGTCTGGATTGAACTCCGCCCTCTTGCCGTGCATCTTACGTGCCTCATGTCTGATTAGCGTCTAACTACCTAGATGGATCGCACCAACGTACCGCGCCGATTGCTGCGGATGGTCGGCCGGTTGGCAACATGTGCGGCGAGTCTCTCGCTCATATGCTCTGCTCCCGCATTTGCCGATCAACTCGAACAGCACAACGATCTCGTCAACAAATTTGTCAATGACCTGCACGCGGACCCGCTCGTTGCGGACTGCGCGGCTCATGGCAACTTTGTCGCCAGCACGTCGACCGCCTTCGACCATGTCGAATTTCCCCCTAGTTCGTTCGACAGCGCGCATGCGTCGGTCACGCCGTGGAACGATTCGTTCGACGAGGGCAAGCAGCGCGTCAAGGTAGACAATATTGTCACCGTCGAAGGGCTCGGCATCCGCCAGAGCGGCGGTGGCGATCCTGCCGATCTCAAATTCCGCTGCGGCTACGTCGGCGCACAGATGCTGGCGTTCAGCTGGAACGATCCGGTGCCGCCGGCCCGTGCGCGCAGCTCGGAACCTTCGGGATCGCGCGTATCGTCGGGCAAGCATAAGAGCGCTAAGGGCAAGCACTCGGCGAGCGGCAAGACAACGAAGAAAGCCACTACTAAGTCCACCAAACCGAGCTCGGGCAAATCGTCGCGAACAAGCTCGAACAAAGCAACTGCCAAGAAGGCGCCGGCGAAGAAGAAAACTCAATAGCGGCTCAAGCTTGCGGCAGTCACCCGCCAGCGCGGCAGATCAACCACGCGTCCCAATGAAAACGAGGCACACACCGTGAAGTGTGTGCCTCGTTTTCATGTGCGGCGGCGTTCAGGCAAATATTTCCACGTGCCGCAAGATCGCCTGCAGCATCGCCGCGCCGAGCGCGGCGCTGCGCTCGCCGTTCCAGCCCACTCGTTCGTCGGGCAGATTGGCGTTGTCTTTGAACGGCATCTCCAAAGTCAGCGACAGGCAGCCGAATTCGTTGCCGATATATTTCGACGCCAGCTTCAGTGCGTCCTCGCGATACTTGCTCGCAGCGTAGCCATACTTGTCCTGGAAATCAGGGCTTGCGTGCTTGAATGCTTCAATGAACGCTTTCTGCTCCTGCCCTTGCCGTTCGGTGAAACCGGGCAGCATTTCGGAGCCGGCCACGAACACATAGGGCAACGCCTCGTCGCCGTGGATATCGAAGAACAGATCGCAACCCGTGGCATGAATCGCGTCGCGCACCGCCAGCACCTCGGGGCTGCGCGCGGCATCCGGCTCCATCCATTCGCGATTCAGATTCGCGCCGGCGGCATTCGTGCGCAGATTGCCGTGCACGCTGCCGTCCGGATTCATGTTCGGCACGATGTAAAAGACCGCGTGATCGTAGAGCTTGCGCGCGACCGGGTCGCCCGCCCAATCGCCCCAACCCGCGAGCCGCTTCACGAGACCCTCGATAAACCATTCGGCCATCGTCTCGCCTGGATGCTGGCGCGCGATCAGCCAGATCTTCTTCTTGGGCGTGTCGCCAGTTTGCGGCGTGCCGAGCGTGAGCAGCGACATGGGCCGGCCTTCGACGGTCGTGCCCAACTCGGTGAGCGCGGCCTGCGGCATCTGCTGCACGGCGCCGAGAAACTCCGAATGACGCTCCTCGCTGTACGGCTCGAAGTACGCGTAGTAAATACGGTCGAAATCCGGCGTGTGATCGATCGTCAGCACGCGGCCGTCGTACGAGGTAGGCACGCGAAACCAGTTCACGCGGTCGTAGCTCGCCACTGCCTGATAGTCGCGCCAGCCCTCGGCAAAAGCGCACGCGGCCGCATTCTCGAAAGTCATCACGCAGCGTTCGCCCGCGGCGCCCGACAAGCGGAAATAAAACCATTGCGCGAACTCGGCATGGCTGTCCGGCCGCACGCGCAAGCGGATGTTGGCTGCTTCTTCGCAGGAGAGCACTTCGATCGCACCCGCGTCGAAGTTGCTTGTAATCGATAACGTCATGATGTTCTTCCCTGCTTGTCCACGCGGCGACGCTTATTCAGCGGCGCGACGGCGGAATACGTAAGTGGAATCGTTCGAGGCTTCGGCGTCGAACGCGTAGCCGTCGGCGTCGAAGTCCTTCAGGTGCTCAGGCCTGTCGATGCGGTTCTCCACGGCATAGCGCGCCATCAGTCCACGCGCGCGCTTTGCGTGGAAGCTGATGATCTTGTAGCGACCGCCCTTCCAGTCTTCGAAAACGGGCGTGATGATCGGCGCTTCGAGCAGCTTCGGCTTGACCGATTTGAAATATTCGCCCGATGCGCAATTCACCAGCACGCGCGACGCCACCGTGTTCTTCTTCAGTTGCGCATTCAACGCCTGCGTAATCCGCTCGCCCCAGAACGCGTACAGATCCTTGCCGCGCGGGTTAGAGAAACGCGTACCCATTTCGAGCCGGTACGGTTGCAGCAGATCGAGCGGACGCAGCAACCCGTACAGGCCGGACAACACGCGCACGTGATTCTGCGCATAGTCCAGATCCGCCGACGACAGCGTTTTCGCGTTGAAGCCCTCGTACACGTCGCCGTTGAACGCGAGCACCGCCTGCTTGGCGTTGTGCGTGCCGAACTTGGGCGACCACTCCGCGTACCGCTGGAAATTGAGGTGCGCGAGCTGATCCGAAATGTCCATCAAGGAAGCGATCTGCTGCGGCGACAAACGGCGCAATCCGCCGATCAATTCGGCCGCGTCGTCGACAAAATCGGGGATCGTGTGCTTTTTGACGTGAGGCGGGGTTTCGTAGTCGAGCGATTTCGCCGGCGACAGAACGATTATCATAGAGGCTTGCAGGCACGCCGTGCCTGGCGGTCAAAGACGAAAGCCAGATTGTAACGAATGCCCGGTTCCCATGCCTCACCCGACGCTTTGCGCGTCGTCCTCGATTCCAATGTGTGGATCGACATTCTCGTGTTCGACGACCCGCACACGCGGCCGATCGCGGCCGCGCTCGAAAGCGGCGCGCTGACCGCGCTGATCGACGCCCGCTGCCTCGCCGAACTGACCTACGTGCTCGACTATCCGCAATTCGTGCATCGCAATGTGGACAAGGCCGTGGCACTGGCGGTCGTCTCACGGCTCGCGCAGTTGGTCGAACCCGAGGCGCAAGCGGAAAATGCCAGGCCCTTGCCCAAATGCAAAGACCGCGACGACCAGAAGTTTCTCGAGCTCGCGCACGCCGCGCGGGCCGACTGGCTGGTCTCGAAGGACCGTGCCGTCTTGAAGCTGGCCAAGCGGATCGCGCGTGACTTCGGCTTTCAGATCGCCCAGCCGGCGCCGTTCGTTGCCGCCATCGGCATGTCCCTGAGCGCCACAGGCGAGCCCTTGAGCGCATGACCATTGAGCCGCATGGCCCTGGCTATACGGCTAACGTGAACTCCGCGGCGCGCACACGGCGCCGCGATTCCCTACAATCAGGCTTCGCCCGTTTCAAACGACGCCTTTGTCTAACTCATTTGCCCACGCTCCGGACAGCGCCATGAATGCACCGCACGACACGCCTTCGAGTCCCACGTTTCCGTCTCGCCTGCCGGACGTCGGCACGACGATTTTCACCGTGATGAGCGCGCTCGCCGCCGAAAAAGGCGCGGTGAATCTGGGTCAAGGCTTTCCCGATTTCAACTGCGATCCGCGGATCGTCGATGCGGTCGCGAACGCCATGCGCGAGGGCCACAACCAGTACCCGCCGATGAGCGGCGTCGCGCCGCTGCGTCAGGCGATCTCGGACAAGATCGAGAGCCTGTACGGCCGCCGCTACAACGCCACCACCGAAATCACCGTGACAGCGGGCGCGACGCAAGCGTTGCTGACCGCGATCCTCTGCACAGTCCACCCGGGCGACGAGGTGATCGTGGTCGAGCCGACCTACGACAGCTACCTGCCTTCCATCGAACTGGCCGGCGGCAAGCCGGTGTTCGTCACGCTCGACGCGCCCGACTACGCGATCCCGTTCGACAAGCTCGCTGCCGCGATCACGCCGAAAACGCGGCTGCTGCTGATCAACACGCCGCACAATCCGACCGGCACGGTCTGGCGCGCGGAAGACATGTGCAAGCTCGAGGAGATCGTGCGCGGCACTAACGTGCTGATCCTGTCGGACGAAGTGTATGAACACATGGTCTACGACGGCGCGCCGCACGAGAGCGTGGCGCGCTATCCGGAACTGGCGCAGCGCAGTTTCGTGGTGTCGAGCTTCGGCAAGACGTATCACGTAACGGGCTGGAAGGTCGGCTATGTAGCCGCACCCGCCGCGCTCACCGCCGAGTTCCGCAAGGTGCACCAGTTCAATGTGTTCACGGTGAACACACCGATGCAGATCGGCCTCGCCGACTACATGAAAGACCCCGCTCCCTATCTCGACCTGCCGGCGTTCTATCAGAAGAAGCGCGACTTCTTCCGCACCGGCCTCGCGAACTCACGCTTCAAGCTACTGCCGTGCACGGGCACGTACTTTCAGTGCGTCGACTATTCGGCGATCAGCGACTTGCCCGAAGCCGAATTCGCGCAATGGCTGACCGGCGAGATCGGCGTCGCGGCCATTCCGGTTTCGGCCTTCTATCACGAGGCCCATGAATCGGGTGTGGTGCGCTTCTGCTTTGCCAAGCAGGAAAGCACACTGGCCACCGCACTCGAGCGGCTGGCGCGCCTCTAGCATGTCCCGCGCGATGCCGCGAACGAACCAACGTTCCTCGCCATCGCGCGCAGCGGGCGAGGCGTGCGCGGCACGCCCCGGTTCGCCTGCTTCCGGGCAGCGCCCGTCAAGCCGGGCGCGACGCCGCGATATACGCCTTGCGGTCCTCAGTCACACGTTGCGCGGCCGGCCTCACGCTGATCTCTTTCACATAGCTCTTCCAGTCGATCCCGGCGTCGAGCAGAAAATCACTGCCGTAGATGGTCTGCGTCGCCATGCCCACCAGCGGCAAGCTCACATAGCCGGCCGTATCCGCGACGCTGAAGCGCTCGCCCCTCAGATACGGCCCGAACTTCGCGATCCGTTTGAAGCCGGCAATGTGATGCCTGAGCAGTTTCTCGACGCGCCCTTTGGTCGCCTCGGTCACGGTGCCGCCAAAGAATGCCTCCTTGTAGAGATTGCGCACAGTCAGTTCGAGATGCACGTCGACGAACATGATCAGTTCACGCTCCTTGGCCGCTTCCCAAGGGTCGGCGGAGAAAATCGCCTTATCGGGAAAACGCGCCGCCAGATACTCGACAATGCATTGCGATTCGCTCAGATCGCCGTCTTCAGTTTGGAGATAAGGCACTTTGCCGAGCGGCGAATGCTCGAGCATGGCCTCGTCCTGGCTGGGTTTCACGGACACTTCCTCGAACGGAATGCCGTGTTCGAGCAGCACGAACTTCACTTTGTTGTAATAGTTAGAGAGCGCGAAACCGCACAGCTTGATCATTGGGTGTCTCCTTCCTTCGAGTTGTATGCGACCGCTCGTCGACTTCACAGCAGCGGGCTTCGATCAATCATCCAGTAAATTGCACGATCGTGCTATTCTAAAATAACCATGGAGTCGAGCATTCCAATGACCTCTCGCAATTTCAGCATCGAGACTATCGGCATTGTCGGAACCGGAGCAATGGGCCGTGGTATCGCCCAGATCGCCGCGCTGGCCGGTCTCACCGTGCGCTTGTACGACACCAACCCCGCCGCGATCGGCGCCGCGCGCGACTACCTCGCCGAGACTTTCGCCAAATTGACCGCCAAAGGCAAGCTCGATCAGGCCCGCTCGCTTGCGGCACTTGCGAACGTGAGCGGTGCGCAGAACATCGGCGGGTTGGCTGGTTGTGATCTGGTTGTCGAGGCGATCGTCGAGAAACTCGACGTGAAGCAGGCGCTGTTCCGCGAACTCGAGACCGTCGTCAGTGGCCGTTGCGTGCTGGCGTCCAATACGTCGTCGCTATCCATCACGGCGATTGCCGCCGGCTGCAGTGACCCGTCGCGCGTGGTCGGCTATCACTTCTTCAATCCCGTGCCGTTGATGAAGGTCGTCGAAGTGATCGACGGTCTGCGCAGCGACCCCGCGGCAGGCGACGCGCTGATGAATCTCGCGCGCCGCATGGGACACACGCCGGTGCGCGCGAAAGATATGCCCGGCTTCATCGTGAATCACGCGGGCCGCGGCATGAATACCGAAGGCTTGCGCGTGGCCGGTGAAGGCGTGGCGAGCTTCGCCGACATCGACCGCATCATGCGCGAGCAGGCGGGCTTTCGCCTCGGCCCGTTCGAGCTGCTCGATCTAACGGCGCTGGACGTCTCGCATCCGGTGATGGAATCGATCTACCACCAGTTCTATGAAGAGCCGCGCTTCACGCCGTCGCCCATTACCGGCACGCGGCTCGCGGGCGGACTAATCGGCCGCAAGACGGGCGAAGGCTTTTATCGCTACGAAGACGGCAAGCAGCAAGTGCCCGCCGAGGCGCCCGCGCCGACAGGATTGCCGGCCAGCGTGTGGGTCAGCAAGCGTTATCCGCAGGCTCGTGACGCGGTCGTGCAACTCATCGAGAAAGCCGGCGTGAAGCTCGACGACGGCGCCACACCCGCGGCGAACTCGCTGATCGTCGTCACGCCGTTCGGCCACGACGCGACCACGGCCGCAGTCGATGAAGCGCTGGACGCAACCCGCGTCGTCGCAATCGATGCGCTCTTCCCGCTCGTCGGCGCGCAACGCCGCACGCTGATGACAACGCCTGCCACCACGCGCACCGCGCGTGACGAGGCGCATGCGCTCTTCGCGGCCGACGGCGTGCCCGTCACCGTGATCCGCGACTCGACCGGCTTTGTCGCGCAACGCGTGGTGGCGACCATCGTCAACATCGGCTGCGACATCGCGCAAAAACAGATCGCGACACCCGAAGACATCGATCTCGCCGTGACACTCGGCCTCGGCTACCCGCGCGGCCCGCTAGGTCTCGGCGACGCGCTCGGCTCGGCGACTATTCTCACGATCCTGCGCAACATGTTCAGTGTGCTTGGCGATCCGCGCTATCGTCCTTCGCCTTGGCTCGCGCGGCGAGCGCAACTAGGCATGTCGTTGACCCAACGCGATGCTGCCGACCTCGAAACGAAGACTCAGGAGACACAACAATGAGCGCCGAACTGCTGACCTCGCGCCCCACCGAAAGCGAATCGACGCTGGTCCTCACGCTCTCGAACCCCGGCGCACGCAACGCGCTGCATCCTGACATGTACGCCGCCGGCATAGAGGCGCTCGACTCGGTGGAACGCGACGCGTCGATTCGCGCCGTCGTGATCACCGGCGCGGACAACTTCTTCTGCGCGGGCGGCAATCTGAACCGCCTGCTGGAAAATCGCGCGAAAGATCCATCCGTGCAAGCGGAGAGCATCGATCTGCTCGGCGAATGGATCTCCGCGGTGCGTCTTTCGTCGAAGCCGGTGATCGCCGCAGTCGATGGCGCCGCCGCTGGCGCGGGCTTCTCGCTCGCGCTCGCGTGCGACCTGATCGTGGCCGCGGACGAAGCCAAATTCGTGATGTCGTATGCACGCGTCGGCCTGACGCCCGACGGTGGCGGCTCGTGGTTCCTCGCTCAAGCCCTGCCGCGTCAACTGGCCACCGAAGTGTTGATCGAAGGCAAACCGATCGGAGCCACACGTCTGCATGAGCTCGGTGTCGTCAACAAGCTGGCGAAGACCGGCGCCGTGCGCGACGCCGCAGTCGCCTGGGCCGACGAACTCGGCAAGATTTCGCCCAACTCGGTCGCGCGCATCAAGGGGTTGATCAGCGCCGCCGGCACGCAGCCGCTCGCCGATCATCTCGTGGCGGAGCGCGACAGCTTTGTCGCCTCGCTGCATCATCGCGAAGGGTTGGAAGGGATTTCCGCATTCCTCGAAAAACGCGCGCCGGTCTATAAGTGAACGAAGGGACGATGCCCGACTATCAACTGCCCAAGCGCCGCCGCATCTTTCTGATGCGTCACGGCGACGTGACCTATTTCGACGACTCCGGTCGCGCGATCGATCCCGAAACCGTGCCGCTGAATGCTAACGGCCGTGAGCAGGCCAGCGCGGCAGGCCGCGTGTTCGCCGAACAGCAGGTCCGCTTCGACCGGGTCATTGTGAGCGGCTTGCCGCGTACGATCGAAACCGCGCGGCGTGTGTTGGCCGAGACCGGCCAGCAGATCAAATTCGAAATCGAGCCCGCCTGGGAAGAGATTCGCGGCGGCAAGCTCAGCAATATTCCGCTGCAGGATATCGAGGCCGCGTTTCTCGGCGTGTTCGACGGCATCGTGCCGGAAAGCACACGGTTTCTCGACGGCGAGACTATCGGCGCGCTGTTCGATCGCGTCTTGCCCGCAGTCGCTGCGTTGCGCGAGGACACGTCGTGGGACACCGTGCTGCTCGTTCTGCATGGCGGCGTGAACCGGGCGATCCTGTCGCATGCGCTCACGGCCGGTGGCCGCACGTTCTTCGGCCATCTGGCGCAAGCCACCGGCTGCATCAACGCGCTCGACGTGGGCGCAGCGCCGCGCGACTGGGTCCTGCGCACGATCAACTATTCACCACCGTCGCCGCTGCATCGCGACGTCCGCAACACCACGATGGAAATGCTCTACGCACAATTCACCCAATACAAGCGTAGCTGAACCCCGAACTGGAGGAGACAGATGGTGCAAGCCACACAGACCGGCGAACCAGAACATCAACCGGATTATTCGGATTTCGAAGGCACGCGCCCCGTCAGCGAGCGGCAACGCTTCGACGCCGAGGCGCTCGCCGCCTGGCTGACCCAGCATGTCGATGGATTTTCCGGACCGCTCACGTTTGAACAATTCGCCGGCGGCCAGTCCAATCCGACGTTCAAGCTGCTCACGCCGTCCCGCTCGTATGTGATGCGCGCCAAACCGGGGCCGGCGGCGAAACTACTGCCGTCGGCGCACGCCGTCGAACGTGAATACCGCGTGATGCACGCGCTCGCCGACACCGACGTGCCGGTCGCGAAAATGCTCGCTTTGTGCGAGGACGAAAGCGTGATCGGCCGCGCGTTTTATGTCATGGAGTTCGTCGAGGGCCGCGTGCTGTGGGATCAATCGCTGCCCGGCATGACGCCCGCCGAACGCGCCGCCATCTACGACGAAATGAACCGCGTGATCGCGGCGCTGCACAGCGTCGACGTCGCGGCCGTGGGTCTCGCCGACTACGGCAAGCCAGGCAATTACTTCGCGCGCCAGATCGGCCGGTGGAGCAAGCAGTACATCGCCTCCGAGACCGAACCGATCGACGCAATGCAGCACCTGATCGAATGGCTGCCGCAGCACATGCCGGCCGAAACGGGCGAGCGCGCATCGGTCGTGCATGGCGACTATCGGCTCGACAACCTGATCTTTCATCCCGAGGAACCACGCGTACTTGCCGTGCTCGACTGGGAGTTGTCGACGCTCGGCGATCCGCTCGCCGACTTCGCGTATCACTGCATGGCGTGGCACGTCGACCCGGCGCAATTCCGTGGCATCGCAGGCCTCGATTGGGCGACCCTCGGCATTCCGGATGAGCAACAGTATGTCGCGCGTTATTGCCAACGTACCGGTTTCAAGATTCACGGCGACTGGAATTTCTACCTGGCGTACAACATGTTTCGCATCGCTGCGATCCTGCAGGGGATCATGAAACGCGTCGTCGACGGTACGGCAGCCAGCGCTCAGGCGCTCGACGCCGGCCGCCGCGCGAAGCCGATGGCCGAACTCGCCTGGCGCTATGCGCAGAAAGTGCGCTGACTGGTGTCGCGTGCTGAATCACGCGTCCGCTTGTGCGTCCGCTTGCACGTTCTGCCGCGCTTTGAACAAATGTCGTCCGTTACCCGTTATCCGCGAGGTCTTACATGAATTTCGACTACACCCCGAAGGTTCAAGCGTTGCGCGAGAAATTGCTCGCCTTCTTCGACGAGCACATCTATCCGAACGAGCAGGCGTTCTACGCGGAAATCGCACGCAATCGCCATAGCGGCAACGCGTGGCTGCCGACCGAACTGATCGAACAACTCAAACAGAAAGCGCGCGACGCCGGCTTGTGGAACCTGTTCCTGCCCGACTCCGTGCGCGGCGCCGGCCTGACGAATCTCGAATATGCGCCGTTGTGCGAGATCATGGGCCGCGTGCCTTGGGCGCCTGAAGTATTCAACTGCAATGCGCCCGACACCGGCAACATGGAAACAATCGAGCGCTACGGCAGCGACGACAACAAGCGTGCGTGGCTCGAACCGCTGCTGCAAGGTCAGATCCGTTCGGCGTTTCTGATGACGGAGCCTGAAGTGGCGTCGTCGGATGCGACCAATATCCAGACCAGCATCGTGCGCGACGGCGACTACTACGTGGTCAACGGCCACAAGTGGTGGTCGTCCGGCGCGGGCGATCCGCGCTGCAAGATCTATATCGTCATGGGCAAGACCGATCCGGAAGCACCGCGCCACCAGCAGCAGTCGATGATCCTCATTCCCGCCGACGGCACCGGCATCACCGTGCATCGGCCGCTCACCGTGTTCGGTTACGATGACGCGCCGCACGGGCACATGGAAATCACGCTCGAGAATGTGCGCGTGCCGGCCGGCAACATGCTGCTTGGCGAAGGCCGCGGCTTCGAGATCGCGCAGGGCCGGCTCGGGCCGGGACGCATTCATCACTGCATGCGTCTGATCGGTCTTGCTGAACGCGCGCTCGAACTCATGTCGAAACGTTCGCTGCAACGTGTCGCGTTCGGCAAACCGGTCGCCGCGCAAGGCGTCACGCAGGAACGTATCGCCGAAGCGCGCTGCATGATCGAACAGGCGCGTCTTCTCACGCTGAAAACGGCTTACATGATGGACACCGTCGGCAACAAGGGCGCGCGCGGCGAGATCGCGATGATCAAGGTCGTCGCGCCGAACATGGCGTGCCAGGTGATCGACTGGGCGATTCAGGCACACGGCGGCGGCGGTGTGAGCGACGACTTTCCGCTCGCGTATGCCTACGCGTCGGCGCGAACGCTGCGTTTCGCCGACGGTCCCGACGAGGTGCACCGCAACGCGATCGCCAAGCTCGAACTCGCGCGTTATATGGATGCGGGCGCGGCGGCTCGCGTGGAGACGCCGATCACGCGGGTTTGATGCCGAGCTGAGCAAGCCCAGCCCGGAAATTCAGCACGGCGCCGCGTGGTCGCGACCGACTCGCGACGCCGCAAGCAGCATCGCGCGATCTATGCTCTAATTTTCGTCAACAGCGGCGCCCTTCGAGGCGCCGCTTTCACGAGAGAAAGGAACTACGATGATCGATGTCTATAGCTGGGCAACCCCGAACGGCCACAAGATTCACATCATGCTCGAGGAGACGGGCCTCGCGTACAACGTGCACGGTGTGAATATCGGCGCGGGCGACCAGTTCAACCCCGAGTTTCTCGCCATCAGCCCGAACAACAAGATCCCGGCAATCGTCGATTCCGAAGGCCCCAAGGGCGCGGACGGCCGGCCATTCGCCCTGTTCGAATCCGGCGCGATTCTGATTTATCTCGCCGAGAAAACCGGCAAGTTTCTGCCGACCGATCCGGTTGCGCGCTATTCAACGCTGCAATGGCTGATGTTCCAGATGGGCGGCCTGGGTCCGATGCTCGGTCAAACGCACCACTTTCGCAACTACGCGCCGGAGCAGATCGAATACGCGGTCAACCGTTACACGAACGAGACCAAGCGCCTGTACGGCGTGATGGACACGCAACTCGGCAAGACGCAATATCTCGCGGGCAACGACTATACGATCGCGGACATCGCCGCCTTCCCGTGGACACGCTCGTGGCAAAACCAGGGCTTGGAACTCGACGCGTTTCCGAATGTGAAGCGCTGGCATGAAGAGATCGCCGCGCGTCCTGCGGTCGTGCGCGGTGTGGAAGTGCTGGCGTCCGCGCGTCAACCGCTCATGGACGACAAAGCCAAGGAAGTGTTGTTCGGTGCGACGCAATACGCGAAACATTGAATTCGCACTACGGCTGAATCTAAAACTGCTTCTGTAGAAAAGCGCGGGCCGGCATGAATGCCGCTCGCGCTTTATCTGCTACGCCGCGGCTAGAAATAATGCCGCGTGATGAACTCCGCGACACACACCGGCCGCTCACTGCCCTGCCGCTCCAGCTTCACGTTCCACACCACTTGCACGCCGTTGCTATCGACTTCCGTAACGGACTCGATCGCGAATTTAGCGCGCAACTGTGAGCCGACCGGCACCGGCGACGTAAACCTCACGCGATTCAATCCGTAATTGACGCCCATGCGCTGCTCGGGCGCGACCGTCTTACCGAGTAGCGCCGGGATCAACGATAGCGTCAGGAAACCGTGCGCCACGGGACCGCCGAACGGCGACTCGCGCCGCGCCCGCTCCGGATCGACGTGAATCCATTGATGGTCACCGGTCGCTTCGGCGAAACGATCGACGCTCGCCTGATCCACTATCAACCATTCGCTCACGAGCGGCTCGCCGCCCACCAGCGCGCCCAAAGCCGCAGCGCTGCGGAAAGTTGCGGCGGGCGCCGCGCTGCCCGTCATGACGCGGCGCCTGGATTGCGCAGCCCGAAAAGTCCCTTCGAGCGCACCGTGATCACCGTTTCGCCATGCTGATTGATGCCTTCCCACTGCGTCGACACGATGCCGCGATCCGGCTTGCTTTCCGAGATGCGCTTGTCGAGCACGGCGTTCATCATGGTGATCGTGTCGCCGACGCGCACCGGCTTCAACCAGCGGATATCGTCGATACCGGGTGAGCCCATCGACGTGGAACCCGCGAACGCGTTGCGCACCAGCATGCCCATCATGACCGAACAGGTATGCCAGCCACTCGCGACCAACCCGCGAAACGGCGACTCGGCGGCTGCGGCTTCATCGAGATGAAACGGCTGCGGATCGAACTTCTGTGCAAATTCAACGATCTCTTCGCGCGTGAACGTGTGCTTGCCGATTTCAATGCTTGTGCCGACTATCAAGTCTTCGTAACTCAAACCCATCGCCGCACCTCCTTGTATCCGATTCAAATGTCTGATCACGCTTCGGCAGCCACGAAGCCGGGGAGCGCGGCGAACCGCGCGAGATGGTGATCGACATCGCCCAACGTGGTTTCGATGATCGCAAGCCGCTTGAACAGATGCGCCGCGGCCACTTCGTTCGTGACGCCCATGCCGCCATGCAACTGAACCGCCTGCTGGCCAACGAAACGCGCGGCCTGACCGACCCGTGCCTTCGCGGCGGAAACCGCGCGGCGACGTTCGTCCGCATCCATGCTCGTGTAGCGCATCGCGGCCAGATACGTGACCGAGCGCGCCTGCTCGGCGTGGATCAACATCTCGACCATGCGATGCTGCAAGGCCTGAAACCGCGCGATCGGCTGGCCGAACTGCTGACGCGTCTTGGTGTAATCGACGGTGGCGAGGTTCAAGGCGTCGAGCGCGCCGATTGCCTCGGCACACAAGAGCACCGTGCCGTAATCCGCGATATGTTCGAGCGCGGCCGCACCGGCGTGCTTGCCGACAAGCCGGCGCGCGGGCGTGTTGTTGAATTCGAGTGTGGCGGCACGCTGGCCGTCGATCGTGCGGTAGTCCGTAATCTTGATGCCGGCTGCATTGCGCGCCACGACGAAGAGCGCGATCTCGCCGTCCAGCCGGGCCGGGACGACCCAGTGATCCGCTTGCGCGCCGTGCTGCACCACCGACTTCGTGCCTGTCAGCGTCAGTTGCCCGCCCTGACCGCTCGCGCTTGTTTCGACCGCAAACAGATCGTAACGTGCATGCGGCTCGTGAAATGCGACCGCCAGTTTGATCTCGCCCTGAGCAGCGCGTTCAAGCAGCGAAGCGTCTTCGCTTTGGTTGCTACCCGCGAGGCGCAATGCCTCGATGCCGACCGCAGTCGCCCAATAAGGCTCGACAACCAACGCGCGACCGAGTTCCTGCATGACCACCAGCATGTCAATCGGGCCGCCATTGAACCCGCCTTGCGCTTCCGGCACCGGCAACGCTGTCAGACCCAGTTCGGCAAACGCGGCCCAATGCGCGTCCGACACGCCAGTTTCCGATCGCACAATCGCCTGGCGTGCTTCGAATCCGTAGCTCTTGTCCAGATAGCGGCGCAGCGCGTCGGCGAATTGCTGCTGTTCGTCGTTGAAAGTGAAGTCCATGCGCCGCTCCTCAGAGTCCGAGAATCATCTGCGCGATGATGTTCTTTTGAATTTCGTTCGAGCCGCCGTAAATCGACGTCTTGCGGAAGTTGAAGTAATACGCGGCGAGAGGCGCGGCATCGTCGTCGCCGGCGAGGCTGTACTCTCGTTCACCTTCGAGAAACGGAACGTCGAACGGTGCGGCAAGCGGCCCGACTGCTTCGAACATCAGCTCGGTCAGCGCTTGCTGGACCTCCGTTCCCTTGATCTTCAGCATCGACGCTTCCGGTCCCGGTCCGCGTCCGCCTGTCTCATTGGCGACGACGCGTTGCACGGTGACTTCGAGCGCCATCAACTCGATCTCGAGGCTCGCGACTTTCGCGGCGAACACCGGGTCTTGCAGCAGCGGCTTGCCATTCTTTTTCTGATTCAGCGCAAGGCGTTTCAGGAAAACGAGTTCGCGCTTCGACTGGCCGACCCGCGCGATACCGGTGCGCTCGTGACCCAGCAGATATTTTGCGTAAGTCCAACCGCGATTCTCCTCGCCAACCAGATTGTCGACCGGCACCTTCACGTCTTCGAAAAAGACTTCGTTGACTTCGTGGTCTTCGTCGAGCGTAATGATCGGCCGCACGGTGATGCCCGGCGTTTTCATGTCGATCAGCAGAAACGAGATGCCCTCCTGCTTTTTCGCGCCGCTGTCCGTGCGCACCAGGCAGAACATCATGTCGGCGTATTGGCCGAGCGTTGTCCACGTTTTCTGACCGTTGACCACGTAATGGTCGCCGACGCGTTCGGCGCGTGTGCGCAGCGAGGCCAGATCCGAACCTGAACCCGGCTCGGAATAGCCCTGGCACCACCAGTCCGTACCGTCGAGAATGCGCGGCAAGTAGTGGCGCTTCTGCGCCTCGTTGCCATACTTCATCAGCACGGGCGCCACCATGGAAACGCCGAAAGGCAGCACGGACGGCGCACCGATGCGCGCGCACTCTTCGTCCCAGATATGCCGCTGGGTCGCATCCCAGCCCGGGCCGCCATATTCCTTCGGCCACGCGATTACCGACCAGCCACGCGTGCCGAGCAGCTTATGCCAGCCTGCGTAGTCTTCGCGGGCAAGACGCTTGTGATTGAGTACCTTGTCACTCAGTTCGCGTGGCAGATTCGCTTCGAGCCAGGCGCGGATGTCTGCGCGAAACGCGTTATCAGCGGCGGAATAGTCCAGATCCATATGTCGAGCCTCCTGGCCGCCACCACCCGCCGCCAGTGAGCCACTGCGCTATTGCAGCGGTTCCTTCAAGGCAGCCGGGACCGGCAGCGGCATCACTTCGATGCCTTCTTCAACCAAGGCTTTCGCGTCTTCCGGTGTCGTGACACCGCGAATATTGCGTGCGGGCGCTTCATTGTAGTGAATGCGCCGTGCTTCCTCGGCGAAGCGGTCGCCCACGTTCTCGGTCTTTTCCAGCACCTCGCGCAAGGCGCGCATTACACGCGCCTGCATTTCCCCTGCGCCCGCTGGCGCTTTCGTTTCGGTCGCACCCGACAGGTTCAGGCGCGGGGCCGACGGCAAACGGCTCACGTCGTTCGCACCGCAGATCGGACATTCGACGAGCTTGCGGGACTGCTGCGATTCGAAGTCATCAGCCGAAGCGAACCAGCCTTCGAACCGATGGCCATGCGGACACTGTAAATCGAGGACCTTCATGTGGAATCAGGGCTTGCGTGCCAGTTTAGCGCAAAACACAAATTTGTGAACGGTCGTTCGTAAATTTTTACGGACGAAGGTACCAACGCCGGAAGTCGCTGACAATTCGAACGCGGTGGGCGATTTTAACGCTTTGCGCACACGCTTGCCGGAGCTGCTCCGTGAGGCAACCAGGCCTGCCGATCACATACGCTTGCGCCGCTTCGCACGCTGCATGCCGCACCGTTTCTATGCGACAAGACGCTCCAGTTGACGGCCAAGCCGCGGCTCGAGTTCGCGTGCCTCTTTCGCGAGGTTGATCTGCTTGACCGCTCTCGCAATGTCGAACACGTCTGCCTTGATTTCATAGCCGCCGCGCGCAGCGAGCCAGTCAAGGACGTCCGACAGATGCCATACAGACGCACTGCCCTCGTGGACCGGCGGCGGAAAGTCGATCGCGTGACTCAGCATCAGCTTGCGCATGTTTTGCCGCGACACGCCGGCGACTTCGGCGACGTCGGTCAGGCCGACGAAATCGGGGCCGGCCTCGACAAGACGCGCGGATGGCACCACCTGCTTGATGTCCTGCAGAGCGCTGAGCAGCGCCTTGAATGCGGACGAGCCTTCGCGAGTGAAAAACAGCGCGATGCGGCCCGGTTGCCCGATACCGACGGTGGCGTCGTCGCACCCGGCTTCGCCCAGACGCTCGACGATCGCGTCAAGATCGCAGTCTTCAGCCGCGAGCCGGTACTTCAACGTGAACACATATTCCATAAATTACTCCTGCCTTCATTCAGTCCCACGGCTCTCGCCCAAAGAACGGATTTGCTACCGCCGCGCCGTGCAGTTGTCGACGATGCGCCGCAGATGTCTGGCGTGGTTGCCGGGATTCTTCGGCGTGCTCCAGACGCTCGATATGCAGAATTCGCCGCACCGGCATTCCGCGTCTTTATCAGGACAGTACATTTTTCCCCAAGCGTGACCTTTGCCACCGCCCTGAACACGCCAGCCATTTTTCTCGGCGTACGCCAACGCGGCCTCGACCTCTTTCTTAGAATGGGTTCCTCGAACCATCTAATGCCCTCCAATTTAGCGAGTGGCGAATTGGTTGTCAAGTGACAACTCGCTCGACACTCGAAATCAAATGCGCCAACCACAAGTTCGTCATCCGAAATAAAACGAAAAGTGGCAGTCGCTCTCAAAGGTCGATACTAGATGGACAAAGGCCGCGCGGCGAGACTGTCGAATGGCATAAGGCAAACGACGCACTTTTTGAGACGCCGGCCAACATGCCAGCGACTGCCCGATTTCGCACGCCTCGCAATGAGAAAAGCCCCTGCCGGTCTTAGACCAACAGGGGCTTTTCTCAGACTTTCTAAGCGGCACGCAGCGCATGCACCTTCTTCGTTGCCAGCGTTATTCGGGCTCAGCCAGCGGCCACGCGCCCGACAACACTTTCTCGAGCCAGAACGTGCCGATCACCGTCTTGACATCAGTGACCTTGCCGGTGCGCACCCACTCGGACATCTCCGGCACGGTCGCCGTGAACAGTTCGAGAAATTCGCCTTCGTCGAGTCTGCGCTCGCCGGCGGTCAAACCGCGCGCAAGGTAGATATCGATGAATTCGGTCGAGTAGGAAATAATCGGGTGAATGCGCGTCAAATAAACATACTCGCGCGCGGTATAACCCGTCTCTTCCCGCAACTCACGTATTGCGCAAGCCAGCGCGCCTTCGTTCGGATCGAGCTTGCCGGCCGGATACTCGACCATGACCTTGCCCATCGGATAGCGATACTGGCTTTCGAGCAGCACGCGGCCGTCGTCGAATAATGGAATCACCATCACGGCGCCGGAATGCTGAACATATTCGCGCGTGGCGTGCTTACCATCCGGCAGGCGAACGGTATCGCATTTGAGCGTCAGAAACGGTCCCTTGTGGATCGTTTTGCTCTCGATGCAGGTCTCTTTGAGCGCGGCGTCGTGATCGGGAAGTTCAGCCATATGCGGACCTTGGGGACAGGGTGCGCCGACGGCGAGACGCCGTCAGCGGCGTTTGACAAGATACTGGAAGGTGAAGCCAGGGAACGCGAACACCACGAACAGCGCAAACGTGATCGCGTAGAACTGCCAACCCTGTTCGAAGCGGTTACCCGCGCGCGCTTCCAGCAGAAAACCAAGCGCGCCGACCACGAAGTACAGCACGATCAATTCGGCAATCCGGATCCAGGCGCTTTTCTTCGCCGCTTTCAACGGCACGGCGGCGAAGAGGCGCTGATTCAGGAACGGCAGGTTGGCGCCGACCAGCGCCAACAACACGATAAACCAACCTGCAGCGGACATCAGAGCAGCAGCGTGTGCTGGATCGCCTGCAGGCAGGCCTTCAACAACGGATCCGGCACGATACCGAGCACCAGTACGGCCACACCGTTGAACGCGAGCAAGGCACGCGTGCTGGTGTCGGCGAGAATGGGCGACTTGTCTTGCGGATCGTCGAAATACATCAGCTTGACGATACGCAGGTAGTAAAACGCGCCGAACAGCGAGGTGATCACGGCCAGCACCGTCAGCCACGTCAAACCGGCGTTCATGGTGGCCTGCAGCACCGCGAGCTTCGCGTAGAAGCCGACCGCGGGCGGAATGCCGGCGAGCGAGAACATCATGATCATCATCACGAAGGCGAACACCGGGCTGCGCTGATTCAAGCCCTTAAAGTCTTCGAGCGTGTCCGCTTCGAAATCGCGACGCGCCAGCAGCATGATCACGCCGAATGTGCCCATCGTCGTGATCAGGTAGACGATGCTGTAGTACATCGCCGAGCCGTACGCGTTGGCCGCGCCCGTGGTCTTGCTGTCGACCACGCCGGCCAGCAGACCCAGCAGCACGAAGCCCATATTCGAGATCGCCGAATACGCGAGCATGCGCTTGACGTTGCGTTGCACGATACCGGTAATGTTGCCGACGATCAGCGACAGTGCAGCGAGGATCACCAGCATTTGCTGCCACTCCACCGCCAGCGGCAGCAGGCCCATCACCAGGAAACGCAGGCCCCAGGCGAACGCGGCAACCTTCGGACCGCCGCCGACCATCAGCGTCATCGCCGTCGGCGCGCCTTGATAGACGTCGGGCACCCACATGTGGAACGGCACCGCGCCCATCTTGAACGCCACGCCCGCCACGATGAAGATCACGCCGAACAGCAGCACGCTCGGGTCGTAGTGGCTCGTGCCGATCGCCTTGAACACTTCGTTCAGGTCGAGCGAACCGGTCGCGCCGTACAACATGGAAATGCCGTACAACAGAAAGCCGGAAGCCAGTGCGCCGAGCACGTAGTACTTCATGGCCGCTTCGTTCGACGGCGCTGCGTCACGACGCAGGGCGATCGCGCCATACAGCGACAGCGACATCAGTTCCAGGCCGAGATACAGCGTCAGGAAGTTGTTGCCGGAGATCATGACGAGCTGGCCGAGCAGCGAGAACATGCCCAACAGGAAGAACTCGCCGCGGAACAGGCCGCGATCTTCCAGGTAACGTCGCGAATACACGATCGACACCGCATAGCCAAGCGTCACCACCGCTTTCATCACGTTGGCGAACGAATCCACCACGTACATGTGGCCGAAGTAGTAGTGCACTTGCGGATCGAACGCGTTCATCGCGAACCAGACGCCGGCGACCAGCGTCGAGAAGAACGCGATGAAGTACGTGGTACGGCGACCGGCCTGGCCGACGAACGTATCGTTGAGCCACGCGACGACAACGGCGAGCATCACCAGCGCGTCGGGCAACAGAGCAGTCATAGGGGCGTTTTGCATGGTCTTGAATTCCTCGCTCTGCGTTACTGAGGCAACGGCAGCTTTGACTGCGCAACGTGGGCGAGGAGGTTTTCCACGGATACGTGCATCACATCGGTAAAGGGCTTCGGATACAGGCCCATGAACAGCGTCAGTGCGGCAAGCACTGCCAGCATGAAAAATTCGCGACGGTTGATGTCGAGCAGGCCCTTCACGTGATCGTTGGCGATCGCGCCGAAGTACACGCGCTTGTACATCCACAGCGTGTAGGCCGCGCCGAGAATCAGCGTGACTGCCGCGCCGCCCGCGATCCAGAAGTTGTACTGGACAGCAGCCAGAATCACCATGAATTCGCCGACGAAACCGGAGGTGCCCGGCAGGCCGCAATTGGCCATGGAGAACAGCATGACGAACGCCGCGAACTTCGGCATCACGTTGACGACACCGCCGTAATCGGCGATCTGACGCGAATGCATACGGTCGTACAGCACGCCGATGCTCAGGAACATCGCGCCCGACACGAAACCGTGCGAGATCATCTGCACGATCGCGCCTTCCACGCCCAGCTGGTTGAAGATGAAGAAGCCGAGCGTCACGAAACCCATGTGCGCGATCGACGAATACGCGACCAGTTTCTTCATGTCCGTCTGCACCATCGCGACCAGACCGATGTAGATCACCGCGATCAACGAAAGCGTCACGATGACCGGCGCCAGAAAGTGGCTGGCGTCCGGCGCGATGGGGAGCGAGAAGCGCACGAAACCATAGGCGCCCAGCTTCAGCATGATCGCGGCCAGCACGACCGAGCCGCCGGTCGGCGCTTCCACGTGGGCGTCAGGCAACCACGTGTGAACCGGCCACATCGGCACCTTCACGGCGAAGGCCATGAAGAACGCTATGAATATCAGCACCTGTGGCGTCATGGCGATCTGCGCATGCTGCCATGTAGCGAGGTCGAACGTGCCGGTCTGGATGTACAGGTACAGCAACGCGACCAGCATCAACAGCGAGCCCATCAGCGTGTACAGGAAGAACTTGAACGCCGCGTAGACGCGATTCGCCCCACCCCATACGCCGATGATGATGTACATCGGAATCAGCGTCGCTTCGAAGAACACGTAGAACAGCATGCCGTCGGCGGAACTGAACACGCCGACCATGATGCCCGACAGGATCAGGAACGCGGCCAGGTACTGACCCACTTTCTTGGTGATTACTTCCCACGCGGCGATCACGACGATCACCGTGATCAATGCGGTCAACACGACGAACCACATCGAGATGCCATCGACACCCAGGTGGTACGTGATGTTGAAGCGCTCGATCCAGTTCGCCTTTTCGACGAACTGCAGATCGGCGGTGCTCGAATCAAAACCGGTAATCAGCGGGATCGTCACGAGGAAGCTGACGACCGAACCGATCAGCGCAATCCAGCGCGCGGGAGCCGGGTTCTGGTCTGAACCAATGGCCAGGACCAGGAGGCCGACGAGGATCGGCAACCAGATCGCAATACTGAGAATCGGATAAGCGTGCATTAGTGTCCCTCGCCTTATTTGCCGCCGAGCGTTACAAACAGGGTCAGGAGCCCCAGCATGCCGATAATCATGGCGAACGCGTAGTGATAGATGTAGCCGGATTGGAGGAAGCGGATCACGCCGGCGAACCAGCCGATAAAACGTGCGCTGCCGTTGACGATGCCGTCGATCACCACGACGTCGCCTTCCTTCCAGAGACCACGGCCAATTGCCACGGCGCCCCGCGCGAACACGACTTCGTTGATCTTGTCCATGTAGTACTTGTTATCGAGCAGCGTGTAGATCGGACCGAACGCGCGCTTGATGACAGCCGGCAGATCCGGACGAACCAGGTACAGGAACCACGCGACCACCACGCCCGCGAGCGCCAGCCAGACCGGCAGGCCCGCGACCGAGTGCAGGCCCATCGACGCCCAACCCTGGAACTCTTCGGCCATCTCATGCAGCGCCGGATGGTTTTCGCCGATGAAGATCACCTTGTCGAAGGCCACGCCATGCTGGAAGAAGTCGCCGTACAGCATCGGGCCGATGCCGATCGCGCCGATTACCACCGACGGGATTGCCAGCAGCACCAGCGGCAGCCAGACCACCCACGGCGTTTCATGCGGCTCGTGAGCGTGGTCGTCGTGACCGTGGCCATGTGCGTCCTGGCCATGGCCGTGCGAATCGTGACCGTGCGCGTCATGTGCATGCGCCGCGGCTTCGATGCCCATCGGCGATTCCGGATGCTTCGGACCGCGGAAGCGCTCCTCGCCGTGGAACACCAGGAAGTACATACGGAACGAATACAGCGCGGTCACGAAGACGCTCGCCACCACCGCGAAGTACGCGAAGCCCGAACCCGGCAGATGCGACAGCTTCACCCCGTCGATGATCGAGTCTTTCGAGTAGAAGCCCGAGAAGAACGGTGTGCCGATCAGCGCCAGCGAACCGACCAGCGACGTGATCCACGTGATCGGCATGTACTTGCGCAGGCCGCCCATGTTGCGGATGTCCTGATCGTGGTGCATGCCGATGATGACCGAACCCGCGCCGAGGAACAGCAGCGCCTTGAAGAACGCGTGCGTCATCAGGTGGAACACGGCGACCGAATAGGCCGACGCGCCCAGCGCGACCGTCATGTAACCCAGCTGCGACAGCGTGGAATACGCCACCACGCGCTTGATGTCGTTCTGGATGATCCCGAGGAAGCCCATGAACAGCGCGGTAATCGCACCGATGACCATGACGAACGACAGCGCCGTATCCGACAGTTCGAACAGCGGCGACATGCGCGTGACCATGAAGATACCGGCCGTCACCATGGTTGCCGCGTGAATCAGTGCGGAAATCGGCGTCGGGCCTTCCATCGAATCCGGCAGCCAGACGTGCAGCGGAAACTGCGCCGACTTACCCATTGCGCCAATGAAGAGGCAAATACAGGCGACCGTCAGCAGACCCCAGTCCGTACCCGGAAAGCTCAGTGCCGCGAGTTCGGTGCGCTTCGCGAACACGTCGCCGTAGTTCATCGAACCGGCGAACGCGAACAGCAGGCCGATACCCAGCAAAAAGCCGAAGTCGCCGATGCGGTTTACGATGAACGCCTTCATGTTGGCGTAGATCGCCGTGGGACGGGTGAAGTAGAAGCCGATCAGCAGATACGACACCAGACCTACCGCTTCCCAGCCGAAGAACAGCTGCAGGAAGTTGTTGCTCATCACGAGCATCAACATCGAGAACGTGAACAGCGAGATGTACGAGAAGAAGCGCTGGTAGCCGTCTTCGTCGGCCATGTAGCCGATCGTGTAGATGTGCACCATGAGCGACACGAAGGTCACCACGCACATCATCATGGCCGTCAGCGAGTCGACCAGGAAGCCGATCTCGAACTTCGTCTTGCCGATCGACATCCATTCGTAGATGGTCGCGTTGAAACTCGCGCCGTTCAGTACCTGGAAGAAGACGATGGCCGACAGGATGAACGAGATCGCGACGCCGAGGATCGTGACCGAATGCGCACCGGCTCGCCCTACCGCTTTTCCGGCCAGACCGGCAACAAGACAGCCGGCCAGCGGTGCCAGCGGGATCGCCAGCAGCAGGTTTTCATTGAGTATCGTGGACATAACCGCTTTTCCTGAAATTAACCTTTGAGCTGATCGAGATCCTCGACATTGATCGTGTCGAGACTACGGAACAGGGTCACCAGAATCGCGAGGCCGATTGCCGCCTCCGCTGCTGCAACCGTCAGCACGAAGAAGACGAAGATCTGGCCGTGCACGTCGCCGAGGTAATGCGAGAAGGCGACGAAATTGGTGTTCACCGCGAGCAGCATCAGTTCGATCGCCATCAAAATGATGATGACGTTGCGACGGTTCAGGAAAATGCCGACGATGCTGATCGCAAACAGGATCGCGCCGAGGACAAGGTAATGGGCAAGGGTCAACATGATTTCTATCTCCTGTCCGCTCAGCTGTTCTTAGCCGGTGCCGAGTCGGCTGCTGCTGCCGCCGCTGCGGTTGCTGCCGCTGCGGCTTCTTCGGCCGCGACGGTTGCCGCAGTCTTTTCCGATTTCATCTTCACGACGCGCACACGGTCCTGAGCACGCACCTTGACCTGCTCGCTGACGTTCTGGCGCTTGCTGTCTTTCTTGTGGCTCGTGGTCAGCGCGATAGCCGCGATGATCGCCACCAGCAGCACGAGGCCGGCCACTTCGAACGCGAAGATGTAGTCCGTATAGATGACCTTGCCGATCAGGCGCGTGTTGGACCAGTCGCCCATGCCGTTCGCAGCGGCGGTCGTGTCGCGCAGCGCCGTGGCGGTCGCGCCGTAACCGTGCCAGAGAATCAGCGCGGTTTCGATCACGATGATCGCGCCCACCAAAGTGGCCATCGGCACGAAACGCTTGAAGTCTTTGCGCAGCACGTCGATGTTGATGTCCAGCATCATCACCACAAACAGGAACAGCACCATCACCGCGCCGACGTAGACCAGCACCAGCAGAATCGCGAGGAACTCGGCCTGCAGCAGCATCCAGATCGCGGCTGCGTTGAAGAACGCCAGCACCAGAAACAGTGCGGACGACACCGGGTTGCGCGAGGTGATCACCTTCAGCCCTGAAACCACCAGGAGCAGCGCGAAGATGTAGAACAGTACGGTCGTGAATTCCATGATTACCGGTTCATCGTTAGGCCATCGTCAGGCATTGTTCTTTGGCACTTGTGACTGCCGTAAAACTGGCGTATCGCCAGCACAGCCGCACAGGTGCGCCGTGCCGCGGCGTTCAGGCCGCGGCGCCCGGCCTGACAACAGGCCGTGATTGCTGCTTTTACTGCCGCATTGACTAATTTATTAACTGAAGCTTCAACGATACGGTGCGTCGGCTGCCTTGTTCGCCGCGATCTCCGCTTCATAGCGATCGCCCACGGCCAGCAGCATGTCTTTCGTGAAGTACAGGTCGCCGCGCTTCTCGCCGTGATACTCGAGAATGTGCGTTTCGACGATCGAATCGACCGGGCAGCTCTCTTCGCAGAAACCGCAGAAGATGCACTTGGTCAGGTCGATGTCGTAACGCGTGGTGCGGCGGGTGTTGTCCGCGCGCGTTTCCGATTCGATGGTAATGGCGAGCGCTGGGCACACTGCTTCGCACAGCTTGCAGGCGATGCAGCGCTCTTCGCCGTTTTCATAGCGGCGCAGCGCGTGCAGCCCACGGAAACGCGGCGAGATCGGCGTCTTCTCTTCCGGGAACTGCACGGTCACCTTGCGCTGGAACGTGTAACGTCCGGTCAGCGCGAGGCCTTTGAGCAGTTCCGTGAGGAAGAAGGTCTTGAAAAAGTTTTGGATTGCGGTCATAGGTTCATCCGCCCTTTATTTCCAGATGTTCAACGGCGACATGATCCAGAAGCCGACCACCACCAGCCATACCACGCAGACCGGAATGAAGATTTTCCAGCCCAGACGCATGATCTGGTCATAGCGATAGCGCGGGAATGTGGCACGCGCCCAGATGAACACCGACAACAGGAAGAAAACCTTGGCGACGAGCCATACGATGCCCGGAACGAACGACAGGAAGCCGAACGGTGCACTCCAGCCGCCGAGGAACAGTGTTGCAGCCAATGCCGAGATCACGATCATGTTGATGTACTCGGCGAGGAAGAACAGCGCGAACGCCATACCCGAGTAATCGATCATGTGGCCCGCGACGATTTCCGACTCCCCTTCCACCACGTCGAACGGGTGACGGTTCGTTTCGGCGATGCCCGAGATGAAGTACACGACGAACATCGGCAACAGCGGAAGCCAGTTCCACGACAGGAAGTTCAAGCCGTACGATGCAAAGATGCCGTGTTCCTGCGAAGCAACGATGCCCGACAGGTTCAGCGTGCCGGCGGTCATCAGCACGACGACGAGCGCGAAGCCCATCGAGATTTCGTACGAGACCATCTGCGCCGCGGCGCGCATCGCGCCGAGGAACGCGTACTTCGAGTTCGACGCCCAGCCGGCCAGGATCACGCCGTACACGCCGATCGACGAAATTGCCATCGCATACAGCAGACCGGCGTTGATGTCGCCGAGCACCGCGCCTGCCTGAAACGGAATCACCGCCCAGACCGCGAAGGCCGGCACCACCACCATGATCGGCGCGATCAGGTAAATCCAGCGGCTCGCCTGCGCCGGCTGAATCACTTCTTTCAGCAAAAGCTTCAGCACGTCGGCGATCGGCTGCAGCAGACCTGCGGGGCCGACGCGGTTCGGGCCGAGACGCACGTGCATCCAGCCGATCAGCTTACGCTCCCACAGAATCAGGTAAGCCACGCACAGCAGGATCACGACGGCCACCACCAGGATGCGCACCAGTGCCCACACCGTGGGCCATGCCACACCGAGAAGCTGGGTGCCGCCCGAGTTGATCGTATCGAACAAGCTCATTTACGCCTTCTCCACCACCAGTTCACCGAACAGGCTGCCCAGCGCTGCACCGGCAGGCGTAGCCGCCGATACGCGGACGACCATCTCCGCAAGATTCGCGTCGCGCACGGCCGGCAACTGCACCGATTGCTCGCCCTGGCGCACGCGCACTGCGTCGCCTTCGTTCAAACCCAGTTTGTCAAACAGTCCGGCCGGCAAACCGACCGAGTTTGCCGCACGTGCCGCCGCGGTCAGATGCAATGATTCGGCGCGACGCACCAGCGCGTCGGCGTGATAGATCGGCACGTTCGCGAGACGCTCGAACTTGCCTTCCACCGCCTTCACCGCCTTGCCGCGTGCAACCGCGGCACTCGTCCTGTTCGACAGACGCGAGTTCAGTTCACCGTCGCCAAGAGCGACCGTGCGCACTTCTTCCGAAGTGTCGAATTCGAAGCCGGGCAAGCCCAGCAGGCTGCCCAGCACGCGCAACACCTTCCATGCCGGACGCGTGTCGCCAAGCGGACGCACGACGCCGTTGAACGTCTGCACCGTACCTTCGGCGTTGACGAACGTGCCGGCCGTTTCCGTGTACGGAGCGATCGGCAGCAGCACGTCGGCGTATTCCGCGCCGGTCTGGAACGGCGACATCACGACCACCATCTCAGCCTGCTTCAGCGCGGCCAAAGCCTGCGCCGGATTGGCCGTATCGAACTCCGGTTCGACGTTCAGCAGCACATAACCCTTGCGCGGTTGCTCGAACACTTCGCGAGCGTTCAGACCGCCCTCGCCCGGCAACGCGTTCACGAGATGCGCGCCGACCGTGTTGGCCGCTTCCGTCAGGAAGCCCAGCGTCGCGCCGGTAGCGTCCGCAATCCATTGCGCCGCGGCGTGAATGACGGCGAAGTCCGGATGACGAACCGCGCTGTTGCCGAGCAATACGAGGCGGCGTTCGCCGGTAGCGAGAGACTTCGCGACTTTCTTGTTGGCGTCCGTCGGCTGCGTGCCGGCGAAGGCTTCCGGCAGTGCGACGCCGTTCGCTTCCGACACAGCACCCGCGATACCAGCCAGTGCCTCAAGCCATGCCGACGGCGCAGCAACTACACGCTCCGCTTGCGGGATGAGCGCGTCATCGTTGGTGGACTGTACGAGCGTGAGCTTCGCACCGCCCTTGGCGGCCTGACGCAGACGAGCGGCGAACAGCGGATGATCGCGGCGCAGATCCGAACCGATCACCAAGGCGGCGTCGGCGTTCGACAGATCGGCGATCGCGGTGCCGAGCCACGGCGTACCGTTGACCGGCGCCGAGAAATCCGACTGACGCAGACGGAAGTCGACGTTCGGCGTGCCGACCGCTTGCGCCAATTGCTTCAACAGGAACAGTTCTTCGACCGTGCTGTGGGCGCTGCCGAGTGCGGCCAGCGCGTTCGCGCCGTGGTCGCCCTTGATGCCCTTCAGCCCCTTCACCACGTATTCGAGCGCGGTTTGCCAGTCGGTCTCGACCCACTTGCCGCCTTGCTTAAGCATAGGCTGAGTCAGACGCTCGGGGCTGTTCAGGCCTTCATACGAGAAACGGTCCTTGTCCGAAATCCAGCATTCATTGATGGATTCGTTTTCGAACGGCAGAACGCGCATCACGCGATTGTTCTTCACCTGCACCACGAGGTTCGCGCCGACGGAATCGTGCGGGCTCACCGACTTGCGGCGTGACAGCTCCCACGTACGGGCGCTGTAACGGAACGGCTTGCTGGTCAGCGCGCCGACCGGGCACAGATCGATCATGTTGCCCGACAGTTCCGAATCCACCGTCTTGCCGACGAACGACGTGATTTCCGAATGCTCGCCGCGGCCCAGCATGCCGAGTTCCATCACGCCAGCCACTTCCTGGCCGAAACGGACGCAACGCGTGCAGTGAATGCAACGCGACATTTCTTCCATGGAGATCAGCGGGCCGACGTTCTTGTGGAACACCACGCGCTTTTCTTCGCTATAGCGCGAGCCCGACTTGCCGTAGCCCACGGCCAGATCCTGCAACTGACACTCGCCGCCCTGGTCGCAGATCGGGCAATCCAGCGGGTGGTTGATCAGCAGGAATTCCATCACGGCTTGCTGGCCTTTCACCGCCTTGTCCGACTTGGTGCGCACGATCATGCCGGCCGATACCGGCGTGGCGCATGCAGGCACCGCCTTCGGCATCTTTTCGACATCGACCAGACACATCCGGCAGTTGGCCGCAATCGACAGCTTCTTGTGATAGCAGAAGTGAGGAATGTACGTGTCGACCTTATGCGCAGCCTGGATCACCATGCTGCCTTCAGGCACCTCTACTTTCTTGCCGTCTATTTCAAGTTCAACCATGATGGTCAATCTTCCTTAACCTGTTACCGCTCAATCGTTCGCCCGTTCATCGCCCGTTTCAGGCGATGAATCCCGCGATGACGTGTTCTTTTGCGTGCTTATCTGCTTATCGATTCGCAGACTCAAGCCGCTACGGTTTCCTGCGCCGCCGCTGCGCCGGCATGACCGCCGACGAGGCAATGCTTATGGGCGACGTGATATTCGAATTCGTCCCAGTAGTGCTTGAGCATGCCGCGAACCGGCATGGCCGCTGCATCGCCGAGCGCGCAAATCGTGCGGCCCATGATGTTTTCAGCGACCGAGTTCAGCAGATCCAGATCTTCCGGCCGGCCGAGCCCGTGCTCGATACGATGCACGACGCGGTACAGCCAGCCCGTGCCTTCGCGGCAAGGCGTGCATTGACCACACGATTCTTCGTAATAGAAATACGACAGACGCAACAACGAGCGCACCATGCAACGCGTTTCATCCATGACGATGACCGCGCCCGAACCGAGCATCGAGCCGGCTTTGGCGATCGAATCGTAGTCCATGTCGGTCTGCATCATGATGTCGCCCGGAATCACCGGTGCCGACGAGCCGCCAGGAATCACAGCCTTGATCTTCTTGCCGCCGCGCATGCCGCCGGCGAGTTCCATCAGCGTGGAGAACGGCGTGCCGAGCGGAATTTCATAGTTGCCCGGACGTTCGACGTCGCCCGCGACGGAGAAAATCTTCGTGCCGCCGTTGTTCGGCTTGCCGATTTCGAGGTAATTCTGCGGGCCGATCGCGAGCAGGAACGGCACCGCGGCAAACGTCTCGGTGTTGTTGATCGTAGTCGGCTTGCCGTACACGCCGAAGCTCGCCGGGAACGGCGGCTTGAAGCGCGGCTGGCCTTTCTTGCCTTCCAGCGATTCGAGCAACGCGGTTTCTTCGCCGCAGATATAGGCGCCGTAACCATGGTGCGCATGCAGTTCGAACGAGAAGCCCGAACCCATGATGTTTTCGCCGAGGAACCCGGCTCGGCGAGCTTCGTCCAACGCCTGTTCAAAGCGCTTGTAGACTTCCCAGATTTCGCCGTGGATATAGTTGTAGCCGACCGTAATGCCCATCGCATACGCGCCAATCGCCATGCCTTCGATCAGCGAATGCGGGTTGAAACGCAGGATGTCGCGGTCTTTGAACGTGCCCGGCTCGCCTTCGTCCGAATTGCAGACGAGGTACTTCTGGCCGGGGAATTGACGCGGCATGAAGCTCCACTTCAAACCGGTCGGGAAGCCTGCACCGCCACGGCCACGCAGACCCGACGCCTTGACGTCGGCGATCACCTGCTCGGGCGGAATCTTCTCTTCCAGAATACGGCGCAGCTGGGCGTAACCGCCGCGCGCCACATAGTCTTCGAGATGCCAATTGTCGCCGTTCAGGCCGGCAAGAATCAGCGGTTTGATGTGACGATCGTGTAAAGACGTCATTTCGAAAGTTCCTCGAGCAGCTGGTCGATCTTCGCGCGGCTCATGAAGCTGCACATGCGATGGTTGTTCACCAGCATCACCGGCGCGTCGCCGCACGAACCCATGCACTCACCTTCTTTCAGGGTGAACTTGCCGTCGGCCGTGGTCTCGCCGAAGTCGATGCCGAGCTTCTGCTTCAGATATTCAGCAGCGCTGTCCGAGCCGCCGTCCGGGCCGAGCTGGCACGGCAGGTTGGTGCAGAGCGTGATCTTGTATTTGCCGACCGGCGAGGTCTCGTACATCGTGTAGAAGGTCGCCACCTCCTGCACGGCGACTGCCGGCATGCCGAGATAGTCCGCGACGAACTGCATGAGTTCGGGCGTCAGCCAGCCATGCTCTTCCTGAGCGGTGGCCAACGCCGACATCACGGCGGACTGTTTTTGATCGGCGGGATACTTCGCGATCGCGCGATCGATTTCTTTCAGGCCTTCAGCTGAGATCATTTTCAGACACGACTCTTTCAATTCCTACCGAACGAAAACCTGTCGCGCGCTGCATGATGCGACAGACCCGGCGTTCCTTTGCTTGACGCGCGCTTCGGTGCAATCTGAAGGCGCGCTCTGATGAATACGTCCTAGCGATCCACTTCGCCGAACACGATGTCCTGCGTGCCGATGATCGTCACGGCGTCGGCGATCATGTGACCGCGCGCCATTTCATCGAGCGTGGACAGGTGAGCGTAGCCCGGTGCGCGGATCTTCAGGCGATACGGCTTGTTAGCGCCGTCGGAGATCAGATAGATGCCGAACTCGCCCTTCGGATGCTCGACCGCGGCGTATGCCTCGCCTTCCGGAACATGGAAGCCTTCCGTGAAGAGCTTGAAGTGGTGAATCAGCTCTTCCATGTTCGACTTCATGCCCACGCGCGACGGCGGCGCAACCTTGTGATTGTCGATCATCACGGGGCCGGGATTCTTACGCAGCCACTCAACGCACTGTTTCACAATGCGTGTGGACTGGCGCATTTCTTCGACGCGTACCAAATATCGGTCATAACAGTCGCCGTTGACCCCCACCGGGATGTCAAAATCGAGCTTGTCATAGACCTCGTACGGTTGCTTCTTGCGCAGATCCCATTCGATACCCGAACCACGCAGCATCGCGCCGGTCATGCCGAGATTCAGCGCGCGTTCCGGGCTGACCACGCCGATACCGACCAGACGTTGCTTCCAGATCCGGTTGTCGGTCAGCAGCGTTTCGTATTCGTCGACGCACTTCGGGAACCGCGTGAAGAAATCGTCGATGAAGTCGAGGAGCGAACCCTGACGATTCTCGTTCATCTTCGACAACGCCTTGGCATTGCGAATCTTCGACGCTTTATATTGCGGCATTGCGTCAGGCAGATCGCGATAGACACCGCCCGGACGATAGTAAGCAGCGTGCATCCGTGCGCCGGACACCGCTTCATACACGTCCATCAGGTCTTCGCGCTCACGGAACGCGTACAGGAACACCGCCATTGCGCCGACGTCGAGCGCGTGCGCACCGATCCACATCAGGTGGTTCAGCACGCGCGTGACTTCGTCGAACATCACGCGAATGTATTGCGCGCGCACCGGCACTTCGATGCCGAGCAGCTTTTCGATCGCCATCACGTAGCCGTGCTCGTTGACCATCATCGACACGTAGTCGAGACGGTCCATGTACGGCACCGACTGGATAAATGTTTTGGTTTCGGCGAGCTTTTCAGTCGCGCGATGCAGCAGACCGATGTGCGGATCGGCGCGCTGAATGACTTCGCCGTCGAGTTCGAGCACGAGGCGCAGCACACCGTGCGCTGCCGGGTGCTGAGGGCCGAAGTTGAGCGTGTAGTTCTTGATCTCTGCCATGGCGTTCTCTTAGTGTTTCAGACCGCCATAGCGATCTTCGCGGATCACGCGCGGCGTGATTTCTCGCGGCTCGATCGTCACAGGCTGATAGACGACGCGCTTCTCTTCCGGGTCGTAACGCATTTCGACATAACCGGAGACAGGGAAATCTTTGCGGAACGGGTGACCGATGAAACCGTAGTCGGTGAGGATGCGGCGCAGATCCGGATGGCCTTCGAAGACGATGCCGTACAGGTCGAACGCTTCGCGCTCGTACCAGTTGACCGAATTCCAGATATCGACGACGGACGGCAGGATCGGCACTTCGTCGTCCGGCGCGAACACGCGCAGACGCAGACGCCAGTTGTTCTGCACCGACAGCAAATGCAGCACGGCCGCGAAACGCGGACCGTCGTAAGCGCCTTCAGCGTAAGTCTGATAGTCGACGCCGCACAGATCCACGCATTGCTCGAAGCCGAGCGAGCGGTCGTCGCGCAGACGCGTTGCCACGTTGAGGTAGTCGCCAGCCTTCACGACGATCGTCAACTCACCGATTGCTTCGCTGAGGTTCAGCAGGAGGCCGCCAAAGGCCGCCTCGAGGTTCGCTTTCAGGGTCTCGAGTTTGCTTGCCATATTGTGGGGGAGGCGTTGGCCTTATTGACGGGCGATTGTATTGGTGCGGCGAATCTTGGCCTGGAGCTGGATCACGCCGTACACCAGCGCTTCCGCCGTGGGCGGACAACCCGGCACATAGACGTCGACCGGCACGATCCGGTCACAGCCGCGCACCACCGAATACGAGTAGTGGTAATAGCCGCCGCCGTTCGCGCACGAACCCATCGAGATCACCCAGCGCGGCTCGGCCATCTGGTCGTAGACCTTGCGCAGAGCCGGCGCCATCTTGTTGCACAGCGTGCCGGCGACGATCATCACGTCCGACTGACGCGGACTCGGACGAAACACCACGCCGAAACGGTCGAGGTCATAACGGGCAGCGCCCGCATGCATCATCTCGACCGCACAGCACGCAAGACCGAACGTCATCGGCCACAACGAGCCGGTGCGCGTCCAGTTGATCAGTTTGTCAGCCGTGGTGGTGACAAACCCTTCCTTCAAGACCCCTTCGATACTCATTTGCTTTCCACTCCAGACGGGGCGGCAAGCCTTGGCCACCCACGCAAACCGGCGATTAATCCATCATTCCCAGTCGAGGCCGCCTTTCTTCCAGATATAGGCGAAGCCCAACAGGAATTCGAGCAGGAAAATCATCATTGCCAAGAAGCCAGGCCAGCCGATGTCGCGCAGGGCAACGCCCCACGGAAACAGGAACGCGGTTTCAAGATCGAAAATGATGAAAAGAATGGCGACGAGGTAATAGCGCACGTCGAACTTCATGCGCGCATCTTCGAATGCTTCGAAGCCGCACTCGTACGGTGCGTTTTTCTCGGTATCAGGCTTGTTGGGACCGAGGATCTTGCCGATACTGACCAGTGCTACGCCTAAACCGGTGCCCACAACGAGGAACAACAAGACGGGGAAATAGGCTGCGAGGTTCAAGACTATCCTCAATCGGTTGGTTCTGAGTGCCGTCAGGAGCATAGCACTCCTGACGCGAAATCACTTCCGAAACGCACATGCTGCAAGCCCAACGCAAGCCGCACGCCAGAAGTGAAAATGCCAGCCGAAGCGAAGCAAGCGGCTGGCATTTAGATAACATTTTGGTGCCGACGGCGAGACTCGAACTCGCACAGCTTTCGCCACTACCCCCTCAAGATAGCGTGTCTACCAATTTCACCACGTCGGCACTGCATGCAATCCGGGAAAACAACTTATAAAACCCGCGAATCGCTTCAAGACTTAGATTGTAACTGTTCTAATCAGATTGTTCAACGCACAAAAGCACGTTTGAGCGAAAATTTATTTCGGCACGTCGGTTGCCGGAACGGACGCAGCCGAGGCAGGCAAAACAGCCGAGCCAGCTGCCGGTGCGGACGCAGCCGACGCCGCGACCGGTGCAGTGACAGCCGCGCCCAGCACGCCTGCGGAAGGTTTCGCACGATATGCGCCGAGGTAAGTGAGCGTCAGCGTGGTGACAAAAAACACCGCTGCGAGCACAGCCGTTGTACGCGACAAGAAGTTCGCCGAACCGGTCGCGCCGAACAGGCTGCCCGACGCGCCGCTACCAAAAGCCGCGCCCATATCGGCGCCTTTGCCGTGTTGCAGCAAGACGAGGCCGATCACCCCGAGTGCCGACAACAGCTGAACGACGATAATCAATGTTTTCAAATACAGCATCACACTCACCTGAGTCTTTATTTAACCGCGCGACACACTGCGTGTTGCGCGGGATGGGGTCATCCTCGCCAAGGCGCCCTGCTTAACCGGCGACGCTCGTTGCGGCCGCCGCCTTGCAGATCGCCAGGAAATCCTGGTCTTTCAACGACGCGCCGCCGATCAGGCCACCGTCGATATCCGGCTGGCGGAACAATTCTTCCGCGTTCTCCGGCTTCACACTCCCGCCGTACAACAGCGGGACATCCGCCACCGCCACGCCCTTTGCCGCCAGACGCGCACGCAGGAACGCATGGACCGCCTGCGCCTGCTCCGAGCTCGCGCTCTTGCCGGTACCGATCGCCCACACCGGCTCGTACGCGACGACAAGCCGCGCCGCCTCTTGCACCGACAATTTCGCCAGCACTTCGTCCAGTTGCGTGCCGACCACCTGCTCGGTTGAACCGGCTTCGCGCTCTTCAAGCGTTTCGCCGACGCAGACGATAGGCGTCAAGCCTGCTTCCAGCGCGCGCTGCGTTTTCACCGCAACCAGTTCAGCGCTTTCGCGATGATAGGCACGGCGCTCCGAGTGCCCGACGATCGCGAGCGTGGCGCCGAAATCCACCACCATCGGCGCGGCCACTTCACCCGTATAGGCGCCATGCGTGAATGCCGACACGTCCTGCACGCCCCACACCACCCGGCTGCCTTCCAGCAACGATTGAGACTGCGCGAGATACGGACTCGGGACGCAGACGCCGACGCGCACGTCGGCCGGCAATTCGCCCGCGCCTTGCGCCACCGCTTGCAACAGCGTGGCATTTTCGGCGAGGCGCCCGTGCATCTTCCAGTTACCGACTACCAGCTTGGCTCGTTGTTTCGACATCGTCTCGTCTTGTCTTGGCGGCGGACTTTGTTTGCGCTTACAGTCCGCCTTTCGGTTTCATGCGGCGTGCGCAAAACGCGCAATTTTACTGCGTGGGGTGGATCGGGTCAAACAGACCGTGTCAAACCGACCTTGTCAAGCGTCCTGACCCCAAGACAGTACGATCTTGCCGACATGCGTGCTGCTCTCCATCAGCGCATGCGCGTCGGCAGCCTGCGCCGCCGGAAATACGCGATGCACCACTGGCTTGATGCGGCCATCTTCGAGATGTGGCCACACGCGCTCTTTCAACTGCGCGGCAATCTTCGCCTTGAATTCGATCGGCCGCGGACGCAGCGTCGAACCGGTCACCGTCAAACGGCGGCGCAATACTTCGTTCAGATTCAGCTCGGCTTTCGCGCCGCCCAGCAACGCGATCAACACGATGCGCCCACCATCCGCCAACGCCGTCAGCTCACGCGACACATAACTGCCGGCCACCATGTCGAGGACCACGTCGACACCGCGATCGTTGGTGAGCGACTTGATCACTTCGACGAAATCTTCAGTCTTGTAGTTGATCGCGCGTTCGGCGCCCAACGCTTCACACGCGCGGCACTTCTCGTCCGAGCCCGCGGTCGCGAACACGCGAAAACCGAGCGCATGCGCAATCTGGATCGCCGTCACGCCGATGCCGCTCGATCCGCCCTGCACCAGCAGCGTTTCGTTCGGCGCGCCTTCGCCCTTGCCGAGTTGCGCACGGTCGAACACATTGCTCCACACCGTGAAAAACGTTTCGGGCAGCGAAGCAGCTTCGACATCGGACAAACCGGCCGGCACCGGCAGACATTGCAGCAGCGGCGCGACCGCGTATTCCGCGTAGCCGCCGCCGGCCAGCAACGCGCACACGCGATCGCCAACCTTCAGACCGAACGGGTTGTTCTTCTCGTCGATCGACCCTTCGACGATTTCGCCCGCCACTTCCAGTCCGGGCAGATCCGACGCGCCCGGCGGCGGCGCATAGCCGCCTTTGCGCTGGAACACGTCCGGACGATTGATGCCGGATGCGGCCACCTTGATCAGCACCTCGCCTGCTTTAGGCTGCGGCGTGGGCCGCTCAGCCAGCTTCAGGACGTCCGGCGCTCCGAATTCGGTGATTTCGATCGCTTTCATCTGCGTCAACTCCAAGATTGGATTGCGTTGCATGCCGGGGTGAGCAAATAGAGTAACCGTTTCTGCCCACTTGCAACGCAATCCACCCTGCGCCCTTCATAAAAAACGGCCGGAGCGCGTTCACGCTGCCGGCCGTTGTTCTGCTACCGCATTACTGCGGCGTCGGTTCGCCTTGCGGCGCGCCGTTTGTACCTTCGTTCAGCAACGCCTTGGCCGACAAACGCACGCGGCCCTTTTCGTCCGTCTGGATGACCTTGACCTTCACTTGCTGGCCATCCTTCAGGTAGTCGTTGATGTCCTTGATACGCTCGTTGGCGATTTCGGAAATATGCAGCAGACCGTCCTTGCCCGGCAGGATGTTCACGATCGCGCCGAAATCGAGCAGCTTGAGCACGGTACCTTCGTACACCTGGCCCACTTCGACTTCCAGCGTGATGTTCTCGATACGCTTCTTCGCTTCGGCCATGCCTTCGCTGCTCGTGCTTGCGATGGTGACGACGCCGTCGTCCGAAATGTCGATCGTCGTGCCGGTTTCTTCGGTCAGCGCGCGGATCACCGAACCACCCTTGCCGATCACGTCGCGAATCTTTTCCGGATTGATCTTGATGGTGATCATGCGCGGTGCGTAGTCCGACAGCACCGTGTTCGCGCCCGACACCGCCGAGGTCATCTTGCTCAGGATATGCATACGGCCTTCCTTCGCTTGCGCGAGGGCGACCTGCATGATTTCCTTGGTGATGCCCTGGATCTTGATGTCCATCTGCAGCGCGGTCACGCCTTGTTCCGTACCCGCCACCTTGAAGTCCATGTCGCCGAGGTGATCTTCGTCGCCGAGGATGTCGGTCAGGACGGCAAACTTGTTGCCTTCCAGGATCAGGCCCATGGCGATGCCGGCGACGTGCGCCTTCATCGGCACGCCGGCGTCCATCAGCGCGAGGCAGCCGCCGCACACCGAAGCCATGGACGACGAACCGTTCGATTCCGTGATTTCCGACACGACGCGAATCGAGTAGCCGAATTCGTCGGCGCTCGGCAGGCATGCAGCCAGCGCGCGCTTGGCCAGACGGCCGTGACCGATTTCACGGCGCTTCGGCGAACCGACGCGGCCCGTTTCGCCGGTCGCGAACGGAGGCATGTTGTAGTGGAGCATGAAGCGTTCGCGGTACTCGCCTTCGAGCGCGTCGATGTTCTGCTCGTCGCCCTTCGTGCCCAGCGTTGCGACCACCATGGCCTGCGTTTCACCGCGCGTGAACAGTGCCGAGCCGTGCGTACGCGGCAGCACGCCGGTGCGGATTTCGATCGGGCGCACGGTGCGCGTGTCGCGGCCGTCGATACGCGGTTCGCCGTTCAGGATCTGCGTACGGACGATCTTCGCTTCGATGTCGAACAGCACGTTGCCGACGGTTGCCTTGTCGGCTGCCACGGTGCCGCCTGCTGCAGCGTCTTCTTCCAGCTTCTTCGACGTTGCTGCGTAGACTTCCTTCAGCTTGGTCGAACGGGCTTGCTTGTCGCGCAGTTGATATGCGGCGAGCAGATCGGCTTGCGCCAGTTCCGCCACGCGTGCGATCAGCGGCTCGTTCTTTGCCGCCGGTTGCCAATCCCATTCCGGCTTGCCGCCTTCGCGAACCAGTTCATGGATCGCGTCGATCGCGATCTGCATCTGCTCGTGGCCGAACACCACGCCGCCGAGCATGACTTCTTCGCTCAGTTGCTGCGCTTCCGATTCCACCATCAGCACTGCGCGTTCCGTACCGGCGACGATCAGGTCGAGCGCCGATTCCTTCATTTGCGGACGCGTCGGGTTCAACACGTATTCGTTGTTGATGTAGGCCACGCGTGCTGCGCCGACCGGGCCGTTGAACGGCAGACCGGACACGGCGAGCGCCGCCGACGCGCCGATCAGCGCGGGGATGTCAGCGGGAATTTCGGGGTTCAGCGACAGGACGTGGATCACTACCTGGACTTCGTTGTAGAAGCCTTCCGGGAACAGCGGACGCAGCGGACGGTCGATCAGGCGCGAGATCAGCGTTTCGCCTTCCGACGGACGGCCTTCGCGGCGGAAGAAGCCACCCGGGATCTTGCCGGCGGCGTAGGTCTTTTCGAGGTAGTCGACGGTCAGCGGGAAGAAGTCCTGACCCGGCTTGGCCGTCTTGGCGCCGACCACGGTGGCCAGCACCACGGTATCTTCGACGTCGACGATCACGGCACCGCTCGCCTGACGAGCGACTTCGCCGGTTTCGAGGCGAACCTTATGTTGTCCCCACTGAAATTCTTTGACGATCTTATTGAACATAGTCATTGCTTTTCCTCTTCGTAATGCCGCGCGGACCAGAAGCGGCGCGGCAACGCCAGGACCGGCGCCGCATGGGAAGAGTAGTGTTATGCCATTCCAGAGAACCACGCCTTACGATAAGTACGCGCGCGAACCGCTGGAATGACACAAAGCTCCGCCCCTGAAGCCCGGCCATGAATCTCTTCTTTACTGCTTGCTCTACTGCTTGATTACTGCTGCTTGATTTCTACTACCTGCTCCCGCCGCATGAACCGGCACGCCACTGCGGAGAACAGCCGGCGCGCATCACATGAAGCGCACCGTGCAAAAACAAAATGCCTGTATCAGTGGAACTGACACAGGCATCTTGCTGAACGACTGGCCGATTACTTACGCAGACCCAGCTTTTCGATCAGTGCGCGGTAACGATCCGCGTCCTTACCCTTCAGGTAGTCGAGCAGCTTACGACGGCGGCTCACCATGCGCAGCAGACCGCGGCGGCTGTGGTGATCTTTCGTGTGTGCCTTGAAGTGAACGGTCAGTTCGTTAATGCGGGTCGTGAGCAGCGCGACCTGAACTTCGGGGGAGCCGGTGTCGTTAGCTGCGCGTGCGAATTGCGCAACGACTTCGGACTTCTTGCTTGTTTCAACTGCGGACATGTCGATTTCCTTAAGAACTAGACAGGCGGTCACGGAAGAAAGGCCGTGCCGTGGGTTACCCGTGTGCTTTAAATATTGCCGACGCACCTTTGATACCGGTTCGCCTCACAACGGGACGCGTATTGTAGCACAGCCGATTCCGGCCGCGAAGCCCGCTGCACCGGCCGTGACGCGCGCCGCCCGCATCACGGCCGCTTCATCTTGCAGACGGTCGGCAGGACCGTGCGCTCGGGCGGCAGGGCCAGCACCGTGCGAAAACCGTAACCGGAGCCTTCGTTATCGAAATGCACGCCCGGCGTACCGGCCTTGTCCATCTCCATCACGTAAAGGGGCTGAATCAGTTGATGGTCGTCGGCGCGCATCCGCGAGGCGTGGAAGCCGTTGTCGAACCTGATTCCTTCCAGCGCTTTCGCCACCGCCGTCGGGTCGGCGCTGCCGGCGCGGGTCATCGCCGCGGCCAGGGTTTCGATCATCAGCGGCATGCGCAGCACCGGGTAGTCGTCCTGCGCGGCCGGGAAACGGGTCCGGAAGGCGGCGTACCAGGCGTCGGATTGCGCGCCGCCGGCGTTCGGGTGCCAGTCGGCCACCGCGATCACGTGGCCGACGCCGGCGTCGCCCAACGCGGCGGGCGCGCCGAGGCTGTTGCCGTAGAAGGTGTAGAACTTCGTGTCCAGCCCCTGCTCGCGCGCGGCCTTGACGAGCAGCGTCAGGTCGTTGCCCCAGTTGCCCGTGATCACGGCGTCCGCCCCGCTCGCGCGGATCTTCGCGATGTAGGGCGCGAAGTCCTTCACGCGCCCGATCGGATGAAATTCGTCGCCGACCACCGCGATGTCCGGACGCTTCGTCGCCAGCGTCGAACGCGCGAGGCTACTGACGTCGTGGCCGAAGCTGTAGTCCTGGTTCAGCAGATACACTTTCTTCACCGCCTTGTCGCGCTGGATCACGTCGGCCAGCGCATCCATGCGCATGCCCGCGTGCGCGTCGAAGCGGAAATGCCAGAAGCTGCAGTTGGCGTTGGTCAGCGCGGGGTCGTCGGCGGAATAGTTGAGAAATAGTTCACGGTTGCCCGGTTCGCGACTGTTCTGCTTGTCGATCGCGCCGATCAGCGCGGCGGCGACCGCCGAACTGTTGCCCTGCATGATGTAGCCGATATGGCGGTCGGCGGCCGCGCGCAGTTGTGTGAGCGCCTCTTCGGTGCCGCCCTTGCTGTCGAGCACGACCAGCTCGAACGGATGCGCGCCATCGGCGAGCTTCACGCCGCCATGCGCATTCACCTGCTCGACGCCGAAGCGCAAGTTGCGCTCCACCGCCGCGCCCGCGTTCGCGAACGGGCCGGACATGCCTTCGATCAGCGCCAGCTGGATCGGCGCGCCGGTGGGCTTGCTCGCGGGCTTCGCCGCCGCGCTAGCTACCGGGTTGGGCGCCGAGCTAGCTGCGGGGCCGACTGCCGGGCCAGTTGCCGGGCTAGCTGCCGGGCTAGCTGCGGGTCCGGCCACCCGGTTAGTCGCAATCGCACCAGGCTCGCTCGCCGCATACGCCACCGCGGCCACCGCCGCCATCGACATCGCCGCCAGCGCCACTGCCGCGCTCCGTTGCCACTTCGCCATCGTCATCGCCCCGCCTGATAGATGAAAGCGCGGATCATAGGTCGTTCATGGCGGAATAAGCAAGCCGGCGCAAGCGTTACCGTAGTGCCCGGCCGGCTCTTCATGAAGCGCAAATCTTTTGCCACAGCGCGTGTCAAAATAATGCGTCTCGATGATAAAAACCGCTACTCAAACGCCATCGGAGGAATACATGTTCAACCGCCATCACACCACGGCGGCCTCGATCGGAGCGCCGACCGCAGGGCGCCTGCGCCGCGCGGCGCTCGTCTGCCTGAGCGCGCTGGCGCTCGCCGGCTGCGTGCAGCCATGGCAGCAATACCAGCAAGGCGCGGACGAATCGACCATCGTCGCGCGCCTCGGTCCGCCGCGTGAAAGCTACGACCTGCCGAACGGCGGCAAGCGGCTGATGTGGCCGACCCAGCCGATGGGCGAAACCACCACCGCGGCCGACATCGACGCGGCCGGCAAAATCGTCAACGTGCGCCAGGTGCTGCAGCCCAACGAGTTCTATCGTGCGGAAATCGGCAAATGGACCAAGAGCGACGTGCTGGTGAACTTCGGCCGGCCGGTCGAAACGTCGTACTTCCCGCTGATGAAGCGCGAAGTCTGGACCTATCGCTATCTGGAAGACAACGTCTGGTACATGATGTACAGCTTTTATTTCGACGAGCAGGGCATCGTGCGTCTTACGCAAAAAACGCCCGATCCGTTGCACGATCCGGATCGCCGCAGCCTGTTCTGAGCGCCATTCAAGCCGTTTCGCATATATCTACCAAGCCGCCTTCCCAAGCGGCTTTTTTTTATTTATTGCGCATGACGGCGAATTTTATTTCGCGCACAGCGGATTTATTTTTTGATAGAAAGGCTTTCGTAAGAATTGATTCGGTGCTGGCCTCCCATGGGGCCGCACGAGCGTAGCCGTGATTTCGACGCCGAATCAATTCGCCCCACTTACGGAGCCACTATCCATGAATCGTCCCAAACGCCTGCTGGTCGCCAACGTCGCCTGGGCGCATGAAACCGCCGTGCGCAACCCCGAGTTTTTTCGCGATCTGGTGCGAGGCCAGAATCCCCACGTACTGTGGATCGGCTGCTCGGACAGCCGCGTGCCGGCTGAAACCATCACGCATTGCGAGCCGGGCGACCTGTTCGTCCACCGCAACATTGCCAACCTCTTTCAGCCCGACGACGACAATTCGGCGAGCGTCCTCGAATATGCGGTGAAGGTGCTGAAGGTCGGCCATGTGATTGTCTGCGGCCACTACGGCTGCGGCGGCGTGCGCGCCGCGCTGCTGCCGCCCGAGCCGAGCCTGCCGCACGTGAACCGGCGGATCGCACCGCTTTGCACACTCGCCAAAGCGCATCGCGAAGAACTTCAGGGGCACGAGGAAGAGCGTGAGCGCGTCAACCGTCTCGCCGAACTGAACGTGCTCGAACAGGTGCGCGGCTTGCGCGCGCACCCCATCGTGCGGGACGCCGATGCGGCGCCGCTCGTGCACGGCTGGATCTTCGCGCTCGAAGACGGGCGCATCAAAGTCCTCACGTCCGGCTACGACGCCGACGACGCGATGACCTGCGCAACCGCCGCCCACAGCGCCGCCTAGCACGACACAGCGGCGACACTTCGGCGACACTTCGGCGACACCTCATGCGAATCCGATCCGGTTCAGCTTTCGCCGCATTCCAGGCCCCACTCCTCACGGCACCGACACCATGAACCTTCGAGCTTTCTTCTCCACCTTTCAGCGCGACCTGCTTGCGGGCACGGTCGTTTTTCTGGTGGCCCTGCCGCTCTGTCTAGGCATCGCCAACGCATCGGGCGTCGAGCCATTTGCCGGGCTCGTCTCGGGCATCGTCGGCGGGCTGGTGGTGGCCGTGCTGAGCGGCTCACGCTTGAGCGTGAGCGGGCCGGCGGCGGGCCTCGTCGTGATCGTCGTCGACGGGATCGCGCAGCTCGGCAGCTTCTCCGCGTTCCTGCTGGCCGTGCTGCTGTCCGGCGCGATCCAGTTCGGCTTCGGCATGCTCAAGGCGGGCCGTTTTGCCGCCTATGTGCCGTCGCCGGTGATCAAGGGGATGCTCGCGGCTATCGGTGTGCTACTGATCGTCAAACAGTTCCCGCTCGCGCTCGGGTTATCCGGCGTGAATTCGGCGCCGGGCACACAAGGTGTCGCGCAGGCGGCCGGCTCGGTCGCCACGCCGTTCGGTTCGATCTCGCTGGCGGCCTGCGTGATCACCTTGCTGTCGCTAGCAATTCTGATCGGCTGGGAAACCCGCGCATTTCGACGCTTCGCACTGGTGCGCCGCGTACCGGCGCCGCTCGCCGTCGTTCTGCTAGGGATCGGCGCGACGTTGCTGCTCAGCGTGCTGGCGCCGTCGCTCGCGCCGCCCGCCGAACATAGGGTCGCCCTGCCGCCGCTGGAATCGTTCGCCGCGCTGCAACTCGCACTGGAGTGGGCCGACTTCGGGCCGCACTTCGCACAGCTCGTCAATCCCGATGTCTGGCGCGTCGCCATCACGCTGGCCATCGTCGCGAGCCTGGAGACGTTGCTGAGCCTCGAAGCCGTCGAGCAGATCGATCCCGAACGACGCGCCGCGCCGCCGGATCGTGAACTGAAGGCGCAAGGCGTGGGCAATCTGATTGCCGGCGCAATTGGCGGCTTGCCGATCACCTCGGTGATCGTGCGCAGTTCGGCCAACGTGCACGCGGGCGCGCAAAGCCGGCTCTCGGCGATGATTCACGGCGTGCTGCTGCTCGTCAGCGTGTTTGCGCTCACTAGCGTGATCAACCTGATTCCGCTGGCATGTCTCGCGGCGATCCTGATTTTCACGGGACTGAAGCTCGCCAAGCCGTCGCTGTTCGTCGCCGTCGCGAAACAGGGTTTTGCGCCGTTCGCGCCGTTTATGGTCACCCTCGTCGGCGTGCTCGCGACCGACCTGCTGATCGGCATCGTGCTCGGCATTCTGTGCAGCGTGCTGCTCGCGCTGTACGCGAATCTGCGCAGCCCGATCGTGCTCGCGCAGCACGGCGATCACTATCTGCTGTCGTTTCGCAAAGACGTGTCGTTTCTCGGCAAGGTGCCGCTCAAACACTACTTGCAGCAGATTCCCGACGGCTCCACCTTGATCGTCGATGCAACGCGCGCCGATTTCGTCGACCACGACGTGCGCGAACTGCTCGACACGTTCGTGGCCGATGCACCGCGGCGCGATATCGCCGTCGAAGTGCGGCACCAGGTCCAGGCGCAAGCGCGCGCGTCACGTGGCTGGTCGATGCGACGCACGGCAACGGAATAACGCCGCTCGCAATGAACAAAGCCCCGCGCCAATCGAGGCACGGGGCTTTGTTAACTCCTACGACAACGGTGAACGGTGGCCACGCAGCCGCGCCGTCAGCGCGCTGAAACTGCGCCATTTACTCCGAACGTTGCGGATTCAACTTGTCCGCGTTCGAATACAGCTTGTTGAGCGCCGAGATATACGCCTTGGCCGAAGCGGCGACGATATCCGGATCGGTACCCACGCCATTGACGATACGTCCGCTTTTCGACAGACGCACGGTCACTTCGCCTTGCGCCTGCGTACCGGTCGTGATCGCGTTCACCGAATACAGCAGCAACTCCGAGCCGCTGCCCACTTCCGTTTCGATCGCGTTCAGCGTGGCGTCGACGGGGCCGTTGCCGCGCGCTTCGCCGGTTATTTCCTTGCCTTCCACCGAGAACACGATCTTGGCGTGCGGCTGCTCGCCGGTTTCCGAGTGTTGCGACAGCGACAGGAACTTGTAGTGCTCCCTCTCCTGCGCCTCGGCGGATTCTTCCGTGACGATCGCGATAATGTCTTCGTCGAAGATTTCCGACTTGCGGTCGGCCAGTTCCTTGAAGCGCGCGAACGCCGTGTTCAATTCCGCTTCGCTATCCAGCGCGATGCCCAGTTCCTGCAGACGCTGCTTGAACGCGTTACGGCCCGACAGCTTGCCGAGCACGATCTTGTTCGCGCTCCAGCCCACGTCTTCGGCGCGCATGATTTCATAGGTGTCGCGCGCCTTCAGCACGCCGTCCTGGTGAATGCCCGACGCGTGCGCAAAAGCGTTCGCGCCGACCACCGCCTTGTTCGGTTGCACGACGAAACCGGTGATCTGCGACACCAGCTTGGAAGCCGGCACGATCTGCGTGGTATCCAGACCGATATCGAGCCCGAAGTAATCCTTGCGCGTCTTCACGGCCATCACGATTTCTTCGAGCGACGTGTTGCCCGCGCGCTCGCCGAGCCCGTTGATCGTGCACTCCACTTGACGCGCGCCGCCAATCTGCACGCCGGCCAGCGAGTTCGCCACCGCCATGCCGAGGTCGTTATGGCAATGCACCGAGAACACCGCCTTATCCGAGTTCGGAATGCGCTCGCGCAACGTTTTCACGAGTTGGCCGTACAACTCCGGCACGCCATAGCCGACCGTATCCGCGATGTTGATGGTGGTCGCGCCTTCGGCGATCACCGCTTCCAGCACGCGGCACAGGAAATCCATATCCGAGCGGCTGCCATCTTCCGGCGAGAACTCCACGTCGTTGGTGAATTTGCGGGCAAAACGCACGGCCAGCTTCGCCTGCTCGAACACCTGGTCCGGCGTCATGCGCAGCTTCTTTTCCATATGCAACGGCGAGGTTGCAATGAAGGTGTGGATGCGGAAGTGATCGGCCGGTTTGAGCGCCTCGGCTGCGCGCTGAATGTCTTTGTCGTTCGCGCGGGCGAGCGAGCACATCGTGCTGTCCTTGATCAGGCCTGCGATCGTATGGATCGAATCGAAGTCGCCGTTCGAGCTTGCCGCGAAGCCTGCTTCGATCACGTCCACTTTCATCCGTTCGAGTTGCTTGGCGATACGGATTTTCTCTTCCTTAGTCATCGACGCGCCGGGCGATTGTTCGCCGTCTCGCAACGTGGTGTCGAAAATGATCAGTTTGTCGGACATGTCGGGTCTCCTGCGGAGTCGTTCAATTGTGGGGATGGGATATTGGAATCTGGCTGTCTGCGCCACCGCTGGCGACGCTCGATCACGGACGAGGTGGACCGAGGGCAAAAAAGATCAGCGTGGCCAAAAGCGTGACGGTCGGCGCGACGATCCGCGCGGCAGACGCTCCAGCATTGGCGGGCTCAGCGGCGCGCCGCCTGTCGAGACTTGTTGCGCGGCTCGGCAAGGAACGTGCACGCATTGATCCAACGACTATAGCGACATTCGCGCCGCCGTGCAATTAGCGCCGGACCTGCCTGGGACAAGCCGCGGAGCGCCGCTGGGCGGCCTCGCCCAAAGCAAAACGGCGACCCGGAGGCCGCCGTATTTTCATGCCGTGCCCTGTCGCGCACGCAAAGCGATCGCTACCTGTCTACCGACACCGACCTGGCCGGATTCGCCCTGCCCCTGACCGCCTGATAACCCCAGAAAACGTAGCCGGACAGGCCGTACAGCACGAACAGGCCGAACAGCATCAACGGCGGATCGGAGGACACCAGCACGAACGCGACCACCACCAGCAGAATCACGCCGAATGGCACGCGATGCCGCACGTCGAGTGCCTTGCCGCTGTAGAACGGAGCGTTCGACACCATCGTCACGCCGGCGTAAATCGTCAGCACGAAAGCAACCCACGGCAACCACACCAGCTTGAGCGGCACGCGGTTGTCCGTGGCGAGCCACACGAAACCGGCGATCAGTGCCGCCGCGGCCGGGCTCGGCATGCCCTGGAAGAAGCGCTTGTCGACTACGCCGATGTTCGTGTTGAACCGTGCGAGACGCAATGCCGCGCCCGAACAGTAGACGAACGCCGCGAGCCAGCCCCAGCGGCCGAGGTCCTTCAGAATCCACTCGTACATGACCAGCGCCGGCGCCACGCCGAACGACACCATGTCAGACAGGCTGTCGAACTGCTCGCCGAACGCACTTTGCGTATGCGTCATGCGGGCAACGCGGCCGTCCATGCCGTCGAGCACCATGGCCACGAAGATCGCGATGGCCGCGACCTCGAAACGCACATTCATGGCCTGCACCACGGCGAAGAAGCCGCAGAACAAGGCGGCCGTGGTGAAGGCGTTCGGCAGCAGATAAATGCCGCGCTTTCTCAGGAACTGCTGACGCTGCGCACGCCGGCTGTCGACTGCCGCCTCCGTCACCATCGGCTTGTTGCGGCGGAACGGACGCGGAAGCGGTCCGCTATTACGGGGTCGACGCGGTTTGAATGCGGCCATTCGGAAAACCTCCTTGGTGCCGCTTTATAGTTCAGCGAGGATCGTGGACGACGCCGAAACCTTCTCGCCGATCGACACACGCGGACGGCTGCCCACCGGCAGATACACGTCGACGCGCGAACCGAAGCGGATAAATCCGTAACGTTGACCGCGGGTGAGCGGCTCACCTGCCCGTACGTAGCAAAGAATGCGCCGCGCGATCAGACCGGCGATCTGCACCGAAGTCACCGTCTGGCCGCCGGCCATTTCGATCACCACCGCATTGCGCTCGTTTTCGGTGGAAGCCTTGTCCACCGCGGCATTCAGGTACGCACCCGGAAAATACTCGACCTTGGAGATTGCGCCATCCACCGGCGAACGTTGCGAGTGGACGTTGAACACGTTCATGAACACGCTGATTTTCAGCGCTTCACGATTGGCGTACGGATCATGCGCGGTTTCGACCGCGACGATGCGGCCGTCGGCCGGGCACAGCACGGCATTCGCCTGCGTGGGGATCGGGCGCGCGGGATCGCGGAAGAACTGCACGACGAAGATCAGGAGGAGCCAGAACAGCCATGAAAAGCCGAAACCCGCGATGAAGTGAACCAGGAGTGCAACGACGGCCGCGATGGCGATGAACGGCCAGCCTTCTCGCGCGATGATCGGATGAGGGTAATTCATGAATGGCTTCTGTGTTTTTGTAAAACCGTAGGATAGCAAAAGCCGCCCAGGGTTCAGCACCCTTGGGCGGCTTTTTGATCTGTCCGGCTATTACGGCATGACGCCGCACCGGACATCAGCTACAAGCAGCTTAGTTCTTCGACTGGTCGACCAGCTTGTTCGCGGCGATCCACGGCATCATCGAACGCAGCTTTGCACCGACCGTTTCGATCTGGTGTTCAGCCGTCAGACGGCGGCGCGATTGCAGCGTCGGCGCGCCGGCCTTGTTTTCGATGATGAAGCTCTTTGCGTACTCGCCCGTTTGAATGTCGGTCAGCACGGCCTTCATCGCCTTCTTCGTTTCAGCCGTCACGATACGCGGACCCGTCACGTACTCGCCGTATTCGGCGTTGTTCGAGATCGAGTAGTTCATGTTCGCGATGCCGCCTTCGTAGATCAGGTCGACGATCAGCTTCAGTTCGTGCAGGCATTCGAAATACGCCATTTCCGGCGCGTAGCCCGCTTCCACCAGCGTTTCGAAGCCGGCCTTGATCAGGTCGACCGTACCGCCGCACAGCACGGCTTGTTCGCCGAACAGGTCGGTTTCCGTTTCTTCGCGGAAGTTGGTTTCGATAATGCCGGCACGGCCGCCGCCGTTCGCTGCTGCGTACGACAAAGCGATGTCACGTGCCGCGCCCGACTTGTCTTGCGCGACCGCGATCAGGTGCGGCACGCCGCCGCCTTGCGAGTAGGTGCCGCGAACCGTGTGGCCCGGCGCCTTCGGCGCGATCATGATCACGTCGAGGTCGGCACGCGGAATCACTTGACCGTAGTGAACGTTGAAGCCGTGCGCGAAGGCCAGCGCCGCGCCTTGCTTGGCGTTGGCGTGCACTTCTTTCGCATAGACTTCGGCGATCTGCTCGTCCGGCAGCAGCATCATGACCACGTCCGCGCCCTTGACGGCTTCCGCCACTTCCTTGACTTGCAGGCCGGCATTCTCAGCCTTGCTCCACGATGCGCCGCCCTTGCGCAGACCGACCGTGATGTTCACGCCGCTTTCCTTCAGGTTCAGCGCGTGCGCATGGCCTTGCGAGCCATAGCCGATGATCGTGACTTGCTTGCCCTTGATGAGGGAGAGGTCAGCGTCCTTGTCGTAGAAAACTTTCATGTCGGTTCCTTGGCTAAATTCGATGATTCAATGAAATTCAAATACTGCAAATAGTGTGTTGCTTGGCCGGGTTGGTGCAGGCACGGCCCGGCCTGGATCGAGACGGTTGAACGCTCGCGCGTTACACCTTCAGAATGCGCTCGCCGCGACCGATCCCCGAGCCGCCCGTGCGGACCGTTTCGAGAATCGCCGTAGCGTCGAGCCCTTCGATAAAGGCATCGAGCTTGTCGCTCGCGCCCGTCAGTTCGATCGTGTAGGTCTTTTCGGTGACGTCGATGATGCGGCCGCGGAAAATATCCGACATCCGTTTCATCTCCTCACGCTCCTTGCCGACCGCCCTCACCTTGATCAACATCAGCTCGCGCTCGATGTGGGCGCCCTCGGTAAGGTCGACCACTTTCACCACCTCGATCAGGCGGTTCAGATGCTTCGTGATCTGTTCGATCACGTCGTCCGAGCCAATGGAGACGATGGTCATGCGCGACAGCGAACGGTCTTCGGTCGGAGCCACCGTCAAGGTTTCAATGTTGTAGCCGCGTGCCGAGAAGAGACCCACCACGCGTGATAACGCGCCAGGCTCGTTTTCCAGCAGGACGGAAATAATGTGTCTCATGATTCGCTTCTTCCAGATGTTTTGTCGATGTCCGCGAACGGCTTGGCGCCGCTTCGTGTGCTTTCGCCTTTCATGAAGGCGCGCACAACGAAGCCGACGCGGATGCCGTCGTTATAGATCTTCCGAACCCATGAGCATCTCGGTGATGCCCTTGCCGGCCTGAACCATCGGCCAGACGTTTTCGGTCGGATCGGTCTGGAAATCGAGAAACACCGTGCGATCTTTCAGACGCAGCGCTTCCTTGAGCGCCGGCTCGACATCGGCCGTGCGTTCGATACGCATGCCGACGTGGCCGTACGCTTCGGCGAGCTTCACGAAATCCGGCAGCGCATCCATGTACGAATGCGAATAGCGCTTGCTGTATTCGATCTGCTGCCACTGGCGCACCATGCCCAGATAGCGGTTGTTCAGCGAAATGATCTTCACCGGCGTCTCGTACTGCTTGCAGGTGGAGAGCTCCTGAATACACATCTGGATCGAGCCTTCGCCCGTGATGCAGAGCACGTCGTCGTCCGGGTGCGCCATCTTCACGCCCATCGCCGCCGGCAGGCCGAAGCCCATCGTGCCGAGACCACCGGAATTGATCCAGCGGCGCGGCTTGTTGAAGCGATAGAACTGCGCCGCCCACATCTGGTGCTGGCCGACGTCGGAACACACGAAGGCATTGCCGTCGGTCAGTTCCCACGCCTTTTCCACCACGTACTGCGGCTTGATGATGTCGCTCTTGCGGTCGAACTTGAGGCAGTCTTTAGCGCGCCAGGCTTCGATGTCCTTCCACCAGTCGGCGAGCGCCGCGGTGTCCGGGCCATGCTCGGCCGTTTGCAACTGCTCGATCAATTCCTTCAGCACTTCCTTCACGTCGCCGACGATCGGAATGTCGACCTTGACGCGCTTGGAGATGGAGGAAGGATCGATGTCGATATGGATGATCTTGCGCGGACGCGACGAGAAGTGAGCCGGGTCGCCGATCACACGGTCGTCAAAGCGCGCGCCGATCGCGATCAGCACGTCGCAGTGCTGCATCGCCATGTTGGCTTCGTACGTGCCGTGCATGCCGAGCATGCCGAGGAATTTCTTGTCGCTCGCCCGGTAACCGCCCAGACCCATCAACGTGTTGGTGACGGGATAGCCGAGCAGATCGGCGAACTGGTTCAGCTCGCGCGAGGCGTCCGCGAGAATGATGCCGCCGCCGGTGTAGATGTACGGGCGCTTGGCCGACAGCAACAGCGAGACCGCCTTGCGGATCTGGCCGGAGTGGCCCTTCGTGACCGGGTTGTACGAGCGCAGCGAAACGGTCTTGAGCGGTTCGTACTGGCAGGGCGCCTTCGACACGTCTTTCGGAATGTCGATCAGCACCGGGCCGGGACGGCCGGTACGGGCAATGAAGAACGCTTTCTTGACGGTAGCGGCGAGGTCGCGCACGTCCTTCACGAGGAAGTTGTGCTTCACGCAGGGACGCGTGATACCGACGGTGTCGCATTCCTGGAACGCATCCTGGCCGATCGCGGCAGTCGGCACCTGGCCGCTGATCACCACCATGGGAATCGAATCCATGTAGGCGGTGGCGATGCCGGTCACCGCATTGGTGACGCCGGGGCCGGAGGTCACGAGGCACACACCGACCTTGCCGGTGGAACGCGAATAAGCGTCGGCGGCGTGGACCGCGGCCTGCTCGTGGCGCACGAGGATATGCTGGAACTTGTCCTGCTTGTACAGCTCGTCGTAAATGTAGAGTACCGAGCCGCCGGGATAGCCCCACACAAACTCGACGTCTTCGTCGGCCAGTGCCTTCATGAGCACGGTGGCGCCGATAGAGTCAGCTTCGGGATGGGGTGTCGTATCCGACGTGGAGAATTCCGCGCTGGGCATATTCATTAATTCACCTTTCGAAATTTCGGCAAAAATTTGATCGGGTGCTCTCTGCCGGGCTTGTGGCTCGGGTTCAAGCGGCGCGTCCAGTTGACAGGTGAGCTTCTTGGGCCACACCTCAATTGAGACAAGTCACTTATGTTGCGAACCAGCGACGATATCTGCAGACGCCCGCGCGGTCAAGCAAATATTGCCGTGGCGCCATCAGCCGAATCTCAACAATTAGCCAAAAGCGACCGAAACCTTGTTATAGAGATGCAAGGTGCATCACGTTTCGCCCCAGCGGCGCAAAAGTTTGTTAGCATCCGCGAGTTTTACGACATTTTTCGACCGATTACGCGCACGCTCGCTGCGCCGACCCCCAACGGATGGCATCAGACAAGGAACTCGCCGATTTTCTGGCGGGCGTCGAAAGGCGCGCATTCAAGCAGACGGTCTACGCCGTGCGGGACGACGACGCCTCGCTGGATATCGTGCAGGACGCGATGATCAAGCTCGCCGAAAAATACGGCGACCGTCCAGCGGCCGAACTTCCGCTGCTGTTTCAGCGTATTCTGCAGAATGCGATGCACGACTATTTCCGTCGTGCCAAAGTACGCAATACTTGGGTCAGCCTCTTCTCGTCGCTCGGCAACGCCGACGACGAAGATTTCGACCCGCTCGAAACCTTCGAGGCCCAGCAGGGCTCGGCGGGCTCCGAGAGCAACGAACAGAAGCTCGAACGCGAACAGGTCCTGCAGTTAATCGACGACGAGATCCAAAAGTTACCGGCACGTCAACGGGAGGCGTTTCTCATGCGTTATTGGGAAGATATGGATGTCGCCGAGACTGCCGCCGCTATGGGCTGCTCCGAAGGCAGTGTGAAAACGCACTGTTCGCGGGCCACCCACACGCTGGCGCAAGCGCTCAAGGCCAAAGGAATCACGCTATGAGCTCCCTAGAAACTAAAGAACTCGAGTTCGCCCGCCAAGTGCGCCGCGCACTCGACGAAAACGCTGCCAGCATTCCGTCCGCCACCGTCGATCGACTCGCCGCGGCGCGCCGTGCCGCGCTTGCCCGCAAGAAGCCCGAAACCGTGAGCGCGCCGGTGTTCGTGCCGGCCTTCGCCGGCGCGGGCATGGCAGCCGGCATGCCGCCGGTCGAATTGCCGCAGCGCCGCCGTTCGCCGCTGCGCCGTTTCGCGCTTGCGTGGCCGCTGGCCGCGCTGGTCATCAGCCTCGTGGGCATTGCCTACTGGGAAGACCAGCAACGTACCGCTGAACTCGCCGATATCGATGCCGCCATGCTAAGCGACGACCTGCCGCTCAATGCCTATCTCGACCACGGTTTCAACGCGTACCTTTCACGCGCCCACTGAGCGGGAGATTCTTCGGGTGAGTTACAAGCGCGGCCTGGCCGTTGTTTTCGGATGCACGATCGCGGCTCTTGTGTCGTTTGCCGCGACTTATCCGCGCTTTCATCCGAGTCCGTCGCCCGTCAGCGCGCCTGCCGCGGGCGGCAACGTGACCGCCAAGGCGCCCGCGCCGACGCTTGCCGTCGAATTGCCCAGCCTGCCCGGCAGCAACAGCCCGATGGCGTGGTCGCGGCTGACCTCGGCCGAGCATATCGCGCTCGCGCCGTTCGAAGCTCAATGGGATTCCTTCAGCGAGGAACGCAAGCGAAAATGGATCAAGATCGCATCGCGTTACCCGAAGATGTCGGCCGATGCGCAGAAACGCCTGCATGACCGCATGACTGAATGGACCCGCATGACGCCCGACCAGCGGCGCGTCGCGCGTGAAAACTATCAGGTGTCGAAGGAATTGCCGCGCGAAGCCCGTCAGAACGCGTGGAAGGCCTATCAGCAGTTGCCCGAAGAGCAGAAGGAACGGCTCGCCGCCAGCGAACGCAAGCGCCGGCCCAGCGTGGTCAGCGCGCCGCCTTCGGGCCGCAGCGAGATCAAGGGGCTAGATCGTCTCGTCAACGCGCGTGAGCACGGCGCAAGCGGCGCGGCAGCGGCCAGCGCCGCAGCCGCGGCTTCGTTGCCGAGTCCCGCCGTCGCGCCGCCGATTCCCGCCGCCGGCAGCTTCGTGCCCGCTACGCCGCTGCCGGTTTCGCCGGCCGAAGCGCCGTCGATCTTCAATGGCTCCTGAGCCTGACGCCGCCGCCGTGTCCCAACCGCTCGCGTCCCAGGCCATCGCTGCCGATAGCAATAACGGCGACACACCCACCGTCCGGCGGCGCCTTGCGGCGCTGCTCTACGAAGCGCTGATCCTGTTTGGCGTGGTGTTCATCGCCGGCTATCTGTTCAGCACCCTGACGCAGCAGCGCAACGGCCTGACCCATCACAACCTGCTGGCGACATGGATCGGCCTCGTGGTCGGCGTGTACTTTGTCTGGTTCTGGACCCACAGCGGCCAGACCTTGCCGATGAAAACCTGGCGCCTGCGCGTGGTTGCCGCCGACGGCGCGCCGCTCTCCGCCAGCCGCGCAATCGCCCGCTACGTACTCGCGTGGCTATGGTTTTTGCCGCCGCTGGCGCTGCATCCGTTACTCGGACTCAAGCTGCCGCAGACGCTGACAATCGCCGGCATCTGGTTCGTGCTGTGGGCGGCTACCGGCCGCTTCGATCCGCAGCGCCGATTCCTCCACGACCGCCTCGCGGGCACTCGAGTCGTCAGCGTTTCGCGCTGATCTGTCGCGGGCCAGCCGGTCGTTTATTTCGCCCTCCTGCCGAGTAGCCATCGCTTTCCGCAAGCCTCGCCAGACGCTGCCGCACTAACCGCCTGATTATTTCGCGTTGCTGCTGTCGGGCCGCTACCACACGACGCGCCTCACGCGATCCGCGGCCTAGCTGAGCTCTCGGTTACTTCACCCTACCGCCAGTCCGCGAGAGCCATGTCTGTCGCGGGCCAGCTGCGTTTCGAGCTGCGCCTTTCACGCCGACCCGATCCTCTCCCGCCCCCGCAGTAATAAGAACTTCTCATGACTGTCACGGCACAGTCACGCACACTTGGCCCAATACGGGCACCGCAACTCGACGCGTGAGCCATGGACCCCAAAACGTCCGCGACTTCCCTGTTCCGCCAGACCGGCCCGAGCGTCGACCCCGTCGCGTTCCGCCCGGAACCCAACCACAGTCACGGCTTGCCGTTGCCCGTGGCGCCACTGCCACTCGACGCCCAAGCCAGTCATCACGACGACGATCACGCCGAGCCGCACCGCTACCGCACCATCTGGCTGTCCGACATCCATCTCGGCTCGAGCGGCTGCCAGGCGCCCTATCTGCTCGACTTCCTGCGTCACAACGAGTCGGAGTATCTGTACCTCGTGGGCGACATCATCGACGGCTGGCAGTTGAAGAAAGGCTGGTACTGGCCGCAGGCCCACAACGACGTCGTGCAGAAGGTACTGCGCAAGGCGCGCAAAGGCACACAAGTGATCTACGTGCCCGGCAATCACGACGAAGCCGCGCGCCAGTTCTGCGACCTCGCGTTCGGCGACATCCACGTGCGCGGCGAGGCGTTTCACACCACGCTCGCCGGCAAGCGTCTGTGGATCGTGCACGGCGATCTGTTCGACGGCGTGATCCAGCACGCCAAGTGGCTCGCCTATCTCGGCGACACGCTCTACACGATGATCCTGATCCTGAACCGCTGGTTCAACCGGATCCGCAGCCGGCTCGGTTTTCCGTACTGGTCGCTGTCGCAGTACCTGAAGCATCAGGTGAAGAACGCGGTCAATTTCATCTCCTCGTTCGAACGCGTGATGACCGACGAAGCGCGCCGCCGCGGCTGCGACGGCGTGGTCTGCGGGCACATCCATAAAGCCGAGATACGCGATATCGACGGCGTTCTGTATTGCAACGACGGCGACTGGGTCGAAAGCCTGTCGGCCCTCGTCGAGACGTATGAAGGCGAACTCAAGGTGATCTACTGGACCGTGATGTGCTCTCCGGAAGTGGGCGTGCAAAAGGCCCGGGCGACCGCATAGTCCCTGCTTGTCAACTCCTCTATTGGGCCGAAACCGATGAAGATCATGATCGTCACCGACGCGTGGGAACCGCAGGTCAATGGCGTCGTGCGCACGCTGAAAAACACCACGCGCGAACTCAGCGCGCTCGGCCATCACGTCGATCTGCTGACGCCGCTCGAATTCAAGACGATTCCTTGCCCGACTTATCCGGAGATCCGCCTCTCGCTGCTGCCGCGCCGCAAACTGCGCGAGCGTATCGACGCGTTCTCGCCCGACGCATTGCACATCGCCACCGAAGGTCCGCTCGGCATGGCCGCGCGCGCCTATGCGATCCAGCACAAGCTGCCGTTCACCACCGCTTATCACACGCGTTTTCCGGAGTACGTGCAAGCGCGTTTCGGCATTCCGCTCGCCGCGACCTACAAGTTCCTGCACTGGTTTCACAAGCCGTCGCTGGCTGTGATGGCGCCCACGCCGGTCGTCAAGGCCGACCTCGAAAAATTCGGCTTTACCAACGTCGTGCTGTGGACGCGCGGTGTCGACCTGGACATCTTCCATCAGATGGACTCGAAGGTGCTCAATAGCGCGCGGCCGATCTTTCTGTACGTGGGACGTGTGGCGGTCGAGAAAAACGTCGAGGCGTTTCTGAAGCTCGATCTGCCCGGTTCGAAGTGGGTCGCAGGTGAAGGTCCGGCACTCGCCGAACTGAAGTCGCGCTATCCGCAAGCGAATTATTTGGGCGTGCTGACGCAGGCCGAATTGGCGAAGGTCTATGCGGCGGCGGACGTCTTCGTGTTCCCGAGCCGCACCGACACGTTCGGGCTCGTGCTGCTCGAAGCACTCGCCTGCGGCACGCCGGTCGCGGCGTATCCGGTCACCGGCCCGATCGATGTGCTCGGCGACGGCGGCGCGGGCGCGATGCATGAAGATCTGCGCGAAGCCTGCCTCGAAGCGTTGAAGATCGATCGCAACCATGCGCGCGCGTGGGCCGAACGCTTCTCGTGGGCAGCGGCCTCCGAGCAATTCGCCGCGCATCTGAAACCGCTGCCGCGCGCCTCGTATCGTGAGGAAAGCGCCGCCGCGTGATGCGGCGCGCCGAGCCGTCCATGCGAACCAGACCATCCACCGTGGGGCGCGCGCCGAACGGCGCGCTGCGTGCCGTCGATACCAACAACGACAACCACACCGCAAGCATCGAACCGTTCGACGACGTGCATGAGCCAGGCACGCCGAATCATGATCGCGCGCATGGTTTGAACGGCGCAAATGGCGCAAATGGCGCAAACGGAGCGAACATTGCGACCGGCACGCAACAAAACGGCACGCAACACGACACGCAGCACGAACCCCTCAGTCCCGACGACCCGCTCGCGCCGCTGCCTTTCAATCCCTACAAAGGCAATCGCGGCCTCACGCGCGCCTGGCACGCGATGAAAAATTCGCTTGCGGGCTTTCGCGTCGCGATTCGCGAGGAAAGCGCGTTTCGCCAGGAACTCACGCTTGCCGCGATCCTGATTCCCTGCGGCGCGCTGGTGCCGGTCGAGCCGGTGTCGCGCGTGTTGCTGCTCGGTTCGGTGCTGCTCGTGCTGATCGTGGAGTTGCTGAATTCGAGCGTGGAAGCGGCTATCGACCGGATTTCACTCGAACGCCACGAACTCTCGCGCCGCGCGAAGGATCTCGGCAGCGCGGCCGTGATGGTCGCGCTCGGCATGTGCCTGATGACGTGGCTGCTGATCGTCGGGCCGCTCGTCGCGCATTGGGTCGAGGCATGGCTGTGAAGCCGCGCGGCAGGCTGTTTTAGCGCCGTACAAGCGCGTTCGATCGACGCGCGAAAGCGTCGCGAGGAATGAAAACCCTGACTATCGCTTGGTATTAGAACGCTCGGTTTATAATCGTCCGATACACCAACCGCGTCCGGGCGGATCACGCAAAGAGCGGCTCGCCGCCGTGTGCCCCAGCCCGGCGTAACCAGGGCCGGACGACATGGAAGCCAAACCTCCCCGCCGCACGCGCGAACGGATTCTCGAGCTGTCGTTGAAGCTGTTCAACGAAATCGGCGAGCCGAACGTCACGACGACGACGATCGCCGAGGAAATGGAAATCAGTCCAGGCAACCTGTACTACCACTTCCGCAACAAAGACGACATCATCAACAGCATCTTCAGCCAGTTCGAGCAGGAGATCGAAAAGCGTCTGCGTTTCCCCGACGACCATCGCGCAACCATCGACGAAATGTGGTCGTATCTGCAGTACATGGTCGATTTCACGTGGCGTTATCGTTTCCTGTATCGTGATCTGAACGATCTGCTGGCACGCAACCGCACGCTCGAAACGCACTTCAAACAGATCATCAGCCACAAGGTGCGTTTTGCGAGCCAGTTCTGCGAACAACTCGTCGCCGACGGCGAAATGGTCGCCACGCCGGAAGAACTGCACGTGATCGCCACCAACGTCGGCGTGATCGGCACGTACTGGCTCTCCTATCAGTTCGTGATGAACCCGCGCAAATACAACGAGCAGGAAGCGATCCGCGCGGAGCTGCATCAGGTGAGCGTGCAGATCATCTCGCTGATGGCGCCTTATCTGCGCGGCCGCTCACGGCAGATTTTCGACGACCTCGTGTCGGGCAAACTGCCCAAGCGTGAGTTTTACGACTACCTGCCGCCCAAGGAAGGCGCCGCGCCCCGCAACGAACCGAAGGACGTTTGAGCATGAAGTCGGTGTGTGTGTATTGCGGCTCTTCCAACGGAGCCAAACCGTTGTATGCGGAAGCGGCGCGCACCTTCGGCCGCGCGCTGGTGCAAGCCGATCTCGCACTGGTGTACGGCGGCGGCAAGGTCGGCTTGATGGGCGTGATCGCCGACACGGTGATGGCCGAAGGCGGCCGCGCGATCGGCGTGATTCCCGAACTGCTGGTCAACAAGGAAGTCGGCCATAACGGCCTGACCGAATTGCACGTGGTACCCGACATGCATCATCGCAAGAAGATGATGGCCGACCTGTCCGACGCGTTCGTCGCCATGCCGGGCGGCGCGGGCACGCTCGAAGAGCTGTTCGAGGTCTACACGTGGGCGCAACTCGGCTATCACCAGAAAGCAGTGGCACTGCTGAATATCGACGGCTTCTACGATCCGCTGATCAACATGCTTCAGCACACGGTCGACGAAGGTTTCATGCGCCAAACCTATTTCGACATCCTGCAGATCGACGCCGATCCCGCCGGGTTGATCGGCAAGCTGCAACGCTACCAGCCGCCCGTCAGCGACAAGTGGGCGATCAAGCGCGATGCGGTCTGACATTTCCGAACCTGCAGATTGCTGAGGTTGCGATGACGAAAACCGTTCTGATCACCGGTGGCAGCCGCGGCATTGGCCGCGCGACGGCGCGTTTGCTGGGTGCGCGCGGCTGGTTCGTCGGCGTGAATTACGCGCGCAATCTCGCTGCCGCGCAGGATACCGCCGCTGAAGTGGAGCGCGCCGGCGGCCGCGCGTTGACCATCGCCGGCGACGTCGCGAATGAAGCCGACGTGCTCGCCATGTTCGACGCGCTTCAGCAGAAGTTTGGCCGGATAGACGCGCTCGTCAATAACGCCGGGATCGTCGCGCCGTCCAGCCAGCTTGCCGACATGGACCTCGCGCGCCTGAAGCGCATGTTCGACGTCAACGTGCTGGGCGTCTATCTGTGTGCGCGCGAAGCCGCGCGGCGCATGTCGACCGATCGCGGCGGCGCGGGCGGCGTGATCGTCAACGTGTCATCAGCGGCGTCGCGTCTTGGTTCACCGAACGAATACGTCGACTACGCCGGCTCGAAAGGCGCTGTCGATACGATGACGCTCGGCCTCGCCAAGGAGCTCGGCCCGCGAGGCGTGCGCGTGAACGCGGTGCGGCCCGGCTTGATCGATACCGAGATTCACGCGAGCGGCGGCAAGCCCGAGCGCGCCGCGCAACTCGGCGCGACCACGCCGCTGGGCCGCCCCGGCACGGCCGACGAAGTGGCCGAGACCATTGTATGGTTGTTGAGTGATGCCGCCTCGTATGTGACGGGCGCGCTGCTCGACGTGTCCGGCGGACGCTAAGGCGCCGGCTCGCTTCCCACTTTTCCCCTTATAACCGGCTGCATGCATGCACGAGCGGCCGCCTTGCCTTGCGTGGGTGAAGCGAACGAACTGGCGTGATTTGCGTGCTTACGCCACGGGCCGCGAGAGCGGCGATCGACGAAAAGCACGGGCGCCGCGCATCTAAAACGATGAACCGGGTGTACGCAAAAAGGCGATTTCTTCAGCCGTCGAGGTACGCCCGAGCGTCGCATTGCGATGCGGAAAGCGCCCGAAACGCTCGATGATTTCCGCGTGCCGCACCGCGGAGCGGTAATACGATTTGCCGCCTGGCTCCGCTTTTAACTGTTCGAATAGACGCAGCGACTCACGCTGGCTCTCAGGTGTTTCGTCGTGCTCGAACGGCAGATAAGCGAACGCACGATGATGCGCGGTAGGCAACAAGCGGTCCGCCCCGCTCGCAATCATCTGCCGCGCGATATGCAAGGCTTTCTGGTCAGCTGCGAATGCGCGCGCTGTATTGCGATGACAATTGCGCGAGAACTGATCCAGCACGATGACAAGCGCCAGCGCGCCTAGCGGTGTCTGCGTCCAGTTATCGAGCATCGATTCGCGTGCCAGTTCGATCAACGCACCGAAGCGTTCCCGCAACATCGCGTCGAAGGCCGCATTGCGTGAAAACCAGATTTTGCGCTCGGTGTCGTACTCCGGCGTGCCGGGTACACCGAACCAGCAGTCGAGAACCTCGCGCGCTTCCTGCGGCAAATTAGCGTCGTCAGCGGAAAACTGGTCCGAGTCCAACCCGTTAGCCATTCCGGTTGCGCATCCAGTCAGCCGTTTCGAAGAACGAGCCGAGCAGGCGCTCTCTCAGCGGCTCGTCGAGACCGACATCTTCCATTGCCCAAGCCATGCACCTGAGCCACTGATCGCGCTCGCTGGAGGCGATCGCGAACGGCAGATGCCGCGCGCGCAAACGCGGATGACCGAAGCGGCTGATGTAATGATCGGGACCGCCCATCCAGCCGCACAGAAACCAGAAAAACTTGTCGCGCGAACCGTCGAGCGATTCGGGATGCAACGCGCGGATTCCGGCGAAGTCCGCTTCGAGATCCATCAGATCGTAAAAGCGGTCGACCAGTTCGCGCACACGCGCTTCGCCGCCCACCAGTTCGAAGGCCGTCGGCTGCGCCGCGGACACCTCGTCGTTCAAATCACTCATACCTGCTCACCAACCGATAAGAAAATTCACGCGTCCCGCAACGATTGCAACGCGGGCCGCGCCAGCACATGCCGCAGGCTCAGCCAGCCGCCCACACCGGCGCACGCGATGCCGGCGGCAATGCCCGCCGGCAACAACCAGGGATTGAAACTCAGATAGAACTCGAACACACGCGTCGCCAGCACATAGCCGATGGCCTGCGCACCGGCCGCCGCCATCGCGCCCGCCAATGCGCCCACCGCGACGAACTCGGCGACCTGCACCGCCCGCACCTGGCGATGCGATGCGCCCAGCGCGCGCAGCAGCGCGGATTCTCGCATACGCTCATCGCGCGTGCCGGCGAGCGCCGCGTACAGCACGAGCACGCCCGCTGCGAGCGTGAACGCGAACAGGAATTGCACCGCGCCGATCACCTGCTGCAGCACGCGCTGCACCTGCGCGAGAATCGGGCCGGTGTCGATGGCCGTGAGGTTCGGATAGGCGGCGATCAGGCCGTCGATGGTCGACTGTTTTTCCTGCGGCAAATGAAAACTCGTGATGAACGTCGCCGGGAAATCCTGCAGCGCGGCGGGCGGCATCAGCACGAAAAAGTTGACCTTGAACGAACCCCAGTCGAGCTTGCGCACACTCGTGACCGGCGCGTCGATCTGCAAGCCGGTCACGTCGAAACGCAACATGTCGCCGGGCTTCACGTTGATCAGCTTGGCGAGGCCCTGCTCGATCGAAATCTGCGGCGTTTTCGTGTCGCCGTACCAGGTGCCGGCTGCGAGGCGGTTGTCGTCGGGCAGCTCGGTCGTGTACGAGAGATTGAATTCGCGATCCACCAGACGCCTGGCGTCGTCGCCCTTGAAGGAATCGGGGTTGACCGGCTTGCCGTTGATCGCCGTCAGCCGGCCGCGCACCATCGGCGCGAGCACCGTGCCGGGCACGCCGTGCGTACTCAGATACTGCGTGACGGCGTCGCGCTGGTCGGGCTGGATATCGATGATGAATTCGTTCGGCGCATCGGGCGGCGTCGATTTGCGCCAGCCGGCCACGAGGTCGTTGCGCGTCATCGCGATGAGCAACAGGCACATCAGGCCGATGCCGAGCGCGGTGATCTGCAACGCGCTCGCGCTGCTGCGCCGTTCGAGCGACGCCAGCGCATAACGCCAGCCGATGCTCGCATTCACGCGCTCGCTGCGCACGACGCGCGCCGCGCCCCACAGCGCCAGCCGCGCGATGCACGCGAACACCAGCATCCCGCCCGCGAAGCCACCGGCCACGATTCCACCGAGCTTCAACTCGCCCGCCGCGATGATCAGCAGCGCGGCGAACAGCGCGATGCCGAGCGCGTAGGCCGCCCACGCCGTGCGCCCCGCTTCGCCCCATTCGCGGCGCAGCACGCGTACCGGCGGCACGCGCGTGAGCGGCAACAGCGGCGGCAAGGCGAAGCCCAGCAGCAGCACGAGACCGGCCGCGATGCCTTCGAGCGCCGGCCACGCTGTCGGATACGGGAGCACGACATCGATCAGACTGCCGAGCCACGTGAGCAACGCGAGATGCCCCAGAAAACCGAGCGCCACGCCCAGCGCGCCGCCGATCAAACCGAGCCCGACGAATTCGAGCGTGAAGAGCGCACGCAAAGTCGACTGGCTGACGCCGAGGCAACGCATCGCCGCGCAGCCGTCCAGATGCCGGCGCATATACCGATGCGCGGCCATCGCAATCGCCACGGCCGCCAGCAACGCGGTGAGCAGCGAGACGAGCGTGAGGAAGTGGCTCGCGCGATCGAGCGTCTGACGCACTTGCGGCTGGCCGTCCTGCAACGATTCGAGCGCGACGCCGCGCATCTTGCCGCCGTCCACACGCTCATGCGCGAACTGCGCGAAGCGCGCCACCGACTCGTCCGTGCCCGCGACCAGCAAGCGATAGGTCACGCGGCTGCCATAGGTGACGAGGCCGGTGGACGGCACGTCGTCGGCGCGCAGCATCAGGCGCGGCGAGAAGTTGACGAACGAGAAGCCGCGGTCGAGTTCGCGCGTGATCACCGCGCCGATCGTGAAGTCACGACCGCCGACTTTCACGCGATCGCCGACGTGCACCTTCAACGCATCGAGCAGCGCCTGATCGACCCACACGACGCCCGGCGGCGGAATCGACTGCGCCGGGTGGTCCGCCGCGCCCGGTGCCGAAGCAATGCGCAACGCGCCGCGCAACGGATAACCGGGCGACACCGCCTTGATGGCGGCGAGCCGCGAGACCGGCTGCGCGCCGGTCGAATTGATCATGCTGGGAAAGATCGCCGTGCTGGCGGTATTCAGGCCGAGCGCCTTAGCTTGCGCGGCGAATTGCGGATCGACCGGATGATCGGCCCGCACGATGAAGTCGGCGGCGATCATGCGCCGCGCGTCGCGCTCGAGCCCCTGATGCAGACGGTCAGCCAGAAAGCCGACGCTCGACAAAGCCGCCACGGCCAGCACCAGCGCCAGCAGCAGCATCGTCAGCTCGCCCGCGCGCCAGTCGCGTGACGTCATGCGAATGGACTGGCGCAACAGATCCATGCCGCCGAACCGGCGCGTCGTCACCGGTAAAGCTCTGCGCGCCGTGGAACTCCGTACCGTATCGCTCAATCGTGCCTGCTCCTGGCGAAGCGCGACACCATGTGCGTCGCCATGCCGCGAAAACCGCCCTGCACCCCACGCCAAAGCCGTGGCAACGCCCAGCCGGCCAGCATCAGGAAACCGATCATCAACACCAGAAAAACGAGCGGCACGAACAGCGCGAGCAGCATGCCGCCGAACACGAGTCCGTCTTCAGCGGTCGAGGTCACCACATTCGACACCGGTTCCGGCGACAGATTGATCAGCGCGCGGGTGCCCGCTTTCGCGAGGTGCGCCGTGCCCGCCAACGTGCCGCCCGCGAGCGCGGCCACCGTCAGCAGCGCAGGGTCGGCATGGCCTAGCGCGCCGGCGGCCAGCACGGCGCCGGCCGGAATACGGATGAAGGTATGAACCGCGTCCCACAGCGAATCGAACGCGGGAATCTTGTCGGCGAGAAATTCGGTGACAGTCAGCACGCCGGCCACGCCGATGACCCACGGCGAGGACAACGCGGACAGCGTATCGGGAAGATGGACGAGGCCGAGCCGGGCGAACACGCCGGCCAGCAGGACCGTCAGGTAGAGGCGCAGGCCGCTGCCCCATGAGAGGCCCGCCGCGAGCGAAAGTGATTCAAGCATGGCCGCCTCCAGGCGCGCTGTGCGTGCCGGGCGCTACGACGGGCCACGAATGGGGCCGCGCATCGAAGTCGTCAGACCCGCGCCAAGCCGGTCGCGCCAAATGGGCCGCGGACAATTTCAGGTTGGATTCGATCTCATTATAGCCACCTTAATTCGCAGAACGCAGAGCGGCGAATAAATGGGCGGCTTGAATGGAGGCGAGGGCCGGGCGCACGCGGATTGGGTAAAGACGCCCGGCAGCGGGTTGAAATGCGGGGCTCAATGCCCGGAAGACAGCTTCAGGCCGATCAACCCGATCACGATCAGCGCCGCGCTGGCGACTCGCGCGACGGTCAACGCCTCGCCCATCACCACGATTCCGAAGATGAACGCGCCGACCGCGCCGATTCCCGTCCATACCGCGTACGCCGTGCCGAGCGGCAACTGACGCATGGCCATGGCGAGCAGCACGAAGCTGCCGAGCGCCGTCACGATCGTGAACACGGACGGCCACAGGCGAGTAAAACCATCGGAGGTTTTGAGACCGGCGGCCCACGCGATTTCGAGCAAACCGGCAATCAACAGAAGAATCCAGGACATGAGACAGCTCCATGGTCAGATGGGGCCGTCCCCGTTTGTGAAAACCGCAAGGTCGTCCTTACGAAATGTAATCATACCAAAATAGCCCAAGGCCGCCGGTCGGCGCTCGCCGCCGGAACGCGCGTCGCGCGGTGGCAAATTGCCGCCGCATGCTCAAACCGCGCCCACCAGCCGGTATCCGACACCCGTTTCCGTGACGATGTGCTCCGGTTGCGCCGGGTCGCGCTCCAGCTTGCCACGCAGATGCGCCATATAGATGCGCAAATAGTGATGGCTCTCGACATGTGACGGCCCCCACACCTCGCGCAGCAACTGGCGGTGCGTCAGCACGCGGCCGGCGTGGCGCACCAGCGTCGCGAGCAGCCGGTATTCGATCGGCGTCAGATGGACGACCGCGCCCTCGCGGCTCACCTGCCGCAGTGCGAGATCGACGGTCACCGTGCCGAAGCGCACCTGCGGCGTTTCGTTGGCGCCGCCCTGATTGCGCCGCCGCATATGCGCGCGAATCCGCGCCAGCAACTCGGACACGCCGAACGGCTTGGTGAGGTAATCGTCCGCGCCGGCATCGAGCGCGGCGACTTTTTCGCTCTCCTGAGTGCGCGCCGACAGCACGATCACCGGCAGCTCACTCCAGCCGCGCAGTTCGCGGATCACGTCGAGACCGTCGGTATCAGGCAGACCGAGATCGACGATCACCAGATCGGGCTTGCGCGTCGCGGCTTCGACGAGACCCTGCTTGCCGGTCTCGGCGTCGTGCACGACGATGCCCTCGCCTTCCAGCGCCGTTCGCACAAAGCGGCGAATCTGCTTTTCATCTTCGATCAGGACGACGGTGATGCTCGGGTCACTCATGGCTAGGCTTGGAAAGCGGGTTGAGAGTTGAATCGCCGCCGGTATCGGCGTGGGTCAAGGAATCGGCGCCTTCGTTTTCCAGTGCATCCGGCGCGTCGGGCGGCGTCTCCACCGGCAGCGTGAACCAGAAGCGCGCGCCTTCGACACGGCCGTCCGCGGACATGCGATTGAGCGCGCCGATTGTACCGCCGTGCGCTTCCACGATCGCGCGGCAGATCGCCAGTCCCAGGCCAATGCCCGGCTTGGCCGACTCCTTCTCGCCGCGCGTGAATTTCTCGAACACGCGTGCTTCCATGCCGGCGGGCAGACCCGGGCCGCTATCGTCGACGGTCACGCGCACGAACGACTTGCCGTCCGCGTCGAGACGCTGCGCGCCGATGGTCAGCGGCGTGGCCGGCGCGGTGTATTTCGCGGCATTCTCGAACAGGTTGGAGAAGAGGCGCTCCGTCAGCACGGCGTCGAGATGCAGGAGCGGCAGATCGGCGGGCAGTTTTACTTGCACGGGATGATTCGCCAGCACGCGTTTGCAAGCCCGCAGCGCGGCGCCCACCGTCTCTTCGAGCAGCGTCCATTGCTGGTTCAGTTGCAGACTGCCCGCCTGCAGACGCGCCATGTCGAGCAGATTCGTGACGATGCCGGTCATGCGCAGCGCTTCCTCGTGAATCGCTTCGACCAGCTCGCTGTTGGGCTGCGCCTCGGGCGCTTGCGCGAGCATCGACGAGAAGCCGACGATGGTCGTCAACGGCGTGCGCAGATCGTGCGAGATCGCCGACAACAACGAGTTGCGCAGGCGCTCCGACTCCATGTTGACGAGCGCATCGCGCGCGATGTCGACGTAATGCACCCGCTCCAGCGCGAGCGCGATCTGCGCGGCGAACGCGTCGAGCATGCGCTGCTGCTCGGGCACGTCGAGTTCGCCCTCGTCGCGCATCACCACGGCGAGCACGCCGCGCGTGCGCATCGGCGCCTTGAGCGGCAGGTAGAGCGCGGCGGCCGCCGGCAGCGTGTCGGTGCCGTGGCCGGCCGGCTTCTGCTGGTCGTAGACCCATTGGCCGACGTCGCTATCGAGCAATTCGCCTTCGAGCGTGATCGTCGCGTCGGGATCCTCGATCTTCTGCTTCACCTGATCGGCGCTGTCCGGCAACAGAATCGCGACACGCGCGCCGAACACCTCGCTCACATGCCGGCTGCCGATACCGACGATCTGTTCCGTGGTCAGCGCCGCGGCCAGTTCGCGCGCCATGGCGTACATCGCGCCAGTGCGCTGTTCGCGACGGCGCGCCACGCTCGCCTCGCGGCGCAGGCTCGAAGTGAGATGGCTGATCACCAGCGAGGTCAGCAGCATGCCCAGAAAAGTCAGCAGATATTGCGTATCGGAGACCGACAGCGACATGCGCGGCGGTACGAAGAAGAAATCGAACGCGGCCACGCTCATGAACGACAGCACCACGCCGGGTCCGCGCCCCAGCTTCACCGCGGCGAAGATCACGCCGAGCAGATACAGCATGACGAGATTGGTCAGATCGATATGGTCGATCAACTGGCTCGCCAGCAGCGTGATGGCCGCGCAGATCAACAGCGCGAAGCCGTAGGCGCGCGGCGGCGAGCGGCGTTCGCGCGCCGCGCTGAGCGCCTCGCGCCATGCGTTCGCGGTGGTGTTCAACAGGTGCCGATGCTCGCCGCCGTCGCGCTCGGACGACGCGCGAATCAGCGTGAGATCGAGATCGGCCGCCTTCTCGGCGATCCGTTCGCCGAGCGGACGACGCAGCCAGCGCCTCACGCCCGTGCGTGCCGACGCGCCGGCCACCAGCTTCGATACGTTGCGCGCCTGCGCATAGCCGATCAAGGCGACGGCCGCGTCGGCGGCCGCCAGCGTGGCGGTTTCGGCGCCGAGTTCCGCGGCGAGTTTCAGCGCGTTCAACGTGCGTTCGCGGCGCGCGTCGGGCAGACGCTGCAATGCCGGCGTTTCCACATAGACAGCGATCCAGTCGGCCTTCAGGCTGGCGGCGAGGCGCGCCGCCGCGCGCACCAGCATCGGTGCTTCCGGGCCGGGGCCGACGCACACCAGCAAACGCTCGCGCGCCTGCCAGATGCGCTGGATCGAACGGTCCGCCCGGTACTCGTGCATTTGCGCATCGACGCGATCCGCGGTACGGCGCAACGCCAGTTCGCGCAGCGCAATCAGATTGCCTTTGCGAAAGAAGTTGCGCACCGCACGCTCGGCCTGCTGCGGCATGTACACCTTGCCGTCGCGCATGCGGTCGAGCAGTTCCTCGGCGGGCAGGTCGACTAGCGTGACTTCGTCGGCGCGGTCGAACACTCGGTCCGGCACCGTCTCCCAGACGCGAATGCCGGTGATCTGGCCGACCACGTCGTTCAGGCTTTCGAGGTGCTGGACGTTGACCGTCGTATAGACGTCGATGCCCGCGTCGAGCAGTTCATACACGTCCTGCCAGCGCTTCAGATGCCGCGCGCCCTGCACGTTCGAATGCGCGAGTTCGTCGACGAGAATCAGCGTCGGCTTGCGCGCGAGCGCGGCGTCGAGATCGAACTCGCCGAGCTTGCGGCCGCGATACTCGATCTGCGCGAGCGGCAGCACGTCGAGCCCTTCGAGCAGCGCCGCAGTTTCGGTGCGGCCATGCGTTTCGGCGATGCCGACCACCACGTCCGCGCCTTCGTCGTGACGGCGGCGCGCGGCCTGCAACATCGCATAGGTTTTGCCGACGCCCGCCGACGCGCCGAAAAAAATCTTCAGCCTGCCTCGCTGACGTTTTTCTTCGTCGCGTTGCAGCTTGTCGAGCAACTCATCGGGATCGGGGCGGTTCATGCTCAGTGGTTTTCATCGTTGGGCGAGCGTCGGTGTCTGCATGGTGGCACGGCGGCGGGCCGGCCGCAAATGACGGCACTCTTACCTAAATTGCGTCGCGCCGTCAAAAGGCAAAGGCGGAGTCGCGCGGACACCGCCTTTGCGAAGCAAAGCGCTACAGCGTTTCGTCGATCAGCCGTGCTTCATCTCGTCGAGCGCCAGGTTCAGTTGCAGCACGTTCACGCGCGGCTCGCCGAGAATGCCAAACTGACGGCCGCTCGTATAGCGATCCACCAGCGCCTGCACGTCGTTCGCCGCAAGCTTGCGTGCCTTGGCGACGCGCTCGATCTGATAAGCCGCCGCGGCCGGGCTGATCTCCGGATCGAGACCGCTGCCCGACGACGTCACCAGATCCACCGGCACCGGCTTCGACATATCCGTGCCGGCCGTTTTCAATGCATCGATACGGCCTTTGATTTCGTCGAGCAACGCGGGATTAGTCGGGCCGAGATTCGAACCGCCCGAACCCTGCGCGTTGTACGGCATCGGGCTGGTGGCCGACAGGCGGCCCCAGAAGTATTGCGGCGCATCGAACTGCTGGCCGATCAGCTTCGAGCCGACCACCTTGCCGTCCTGTTCGAGCATGCTGCCGTTGGCCTGATCGCTGAAAGCCGCCTGACCGACGGCGGTCATTACTGCGGGATAGGCAAGTCCGGTCACGGCGGTAAGCACCGCGAAAATCACGATCAACGGACGGAACAAATTTTTCATGATGAATATTTCCTCTTGAACCAGCGCTCAAACCCAGCCGAATGCGGCCAGCACCATATCGATCAGCTTGATGCCGATGAACGGCACGATGATCCCGCCCAAACCGTAGACCAGCAGATTGCGACGAAGCAGGATCGCCGCGCCCAGCGCGCGATAACGCACGCCTTTGAGCGCCAGCGGAATCAGCAGCACGATGATCAGCGCGTTGAAGATCACCGCCGACATGATCGCCGAGGCGGGCGTGGCCAGATGCATCACGTTCAGCGCGTTCAGCGCCGGATAGGTCGTGGCGAACGCGGCCGGAATGATCGCGAAGTATTTGGCGACGTCGTTGGCAATCGAGAACGTAGTGAGCGAACCGCGCGTCATCAGCATCTGCTTGCCGATCTCGACGATCTCAATCAGCTTGGTCGGATTCGAATCGAGGTCGACCATGTTGCCCGCTTCTTTCGCGGCCTGCGTGCCGGTGTTCATCGCCACCGCGACGTCGGCCTGCGCGAGCGCCGGGGCGTCGTTGGTGCCGTCGCCGGTCATCGCGACGAGGCGGCCTTCGGCCTGGTGCGCGCGGATCGTGGCGAGCTTCGCTTCCGGTGTGGCTTCGGCGAGGAAGTCGTCGACGCCGGCTTCCGCGGCAATCGCCGCCGCCGTCAGACGGTTGTCGCCCGTCACCATGACGGTCTTGATGCCCATCTTGCGCAGTTCGGCGAAACGTTCCTTGATGCCGCCCTTCACCACGTCCTTCAACTCGATCACGCCAAGCACGCGCGCGCCCTGCTCGCCTTTTTCGGCGACCACTAGCGGCGTGCTGCCGCGCCGGGCGACTTCGGCCACGGCGTTGCTCACTTCATTCGGGAAACGGCCACCGTTGGCCTCGACGTAGTTCTTCACCGCATCGGCCGCACCCTTGCGAATTTCGCGGCCCGGCAGATCGACACCGCTCATGCGCGTTTGCGCGGTGAACGCAAGGAACGTGGCATGCAGCGAGGCCATGTCGCGTTGACGAATGTTGAAGCGCTGCTTCGCCAATACGACGATGCTGCGGCCTTCCGGCGTTTCGTCGGCGAGCGACGAGAGTTGCGCGGCATCCGCAAGTGCTTCTTCCGTCAAACCCGGCGCCGGCACGAATTGCGAAGCCTGGCGATTGCCGAGTGTGATGGTGCCGGTCTTGTCGAGCAACAGCACGTCGACGTCGCCGGCCGCTTCCACCGCGCGGCCCGAGGTGGCGATCACGTTCGCCTGCATCATCCGGCTCATGCCGGCCACGCCGATCGCCGACAACAAGCCGCCGATGGTCGTCGGAATCAGACATACCAGCAGCGCGACCAGCGCGGTAATCGTCACTACGTGGCCCGCCGAATTGGCCAGATGCGCGGCTTCGACCGAGAACATCGAGAACGGCAGCAGCGTGGCGGTGGCGAGCAGCATCACGATCGTCAACGCGACCAGCAAAATGGTCAGCGCGATTTCATTCGGCGTTTTCTGACGCTTCGCGCCTTCCACCATCGCGATCATGCGGTCGAGGAACGCCTCGCCCGGATTTGCCGTAACGCGCACCACGATCCAGTCCGACAGCACGCGCGTACCGCCCGTCACAGACGAAAAGTCGCCGCCCGACTCGCGGATCACCGGCGCGGATTCGCCCGTAATCGCCGATTCGTCGACCGACGCGACACCGTCGACCACTTCACCGTCGGCGGGAATCACGTCGCCGGTTTCGACTAGCACGACGTCGCCCTTGCGCAGATCGGAAGCCGTCAGAATGCGGATCGGCGACTTCGGATGCGGCTCGTTCAACTTCTTGGCCATCACGTCTTTCTTCGCGCTGCGCAGCGACGCGGCCTGGGCCTTCGAACGGCCTTCGGCGAGCGCTTCCGCGAAGTTGGCGAACAGCACCGTGAACCACAGCCACAAGGTGACCGCGAGAATGAAGCCCGCGGGCGCCTCGGCCTGGCCGCCGAGCGCGGCGATCCAGAGAATGGTCGTGAGAATGCTTCCCATATACACGCAGAACATCACCGGATTGCGGAACTGCGTGCGCGGCGTCAGCTTCTTGAAGGAGTCCACAATCGCCGGGCGCAGCAGCGCTGGGTCGAACATGGACCGGGTTGCATTATGTTCAGTCATTGAATCCTCGAATTTCCCGTTTGCGCCTGGTCAGTCATGGGCCGCTTGCGTCATCTCATTGGGCCGCCTCAATGGGCGCCCATCATGATCAGATGTTCGACACCAGGACCGAGCGCGAGCGCGGGCACATAAGTCAGCGCGCCGACCAGCAGCACCGTGCCGAGCAACAGCACGACGAACAGCGGTCCATGCGTGGGCAACGTGCCGCCCGTCACGCCGATGCGCTTTTTCGCGGCGAGCGAACCGGCAATCGCGAGCACCGGAATGATCGTGCCGAAGCGGCCGAACCACATCGCGATCGCGGTGAGCCAGTTGTAGAACGGCGTGCTCACGGTGAGGCCCGCGAACGCGCTGCCGTTGTTATTGGCCGCAGAACTGAACGCGTAGAGGATTTCGGAGAAACCGTGCGCGCCGGGGTTGGCGATGCCCGCCTTGCCAGCGTCGGTGAGCACCGCGATCGACGTGCCGACCAGCACCAGCAGCGGCGTCAGCAAAACCACAATCGACACCATCTTCATCTCGTACGCTTCAATCTTCTTGCCGACGTATTCCGGCGTGCGGCCGATCATCAGCCCCGCCACGAACACGGCCAGCATCGCGAACACGAGCATGCCGTACATGCCGGAACCCACGCCGCCGAAGATCACTTCGCCGAGTTGCATCAGCAGCATCGGATAGAGGCCACCGATCGGCGTCAGCGAGTCGTGCGTGTTCGCAACCGCGCCGCACGAAGCCGCGGTGGTCGCGACCGTGAAGATGCCCGACTGCGCGATGCCGAAGCGCGTTTCCTTGCCTTCCGCGTTGCCGCCCGATTGCAGCGCGTTAGCCGACTGATCGACATGCAAGGCGGCGATGGCCGGATTGCCGCCCTGCTCCGCGCTGATCTCGCCGAACACGCAGACGGCGAACGCGATCGTCATGGCGGCGAGCACGGCCACGCCCTGCCTGCGGTCCGCGATCATGCGGCCGAACACCAGCGCCAGCGCCGCGGGAATGATCAGGATCGAGAAGATCTGCAGGAAGTTGGAGAACGGCGTCGGGTTTTCATACGGATGCGCCGAGTTGCCGTTAAAGAAGCCGCCGCCGTTGGTGCCGAGCATCTTGATCGCTTCCTGCGAGGCGACCGGGCCCATGGCGAGGGTTTGCGTCTTCACGGGCGTATCGACCGTCACCGGATTGCCCTTGGCGTCCTTCACCGGGTTGCCTTGCGCGTCGAGCTTCGGCGCGGCGTACGTGGTGGTTTGCAGCGTCGGCACGTCCTGATAGGCCTTGAAGTTCTGCACCACGCCCTGGCTCATCAACAGCGCCGCGACGATCGCCGCCATCGGCAGCAACACGTACAGCGTGACGCGCGTGAGATCGACCCAGAAGTTGCCGATGGTTTGCGCGGTGTGACGCGCAAAGCCGCGAATCAGCGCGATCACCACCACGATGCCGGTGGCCGCCGAGAAGAAGTTCTGCACCGTGAAGCCGAGCATCTGCGTCAGATAGCCGACCGTCTGCTCAGGCGTGTAATCCTGCCAGTTCGTGTTGGTCACGAAACTGATCGCGGTATTGAACGCGCCATCCACGGTCATTGGGCCGAACTGCTGCGGGTTGCCCGGCAGCCAGCCTTGCACGCGCAACAGCACGTACAGGAACGCCACGCCGAGCACGTTGAACGCGATCGTGGCGATCGCGTAGTGCTTCCAGCTCATTTCCTTCGACGCATCGACACCCGCGATGCGATACAGCAGACGTTCGACGGGACCGCCGAAGCGGACCACGCGCGAACTGCCGTCCATCACGGCGCTAAGATAGCGGGCCATCGGCACCGCGGCTGCCAGCAGCACGACGATGAAAAGGCCCGCTTGCAGGACATTGTTCGAGTTCATTCAATGTCCTCCGCGCGCAACAGCGCATAGACCAGATAGACGAACAGCAGCGCGGTGGCCGCGCCCGATAACCACAGAATCCAGTTCATCAGCGCGCTCCCTGCCCACGACGGAACTGCATCAACTTCTCGCAGCCGGCAATCAAAGCGAAGGTCAGCGCGGCAAACAGCACGAGCCCCCCGACATACAGCACATCCATTTTTGTTCTCCATTACACGGACTTTGGATAGCCGCAACGTTATGCCGAACCGTGTAAAGGCCTGGTCAAAGATGGAGTGGCGAGTATAAAAATCGCGTAAACGGACGAGGCCGTTCCATCCTGCGATGGAACGGCCTCGGGTTGACTGGGCCTCGTTTTGCGGCGTGCGGCGCCGGTTTGACCACGGCTTTGGCGCGTCCTTCGATGAGCTTCGTTTTTATACGGCCTTCGCTCTCGCGCTCAGGTCGTCGCCGTGCGTTACGGCAGGAGCACCGTCGAGCCCGTCGTGCGGCGCCCTTCGAGATCCGCATGCGCACGGCCGACGTCCGACAAAGCGTAGCGCTGATTGATGCTCGTCTTGACCTTGCCCGACACCAGCACGTCGAACAACTCAGTGGACGCCGCCTCGTAGTCGCTGCGTTTGGCGATGTAGGTAAAGAGCGTAGGCCGTGTGAAGAACAGCGACCCACGTCCCGCGAATTCCGACGAATCGATCGGCGGCAGCGGCCCCGACGCGTTGCCGAAGCTCACGAACAGGCCGAGCGGCGCAAGGCAATCGAGCGAGCCCGTAAACGTGTCTTTACCGATCGAGTCGTACACCACCGGTACGCCCGCGCCGTTGGTGATCTCGCGCACGCGTTTGGTGAAGTTCTCGCGCGTGTAGACGATCGCGTGATCGCAACCGTGCGCCGTGGCGATCTCCGCTTTCTCATCCGAGCCGACCGTGCCGATCACCGTCGCGCCGAGCGCCTTCGCCCACTGGCACACCAGCAGACCGACGCCGCCCGCCGCGGCCTGGATCAGGATCGTGTCGCCGGCTTTCACGGGATACGTGCGGCGCAGCAGATAGTGCGCGGTCAGGCCTTGCAGCATCACCGAGGCGGCCTGCTCGTCGCTCAGCGCGTCGGGCACCTTCACGACCTGCGCGGCGGGCAGCACACGTTCCTGCGCATACGCGCCGGGCGGACGTCCCACGTACGCGATCCGATCGCCCACCTTCAGACCGCTCACGCCCGCGCCGAGCGCCGTCACTTCGCCGGCCGCTTCCATGCCGAGGCCGCCGGGCAGCGGCAACGGATAGAGACCGGTGCGGAAGTACACGTCGATATAGTTCAGCCCGACCGCCGTCTGCCTGACGCGGATCTCGCCCGTGCCCGGCTCACCGACTTCGACGTCGACCCACTTCATCACTTCGGGACCGCCGGTTTTATCGAATCGGATTGCTTTGGTCATCACGTCTCCTTGAGGTTGGTTTTGATTCAGGCGTGCCGGGAGCGAAAGCTCAAACCTGTTGCGTGAGCCGCAAGGTCAGCGAGTCGAGCACCATGCGCGCCGTCGAAATATTGGTCGCGCACGGAATGTTGTGCACGTCGCACGCGCGTACCAGCGCGTTGATGTCCGGCTCGTGCGGCTGCGGCGTCATCGGGTCGCGCAGGAAGATCACCATGTCCACGCGCCCTTCCGCGAGTTGCGCGCCGATCTGCAGATCGCCGCCGTGCGGGCCGGACAACATCCGCTCGACCGTGAGGCCGTGAGTGGCGGCAATGCGCCCGCCGGTCGTGCCGGTCGCCACGATGTCGCAGCGCCTGAGCGTGTCGACGTATTCGCCGGCCAGTTTGACGATATCGTCCTTTTTGTGATCGTGCGCGATCAGCGCGATGCGGGTGGTCATGACGTAAGACTCCTGAAACCGTGGTGATTGTCGTTGTTGTGGCGATGCTCGATGATGGGCCGCTCAGAACGTGCCGGGATAGGCGCCGCCGTCGATCAGCCAGTTCTGTCCGGTGATGTAGCCGGCATGCACGCTGCACAGAAACGCGCAGGCGGCGCCGAATTCCTCGCGCGTGCCGAAACGGCCGGCGGGGATCGTCTTCGTGCGCTGCTTGCGCGCCTCGTCGACGGAAATGTTTTGCGCCTTGGCTTGCGCCTGAAAAGTAACGCCGATGCGGTCGGTGTCGAACAGTCCCGGCAGCAGGTTGTTGATGGTCACACCGGTGGGCGCGACCTTGCGCGCGAGTCCCGCGACGAAGCCTGTCAGCCCCGAGCGCGCGCCGTTGGACAAGCCGAGCACGTCGATCGGCGCCTTCACCGCCGAACTCGTGATATTGACGATGCGGCCGTAACCGTTCGCGCTCATTGAGTCGATGGTCGCGCGTATCAGTTCGATCGGCGTGAGCATGTTGCTCTCGAGCGCGCGGATCCAGTCTTCATGCGTGAAGTCGCGGAAGTCGCCCGGCGGCGGGCCGCCCGCGTTGTTGACCAGAATGTCCGGCTGCGGACAAACGGCGAGCGCCGCCGCGCGGCCTTCCGGCGTGGTGATGTCGCAGGCCACCGTCTTCACTTCCACGCCGCTTTGCTTGCGGATCTCCGCGGCGGTCGCTTCCAGCGTCTCGGCGGTGCGCGCGACGATCGTCAGGTTGACGCCTTCGGCGGCGAGCGCTTCCGCGCAGCCGCGCCCCAGGCCCTTGCTGGCCGCGCAGACCAGCGCCGTGCGTCCTGCGATTCCCATGTCCATCAATGTTCTCCTCGTGAAGTTGTGCCGCGTGAAAAACGCCGGGCCGCGGCAAGTTTTCCACGTTCCTCAGAGCTTGGCGCAATACGACAGGTCTGAGGCCGCGTTCTCGGGAAACCGCGGACCGCCTCGAGCGCTCGCCCCTCGGCCTCGACCCCGGCGACAGATCCAGGGCCCTCTCGCGGCAAAAGTTTCCCCGATTCTAGAAGAATCGGTGCCGGACTGTGCCGGGCCTGTGCAATCTCCGGTATCTTCGGGCGGCACTCTTTCGGTAAACTTGCGCCGTGGCGCGTCCGCCAGCCAGCCGGTTCTCCGGCCGCGCGGCGCGCCGAACCGATCCCTCTAGCCGCCCCGTGCGCACCCGCCATGACCCAGGACAGCCGTTTTCCCAATCTCTTCATCCTCGATCACCCGCTGATCCAGCACAAGCTGTCGCATATGCGCGACCGGGATACCTCGACTCGCACGTTCCGCGAACTGCTGCGCGAAATCACGCTGCTGATGGGCTATGAAATCACCCGCAACCTGCCCATGACCACGCGCCGCCTGACCACGCCGCTCGTCGAGATCGACGCGCCGGTGATCGCCGGCAAGAAGCTGGCGATCGTGCCGGTGCTGCGGGCCGGCATCGGCATGTCGGACGGCCTGCTGGAACTCGTGCCGTCGGCGCGGGTGGGCCACATCGGCGTGTATCGCGCCGAGGACCATCGCCCGGTGGAATATCTGGTGCGCCTGCCCGATCTCGAAGACCGCGTGTTCATCCTGTGCGATCCGATGGTCGCGACCGGCTATTCCGCCGTGCACGCGGTCGACGTGCTCAAGCGCCGCAACGTGGCCGGCGAGAACATCATGTTCCTCGCGCTGGTCGCCGCGCCTGAAGGCGTGCAGGTGTTCCAGGACGCCCATCCGGACGTCAAGCTGTATGTCGCCTCGCTCGATTCGCATCTGAACGAGCACGCGTACATCGTGCCGGGTCTCGGCGACGCCGGCGACCGTCTGTTCGGCACGAAAAACTGAACGCGCCCCGAAAAGCGCGCGACGGCGTGCGTCAGCCGCCGTCGCCACGCACTTTTCGCGGCGTTGAGCGCTATCTCGTCCTCTGCCGCCCCCGTGCGGCGTGATAAAATTCGAATCCGCTCAAAGAGCGGCTCAACTCGCATCACCGTTTACCACACCGCCTGGCGCATCGCGCCTTTCGCGGGGCTTGGCAGGCCGGCGCGGCGTTTGCCGCGTGCCAGCCGCACCGCCCCGTCCCAATCGCGCCGCGAACTCGCGGTCCTGCTAGAGCCGGGCCGGCTGGCCGTGATCAGGCGCGAGACGCTCAGCCACGGGCGGTTGGCCACGAACAGTTGAGCTGGGCCGTCAGGCAGCGGGCGGTTTGACAGCGAGGCGCACAACACCGCGAACGCGCGCACGGCGCGCGAACACGAGCAAGCGCCCGACATCGCAACGACAATTGCACAATGCGTGCGCCCCACCGGCGCGCGCGATGGAGAACAGGTATGGCGGGTCATTCGAAATGGGCCAACATCAAGCATAAGAAAGCAGCGGCCGACGCCAAGCGCGGCAAGGTCTGGACGCGGCTCATCAAGGAAATCCAGGTCGCGGCGCGCATGGGCGGCGGCGACATCGACTCGAACCCGCGTCTGCGGCTCGCCGTCGAAAAGGCGTACGACGCCAACATGCCGAAAGATAACGTCAACCGCGCGATCCAGCGTGGCGTGGGCGGCGTGGACGGCGCAAGCTACGAAGAAATCCGCTACGAAGGCTACGGCATCGGCGGCGCGGCGGTGATTGTCGACACCATGACCGACAACCGCACGCGCACGGTGGCGGAAGTGCGTCACGCGTTTTCGAAGAACGGCGGCAACATGGGCACGGACGGCTCAGTGTCGTTCATGTTCGATCATGTCGGCCAGTTCCTGTTCGCGCCCGGCACGGCGGAAGACAAGCTGATGGAAGCCGCGCTCGAAGCCGGCGCCGACGACGTCGTCACGAATGACGACGGCAGCATCGAAGTGCTGTGCCCGCCGAACGATTTCCCGAAGGTGAAGTCGGCGCTGGAAGCCGCCGGATTCAAGGCCGAACTGGCCGAGGTGACGATGAAACCTCAGACGGAAGTCGAGTTCACCGGCGAAGACGCCGTGAAAATGCAGAAGCTGCTCGACGCGCTGGAGAATCTGGACGACGTGCAGGAAGTCTATACAAACGCCGCGATTGCCGACGAATGAGCGCGCCCCGGCGGCGCGTGCTGCGTGGCGCATGCACTTGCATCGCACCGCGCCCGCGCCGCCGGCCCTCGCGTCGTTGCTGATTGGGCGTGCGTGTTGCCTCACGCCGCGCGACCACCCGGGTTCGCACTGTGCCCTGCGCGCCGCCACCGGCTGCTGCGGGCCTCATGCGAACCTTGCTGTCTTTCCACGGCTGAGCGTGCTGCGTCAGCCGTTTATGGTTTCTAAGTCTCGGGGATTCACATGAAGTTACTCGTCGTCGGTTCCGGCGGTCGCGAACATGCACTCGCATGGAAGCTCGCGCAATCGCCGCGGGTTCAGCTCGTCTACGTTGCTCCGGGCAACGGCGGCACCGCCCAGGACGAGCGTCTGCGCAACCTCAACATCACGGATCCGGCTGCGCTCGCCGATTTCGTCGAACAGGAACAGATCGCCTTCACGCTGGTCGGGCCGGAGGCGCCGCTGGCGGCTGGCATCGTCAATCTGTTCCGCTCGCGCGGTCTGAAGATTTTCGGGCCGACCAAAGAAGCCGCTCAGCTGGAAAGCTCGAAAGACTTCGCCAAGGCGTTCATGAAGCGCCACGCGATCCCCACGGCCGAATACGAAACCTTCGCCGACGTCGCCGCCGCGCACGCCTATCTCGACGCCAAGGGCGCGCCGATCGTCATCAAGGCCGACGGCCTCGCCGCCGGCAAGGGCGTGGTGGTTGCGCAAACGCTGGAAGAAGCGCACGCCGCGGTCGACATGATGCTGTCGGACAACAAGCTCGGCGACGCTGGCGCGCGTGTCGTGATCGAGGAATTCCTCGCCGGCGAGGAAGCCAGCTTCATCGTGATGGTCGACGGCAAACATGTGCTGGCGCTCGCGTCGAGCCAGGATCACAAGCGTCTGCTCGACGGCGATCAGGGCCCGAACACGGGCGGCATGGGCGCCTACTCGCCCGCGCCGATCGTCACGCCGCAACTGCACGCCCGCGTGATGCGCGAAATCATCCTGCCCACGGTGCGCGGCATGGAGAAGGAAGGCATCCGCTACACCGGTTTCCTGTACGCCGGTCTGATGATCGACGCGCAAGGCAACCCGAAAACGCTCGAATTCAACTGCCGCATGGGCGACCCCGAAACGCAGCCGATCATGGCGCGTCTGAAGGGCGACTATTCGAAAGTGGTCGAGCAGGCTATCGCCGGCACGCTCGATACGGTGGAACTGGAGTGGGATCGCCGCACCGCGCTCGGCGTCGTGCTCGCCGCGTACAACTATCCGGACACGCCGCGCAAGGGCGACCGCATCAACGACATTCCCGCTGAAACCGCGGATTCGGTCACGTTCCACGCCGGCACTACGCTGGCGGACGGCAAGCTGACCACCTCGGGCGGCCGCGTGCTGTGCGTGGTGGGTCTGGCGGATTCGGTGCGCAGCGCGCAGTCGGTCGCGTATGAAACGATCAACCAGATCTCGTTCGACGGCATGCAGTATCGCCGCGACATCGGCTACCGTGCGTTGAACCGCAAGCACGACGTCAAGACGGACGGCAAGCACTGAGGCACGACCCCGCACGCACGCCCGCAGCGCCAACGGCGCTACACTGCGGGTTTTCGCGAGGGGTTTTGCGTCGCGCTTTGCACCGGTGGCCGCGCCCGCCGCAGAAGACGGCGCGATACAAACCGGCGCGGGCCCAACGTGGCCTGACCAAAGCCCGCCGCGGCGGCAGTTTTTCCGCCCGAAGCGAAAACCGTATGGCCACGCCTTCGCAGGTTTCACCCTGACGCGGGCCCGGCCGTCGCCCTTCACGAAGAACCTGCGGCACGACAAGCGTGCCGCCCTCAGCATCTGCATTCATGACCGATTCGAGCTACGACGCACAGGCCGTGCGCAGCTGGCTGCAAGGCCTGCAAACGCATATCGCGGACACGCTCGGCGCGTTCGACGGCACGCCGTTCGCCACTGACGCATGGCAGCGCGCGCCCGGCGAAAAGCTGCGCGGCGGCGGCTACACGCGGATTCTGGAAGGCGGCAAGTTCTTCGAGCGGGCCGGCATCGGTTTCTCGGACGTCGCGGGCGACGCCTTGCCGGGCTCGGCGAGCGCGGCCCGTCCGCAACTGGCCGGTCGCGGCTTCGAGGCGATGGGCGTGTCGCTCGTGCTGCATCCGCACAATCCGCACTGCCCGACCGTGCATATGAACGTGCGTCTGCTGATCGCGACCAAGGCGGGCGAAGAGCCGGTGTTCTGGTTCGGCGGCGGTATGGATCTGACGCCGTACTACGGCTACGAGGAAGACGCGCAGCATTTCCATCGCACCTGCCGCGACGCGCTGCAGCCTTATGGCGCGGACCTCTACCCGAGTTTCAAGCGCTGGTGCGACGAGTATTTCTTCCTCAAACATCGCAACGAAGCGCGCGGCATCGGCGGAATTTTCTTCGACGATTTTTCGGCGCCAGGCTTCGATCAATCGTTCGCGATGCTCAGAAGCGTCGGCGACGCGTTCCTCAAAGCGTACCTGCCGATCGTCGAAAAGCGCCGCAACATTCCGTACGGTCAAGCCGAGCGCGATTTCCAGGCCTACCGGCGCGGGCGCTACGTCGAGTTCAATCTGGTCTTCGACCGTGGCACACTGTTCGGGCTGCAGAGCGGCGGGCGCACGGAATCGATCCTGATGTCCATGCCGCCTGTGGTGAACTGGCGTTACAACTGGCACCCCGAACCGGGCACGCCGGAAGCGCGTCTTTATAGCGATTTTCTCGTGCCGCGCGAGTGGGTGTGAGGCGCAGGCCCGCACCGCGCATCGTCACGACAAAGGATCTTCACCTGAAGCCGAACGCTCATCCTGTTGCCCTGCCTCGCCGGATCGGACTGCTCGGCGGCACTTTCGATCCGATCCACGACGGCCACCTCGCGCTCGCGCGGCGTTTCGCGCACGTGCTGAAATTGACCGAACTCGTGCTGTTGCCGGCCGGCCAGCCGTGGCAGAAAGCGGACGTCTCGCCGGCCGTGCATCGGCTTGCCATGACGCGCGCGGCGGCTAGCGAACTCGTGTTGCCGGGCGCAACCGTGCATGTCGCGACCGACGAAATCGAGCACGACGGCCCGACTTACACGGTCGACACGCTGCAACGCTGGCGTGAACGCGAAGGCGAGGAGGCCTCGCTTGCGCTCCTGATCGGCGCGGATCAACTGGTGCATCTCGACACATGGCGCGACTGGCGGCGCCTGTTCGACTATGCGCATATTTGCGCGGCCACGCGGCCCGGCTTCGACCTCGCGTCGATTCCGCCCGTGGTCGCAAAAGAAATCGACGCGCGCCGTGCCCGCGCCGACGTTCTGCAAGCCACGCCCTGCGGCCACTTGCTGATCGATACGACGCTTGCGTTCAACGTTTCGGCCACCGACATTCGCGCGCATCTGCGCGAACAGGTGAGCCAGCGGCTCGCCCTCGCAGGCGACGAACAGCAAGACCAGGCGGCGAGCCATGTCCCCACTGCGGTGTGGGACTATATTCTTCAACATCATCTGTACCACCGGTAACCTCAATGGATATTCGCAAACTGCAACGCGTGATCGTCGACGCTCTCGAAGACGTCAAGGCGCAAGACATCAAGGTGTTCAACACCAGCCACCTGACCGCGCTGTTCGATCGCGTGATCGTCGCGAGCGGCACCTCCAATCGCCAGACCAAGGCACTCGCTTCGAGCGTGCGCGAGAGCGTCAAGGAAAACGGCGGCGACATCGTCAGTACCGAGGGCGAGGACGTCGGCGAATGGGTGCTGGTGGATTGCGGCGACGCGATCGTGCACATCCTGCAACCGGCGCTGCGCCAATACTACAACCTCGAAGAAATCTGGGGCGACAAGCCGGTGCGCATCAAGCTGTCCACGCCGGATCCGTTCGGCGGCGCGCGCTCGAGCGAACCCGATGAAGACGAGGACGAAGACGAAGACCAAGCAGCGCCGGCCGTGAAGAAGCCCGCGCGCAAGACGGCCGCACGCCGCAAGTAAGTCAGTCGCCGGCGGGCCGCGGGCGCTTCACAACGCTCTGGTCCGTGATGACATTCGCGTTTTTCGATCCGTCATGAAACTGCATATCCTCGCCGTCGGCCACAAGATGCCGGACTGGATCGCCACCGGCTTCGACGAATACGCGAAGCGCATGCCGCCCGAGTTGCGCATCGAGTTGCGCGAAATCAAACCCGAGCAGCGCTCGTCGGGACGGCAGGCGGACAGCGTGATGGCCGCCGAGCGGCTGAAAATCGAAGCCGCGTTGCCGAAGAACGCGCGCATTGTCGCGCTCGACGAACGCGGCAAGGACTGGACCACCATGCAGCTCGCCGGCGCCCTGCCCGGCTGGCAGCAGGACGGCCGCGACGTGGCGTTCCTGATCGGCGGCGCCGACGGGCTCGATCCTCAGTTGAAAGCGCGCGCCGATATGCTGCTGCGCGTCTCCAGCCTGACCTTGCCGCACGCGATGGTCCGCGTGCTGCTGGCCGAACAGCTTTACCGCGCGTGGACCATCACGCAAAATCACCCCTATCATCGCGTGTGAGCGAACGAGGCGGCGCGGAGAATGCGCGGCGCGCGTGTCGTCCTGGCGTGTCGTAGTAGCGTCTTCTAGTCGCACGCCCTGGTCGCGCTTTGTAGCGCACGTTTGAATCGCGCTTTGTCGCCGCGTTTTTCGGGTTGCATCTGCGACGCCGAGTGACGCGCATGCTGGCATGCACAACGGCGTGCGCGCAGTACGCGTCGTCATGCTCGCACCGATGATTTTCCCACCGCACCGATCGACGCCCGACACCCGTCGCGCCCTCACGCAATCCGCTTCATCGAGACCTGTTCATGTCCACGTCCGCCGCTTCGCTGCATCCATTCGTCTACCTCGCTTCGCAGAGTCCACGCCGCCAGGAGCTGTTGCAACAGCTCGGCGTGCGTTTCGAACTGCTGCTGCCGCGTCCCGATGAAGACGCCGAAGCGCTCGAAGCCGAACTGCCCGGCGAACGCGCGCACGACTATGTGCAGCGGGTGTGCGTCGCCAAGGCGCATGCGGCGCACGCGCGCCTCGTGGCCGGCGGCCATGCCGCGCGGCCGATTCTGGTTGCGGATACAACCGTCACGATCGACGACGCGATTCTCGGCAAGCCCGTCGATGCCGACGACGCCGTCGCAATGCTCAAACGCCTCGCCGGCCGCGACCACGAAGTGCTGACTGCCGTGGCCGTCGTCGATGCCGAGGGCGCGTTGCTGCCCGCCGCGCTATCCGTGTCGAAGGTGCGTTTTGCTGCACTGCACGCAGATGCGATCCGCCGCTATGCGGCGAGCGGCGAGCCGCTCGGCAAGGCGGGCGCATACGGTGTGCAGGGGCGCGCCGCGGAGTTTATCGAACATATCGACGGGTCCTATTCAGGTATCATGGGTTTGCCGCTTTTTGAATGCGCTGCCCTCCTGCGTGCAGCGCGCATCGACTTCTAAAATAACACCATGAATGAAGAAATCCTGATCAATGTCACGCCGCAGGAAACGCGCGTCGCGCTGGTCCAGCAAGGCGCCGTCCAGGAACTTCACGTCGAACGAACGCTGTCGCGTGGCCGCGTCGGCAACGTCTATCTCGGCAAGGTCGTACGCGTGTTGCCGGGCATGCAATCCGCCTTCATCGACATCGGTCTCGAACGCGCCGCGTTCCTTCACGTTGCCGACATCTGGCACCCGCGCATTGCCGGCGAACCGCAGCATCAAACACCGCATCAGCCGATCGAGAAAATCGTCTTCGAAGGCCAGACGCTGATGGTGCAGGTCGTGAAGGATCCGATCGGCACCAAGGGCGCACGGCTATCCACGCAAGTAAGCATTGCCGGGCGCACGCTCGTGTATCTGCCGCAGGAGCCGCATATCGGCATCTCGCAGAAGATCGAGAGCGAAGCTGAGCGCGAAGCCGTGCGTGCGCGTCTGACCGCCGTGCTGCCCGCCGATGAGAAAGGCGGCTACATCGTGCGCACCATCGCGGAAGATGCGACCAGCGAAGAGCTGGCCGGCGACGTCGCGTATCTGCGCAAGACGTGGGCGACGATTCTGTCGCAAGGTCAGCGCATGCCGCCTACCAGTCTGCTGTATCAGGATCTGAATCTCGCGCAACGCGTGCTGCGCGATTTCGTCAACGACGAGTCGTCGCGCATTCAGGTCGACTCGCGCGAGACATATCAGATGCTGGCGGATTTCGCGGCCGAGTTCACGCCGGCGGTGTCGTCCAAGCTGCACCACTACACCGGCGAGCGGCCGCTCTTCGATCTATACAACATCGAGGCGGAAATTCAGCGCGCGTTGTCGCGCCGCGTGGATTTGAAGTCGGGCGGTTATCTCGTGATCGACCAGACCGAGGCGATGACGACCATCGACGTGAATACCGGCGGCTATGTTGGCGCGCGCAACTTCGACGATACGATCTTCAAGACCAACCTCGAAGCCGCGCACACCATTGCGCGGCAATTACGTCTGCGCAATCTGGGCGGCGTGATCATTATCGACTTCATCGATATGGAGAATGTCGAGCATCGCGATCAGGTGTTAGGCGAATTGAAGAAGGCGCTGTCGCGCGATCGCACGCGTGTGACGGTGAATGGGTTCTCGCAGCTCGGGCTCGTGGAAATGACGCGCAAACGTACGCGAGAGTCTCTCGCGCATGTGCTTTGCGAACCTTGTCCGGTTTGCCAGGGCAAGGGGCAGGTCAAGACGCCGCGAACGGTGTGTTACGACGTGCTGCGCGAGATTCTGCGCGAGTCGCGGCAGTTCAATCCGCGCGAGTTTCGCGTGGTGGCTTCGCAGCAGGTGATCGACCTGTTTCTCGAGGAAGAGTCGCAGCATCTGGCGATGCTGATTGATTTTATTGGCAAGCCGGTGTCGCTGCAGGTGGAGTCGAATTTGAGTCAGGAGCAGTACGACATCGTGCTGATGTAGGGCTTACCCGATATCAATCCGTATCACACCACATCGCCAAGAGCCGTATCCATAAAGGCTTTGCCGTTTTCACTACTTCCAACGCCCGCACGCCGGCATTCACGATTCGGATGGACGGGTACGAATATCAGTTCCCGCCGGCGATCCTGGAGTCGTGGAACTCCAACGAGCGATCCACAAGGTCAAGGCTGTGGCGAGTCCACAGATGAAAAAACTCCTCGACCAAGTGCGCTGCACACGAACCAGCCATGTCGAATGTGCCGGTGGACGCTTCTGGTCCATCATCGTGTATGACGCAGCCGGCGACCTGCATCCGAACCCGGACAACACGTACTCCATCAACAGCCTCACCGCAAAAAAACGCCGGACAGTTCGACGACCATTCGCTTCGGCGATTGCACGGCTAGCGCAACCAATTGCATCGCCATCATGCCGGGCTGGAACTATATGGTCCGCTTCTATCGTCCTCGAATTGAAATTCTCGATGGGACGTGGAGGCTGCCGGAGGCAAAGCCCATCTCGTAGGTGGCGAGGTTTCCTGCAGATCTGTCTGTCGAACCGGCTTAACCTCAGTACACTGTTCCACAAAGGATGATCAAACGTCCAGGCGGAGACACAGGATGACACGAGTTCGCGTTAACGGCTTCACCATCTCGCTCGACGGATACGGAGCAGGTCCAAATCAGAGCATCGACAATCCGCTCGGCATCGGCGGGACGGATCTGCACCAGTGGTTGATTCCAACGCGCACGTTCCAGCATTCCTTGTTCGGCAAGGACGGCGGCACGACCGGGATCGACGACGACTTCGCCGCCCGTGGCTTTGAGAATGTCGGGGCGTGGATTCTCGGGAGGAACATGTTCAGCCCCGATCGCGGGCCTTGGCCGGACATGAACTGGAAAGGCTGGTGGGGCGACAATCCGCCGTATCACGTGCCGGTTTTCATCATGACGCATCATGCGCGTCCCCCCATCGAGATGGAAGGCGGCACGACGTTTCATTTCATCACCGGCGGCATGCGCGAAGCGCTTGAAAGAGCACGCGAGGCGGCCGGCGGAATGGACGTGCGCATCGGCGGTGGAACGAATACCATCCAGCAGTATCTTCGCGAGAGCCTTATCGACGAACTGCACATTGCTATCGCACCGGTCCTGCTCGGCCGAGGAGAACGGCTGTTCGAAGGCGTTGACTTGCGGGCTCTGGGATACGAATGCGTCGAGTTCGTAGCATCGGAAAAAGCCACGCACGTCGTCCTACGGCGCGAGGGGCGCGCGGACGCCTGACAACGGGTTGCAGCGGCCGGCGTCATGCGCTGCTTCTCGCACAGAGCCTCGTCTCTGTCGCCTAGCCGAGCGCCCGCTCCGAAAACCGTTCGATCCAGAGCGCCAGGCGGTCGGCCGCAAAACTGGCGGCGCGTGTGCCGGCGCGGCAGACGATGGTGTCGCCTTCACGCGCGAACCGCAGGGCGCCGCCGGCTTCTTCCAGCCACAGCAGGCCAGCCAGCCAGCCGGCGTGCTCGGCCGATACAGCCTGAGCCACGGGCCGGGTGAGGAACTCACTCAACGTGGCCGGCGAAGTCCAGATTAGCGCGTCGCCATCGCCGCGCACCGCGGCGCCGAGAACTTCGGTGAATACCTGCACCGCCTCGCCAGCGCTACGTCCCGCATTCTGCGTACGCAACTGCGCGAGACGCGTGCTGACCGCATGGCCGAAACTGCCGCTGCCTTCGCTCTCGACACGCACCAGGTCGGCGTAGTCCATACGCTGCCAGTCCGGCTCCACATTGCGCGTACCAGCCAGGTCGGCACCGGCCAGGTAAGTCTCCACCGGCTGGAAGCGGCCCGGGCCGATCAGGCTGGCGCACAGCGTCTGCACGATGCCGATGCGGGTGGCCACGGTCTGCGTCTGCAGCACGCTCAGCTTCTCGCGCACGAGCTGGTCGCGTTCCTTGCGCAGCCCCGACAGCTCCAGCGCCTGCTTCATCTCCATGCGCAGCGCGCTGATGTCCCACGGCTTCTTGATATAGCGATGTATCTGGCCCTGGTTGACGGCCTCGACAGTCTGGTCCAGCTCCGAATACGCCGTGGTCAGAATCCGGACGATGTGCGGATAGCGCTCGCGCGCGTAGCGCAGAAGTTCGTTGCCATATTCGCCCGGCATGCGCTGGTCGGATACGAGCACGGCCAGGCTGGCGGCGTGGGCATCGAGCATTGCCTTGCCGTCCTCCACGGAGGCGCCCGTCACCACCGGCGCGATGGCGCCGATGGCGCGCTCGAAGTATTTGACCGCGGTGGCTTCGTCATCAACGAACAGAATCGCCGGGGGCGGTGTCTGGTTGGCAATCGTATCGCTCATGGGTAACTCCTGATTCGATCTTTCAAATTTGGGCATTCCAGCGTCACAGTCGTGCCGGCGTTCGTGGCAACCGGGCCAACCCGCAAACGCTGCATCATTTCGGGCGCGATGCCGTGGCCGTTGCCGCAGACGCCAGCACCTCGCGCACTGTGGCCACGCCTAGCGGCTTCTCCAGGATTCGAAACACCTCGCCAGAATTGACCGCTCCCAGGAGCGCGTGGTTATCCGCATAGGCTGTCACCAGGATCCGCACGATATGCGGATACTCCTCCGAGACCTGCCGCAGCAGGTCGTCGCCGAGCCGGCCCGGCATGCGGAAGTCGGTCACCAGAATCGTCACGCGCGCACCTTCGCGGCGCAGGATCGACATGGCCTCGTCCGCGTCGCCGGCGAGCAGCACCTCATACTCATGGCCAGCCGAGCGCGCAAAGTACTTGCGAGCCAACTCCTCGTCGTCGACATACAGGACAGTGGCCCGCGCTTGTTGGGTCTCTTTCATCTCGACATCACTCCAGACGCGGCAGGTCGAAGTTGAACGCCGTCCACTCGCCCAACTGGCTTTCCGCAAACAGTGTGCCGCCGTGCCGCTCCACCACCGCATAACTGATCGACAGGCCAAGGCCGAGGCCTTGGCCGACTTCGCGGGTCGTGAAGAACGGTTCGAACACCCGCGCCAGATTCTCCGCGGCGATGCCCGGGCCGTTGTCGCGCACATTCACATGCAGCCGGTCGTCCCGCCATTGCGCCGCGACATGGACCTTCGGCGATACGGTGCCGGCCTTGTGCATGGCCAGAGCGGCATTCGAGAACAGGTTGATGAGCACGCCGATGATGGCGGCTTCGTCGCCCAGCACCAGCGTGTCGCCGGGCAGCTCGCGCGTGACGCTCACGCCGCGCAGTTCATGCGCGCTCAGCCGGATCGACGAGTCAAGGGCCTTCTCGAACAGGAACGGCACGTCGTCCGCCGCCGCGCCGGGCTTGCGGTAGGCAAAGGTCTTCAGGTCCGACACGATATGCTGGATGCGGTGCATGCCCTGCTTGACGTCCGTCAGGCACTCCTGCAGCGACGCGCTGTCCTTGACCTGCGGTTCCTCCATGGCTATTTCGATGGCCATCAGGCAGAAGTTCACCGGGTTGTTGACCTCGTGGAGCAGCCCCGCGGACAGCGTGCCGATCGCAGCCATCTTCTCCTGCTGCAGCAGTTGGCCCTTGATCTGCGCGAGGTTTTCATTGGTCAGGGCGAGCTGGTCGTTTTTGTGCGCCACCTCATCCTTCAGCCGGAAAAGCTGGAAACGGCCCTTCTCGTTGAAGTAGGTGTAAATGGAACTGGCCAACGCACAGAAGAAGATCAGGATGAGCTGGAACTGAAACTTGCTTGGGTTCTGGATGCCGCCCGGATGTGCCGCGCAGGCGACGTAGTAGAGCGCGACGGTGGCCAGGCCGAATGCCAGCGTCTGCCAGTAGCCGGAGGGGAACAGGATCCCGACGGCGAAGATCGTCAGCATGAGCCCGGCATAGAATAGCGACTCCCCACCCTGGGTGACATAAATCATCCACGAGATCATTGCCTGCGGCAGCAGCAGCCAGAAGAAGGTGATGACCTGCACGTGGCGTTTGCCCGTTTGCGTGTAAAGCGAGAGCAATGCGAGGCCGATGGCCGCGCTGGTCAGTATCCGAACGATGGCAAAGCGCTTCTGCTCGGCCGGATACACGACATAGTCCAGCGCCACGCCCATCAGCACAAGCACGATCACGGTCAGGCCGCCAGCCTTGCTGCACAGCAACCGGTAGTCGCGCAATTCTTCACGATAGTTCGAACGTAGCCCAGCCAGCGATGTCGTCATCTCAGGCTGCTTGCTGTTGGCCGATCACCACCTCGGCGAACACATTCACACCGGTCGCGTCCGTGTACAGGCGCGGCTCGCCGCAGTTCTCCGGCATGATTTCGGCCATCTGTGCCTCGTTGCGATAGATCAGGTACCACTCCAGCACATGCTCCATGCTGAAACGCTCCGGGTTGTCGGCGTGGACATTGGTGACCAGCAGGCGGCCGCCCGGTCTGGTGCGGCTGGCGAAATGCTGGTTCAGCCGGGCGCAGACCTTGTCCGAGAGGTAGTCGAACAGGCCGGCGCAATAGACTGCGTCGAACTCGCGAACGTCGGGTGCGTCCGGATCCATGCGGCGCTTGAGCAGGTGATGGACCGAATCATGGGTGTAGCTGACGGTCATGCGCCTGGACGTTTTCTGCGCAATGGCGCTCAAGCGGTCGCGCGTCCAGTCCAGTGTTTCCTGACTGAAGTCGAGCAGCTCGAACGTGAGCCACTCCGGTTCGTCGTATTCATGCATGAAGCGCTGGATTTCCTGAGCGGGGCCGCAACCCACGTTCAGGACCCGGAAGGGCCGCCGCGCGGCGCGCGCTTCATTGGCGAGCCGGGTCAGGTAGTCCACCAGCAGTTCGACGCGATTGCGGTGCGCGCGTGCCACGGCCGTTTGCAGGAAGGCCGCGTTGACGATCTGGAAATACGTGCTCGGGCCCTGGCGCGGATCGTCGAGCATCTGGTTGACCATTTGATAGTCGCCGGCATAACCCAGCGGCTTGGTGAACGTGCGGAACACAAAGGGCGAACGCAGCAGCAGCGGATGTAGCGCGGCCTGGGCAAAGGCACGGTGTGCCGGCGCCAGTTCTTCGTCGACGAGGCGTGCCTCGCCTTCGAATTCGTCGAAGTAGACCTTGGTCCTTTCCATCAGCGGCGACGCCAGTTCGAGGAAGAAATCCTCGCGCAGGCTTTTACCTTCCTTCGGCATGGTGTCGGCCAGGTCCGCCTGCTCGACCCAGCGCGACATGTCCGAGAGAAACGCCCGGATCTGGTTGACCGCGATCTGGTAGTCGCGGCGGATCTTGAAACGCTCGGCCCAGTCCTGCGAGAAGCGGCGCGCTTCTTCGCCGACCGCGCGCGCTTCCAGCGTGCCGCCGCTCAGTTCCCGCCACTCGGCGATCAACGTCACCGAGACAATGGCTGTCAGGCCGGTGTTGACCATACTGATCACGACCGCCTTGCCCGAATAGGCGTGCTCCACGCCCATCTTGACCGACAGGTCGCTCAGCACCTCGCTGACCTGGACAATCGAGTACGGGTTATAGACCTCCATCACCAGGGACTTTCGCTGAAGATTGATGATCGTGCCCCGCACCTGCTCGCCCTGCGAGTTGAGGAAGCTCACTACCGGATCGATTTGCGTTTTGGAATACACAGTATGGCGGCCAGGAAAGTACCACGAGAAGTTGGTTTGAAATCTGGTGCTATACCAGACCGGCAGGCGGCCGGTTCAGCGTCGATGGTGTCCTCAGGTCCAGGTGACGAGGCGTCGCCATCGGTATTTCAGTTGTCGCCGCGGCAACCCGTTCTTTCCGGGCGGCGTACCCCTTCCTTCCGAATTGCATCGGCCGGACAAGTTATGCGTTTGACTTGTCCGCATCGTCTCGCGACAGCACGTGTGCTAATGGGCACCACGGTTTTGACGAGACTCGTTAGCCTGGTGGGCTTTGAAGGCCGGTTTCAGAGCAATTCGGCCCTTTGCGATTGCAGCATTCTACTGATAAAAAAGAATGCTGTGGTCCCATGCGGATTGCGGCGCATGGGGCCAGAGGAACCTCAGCTCGAAAACGAAGGACCGGCACCCGCCAGGCGCTTCACGGCCACCCGCTGCCCACAAAAAACCCCGAACGAACCCTCAATTTCCTTCTTGACCGCGCTTCGCCGCGAGGCGTATAACCATCTCACTGGATGTTATACGGATGGCACACAGATGGCTCTCGGAGTGCAGATGTCAAAACTCAAACTCATCGACACCTCGCGCCCCAGAGGCGGCGAGACCGAAAAAATCACCATCAACCTGGGCCCGATCGACCTCGGCCAGATCGATTTACTGGTCGAAGAAGGCTTTTACTCGAACCGCACCGACCTGATCCGCACGGCGATCCGCAACCAGATCGCGGTGCATGCTCAGGCGGTCGCGGAGACGGTGACGCGGCGCGCCATGGTGCTGGGCATGCAGCACTTCTCGCGGCAGGACCTCGAAGCGGCTCAGGCCGCGCATGAACAACTGGACATTCACGTGCTAGGCCTCGCCAGCATCGCAGCCGATGTGCCGCCCGAACTCGCGGCGGCCACGATTGCATCGGTGGTGGTGCTCGGCGCGTTTCATGCGTCGCCCGCGGTCAAGGCGGCGCTCGCCGGCCGCATCAGCTAGGCGCGACGCTCGACTCATTACCGTGGCTGAAGCGGCGACGCATCAATCGACTCGCTCACCCACGCCCCACACAGGTCTACGCAACCACCATGAAGATGAACGAAGATTTCCTGAAATCGATGACAGACGCCTTCGAGCTATTGCGCACGAAGGGGCCGCAGGAAGCCACCGCGGCGGTTCAGCGCGCGCTCGCGGGCGGCAAAGCGAACGAGGCCCGCGCGGACTACGTCCCAGCATCGAACACGCCGTCGAATGCCGGCGAATGGGCGCAAGCGTGGACGCAGATGCGAACCCAAACGCAAGCGCAGGCGCGCCCCGCTCCGCACGCCCCTGGCGCGCCGGCTTTCGATGCCGATTCGCCAGGCGCCTTCAGCACGCACACGTTCAGCAACTCAGCGGGTCAACGCCAGTACAAGCTCTACGTGCCGGCCGTCTACAACAGCGAACCATTGCCGCTGATCGTCATGCTGCACGGCTGCACGCAGAACGCCGACGACTTCGCCGCCGGCACGCGCATGAACGAAATGGCCGAGCGTCATGGCTTTATCGTCGTGTATCCGAATCAGGCGCAAGCGGCCAATCATTCGAAATGCTGGAACTGGTTCAAGCCTGCCGATCAACTGCGCGACGAGGGCGAGCCGTCGTTGATCGCCGGCATCACGCGAGAAGTGATGGGCCGCTATCGAGTAGATTCGGCGCGGGTGTATGTCGCGGGGCTGTCGGCGGGCGGTGCGATGGCGGACATCATGCTGAAGACGTCGCCCGATCTCTATGCCGCGGCCGGCGTGCATTCGGGCCTCGCCTACGGCTGCGCGAAGGACTTGCCTTCGGCGCTCGGCGCGATGAAGGGCGGCAAGACGCAACGCAAACGCGCGCATGGCACGCCGCAACGTCCGCTGATCGTGTTTCATGGCGACGCTGACACGACGGTCCATCCGTCGAACGCGGCCGAGATCGTCGCGGCCTTCGACGCCGGCACCACTACCGTCAGCCAGCAATCAGGCGCCGCAAACGGCCAGCGTGCCTATACGCGGCAACGGCATGTCGCGGCGAACGGCGTGGAAGCGGAGTCGTGGTCGATTCACGGCGCAGGTCACGCGTGGGCCGGCGGCAGTCAGCGCGGTTCGTACACGGACCCGTCCGGCCCCGACGCCGCCGCGGAAATGGTGAGGTTTTTCCTGGCCCACCCACGCGAGCATTGAACAATCGGCGCGTCGCCGTCGGCCCACTCAAGCGAGCGCGCGCGCCTGCTATGCGAAAATGAAGCGTACCGTTCGTGGAGCACGCATGGCAGACCTCAACTCTTCCGCGTCTTCGACAGTCGAAGCCGACTGCGCGAGAGAACCTATCCATATTCCGGGCGGCATCCAGCCGCACGGTTTTCTGTTCAGCATTTCAGCCAACGGCACGCTGCTGCAAGTCAGCGCCAACACGTCAACGTTGACCGGCGCGAGCGCGGAGCACGCGCTGGGCCAGCCGATCGCGCAAATCGTCGGCGACGAATGGGCAGAACGCATTGTCCGCGCGCTGGCCACGCACCAGGAAGAAGGCATTCCGCTTTACGTCGGGTCGATGAGCGATCCGCGCGCGAACGTCGCCGGTTCACCCGCCGCGCCGTTCGCCGTCATCGTGCATCGGTATCAGGGCGTCGTAATCGTCGAACTGGAACCGGCTCGCGGCACGCTCGACGTGTTCTCGTCCATGTACCCGCTGGTGCGCACGTTCATCAACCGTCTCGAAGACGTGCAGACGGTCGCCGGACTCGCGCAACTCGCCGCCGACGAAGTGCAGCGCATCACCGGCTACGGCCGCACGCTGGTCTACAACTTCGACGGCACCGGCAGCGGCCACGTGATCGCGGAACATGTCGAGCCGGGTTATGCGTCCTATGCGGACCAACACTTCCCGGGCTCCGACATCCCCGCGCAAGCGCGCGCGCTCTATGTGCGCAACCGCATCCGTCTGATCGCGGACGCCGACTACCGGCCCGCGCCGCTCGTCCCGCCGCTGCATCCGTCCACCGGCCGGCCGACGGATCTCACCTACGCGTCGCTGCGCAGCGTCTCGCCGGTGCACGTGCAATATATGAAGAACATGGGCACGCTGTCGTCCATGTCGATGTCGATCGTGGTGCGCGGCAAGCTGTGGGGCCTGATCTCCTGCCATCACGACACCGCGCGCGTCCCGCCCTTCGAGGTGCGCACCGCGTGCGAACACATCGCGCAAGTGCTGTCGCTGCAGATCGAAGCGAAGGAGGATCACGCGGAAGCCGAGTACCGGCTCGAACTGCGCCGCACGCTCGCGCGCCTGCTCGCGGCCATGGCCAACACGGACAGTTTCACGGACGCGCTTGCCGGCGATCCGCAAGATCTGCTCGGACTGACCGCGTCGGACGGCGCGGCGATCGTATTCGATGGGCGTGTGCTGCTGGTCGGCACCACGCCTTCCGAGGCGGAGGTCTCGAAGCTCGTCGAATGGCTCGACACGCAGGTAGACGACACCTTCGCCACCGACACGCTCGTCACCGCCTACCCGGCGTTGCCGGCTAATCCAGACTTTGCGGGCGTGCTCGCGGTATCGATTTCCAAACTGTTTCGCAACTACGTGCTGTGGTTTCGCAAGGAAGTGGTTCAGACGATCAAATGGGCGGGCGATCCGCGCGCGAAACTGGCCAGCCTGTCCGCTTCCCTTTCGCCGCGCGAGAGCTTCGCTGTCTGGACCGATACCGTACGCGGCCGCTCGCCGGCCTGGCGTCCCGCCGAACTCGAAATCGCGGTCGAATTCCGTACCGCGCTGCTGGGCATCGTGCTGCGCCGCGCCGAGGAACTCGCCCAACTGGCGCTCGAACTCGGGCGTGCCAACAAGGAACTCGAAGGCTTCTCCTACACGGTATCGCACGATCTGCGCGCGCCGTTGCGGCACATCGTCGGTTTCGGCGACCTGCTGCGCCAGATGGAAAGCGAGCGCCTGTCGGCGCGCGGCATTCATTTCGTCGAGCGAATCATTTCCTCGGCGCGCTTCGGCGGCAAACTCGTCGACGATCTGCTCGCCTTTTCGCAGATGGGACGCGCGGCCTTGCGTCCGCAATCGATCGATGTGAACGCCATGACCGAAGCGCTCATCGCGGACGAAGCCAAAGACACGCCCTCGCGCGACATTGCATGGCGCGTCGGCCCGCTCGGCCACGTGACCGCCGACGCCGTGCTGCTGCATGTCGTGCTCCGGAATCTGATCGAGAACGCGGTAAAATTCACCTCGACCCGCGAGCGCGCGGAAATCGAAATCGGCCGCTATACGGGTGACGGCGAACTGGCCGGCCAGGATGTCTTTTTTGTCAAAGACAACGGCGTCGGCTTCGACATGCGCTACGTCGACAAACTCTTCGGCGTGTTCCAGCGGCTGCATCGGGTCGAGGAATTCGCCGGCACGGGAATCGGGCTTGCTGGCGTCAAAAGAATTGTGGAGCGGCACGGCGGTAAAGCCTGGGCGGCGGGCGAAATCGACAAGGGCGCGGCGATCTATTTTTCGCTTCCCCACGTATTCGCCGCCGCCCCGGCTGCGGGAGAAAAATCTCCGGCGGCGGCCATGGCGCGACTAACCGCGTTGGCGCCGGGCAAGCGCTTTCGCCCCGTGCCGAAGGAGTCGAAAGATGAATCAAAATGAAGGACACAGCGTGCTAAGACCTTTCCTGCTGGTTGAAGACAATCCCAACGACGTGGAGCTCACGCTGATCGCGCTCGAGAAAACGCGCCTCGCCAATCCCGTCGTGTCCTTGCGCGACGGCGAGGAAGCGTTGCAATATCTGCGCCGCGAAGGCCAGTGGGCCAACCGCTCAGAAGACAATCCAGCGGTGATTCTGCTCGACAAGAAGCTGCCCAAGATCGATGGTCACGAGGTGCTCAAAGCCCTGCGCGCCGACGAAAAACTCAAGCGCATTCCGGTGGTGATGCTAACGTCGTCGCGTGAAGAAAGCGATCTGTTGCGCAGTTACGATCTCGGCGTCAATGCCTACGTGGTGAAACCTGTCGCGTTCGACGACTTCATGGCGGCGATCAACGACCTCGGCGTGTTCTGGGGCGTGCTGAACGAGCCGCCGCCCTATCCACGCTGATGCACGCTGATGCACGCTGACGCACACTGATCCACGCCGATTTGCCGCATCGATTCACCGCGCTAGTGCGCTTCATCACCGCGCACTAGCGGTACGCCGGCAGCCTCACCCGAAACGTCGCGCCCTGCCCCGGGCCTGGGCTTTCCGCGATGACCGTGCCGCCGTGCAAATCCACCAGGTTCTTCACGAGCCACAATCCCAAACCGAGACCGGCCACGCGGCCAGAGCCTTCAGCGCCGAACTGCTGGAAGCGCTCGAAAATCCGCTCCATCGACTCCCGGTCCAGACCGAGCCCGGTATCGCGCACCGCGACTTCGACGCACTCGGCGTCGGCCCGCACCGACAGTTCGACCGTGCCTTGCGGGCTGAATTTCACCGCGTTCGACACGAGATTCCAGACCACCTGCTTCATGCGGCCGTCGTCGGCGAGCACCGTGGCAGACGCCAGATCGTCCGCAATCAGCCGCAGGCCTTTGGCTTCGGCATGCATGCGCATATCTTCAGCGATGATTCCGGCCAGCGCGCCGAGATCGACGGGCTGCAAATTGACCGACAATTTGCCGGTCACGATCGCGCCGCTGTCGAGCAGATCGTCCACCATATGCGACAGTTGCCGCGCGTTGCGGCTGATCACGCTGGTGGCGCGCGCCAGATGCGAAGGATCGGCCGCGCGTTGCAACAGATCGGTCCACGACATGATGGCCGAGAGCGGCGAGCGCAGTTCGTGGCTGACGGTGGTGACGAAATGATCCATTGCCATGGCGAGACGTTCGCTATGCTCGCGCATGCGTTTCTCGGACGCCGCGATTTCCCGCTGCTCCAGTTCGGCTTCTTTACGCGACGTGATGTCGAGCGTGAAGCCGATGACGGAACTCAAGGTGCCGTCCGGCAGGAAACGGCCGACGCCGCGCACGAGGATCCAGCGCACGCTGCCGCTCGCCCAGCCGACCCGGTAATCGACCTCGAAATGGTCGTGGGCCGCCAGCGCCTGATTCATCGCATCACGCAAACGGGCGCGGTCTTCGGGATGCACGATTTCGTCGAACAGGCGCGCTTCGGTCAACACCGAGTTCGACCCCAGACCGAGGTTCAACTTGCATTGATCGGTGCATTCGATCGCACCGGTCACCGGATCCAGTTCCCACGCGCCCAGTTGCGAAAACGTCATGGCAATCTGGAAGCGCTCCTGCTGCTCGCGCAATTGCGCCTTGGCTTCATCGGCGAGGAGCCGCCGCAGTTGTGCCTGCGAGCGCAGCTTCGCGCGCTCACGCTGGTCGCGTTCGTGGTCGGAAACGCGCTCGGTGACTTCGCTCACACGCAGCGCGATCGCGCTGGCTTGTCCGTCGCGCGCGGGCAACAGGCTCGCCTTGATCGTCCAGTAGCGTGGCAGCCGGGGTTCGCTCTCGCCGCCTGCCTCCGCGTGGCCGGGCATTTCGTAGCGAAGCAGCGGTGACCATTTCGACTCACCGGTGGACAGCTCGCGCAAGGCAGTGGTCAGCCACGCACGCCGCGCTTCCCGTTGCTCGGACGAGCCGAACTGATTGACGTCGAGGATCGATTTGCCCAGCAGATCGCTCGCCGACTGCCCCATCATGTCCAGATAGCGCGCGTTGGCGAGCAGGATCTCGTAGCGGTGGTTAAGGATCAGGTAGGCCTCGGGCAACGCATCGAATGCGGCGGCTGCGTCGAACTGGCGAGTCGGCGAGGAAGGTTCCTGGTGGCGGCTGTCCATAGGTGTGTTCCGGTCGCGCTTCAATCGGCGTTCGCGCGGACGGCCGTGACGGGGCGCCGCGCGAGTTCGATCAGACGGTCGAAGGCATCGGCCGCGCCGCGGCACGCTTCGCCGATCAGGGTGGAATGGGCAACCTCCGCGGCCATGGCGCACTGGAAGGCCTGCCAGCGCGCGGCGAGCGATTCGCGGCCGGCTTGCAGAAAGCCGAGCGGATGCGGCGCGAGGCGGTCTTTCAGGCGCGCATACAGCACCGCGCCGCCGAGTTGCGAACCTTCGATCACATAGCAGACGCCCCAACGATAGGCCGCGCTCGCGCCGCCTTGCCAGCGGCGCGCATTCGACGCCGCCGAAGCAGCGCGCTCTTGCGGCAGCGCCGATTCATGCGCGAGATCGGCGTCGATCAGCGCCAGGCGGTTTATGCGCGCTGGAGGCAGCGGCGACTGCGGACCATCGCTGAAAGTGCCCAGCCAGGCTTCGAGCGGTTCGAGCCAGTCACGCAGAATCCGCAGGTGCGCGAGGTAGTCGCGCAATGCAACGCTGTCGACCGACAGCGGCATGATTTCGTGCAGCAGTTCGTGGCGTTCAGCAGTCGCGGCGCGCAGCGCGACAAGCGCAGCGGGTATTGCGCCGGCCGCCCCCTCGTTTCCACCCGAAGACGAGCGGACAGTGGTTTCAGATGTGTCGATCAAACGTCAAACGAGTCCGGTTCATTGTGAATGAGCAGTGACCGATTATAGAGGCGGTCGCCAGACGGCACGAGGCGCGATTTGCACGGAGTGCCTCGCGCGCCAACGGGACGTCGGCGCGGGCTCGGCGCCGTCGCGTTGTGGCGAGGTGCAACGCCCGAGGTGAACTACGCCGCTACCGGGCAGCCGGCCTGTTCGAGCGCGGCCTGTGCGTGCTCGTGCAGGTCGCCGCTGGTCAGCGAGGCGTCCGGCGTGCGCACCCACGCCGCGATGCGCAGCGTCGCGCCGCCATCGTCCGGATAGTCCGCGACCGTCACGACCGGCGCGAGCGTGGTGCCGCTCAGCACGCGCGGTTCGTCGGCGACGAGTTTCTTCAATTCGCCGATCGCGGCATCGACGTCCTTGCGCTGCGCGAGGCCCACTTCGACCTCGATGCGCTGCGTGCCGCCGTTGCTGTAGTTGATCACCGGATTGCTCCAGATCTGGCTGTTCGGCATGAACACGGCATTGCCGTCGCCGCGTTCGATGCGGGTGGTGAAGAGCCCCACTTCGCGCACGATGCCCGCTGCCGCGCCGCTGCCCTCGATCACATCGCCGACGCGAAACGGCCGCAGCATCAACAGCATCATGCCGGCCGCGATATTTTGCAGCGTGCCTTGCAGCGCGAGTCCGATCGCAAGACCGGCCGCGCCCAGCACCGCGAGCACGCTCGCGGTCGCGATGCCGACTTCGCTGAGCGCCGCGATGAACACGAGCACCCGCACGGCCCAGGTGCCCATGGCCGCCAGCATCGGCGCGAGGGTCGGGTCAGCATGTGTGCGCGCGAGCGCGCGGGCGAACATCGAGCCGACGCGGTTCGACACCCACCAGCCGAGCGCGAGGATCAGCACGGCCAGCACGATATGAAGGGCGTCGTGCGTCAGCGTGACAAGCAACGACGGCTGGAAGTGAAAGAGTCGGGTGAGGAGATCGTTCATCTTGAGTCTTCGTTCCGTGACGATATAAGTATCCTGACGCAACGAAGCAGGATACGTTCCCGCCCTTTACATTTCATGTGTGAAGGCACGCGGCTTGCTCCCGTATGCGAATACGCGAATATGCGGATTGCCACAGTGGAGCGTCACATGTCCCAACATCTGAAATCTGGCGACCGTGTCAGTTGGAACACGCCGCAAGGCGTTACGCATGGCAAGGTCGTGCGTGTCATTTCTACCCACACGACCGTGGATGGCAGAACCGTCGATGCCTCCAGATCCGACCCACATTACGAGGTGCAAAGCGAGAAAAGCGGCAAGCATGCCGTTCATCGCGGCGACGCGCTGCATCGGTTGAAGAATTGATCGGGATGGCTAAGTACACGCAAGCGCACGACAATCCCTGCCGCCGGCCCTCCGGTTTCAGAGAGTGCCCAAAGGCCTCAGCAGATTACGCAGTGCCGCAACGGTAATCGGTCGCGAAAACCAGAAGCCTTGCGCTTCATCGCAACCGAGCGCTTCGAGTTGCGCGGCCTGCTCGGCCGTTTCGACGCCTTCGGCGGTCACGCGCAGTTTGAGCGCGTGCGCCATCGCGATGATGGCGCCCACCAGTGCCGCGCACTGCGGATCGGTGCTCATGCGCATCACAAACGAGCGGTCGATTTTCAGGCGATTCAACGGAAAGCGCGTCAGATAAGCGAGGCTCGAGTAGCCGGTGCCGAAGTCGTCTACCGCCACCTCCACGCCCAGATCGCGCAATGCAAAGAGCGTCTGCAAAGCCTGATCGGTATCGCCGAGCAGAACGCCCTCGGTGATCTCCACTTCGAGATACGACGGGTCGAGCGCGGCATCTTCCAACGCCTCGCGGATGGTTTCGAACAGATTGTGCCGCTGGAACTGCTGCGGCGAGACGTTCACCGCGAAGCGCGGCAAGTTGCCCGTCAGCCGCAGCAACTTGCCGGCATCGCGGCACGCAGTCCGGATCACCCACTCGCCGATCTGCTCGATCAAACCCGCTTCCTCCGCGACCGGCACGAATTCGACGGGACTGATCAGGCCACGTTGCGGATGGTCCCAGCGCAGCAGCGCCTCCACCTGCGCGATGTGGCCGTTGGAAAGCGTGACCTGCGGTTGATACACGAGATGCAGTTGCTGACGATCGATCGCGTCGCGCAACATGGTCTGCAGTTCGAAGCGGCGCGCGGCCTGGCCTTCGAGCGCGGTGGAAAACCGCCGCACCGCATTGCCGTTCACCGCCGAAGCCGCCGACAACGCCACGCCCGCGCGACGCATCAGCGTGGGCGCATCGCCGCCGTCGGCCGGATACGCCACGATGCCGATGCTCGCGGTAATGTTCAACGCGGTGCCGGCGTAATCGATTGCCTCGGCGATGCGGCCTAGCGCATCGGCGGCGAATGCATCGGCCGCCGGACCGGTTTCGTTGACCAGCAACGCGAACTGCGTGCCGCCGATCGAGGCGATCGTGCCGTCATTCGGAAAGAGACCGCGCAACCGTTCACCGACGATCTGCAGCACGAGTTCAGCCGCATGCAAGCCGAGCGCGTCGCGCAGTTTGCGCAGATGATCGAGCTCGGCGATCAGCACGGTAAAACCGCTGCCGCTACGCTCGCAACGCGCGATCGTGAGTTCCAGCCGTTCGGTGAAAAGCGTTTGATTCGGCAGGCGGGTCACGCCGTCGTGGTGCGCGACGTACCAGAGACGCGCTTCCGATTGCGCGTAACGCGTCATGTCGATGGCGATGCCCACGTATAGCGCGGGACAAGCGGTCCGCGCGGGCTCGGTGACGAGCGGCGCCAACGCCAGCACCACGCGAACCGGCGTGCCGTTGCGCCGCAAGAAGCTCCACTCGCCTTCGTAGCGCGAACTCACCATGGCAAGCGGCGGCAGTTCGGCGCGGCGCTTGGCCAGTTCGGCCGGATCGAACAAAGACTCGAAGGTGCGCCGGCCGATCAGTTCTTCAGCCGCCAGTCCCGTCAGCTTTTCGAAAGCGGCATTGATGCAGTCGAACGTGCCGTCCGCGGCGCAGGTAAACATGCCGTAAGGCGCCGACGCAAGCACGGCATCGCGCGTACGCTTTTCGGCGTAGAGGGGGACTTGCATCGCGCCGGCCTTTTGATTTTCCTGAGTAGTGAAAGCGATCGAGCGTGTTCTTGACGCGTGGGCGCAACCCGTAGAGCCTCGACATTCCGGTCCGATGTTTCGGGCAACCGTGCGTATGATAACGGCTTTCGCGCCCCCGCCGAATTGGCCGCCCCGCAATCTTCACGGCAATCGTTTCCCTTGGTGTAATCCCCAATCTTCGCGAGCGGCACGCTTGCGCGATGCGTTGCGCGCGCTCACCGGTTTGCCGTGCGTGTGGAACGCCACGAGCGGCTCGTCGAGCAGCGTCACGCTGATGAGTTTGTCGGTGACTTCGGCCGCGAACGCCTCCGGATGCCAGTAGCGGCTGAGAAACTCCCAGTCGTGGCTAGCGAAAGTGCAGTTGCGGGGGTAATGCGGGGGACGTTGGAATGTCAGCGTGCTGGCGTGGCGGTCGCAGTTGCAGTCGCAGTGGCGGAACCCATGCATGTCTCCGAAACCCAGTGGGGTTCGTCATGTTCATGAGCTGTCTCGAGCGCGTTGGAGAGAACGATAGCGGGATGAGGTCCGCCGACCCATCCCCTGAACTGCATTGACTCTATGTACGGAGAAGCATACGGCGCCGCTCCACCGCTGCTGTGTTTTTTACGCGGCGCGCGGCAGCGCCGCTTCGATAAACACCGCGCACAGTGCCTCCATACCCTTCGCGTCTTCTTCGTCGAAGCGCGCGACGCTCGGACTGTCCACGTCCCACACGCCGATCAGCGTGCCGTCCGGCGCGACGAGCGGCACGACGATTTCCGATTGCGAAGCCGAATCGCAGGCGATATGGCCTGGAAACTCGTGCACGTCGCGCACCACCTGCGTTTGCCGCGTCTGTGCAGCCGTGCCGCAGACGCCCTTGCCGAGCGGAATTCGCACGCACGCCGGCTTGCCCTGGAACGGTCCGACGACCAGTTCCTTACCGTCGTGGAAATAGAAGCCGGACCAGTTCAGATCGCTGAGCGAATGAAACACGAAGGCGGAAAAATTCGCGGCGTTGGCGATCCAGTCGGTTTCGCCGGCGAGCAGCGAGCGCGCCTGCGCGACCAGTTCTTCATAGTGCGCGGCTTTGGGCAGATGCGAGGCGGAGGAGACTTCGAACATGACGGCGTCCGTGATGAAAGCGGAAAGAGAGGCAGCGAGTCGTGCAGTTTAAAGCAAGCCACCGATTCCTTCACGGCACGCGCCCGCGTCGCGCGACGACGGGCGCACAGTCAAACCCTCTTTCGTTCCGGTTCCGTCAGGGCCGCCGGCCTCGGAACCGCACGACGATACGCGACGATTACTGATCGACGCCGATGATCACGCTCGACGCCTTGAAAATCGCCGTCGCCGCTTTGCCGCTCGCGAGGCCGAGGCGATCGACGCTCTCATTGGTGATGATCGCCGCGATCTGCGCGCCGCCGGCGCTGATCGACACTTCGGAATTCACCGCGCCCTTCGTGAGCGCCGACACCGTACCAGCGATGCAATTGCGCGCCGACACCTGATTTTTCGCGACATCGACCATCACGATCACCGACGAAGCCTTGACCAGCGCAAAGGCTTTCTTGCCCACCGCGAGGCCGAGCGACGTCGTGCTGCCATGGGTGATGATCGAGACGATTTCCAGGCCGTCCTGGGTGCGCAGCGTGACTTCGTCGTTCACGGCGCCGTGTTTGAGTTCGGTGACTTCACCGGCGAATTGATTGCGTGCGCTCGTTTGCATGTGGCTCTCCTTGATTGGGCGGCCTCGTGCGAACGTTGCTTCGAGGCCATGCGTTGGGTTGAGCATTGAGTGTAGTGAAACACTCGCCGGCTGCGGCAGCCTGCGCGTGAAGCGCGGTATCGCGCAGCCGCTATGGACGATGCGAACCTCCAATGCATCCGCGTAAGCATTATGCATCGGTGTGCACAACGCGGTGCCGCTACAACGTGCTGCACAATGCGCCGACACCGTATCATCGTGCCCTGGACCTTCTTCGCCAAACCTCATGCCCGTTGCCGTTCTATCCCGCGTTGCCGCCGCCTGGCCGAACGCCTGCCGTGCCGCCGCGCTGTGCGCCGCCGTCGCGGCGCTCGCCGCTTGCAGCAACCCGTCGCCGACGCACGACACCCACGCGCCGCTCGACACCGTCACGCTGTTCCCCATCGCACACTACGACCAGAACGTCGATCACTGGCTCGAACCGGACAGCCCGGGCTACGACCAGCCGTTCCTGAGTCCGGCGGATCAGCAGGCGCACTTCAAAGCGCTCTACGCGCGCTATTTCGGCACCGGCACTGCGGCGCCCTCGCCGTGGAATGCGAACTACGTCACGATGCGCGTCTACCGGCAGCAAGGCGCGGATATTGCTGCACTGCAGCAGCGGCGTATCGGCCGGTTCGACAACACCGGCAAGATCGGCGCGGACATCGGCTACGGCGAAAATTTCCGGCCGCATGACAAGGCGTGGATCGACGCCATCAAGCAAAACATGAATGTCGTGCAGTTCACGCAGACCGCCGTTTATCAGCCGCGGCGCCGCGCGGTCGCCACCGGCAACCTGATGGTGCGCGAACTGCCGACCACCGATCCGTCGTTCTACGACCACCATCTGGCCGGCGAAGGCTATCCGTTCGACAACCTGCAGATCTCGGCCGTGCGTCCCGGCACGCCGCTGTATGTGCTCGGCAGCAGCGTCGACGGCGCGTGGCATTACGTGCAGACGCCCGACGTGCAAGGCTGGGTGCGCAGCGACGGCGTCGGCATGGCCGACGATCGCTTCGTCGATACATGGCGCGCAGCAGCGGGCAAATCGCTCGGCGCGGTGATCGTGGCGTCCGCGCCGGTGCGCGACAGCCGCGGCGTGTTCCGCTTCGACGCGCCGGCCGGCACGCTGCTGCCGATCGTGCCCGCCAACGCCGCGCGGCCGGCGCAAGCCAAGCCTGCCACGAGTGACATCGGCGCCGCAGCCGGGCCGGCAGCCGCACGTCAAATACTTGTCCCGGCCCGCGACGCCGACGGCCAGGCGCTGATCCGCAGCGCCGCCCTGAGCGACGCGCAAATCGCGCCGGCGCCGCTCGCCGCCACGCCGCGCAACCTGGCGATGCTGATGAAAACGCTGATCGGCCGCCCCTACGGCTGGGGCAATAGCGGGCTCTACAACGACTGCTCGTCGGAACTGCAAAGCATCTTCGCCGCGTTCGGCGTCTGGCTGCCGCGCCATTCGTCCACGCAGATGAGCGCCGGGCGCATGATCGACCTGTCGTCGTCCACGCCCGCGCAGCGGCTCGACTATCTGGCGCAGCACGGCGAACCGTTGCGCACGCTGATCTACATCGGCGGCCATGTGATGCTGTATATCGGCAACACCACCCGCAACGGCAGCGCGGTGCCGGTCGTCTATCAGGATGTATGGGGCTTGCGGCCCGCTGACAACAGCCGGCGCGCGGTGATCGGCGGCTCGGTGATTCTGCCGCTGTTCGAACACATTCCCGAAGACGCCACGCTGCAATCGCTCGCGGCGACGCCGACGTTCCAGATCAGCATCCTCGGCGCGCCGGCGCCGTCCGCCGCGCCGCCGGACGAGGACAATGCGGCCGGTTAAGACGCGCGCCAAAAAATATTTTTTCCGGAGTGTCGATTCAACGGTCATGTACTCGTCGTAACGTTGAAGACCTGACTCGACGAGTCGGTCTTTCAACTCACGAACCTGTTACTTCAAGGAGTCGCCGTCATGTCCAGCAATGCTGTCAAGCCGATCCCCGAGGGAATGCATTCGCTCACCCCGTATCTGATCTGCGCCAACGCCGCCGAAGCCATCGCGTTCTACACGAAAGCCTTCAACGCCGTCGAACAGGTCCGCCTGCCGGGCCCGAACGGCAAGGTCATGCACGCCACGCTGAAGATCGGCGATTCCATGCTGATGCTGACCGACGAATGGCCCGAGCACCAGTCGTTCGGCCCGAATACGCTGAAAGGCACGCCCGTCACGATTCACTACTATGTGGAAGACGTCGACGCCAGCTTCAAGCAGGCCGTCGAGGCCGGCGCGACCGCCGTGATGCCCGTCACCGACATGTTCTGGGGCGACCGTTACGGCCAGGTGAAAGACCCGTTCGGCCATAGCTGGTCGTTGGCCACGCACAAGCGCGACCTGAGCCCGGAAGAAATCCAGAAAGGCATGATGGACTGCATGAAGTAAGGCGCGGTCCGCCCGGTGAGAAGGAGGAAAAACGTCATGCAAAAAATTGCGCCGTGTCTGTGGTTCGACGGCAATGCCGAAGAAGCGGCACGCTTCTACACGTCCGTGTTTTCCGATTCCCGCATCGCCACCACGATGCACTACACGGATGCCGGACCCGGGCCGGAGGGCGACGTGCTGGCCATCACGTTCGAGATCGAGGGCCAGGAGTTCATGGCCCTGAACGGCGGCCCGCAGTTCCCCTTCACGCCGGCGATTTCGCTGTTCATGCACTGCAAGTCGCAGGAGGAAATCGACCGTTACTGGACGAAACTCCTCGACGGCGGGAAGGAGTGGCAATGCGGCTGGCTTCAGGACCGCTTCGGCGTCTCGTGGCAGATCGCGCCCGACGTACTCGGCGAGATGCTGCGCGACCCGGACACCGTCAAGGCGAGCCGCGTGATGAAGCAGATGATGAGCATGGTCAAGCTCGATATCGCGCCGCTCGAAGCGGCCTATCGCGGCGCCTGAAGTACGCTCCTGACCGCGCGCCGGCGTCGGCGCGCGGTCAGCTTGCAGTGCGCCGAGCACTCACGGCGCAGCGCAGCCAGCCTGCCTAAGACGCGGCGGCGCCATCTTTGATAGGATCGGTCTCGACTCATTAACGGCGAGACATGAACGGTGCGCGTCAACCATCAGGCTTTCTTCTGCTCGCTGTTCGTCGCGCGTCTCGCCGATCAGGTCCTGCTGTTTCTCGTGCCGCTCGTCGTCTTCCAGACCACGCATCAAGTCTCGTGGTCGGGCCTCGCGTTCTTTATCGAAACGCTGCCGCGCTATCTGGTGTTTCCTTTCTTCGGCGCGTTGTGCGATCGCATCTCGCCGCTCAGGTTGATGCGCGTCAGCCAGACGGTGCGGGCGCTGGCATGTTTCGGCGGCATACTCGCTTATGCGCTGTTCGGCGGCATCGGCTGGTTGATCGCGCTCTCGGCGGTGTGCGGCGTGTTGACGAGCCAGGGCCTCGTCGCACGTGAAGTCATGCTGCCGCAAATCTTCAGCACGCAGCAGTTTCAGCGCGTGCTCGCCTACTCGCAGTTAGCCGATCAGTTGGGGTTCGTGCTCGGCCCGATGCTCGCCGCACTGCTGCTCGGCTTGTGGCGTTGGGAATGGGTCGTCGGCGCAACCGGCATGCTGTTTCTCCTCGCCGATGCCGCACTGCTGCTGTGGCACCGCACCAGCGGTTTTCGCGCCGCCGAGCCGCTGCCCCCGGCGCTGGGCCACTGGACGTTGCCGTTGCGCATCGCGCTGCGTCATGTGCTGGTGCTGCCGGGCCTGAAGAAAGTCGTGCTGCTCGCCGCCGCCGAAAATCTGGTGATCGGCGTGACGCTCGCCACGTCCGCCGCCATGGTGACCGGCCTTCACGCGCAATCGAATCGCTACTATGCCGGACTGCAAACAGCCGGCGCCGTGGCCACGGTGCTGATTCTGTTGACGATCGCACGCGCCGCATGGCCAGCGCGCACCCTGGGACTGGTCGCCTTCGTCTCGATCTGCGCGGGCGGCGCGATCGCTGGCGCGAGCGCGGCGCCGTGGGGCTATGCGCTCGGCTTCCTGCTGATCGTCGGCTTCGACAAGATGTTCAACGTCTACATCCGCAGCGCGCGGCAACAAATCATTCCACCGCAAGACTACGGCAAGACGACCGGCGTGGTGATCCTACTGAACAACATGACGCAGCCGCTCGCCGGCTTGCTGGTCAGCGTATTCTCGGCGCGCACGCAAACCGGGCCGCTGATCGTGATTCTTTCACTGACGATGGGCGGCATCGGCGCCGCGGTGTCGATCGGCGCGGCGCTGGTGCGAAGAAGGAAGCGCGCACTGGCGCTTGGGGAATGAAGCCGCGTTGGTCGCCCGGATGCCGTGGTTCATATCGGACGCGGGCGCGCCATTACATCGACTTTCTCGCATACGCACGTTTCTAATAGCCCAATCAGAATTTTTTAAATAATTCGATTTGCATACCCATGCATTCGCAATTTCCCCACTCGATATTCACGCACAATTACCAATTAGAAAAAAATACCGCATTTAGGTAATTGCCCCAACTTCCATTCAGAAACAATTTCTCACGCCCTCCTCAAGAGCCAACCACAGCGCGCCTCTTACGCAGCATTCAATATCAATTCATTACGCAATAATTTGTACGATCCAGAAAGTCTGTGTAGACTAATTTTGATCAATCGCATTGACTACTCACATAACGCGATTATCCAGCACGGCATTTCCAGGTAATTGATTCCGTTATCGGGCGGGTCCGATTCTAACGACCGCGCAATGACAACCGGTGTTTCGTAGGCCTGAGAGAGAGGTAGCGTGATGAAACAAAAATTGCTGTCATCCAGCCTGATCGTCGCCTTGATGTTTGGCTTGCCTTTGCAGCTCGCGCGCGCCGCCGTTTATTCGAACGGCACCGCGGTCACCACTTTTACCGTCACGCTCACGCTCAACGCCAACTGCTCGATCAGCGCCAACCCGCTGAACTTCGGCACGAACGGCGTGCTCGCCACCGCCATCAACCAGCAGACCACGGTCGCCGTGACCTGCACCAACACCACGCCGTACAACGTCGGGCTCGACGCCGGCACCGTCACCGGCTCAACGGTGACCAACCGCCTGATGGCCGGCACCGCCACCGGCAACACGTCCACTACCGTCGGCTTCCAGCTGTATCAGGACGCCGGCCACACCACGGCGTGGGGCAACACCCAAGGTACGAATACCGTCAGCGGCACCGGCACCGGGTCGGCGCAATCGATCGTGGTGTACGGCCAAGTGCCCGCGCAGACCACGCCGAAACCTGACACCTACCAGACCACCATCACCGCCACGGTCTACTTTTGACGCCTCGTGCGAGCGCCATGAGCGCGCCTCGCCGGCTGCTCGCGGCATGCGCCTGCGCGTGGTGTCTGAGTCCGACATTCGCACACGCGGCCACGCTGCAGATTTCGCCCGTCATGGTCGATATGGCGGCCGAGGCCAACGCCGCCGGCATCACGCTGAAGAACCCCGGCGAGAAGCCGCTGTTCGGTCAGGTGCGCGTGTTCCGCTGGGATCAGGCTAATGGCGACGACACCCTCACGCCGACGCAGGATCTCGTCGCCAGCCCGCCGCTGATCCAGATCCCCGGCCATGCCGACCAGCTGGTGCGGCTGGTGCGCACCGCGCCGGCGCCGTCCGCATCCGAGCAGGGTTATCGCGTGCTGATCGACGAGTTGCCGGAAGCCGACGCCGCGCCCACCAGCGGCGTGACGATCCGCCTGCGCTACTCGGTGCCGGTATTCGCCGAACCGGCGGTCGACGTCGGCCAGCCCAGGCTGTCGTGGCATCTATCGCGCGGCACCGGCGCGCAAGGCTGGATGCTGCGCGTCGACAACACGGGCCGTAAGCGCGCGCAAATCGCCGCCGTGCAATTGATCGACAACGCCGGCAACGCCTACCCGATCAACAAGGGACTGCTCGGCTATGCGCTTGCCGGGCGTCAACGGCGCTGGCCGGTCACGCTGCCCGACAACGTCGCGCAGAACGGTCCGCTGAAGGTGCGCGCCGCCGTCAACTCTTTGCCGGCCGAAGCCAGCGTGAATGTCGAGTAGACATGCGAGGGCATAGGAAAGGCGGCGAGCACGCGCCGCCGGCCACGAGCGCGCCCCGGTCATGGGCAACGGATACGATCGACCGCCATTCAACCAATGAGAATGACACGACGGCGAATACGTCATGGATGGAAGCCGCATGCCATCGCGCTCGCAGCCACGCTGTACATGCTGGGCACGGACCGGACCGAAGCGCAGCCTTCACTGCAGTTCGCGGATACGGGCGTCGATGCGCGCACCGACACGGGCGTGGACATGGGCGGCCGTCACGCCGATGCGCGCGCGCCCATGCCGGCCGCCAACGTGGACAGCGCGAGGTCTGTCACAACGAAGCCCGCGCAAACTTCCGCTGCGGGCCGTGATCTGTATCTGGAAGTCATGCTGAACGGCCAACGCACTTCTTTGATCGCCCACTTTCGCGAAAGCGACGGCCGGCTCAGCGCGACGGCCCGGGATCTGAGCGACATCGGCGTCGCCACGGAGAAGCTCGGCGCCGCCGACACCGCCACGCTCGAACTCGACCAGATCCCTGGCCTGCGCTATCACTACGACGCCGGGCGTCAGAGCATCGACCTGCAGGTGCCCGACGCGATCCGCAAGCCATACACGTTCGACACGCGCGAGCTGGCGCAGACGCCGAACGCCACTGCGTCGCGCGGCTTTCTGATCAACTACGATGCGTTCGCGCAAACCGACACCAACGCGCAGTTCGCACTGTGGAGCGAGCAACGCTACTTCGACCCGGCCGGTGTGCTGAGCAACACCGGCATTGCGTATCTATATCGCGATCTGCATCGCTACGTGCGATACGACACGTCGTGGAGCACGTCGAATCCCGCGGCGCTCAGCACGACCCAGTTCGGCGACACCATTTCGTCATCGCTCGACTGGAGCCGCTCGATTCGCATCGGCGGATTTCAGTGGCGCAGCAACTTCGCGCTGCGCCCCGACCTCGTGACCTTTCCCGTGCAGGCGCTATCGGGCACGGCCGTGGTGCCGTCGGCGGTGGACCTGTATATCAACAACGTGCGACAGTTCAGCGGCAACGTGCCGAGCGGACCGTTTATCGTCAACAACGTGCCGGGCATCACCGGCGCGGGCGAAGCCACCGTGATCACGCACGACGCGCTCGGCCGCACCATTTCGACTTCGCTGCCGCTCTACGTCGATACGCGCATGCTGGCCGCGGGCCTGTCGAGCTATTCGTTCGAAGCCGGCTTCCTGCGCCGCGGCTACGGCATCGATTCGTTTTCCTACGATCCGCGTCCCGCCGTCAGCGCCACCGCGCGCCGCGGCATGAGCGACACGCTGACGCTGGAAGGCCACGCGGAAGCGACCGGCGGACTCGTCAATGCGGGCGCCGGCGCGCTGGTGCGCATGGGCATGGCGGGGGTGATCAATGGCTCGGTGTCGGGCAGCGCGGGCAAGCTGAACGGCACCCAACTCGGTCTCGGCTATCAACTGATCGAGCCTCACTTCTCGATCGATGCACAGACCTTGCGCGCTTACGGCAACTACGGCGACCTCGCCGCGCGCGACGGCACACCCGTGCCCACCGCCACCGACCGCGTCACGCTCGCGCTGCCCTTCTTCAGCCGCCAGACGCTGTCACTCAGCTACATCGGCTACCGTTATCCCGGCGTGCCGGCGTCGCGCATCGGCTCGTTGTCGTACACGCTCAACTTCGGCAATCTCGCCTCGCTCACGCTCAGCACGTACAAGGACTTTCTGCAGCACAACGCGCAAGGCGTGTTTCTGACCGCGAGTTTCGGGCTCGGCAACAACACCGCGATCAACGCGAGCGTGGGCCGCCAGAACGGCCAGTCCACCTACAACGTCAATGCGCAGCGTCCACCCGATTACGCCGGCGGCTGGGGTTGGGGCGTGCAGGCGGGCGGCTCCGGCGCGGTGCCGTACCGTCAGGCGCAAGCGCAGTATCTCGGCAGATATGGCGAGGTGACGGCGCTTGCGCAGGATATCGACCGGCATGCGGGCGCCTCGCTCGACGTTGCCGGCGCGATCGTGCTGATGGACCGCACCGTGCAACCGGCGCGCCGGATCGACGACGGCTTCGCGCTGGTTGCCACCGGCGGCGTGGCGAGGGTGCCGGTGCTGCACGAAAACCGCGTGATCGGTACGACCGACCGCGGTGGGCATCTGCTGATTCCCGATCTGAACGCGTACCAGCACAACCAGGTCGGGATCGACAGCATGAATCTGCCCGCCGACGCACGGATCGCCACGACCGCGATGGACCTCGTGCCGAAGTCGCGTGCCGGCGTGCTGGCGAGCTTCCGCGTGTCGCGCTATAGCGCGGCCTCGGTGATTCTGCGCAGCGCCGACGGCCACCTGATGCCGCCGGGCACGCGCGTGCACCACGTGGAAAGCGGGGTGGACACGATCGTCGGCTACGACGGCCTGACTTTCATCGAGAAGCTGCAGCACGACAATCATCTGGAAGTCGAGAACGACGCTGTGACGTGTAGCGTCGAATTCATCTACGAGCGCCCTGCTAACGGCTCGTTGCCGACCATCGGACCGCTGACCTGCGGCGCGCGTGGCTCCAACGCGGCAGCGGATGCAATGTCGGCCGCCGCGACAAATGCAGCAGCTAATGCAGCGGCAACCGCAGCGGCGAACGCAGCGGCGGACGCAGTCACGAATGCCGCGACAAACGTGAAGGCAGCGCAATGAGGCGGCCTCATTTGCCCTTCCTGCAACGCACCCTGCTCGACAGCCTGCTGCCGCACACAAGAATAGCGCTATGAAACGGCTCCTCCTGCTCCTCGCACTATGCGCCCTGCTCGGCATCATGCCGCGCCACGTTAGCGCGCAGACCTGCACGGCGAGTCCGTCGGCGCTGAACTTTGGCAACGTGAGCCCCATCAGCCTCAGCGCCGTGGCCGCGACGGGCAGCGTCACGGTGCAATGCACGTGGCCCGCGGTCACGCTGACGCCGAGTGTGCAGGTGTGCCTGAACATGGGCGGCACGACGCCGCGCCATCTGAGCGCCGGCAGCAACCAGTTGCAATACGATCTGTACCAGGACGCGGCGCATTCGCTCGCGTGGGGCTCGAGTACGCTCGGCACGACGCCGATATCGCTGACGCTGGAGAAACCGGTGAGCGGCACGACCGCCTCGGCGACGGTCAATTTCTACGGCCAGATCGCCGCCAATCAGCCGACCGTGCCGACCACAGGTAACAGCAGCACCAGTTATTCGCAGACGTTGAGTCAAACCTCCCTGACCTACGCCTTCTTTCTGCTGCTCGGGCCGACATGCGCCTCGCTGACGACGAGCGCCGGCAGCTTCGGTTTCACCGTCAACGCAACGGTCGTCAACAACTGCCTGATCAGCGCGACGAACATCGCGTTCACGTCGACCGGCGTGCTGAGCTCCGCGCTCAACGCGACCGGCGCGATCACGGCGCGCTGCACCAACGGCGACGCGTACCGGATCGCGCTCAGCAGCGGCTCGAGCGGCAACGTCGCGGCCCGGCAGATGCAGCGCTCAGGTGGCGGCGGCACGGTGAATTACCAGCTCTACACGGATTCAGGCCACACGAGCGCCTGGGGTGACGGCACGGCCGGCACCACGATGGCCACCGGCACGGGTAGCGGCAACGCCGTATCGATCAACGTGTATGGCCGCGTGCCGGCACAGAGCACGCCCATGCCCGGCAGCTACAGCGACACGATCACCGCGACGATCACTTTCTGAGGAAAGCCCGACGCGAGGAAGCCACTAGAAGTTGACCGTCCAGACGGTGTGTTGCGTGTCGTGGGTGGCGACGAATTCGACTGGCTGCGTCGCGTTGCGTGCCGTGTCGGCTGGCGTGCCGGGATCGAACCCGGCCTGCGTGATCTGGAACGGCGCCCCGTGGATACAGGACACCACCGGCTGATTCGCCCTACTGATCAGCGCGTCGCCGGACTGCACGAGGCAGGCTTCCTGCACGGTCAAACTTACCGGGATCGAAGCGAGCTCCAACGGCGCAGCCTGCAATGCATGCACCGACGGCATGGCAAGCAGAATGACTGCGGACGTAGCGGCTAAAGTACGGAGCATCATGCTGTTGACAGATCAGTTTCGTGAAGCGGGTGTGGATGCAGAACATGTCGGCACTTCACGTCTGAAACTTTAGGTCTTTATCCGCCACGCAGCTAGACAGCCTCGCACACCACCGCGAATTTCAACAGCTGCGTGGGCCCAAACGCATTGCTGAGCGCCACGTCGGCCGCGTCGCGTCCTCGCGCCATCAGCACACGCCCCGTGCGCGGCGCGTTATTGCGCGGGTCGAACGTTTGCCAGCATCCGCCGACATAGGCCTCGAACCAGGCGGCGAAATCCATCGCGGCGTACGGCGGCGGCAGGCCGACGTCGCTGATATAGCCCGTGCAATAGCGCGCCGGAATGTTCATGGCCCGGCATAGCGTCACGGCCAGATGCGCAAAGTCACGGCACACGCCTTTGCGCTCCTGCCAGGCCTGCCATGCGGTCTTGGTCGAACGCGCAAAGTCGTAGCCGAAGACGATGTGGTTGTGCACGTAGTTGCAGATCGCATCCACGCGCTCGCGGCCGAGCGGCAGCTTGCCGAAGGTCTGCCACGCGAATTCGGAGAGCAGATCGGTTTCGCAATAGCGGCTGCCGAGCAGAAAGACCAGCGTATCGTCGGGCAGCATTTCCACCGGATGCTGTTCGGTGTACGGCGGCCGCGTCTCCGGCTCGGACGATACTTCAAGCACCGCGCTCGTCGAAAACGAAATCTTTCCCGGCGGCGCCACCAGCCGGCTGCACAGATTGCCGAACGAGTCGCGATACTGGCTGATCGGCACCGGCGGATCGACCGCCAGCAAATCGGGATTCAGTACTTCTTTCGCATGCGAATAGTGGGTGTTCAACATCAGCATCATCGGCGTCGGTTGCACGCACTCATAGACCAGCTCGTAGCCAACGCGCAATTTCATCGCGGCGCCCTTTTCCAGTTGAAACATTCAATTGACGCGTACGGCGAGCAGCCCGAAGCGGCACTCCCCGCAAACACGTTTCGATTCGACACGCCGTGACTTGCGGCGCGTGTTCATTCGCTCTTGATCGCCCTTATTCACCCTTGCTCGCCCGTATGCGCCGTGCCTGGCTGTCATTCGCCTTCGGTCACGCTCACGTCCACCTGCAAACCGCGAAACGAATGCGGCGCGCCATGCCATGTGCCCCACAAGGGCAGCGCCTGATAGGCGTTCCACGCCACCGCCACGCGAATCAGATGGCGGTTGCCGACGATGCTATTGGTCGGATCGAAATCGACCCAGCCAGCGCCCGGCAAATAGATCTGCAACCACGCGTGCGTGGCGCCGCCGCCTTGCGTGGCGTCGTGCTCGGGAACGAATATGTAGCCGCTCACGAAGCGCGCCGCGAGGCCGAGCGAGCGCACCGCGTCCATCATCAGCACGGCAAAATCGCGGCAACTGCCGCTGCGGCTGCGCAAGGTGTCGCCGGGACGGTTCACGCCTTTTTCCGTGCGGCGCACATAGAAAAACGTGCTCTTGATTTCGAGCGTCATGGCACGCAGGAGCGCCATGGTGCCACTGGCTGCGGCGCCGCTTTTGCTGCCCGCGGCGCTCTTTGCGGCAACACCCGCAGTCGGCACGAAACGGCGCGCCCATTCGTCCACGTCGCTGTCCGGATACTGACGGCTGCGCGCGTTCACGAGATCGGACGCTTCCTCGTTGGTGTAGGCGAACGGCCAGTTCACCGCGTACGGTTCGAGCGCGTAATCGGGCATCGGCGCTTCGAAGTGTTCGAGTGTCACTTCGCTGTCGAAGCGCAATTCGCTCGCCTTGTCCGCGAAACTCGCAACCGCCACCGAGTTGTCGAACACGTCGTGCAGCCAATGCAGCCGCGACGGCACGGGCGTGATCACCAGCTTGTTGGTGACAAGACGCAAATCGTGGCTCGCGCGCGGCCGGAACATCATGCGATGTTCGCCAAAGCGCACGGGTTCCGAATAACGGTAGACGCTGACGTGGCGCACCGTGAAACGCTGCGGCTCATTCATCCGGCCGCCCGATGGATGCTGCCGGGTTCATCCTGTCCATCGCGTTCACGCTTGTAAAAAGCCGCGGCCACAGCTGGCAAAAAGCGCGCAGCGCGGTGTTGATCTTCAATGAGCCACGGCCGGATTGCGGTGTGGTCGAGTGCTCTCAAACAGAAACTAGCGGGTTGAGCATACACCCGCCATATTGGTTGAAAACATTCATTTGGCTGCGGCGTCACGCGCGAAGTTATCAACAGAATCTGTTCGCAAATCTGTGGAGAAATCACACGCCGTGATAAACAGCCCCGCTGCGTGAGGCCTGCCGGGCGGCGTATGGGGGAAATTTCTTTCCCCTCACGCCCTCAAACATCCATTCCGCCACGTTTCCCCACACGCTGCGGTGCGGGAAAACCTTTGTCCCCGACGCAGGGACTGTCCTACGTATTAGACATGTGTCGGGTTTGAGTTTCAAGCTAACGCCAGCCCTTAACGTCCTCTCACAAGGCAAGTGACTTGTCTAAAGTCTGAACAGATGAGTTGTCGATGCTGCGATGCATGCCGCATGGGGAACGTACGGGCGGTTCCCACGGAATCAGTGATAGGGCTAATGCAGAACGCGTGCTCCAGCGCTACCTCAGTCCAGGCCTTCCACGGTCGTCAGCGCAGGGACGATGACTGACGGCGTCATGACGGCCAGCAGGTCGTCGAACTGTGCAACGCCCCCAGCGGCTTCCCATCCATTGAAAACGAGTTCCGTCATGCCGGGCGGCAAAGCAGCGCGGCCGGTCTGCAGCCATGAAGTATTTCGAAGCGCGGAATCGCCGCCGCGATCCACCCGCGCAACAGCCTGATGGTGTCCGGGTTCGTCATGGAGCACGTCCTGTCGTTCTTGCGTCGCGTATCCTCAGGCGGCATCCGGCACCGCCAGATATCTGCGCCGCTTGCGGTCTTTCGTGCTCAGGTCAAGCCATACACATTCGCGGCACCAGTGCCCCTTGATAATCACCCCCGGTCTGGTGGACCACTCATGCCCACGATCACAGCGCCAGCGCAGTTTCGTCTGGCTGTTGACGTACTCGTCAGAAAGACATTCGCCACCGCGCAAGCGCGCGAGCGCCTGCATGTCGGCAATCGTGTATGAATTGCGCACGCAGCGCGCACACCATGATCCGCCTTTGATCTTTGACGGCGTCTGCATCCATTCGTGGCCGTGGGCGCACCGCCAGCGCAGCTTCTGACCATCGTTGCCATAGTGGACTGAGAGACACATGCCGCCGCGCGCCTGCGCCACCGCCTGCAGTTGCGCCATCGTCAGCAGGCGCCACTGCCGACCGCACCTCGGGCACCACTGTCCGAGCCGGATATGCATGGGCTTCGCGTCCCACTCGTGACCCTGTGCGCAACGCCAGCGCAGCCTGGTCAGATTATCGAAGTAGCTGGCGGAAAGACATTCGCCGCCGTGCTCGCGGGCAGCCACATGCATGTCTGCGATTGTCAGCCGCTGTTTCTCGACCGAGCATACCGGACACCATGAGCCCGAGGTCTTGATACCGCCAGGCGTCGCGTCCCACTGATGCCCCTGGTCGCACTCCCAGCGAAGCTTTTCCTGGAAGCGGGTGTACCGGATGGACAGACATTTTCCACCCCGCGCCTGCGCAAGCGCCTGCATTTCCGCAAGCCACTGCGCCTCACGTCGCGCCTTGCCGCAGACCTGGCACCAGCTTCCCGCCTTCACGTTGCTCGGTGTCGACTCCCATGTATGACCCTGGTCGCACTGCCAGAGCAGCTTCGTATTCGTGTCGCGATAGGTGGACGACAGGCAGCGCCCGTTATGTCGGCGGGCGAGCGTCTGCATGTCCTCGATGGTGCCGGGTGCCTGCCCCTGTTGTCCTTTTACTGCAGCCATCGCAATGTGCTCCCATCTTTTTTACAGTTAGTGCTGTCCACGCCGTTTCTGCGGCGTGGACATGCTACCCACACAATGCTGGAAATGAGACTGCATCCGCAGGTGGCATGGTGGCCCTGTCGGGCAACCGGTACGCCGTGGTCAGTGATCTTGTCGTCGCCCTCGATGATGACATTCGGCTGCACGTCGGGGTGCTCCGGACATGTCACACGGTCGCCCTTGCGGGCAACGCGCCGCCCGCCGTAGCGCATCGTGTCGGAGGCGGAGATGACTTCGCCGCCGTGGTCGGTGGTGTCATTGAGCCGGATGAAGTCAATCATTGGAATTATTCCGCTCCCAATTGGTTTGCACGAGCCGAACAGGCATGCACGATCGCGCCGCAGCGCTCGCTTGCAATCCGTGCGCATCGGATGAACGACCGGACTTTGGGTCACCTTTTTCTTCATCTGGGTTGTGCAACAACGCGCGTCGTAATTACTCGGCTGCGCGGGACCACACAGCGGCATTACCACTTGCAGTCGCCCTCGGCCATTGCGCTAGTGTTGAGCACGAATCCAGTCTTTTTATTTTTCTTCTTACTGGTATAAACCATGGAGGACACCTGCGTTCCTTGAGTAATCATTTCGTATTCGCCAGTCGCCTGGCCGTTGAACACCTCTATCCACGTAGTGGTTTCCTGGTCCGACGCATCCTCGCTCGGCGTCTCGCTCGTGGAGTTGTCGAGCACTAGTGGAATGGGCCGCTTCGCATTCTGGTATTTGACAAATGCAGACGAAAATTTGATGGTCGAATCGTAATAAGTACGCATCTCAAAATTGATCGGATGCTCACTTCCAGAACTGAAGCAAAATGTTTCGCTCGTGACTTCCGCACGGGCGACCATTGGTAGAAGGAACAGCGCAATGGTTAGGAGGGATTTCATAGCACCAAGTTATGGTTTCTGCAGTTCAAGAGACGACGTGATCGTGTGCTGCGTCGCGTAATACTTCTTTTTGGGATGGGGCGGGCTGCCGACCATCACAGGATGTCCCTGAGCGTCCAATACAGGCTCCTGCTGGCTATTTCGGCGCCACTCGAACGTGAGTGAAACAGTTTGCCCATCGAAAATGTCGTCGAGTAGTGTGTTGCGCAGATAAAGAACTGACTGCAACCGCACTTCCAACCCATTCAAATTTTCGATGGCGACATAACCGTTCACGTCCTTGCTCACAGTAATTGCATGGTTCTGACTGACGCCGGCATCCATGTGACTCAGCATGTTGGCGCGGTTTGCGACATAAAAACAGGCGCTATCCACACAGTTGTCGGCGTTGTGGTGACCGGCGTTGTCGCGCGCAATCAAGCCGTTCGGATCCCAGCCGAGCCCGGAAAATTCTGGTGGTGCGCCACCGGTCGGGAATTTCCTGAAATGCCCATATGCCAAATAGTTGTCAAGGTGAGTCAGCTGGATGAGGCCGCGCCCGTAGTACGGGTTATACGATTTCGTTTCACCTTGGATTTCACGGACGTAATGCAGATTGCCGGTTTCCGGCACTACGTGAGAAAAAAAGTGCAACAGTCGCTGTCGCGATGCAGACACTCCATACTTTCTTGTGGCTTGGTTGAACGGCAGCACCCATGTACGCGCGCGCGCGTGTGCGTCGTTCCAAGTCGTTGTCGATGCGTGAAATTGCGTTAGGCTTAGATGGAGAAGGCTGCGCGGGAAGGCCCGTGCCATTTCGTCCACATTCAACCAACTGCACTTCCTGAAATGCCGAATGAACGCCAACGGATGAAAAAACCAGAATTTTTTTTCGCCAGCCAGAGCGGATACTTGGTCCATGAACTGGATTTTTTTAAGGAAGCCTTGGAATTTCTCGTAGCCATCCGGGTCGCTGTCGTTGGACTTACCGAAATAACCATCCGGCTTATTCAGATCCTGATATCGCTCGTCATTGTTGGTTGAATCCCACTCACTCTTCGTATGGCACACGAAGCCGGAGAGACCGCTACGCACATCACTACTGCCCTGCACATAGCTGGAGAGTTGGGTGTCGAGGCTGAACTGCGGATCAGTTTGCGGCACATCATATGCAGTCGCCGTAGCATCGCCTACAAGCTGGCGTAACTTCCGATAACTGAAAAGACCACTGGCATCGAGCGGCGCTGTTTCACCGTCGATTTTTTGCCAGCCGGTAAAAAACGGAAAATCAGCATCGGAGAGTTTGACGATGGTTGTTTTGTTGATATCCACGTAGCCCTGCGTACCATTTGCATCAAGCGGCACCGCAACCCACGTTGCTTTCTCCTGTGCGGAAACTAGCGTTGGAGGTTGCGACAGGATGCGCCCGAAGCGCAGCAGCTCGTAGCCATCACTCGGGCATGTTGAATATAGGGCTTTCGCACGCTCACAAAGCTTGTATTCGTAATCGTCGTATCGGTCTCTTATCGGTTGCGGTGTCATCAGCACAGGAGTGCCATCGCCATTCTCGTCCAGCCATGCGCGCGTATAACGCTGCCCCTTGTGAAAATAAGCCTCGACGTAGAGCTTGCTGGTGTCCTTCGGCAATTTCCCGCGACCCAGCGTCGGAAAGTGCAGTGCGTCGTGCACGCCGTCAGGCACGTCCAGAAATTGAACCGAACCAGGAATCACGTAGTAGGCATGTCCCCACCAGTCGTTCGATGTCGGCTGCACTGGATTCTTTGCGCCAAGCTGGACTGTATGGCCAGATTGATCGAACCACGCCGTAAAGTCCGCCTCGGTCATGAAGATTTCGAAATGCAGGTGTCGCATGCCCTGCGATTGGCCCCAGTGGCCGAGGATATCCTTGCGATAAACCTTTTTGCCATTGCCCTGCTTTACGCTGTCGCCAGCTTCGAGCAGCCATGCTGCTAGCGCTGTGGGCGAACTGTTCTGCGATGGGTTCGCTTGCGGCGCAGCAAGTGACTGTTGGGCCGTCAGGTCCAGCAGATGCATATACAGCGAATAGAAGGTGAGGCTCCGCCCGTCTCCCGTATCGGTTACATGGCGCAGCAGCAAGAAGCCCGTGTTCGTATTCAGTGCCTCCTTGCCTGTTGCTTCATCAATGTGGCCATCGGAAATGGGTTGCTGACTGATACGGTAGGCGACCACCTCGCCATCGGCGACGGCCCGCACGGGTTCGTCCAAGGTCTCTGGCACGAGATGGATACCACCGTGCCAACGACGATCAAAGGTGATAGGAAAGACGCCGTGGCAGCCCGGCTCATACGTCTCGATTGCCGTCATCAGCGGATCGGGGTCAGTATTGTTGACGTTGCCAGAATTGAGTCCGGACTGGGGCAGGAAGGGTGGACTAATAATCATGGTTAGCGCGATTGAGGATAGAGACTGGTTGTTTTTAGGTCGCCTTGAGGCAGCGTCGGTGAGGGCATTCGCTTCGAATCGGGGCCAGGGACATCCCACAACGCGCCTTTCTCCAGGATCGCCCCCGGTGAACCGTTAATGATCCCGGTACCCTTGATATGGATGTACGAACCACCCGCGCCGATCCAGATTTCCTTTGAAGCGCTAATAATGATCTTGCCGTCTGTGCTGGTAATCGTGAGGTCTTTTAGCGAAGCGAGCGCCATCTGGTCACTCTGGGCCTGGATGTCCACCTTGCCCTTCGCCGCGATCAGTTTCAGCCCAAGCTGGTAGGCAAACAGGCTGATCGCACCGCGCACCGACGCGAACAGCGAGCGCCCCGACGACACACTCACGTCCCGTCCCGCCGTAATCGCGTGATCGTTCACGCTCGCCATGTGCACGCTGTCCGCCGTTGTCGTCGCAATTCCCGCCGCACTTGCCAGCACCACGTCCGGCCGGGTCATTTCGGGCGATGGATTCTCCGCCGTCTTCTGCCCGCCCCGGATCGCATCGTTCTGCGCCTTGATCGTACTGGTGGCATTGCCCTGGCTTGCGTCCGGTGTCTGCGCATTGTGCTGCGTCGCAAGCTTCGACAGGTCCTCGTGCTGCTGTCGTGCCTGTGTGAGCCGTGCCACTGTCTCACCCATGTCCTTGACCGGCGCAGTCGCACCTGCGCGCGTTTCGGTCGTCACCAGCATGCCCTTGTTAGCGCGCATCACCGCATGTGCATCGGTGGCGATCTCGATCCCTTCGCCCCGCGCCTCGGTACGCCCCTTCGTGCCATCGATGCGCGTATTGAAGCCCGCCACAAACCGCGAATTCGCCTGGTCGCTTGCGAGCTGCGCCTGCATCTTGCCGGGCGTATCGTCCAACGCGAGATGATTGGAGCGCAGACCATACCCGAGACTCTTACTGCGCATGCCGCTCAGCGCAGCATTGGCCGGCAGTTCCCACGGCGGCATGTTGAACTTGTCCACCACAAATCCCGCGACGACCGGCCGGTCCGGGTCGCCGTGCACATGCGCGACCAGCACCATCTGACCCGCACGACCGGGTGCGACCACGCCTAGCTCGCCACCCTGCCATTGCGTCATGACGCGCACCCAGATCGAGGTCGCGCCATCGAGATTCGCCTGCCGGTCCCAGCCGAACTGGATACGTAACCGGTTACGGTGGTCGATAAACATTTCCTTGTCCTGCGGCGCCACCACCACGGCATATTCATAGCCGTCGATGCGC
>NZ_JBHUFR010000031.1:0-36219 GCF_042680985.1 Paraburkholderia dipogonis | reverse complement strand
AAAGATCGGTTACGCATTCACCACCAAACCGGCACCGCGCGCCGCTGACATCAACCATCAGCATCACAACCACCCGGCACCGCTTCGTTCTGCGTCGCTGCATCAGCAGCAGAGAAACGAGATTATGGAGAGCGACTGACACTTCGTCAACCCCCTTTTGTGAATTTTCTTTTGATCAGGCGCCGATCGACGCCAGAACACGCTTCCCCTATATATAGGGAGAGTTGTGGAAACGTGATCCCGCCGTGTGCCGACAACCGAACTCCTCTATAGTGAGGAGCTTGAAAACAGCGAATGTGCACGCACCTAGATGCATCGGTTAGGCGACCGCTACGCCCGACCGGCGGCCCAAGGACGGACCTGCGACAAACGCGCATGATGAAAAGATGTGCACACGATGAGCGCAAAGCCCCAAGCTCGGATATAATGCGAGCCGCGCGAATTTCGCACATTTCTATCGGCCCGCTTCGAGCGGGCTCATCTTTTTTGCTCCCCAGAGCACAGCCAAACAACCGCGTTGAGTCACTCAGGTGATGTTGAGCCATGCTCGAAACGCCTGACGGTCGCGTCTTGCGTCTCATAGCGAAGCCTCTAGAGGAGAATACGTGAACCCTTTTGATCGCGAAGATTCGCAACACGAAACCGCCGCCTACACCGCCAAAGCGCCTTCGGGCCGCACGGCCAAGGGCAAGGGCGCCGGTAAAGCGATCCCCGTGGCAGCCGAACTGCCGCCGCAGCAAGCCGAAGAACGTCAGCGCCAGATGCGCGCGCTGATCCAGCTGGGTAAGGAGCAAGGCTACCTGACCCACGCGCAGATCAACGATCACCTGCCCGACAACTTCGCGCAGACGGCCGCTATCGACAGCATCGTCAGCGCGTTCAACGACATGGGCGTGCAGGTCTACGAACAGGCCCCGGACGCGGAAACGCTGCTGCTCAACTCGAACGCCCCGGCCGTCGTATCGGACGATCAGGCGGACGAGGAAACCGAAGTCGCCCTGTCCACCGTCGACTCCGAATTCGGCCGCACGACCGACCCGGTGCGCATGTACATGCGTGAAATGGGCGCGACCGAACTGCTGACGCGCGCCGGCGAAATCGCGATTGCGAAGCGCATCGAAGACGGCCTGCATGAAATGGTGCAGGCGATCGCCGCTTGCCCGCTCGCGATCTCGGCCATTCTGGCGAGCGCCCAGCAGGTTGCCGACGGCGAGCTGCGCATCGACGAACTGGTCGACGGTCTGAATGAAGACACCCTCGCCGCCGAAGAAGACAGCACCAGCGCAGACGCATCTGCCGACGTCGACGCCGACACGGACAGCGACGACGACGAAGACAGCGACGACGACGTCGGCCCGGCCGACTCCTCGGCGGCAGACGAAGCGCGTCTGAAGCAACTCACGAGCGACTGCCTCGAAATCTTCGCGCAGGTCGGCATGCTGTCCGACCAGATGAACGCTTCGCACACGCGCGGCGACGTCACCTCGAAGGCGTACCAGCGCGCACGCGAAGAGATCCAGCAGCACCTCGCGAAGATCCGCTTCACGGCACGCACCATCGACCGCCTGTGCGGCGACGTGCAGCAGCAGGTCGCGCAAGTTCGCGCGATCGAGCGCAACATTCTGCAAATCGTCGTCTCGAAGAGCGGCATGCCGCGCGAGAAGTTCATCGAGTCGTTCGCCGGTCATGAAGCCGACCTCGGCTGGACGGAACGTGCGGCGCGCGGTGCGTCGTCGTACGGCGCGGCGCTGGAGCGCCATTTGCCGGCAATTCAGTCCGAACAGCAAAAGCTGATCGAAATCGAAGCAACGGTTTCGCTGCCGCTGAAGCATCTGAAAGAGATCAACCGCCAGATGGTCGCGGCCGAATCGAAGATGCGCAAGGCGAAGAGCGAGATGATCGAGGCGAATCTGCGTCTCGTGATCTCGATCGCGAAGAAGTACGTGAACCGCGGCATGCTGTTCCTCGATCTGATCCAGGAAGGCAACATCGGCTTGATGAAGGCGGTGGACAAGTTCGAATACCGTCGCGGCTGGAAGTTCTCCACGTACGCAACGTGGTGGGTCCGCCAGGCTGTGACGCGTTCGCTCGCCGACCAGGCTCGCACGATCCGCGTGCCGGTGCACATGATCGAAACGATCAACAAGCTCAACCGCATTTCGCGCGAAATCCTGCAGCAGACCGGTCAGGAAGCGCATCCGTCCGTGCTCGCAGAACGCATGGAACTCTCGGAAGAGAAGGTGCGCGGTATTCTGAAGATCGCGAAGCAGCCGGTGTCGATGGAAACGCCGGTCGGCGACGACGGCGATGCCACGCTCGGCGATATGATCGAAGACTCGGCAGCGTCCTCGCCGGCCGACGCCGCGATGCAAGCCGACTTGCGCGCCGCCATCGACGACGCGCTCGACTCGCTGTCGCCGCGCGAAGCAAAGGTGCTGCGTATGCGTTATGGCATCAACACGAAGTCGGACCACACGCTCGAAGAAGTCGGCAAGCAGTTCGACGTCACGCGTGAACGGATTCGTCAGATCGAGAGCAAGGCCATGCGCAAGCTGATGCACCCGAGCCGCGCCGACCGCCTGAAGTCGTTCCTCGACCGCTAAGCCAGCCGCTAAAGCAACCCTTAAGCCGTCAATAGCGCTTGCCCTGCGTCACGCACGGCAAGCGCTTTCTTTTTCCCTCGCCCCCTTCAGGCAAGCAGCGAAATGATCCCGCCGATCGTGATTCCCGCTGCCAGCCATCGCCCGGCCGTGTAGAACGCGTTGTGCGCTTCCTGAGGCTGATCCGGACGCTCAAGCCCGAGCGTGCCGTACGCAAACGATTTGACCGCTGAAACGCTAGACGCGGATGTGTCCTCACTCCCGGAATCGCTGACCGCATCACCCTGACCCGAATTGCCTTCTTGCGCCGCCGCTGCCGTGCCTTCCGCGGAAATGTGGACGGAGTCGTCCTGCGTGGATGCATCCGCAGTCGATGTCTGTACGGCAGCGTCGTGCGTTGCGGACGGGCTTTTCGTCGTCGCGCGGTCCGGTCCCGGCAGTGTCGACGACAACGCACTGTCGATTTGCATAGCAACCTCCGTTGATTTTGCTTTTCGATACCCGGCCGCCGCCCCACGCACAGCAAAACGAGCGCCTATGCAGTCGCGCCGCAAACAGTCTGTCGCCGTCACGCAGCCGGTCATAACTCCTATCGACCTCGGTTCGCCGAAACTTGAGCACCGGTAAGAAAAGGTAAGCACTTTCTGCTGGATCGCCGCGTCCACGCGTTGCCGATACCCGTGGTCGTACGCGCGCTGAACCGCCTGAACCAACGACCGTCCGCGCACCTTTCTCCGGTAACGCCGCCTACAACCGCCAATTGCACGCATACCTCACCACACAGCCGCACGCGCAAACCCCGCTACACAGCCATCAGCAGCGGCAACCACCTGCAACCCGCCCCCGCGCCAACCATTCCCCCGCTAACAGGCATAGTCGTTGCGCGCTCCCTGTGTACGCTTTTTACGAGGAGCACATCATGACTACGCTCGATCCCCAAGTCCCGGCATCCGCCGACACGCAGGGCGCAAATATTGTTGGAGTCGGCATTGGCGACGGTCCCGGACCGGATGTCATGGCGGCAGCCTCGCTCGACGGAAACAAGGTGATGTCGTCCGACGGCGAACACGTCGGCAAGATCTCCGACATCATGCTCGACGTGCGCGGCGGGCGGATCGCCTACGCGGTGTTGTCCACCGGCGGCTTTCTCGGCATCGGCGACACGCTTCACGCCATTCCGTGGAGCGCGCTCACGCTCGACACGGACGACAAATGCTTCGTGATCGATGCAAGCGCCGACCGGATCAAGAACGCACCCGGTTTCGATAAGGATAACTGGCCTTCCATGGCGGACATGCAATGGGGCACGGCCGTGCACGAGTATTACAAACGCCCGCCGTATTGGGCTGCCACGCGCGAGGTAGTGGAAGAGCGGCGATTGGACACCGGCCTTTGATCATCAGACGGGCCGAGTCGAGCCGCATGAGCCGCCTCTTTCAGAGGCGCGCTCGTGGTCGAACTTGTCTGCCATATTTGTCCACAGAAAATGTTCGCAAGGCTGTGGACAACCTGCGCATGACTCACCCAAATCCTTGAACGCACTGGCTTTCGTCGCCGCGCTCTGAATGAGTCTCACGCCTCGCAATACGCCTCACGGCTTGCCGCACATCGACCGGACAGCGGCCCATTCTTGCGGCGTCAACGCACTGTCTCCGAGCGGTGACCCTTGGCTTTGCTTCTGCCGATCGCTCGTCCGCGGATGATCGGAAAGAAACTCCACAGCCGCGCCCGCACTGCCGTCGCGTTTGTCACTCAACGCAAAAAACCCAGCAAGCCCATCGCTGCGCAAACCGCTTGCTTGCAGATAGGCCACGCCGTTCGCATCGGCGAGGCGCTCCATCTCGCGGCTGTACGACAATCCGACGAGTCGCCCGGCCAGCGACGACACATCGGCAAAACCAAAATTGATGCCGAGCGTTGCGCTGATCACGCCGATGCCCGCGCCGCGAAACAACGCGACCATCGGATCACGCCGCGCGATATGGCCGGTCTCGTGCGCCATCACGCCGGCCAGTCGATCGGCGTTGCCGACCCGCTCGATCAAACCGCGCATGATCACCATGCGCGCGCCGGGCAGCGTCAGCGCATTGACCATCTTGCGGTCGATCACCTCCAGATGAACGGGTTGAGCGATACCCGCTGCGCGAGCGAGCCGCGCTTCGAGTTGCTCGAGCGCGCGCTGCCCCTCTTCACCGCGACACACCTTGTGTTTGCCGACGACGACTGCTTCCACCATTTCGCCAAGGTGGTTTTCCACGCTGCGCGGCACCAGCGCGGCGCCCACCGTCGGCAATCGCACGACAAGCACGAACGCAAGCACCAGCGCCGCCATGCCAACAGCCATCCACCCAAGATAATGCCGACGCTTCATGCGCGGCGGCATGATCCGCGCCGGCAACGTAGCGGCATCGGTCGAGACGCGACCCGGCTCGCCTTTGCACGACAACGCAACGCGCCCATCCGGATCGGGTTCGCCGACGACCAGCCGCGCGCGCGGCCACACGGCCAGTTCACCCGCTACGCCGTCGATGGACAGATACGCGTCGCTCCAACGCAGCGTCGCCACATGAGCCGCGGCACTGCGTCCGTCGTAAAAGCGCGTGCTCGTCGAGCGCGTGCCCTCTGAATCGGAGAGAGTCAACACCACCTCAGAATCAGAACGCGCCGCCGTGATCGAGCAGGTTCAACATGCCCTCGCCGGTACGTGGCGGCGTCTGATCGCTTTGAGCCAGCGTTTGCGGATCGAGCTGACTCGACACTTGCAGCGTATCCGCCGCGAGTCGCATCACGCGATGCAGCACGATCGGCAAACCCAAACCGAGCGTGAACACGACGATGGCCAGATTGCCGAGGATCATGCCAAGCAGACGCCCCGCGGTAATGCTGCTGCCGAAGCGCAATTGCGAGCTCAGCGTCGTATTACCCATGACATGGCGCGTGACCAGCGCCAAGTAAAAGCACTGAATCAGCAACGCGCCGACGATGAACAGCACGTAAAACAGAAACACCGAGCCGATCGCGGCGAGCGCGGCGGGATCGTTGCCCTTGAGCGGAGCGTGACCGACCGGCAGCAGCGCCAGGAAGCTCTTGAAGAAGATCGCGCCGAGCACGATCAGCAGCACGACCACGCCGACAAACGTCCCGACGAACGCCGCATACAACGCGCGGGCGCGGCCTTCGAAGTGAAACGGCAAGCTGCCGAAACTGCTCGCGTTGATGCGGCGTTCAGCGAGGCGCATCGACACCCACGGCACCATCTGGCCGAGCGTGACGATGCACAGCAGGCCATACAGCAAGACATACACGCCATAGACGAACGACGAGCCGGTCATGCCGCCGCGAATCCCGCACCACTGCGTGCGACTCAGGCGATAACGCTGCGCACTGAAATAAGCGCCCGCCGCGACCACGGCGATCACGACATACAGGAGAAGAAGCGGCAACGCACCCAGCAACGCGCTCCCCGTGACGGCGCGCAGAATCGCGCTGAGAATGCCCGCGCCGACAATCGCGCCAATCATGATCGCGATCGCCAGCAAAAACCCTTTGAACAATTCACCGCCGGTGCCGGTGTATTCAAATCGCTCACCTTGAAACCGCATGCGCGACCAGATATAGCGACGCGTATTGGTGGTCGCCCAAAATCGATAAATGCCTAGCGTGATGATCTGCAGCAACAGATTTTTGATGAAGATCCCGTACAACTCGCCAATCTTGCCGTCATAGGTCAAGAGCGGCTGCTTCTGGTCGAGTGAATTCATTTTTCTTCTGCCCCATTTCACGAACTGACGTTTTTATGGCCCGCATTCGCGTAAGCGTTGCGGGCTGCTGACCGACGAGTGCTTCTGTTTTACGGCAATACAAAGGTCTTCACGAGTGTCAATTCACCGGCTTTGCGCATCGGCACGCGAATCGTTTCGCTCTTTTCGTTCGGCGTATTCTCGTTCGTGATGATGGTCACTTGCGCGACGGTCATATCGGCGCCGCTATTGCCGCTGCCGTAGTAATTCACATAGACCAGATACGTACCTTTCAACGGCGCCGCGGACGAATAAATCTCAGGCCCGTAACCCGTCGTCACGTCGACGTCGAGCGCGCCGCCGTTCGGCGCGACGCGCTCGCCGTACCAGGTGTGCACGCCGTCTGGTGAGACGACGTGCAGATCCAGATCGGTGCCGTCGGTGTCCCACGCGAGCAGCACGCGCAGCTTCGGCTGGGTCTTGCCGCTGTAGGCGTCGTAGAACTGCACGCGCTTGCGGCTGCCGTCCGGCGCGCGCAGTTCGACACCGTTGCTGCCGGCAGGAAACGCATACGGACGCGAGAACCTGCCGTCCTCTTCCACGCGCTGCGGCAGCGGCGTGCCGTCTACGACCAGCGTCCCCACCGACGTGCCATTTTTCTTCTTCGGCGTGTTGCGGATCTGCCCTTCGATCAGCGCGAATCTGGACTGCCCCTCCGGCGTCGACACCGCCACCGCAGGGTAATGCACGTCCTGCGTATAGCGCTCGCTGTCGCCGCTCGTGTTGCGCCAGCCGTTCAACGGCGCGGCGAAATCGATGTCGCTCGCGTACGTCACCGGCGCTGCCAGCAAGCAGGCCAAACTGGCCGAACAGGCCAGTGCAAGCCATGTGCGGCTCGCCTTCATCCAACCCGTCGTCTGGACTTTCATCGTCACTGCTCCCATCCCGCTGTCAGAGTCGCTCGCTTTTCACGAGCATCAGGTCGCCGATCTTGCGCAGCGGCACGACCATCGTTTCACGCCGTTCGTTCGGCGTGTTTTCGTTGAACACCAGCGTCAACGTCGCCGTGATCACGTCGCGATCGTGCGCGGCGGCGTCGAAGTTATAGCCGGTCGAATCGAAATTGCCCCAGTAATTCAGAAAGAACAGCCACGTGCCATGCTCGGGCGCCGCCGACGAAAAAATGCCCGGCCCCGCGCCGTCCACCGAGTCGACATCGAAACCGCTGCCGTCTTCGAGTGTCGGATTCGCGAAGAACGCGTGCAGGCCGCCCGGCGTAATCACGTGCAGATCGACCTGCGCATGCGGATCGTCCCACGTGACCATCGCGCGCAGTTTCGCTTGCGGCTTGCTGCGGTCCGCCTCGTAGAACTGCATGCGCTGGTGCTGTTTGCCATCGGCGGAAATCAACTCGATGCTGTTCGAGCCCGCGCCGAACGCCCACGGCCGCGCGAACGCGCCTTCGTCGTCGGTGTAGAGCGGCGTGGGGTTGCCGTTGACGACGAGCGTCGGCGGCTTACGCGCGTGTTTGTCGATGTGCTTCAGGCGCCCTTCGATCAGCGTGCGATAACGCTGCGCGCCGCGATCGACCGGCGGCCGCGGATAGGCCGCGACGAAATGCTCACCCTCGTTGGTCAGTCCACTGTGACGCCAGCCGCTGAACGCGCCAGTCATGTCGGCTATCGCACCGTCCGCGTCGGCGGCTTGGGCGTTCGGTGCGATCAGACAGAGCGCGAGCGTAGCCACGGTTGCAGCAAGCTTCACGACCGCGCGAGTACGCAGATCGCGCCGCATAGACAACCAGCGCAACAAGGATATCGGCGAGCGCGAGACGGTATTCATTGGATCGGATTGTCGGTACGAATCAGCGTGCGCGCGGTGCGCTCGACAAACGCCTCGTCGAGCCCACGCGGATGATGCTGAAACGCGAGGTGAATGTATTCATGCGCCAACGCGATACGGTCCTCTTCGGTCTGCAACCGGTACACGTACACGCGATTGCGCTGCGCATCCGCGTACGGCCGACCTTCGCGCACGGCGCACACCGCGGGCAGATCGGGCGTTTCGTAGCCCGCCGCGCCGTCCATGCGCCGCGCCCATATCGGCGCGTTGCGCTGCAGCCATGCCTGCGCGCCGGCCACTTCGACGCAATTGCCCGACAGCGGACTCTGGAACGAAGTCAGCGTCGCTTGCGGCCACGTGCGCGCGAGAATGGCGTCGAAAGTCAGGCCGGTTTGCGCCGACGCTTTGGCCGCCAGCCAGCTCATCTGTCCCGGCGCCGCTTTGTCGTGGTGATACTGAACGGGCACGCCCGTGAGCACGAGCGCGTCGGTGAGATCGGCGGCATGGCGCGCGGCGGCTGTCGGCGCACGTGGCAGAACACGCTGCGTCCTGCTGCTGTCGTCGATACGGAAACAGCCGTGGTCGTGACTGCCGTGCTGCACGACGTATGTGCGCGCCGCGACCGCCAGCGCCTTCGCCGCTTCCGCCTGGCTCGTGTCGCCTTCACGCTCGACCACGCGCGCCACGTAGTCGTTCATGCCGAAACGGCCCACTACTTGCGGCGCACCGGCCGCATCGCGATCGAGCCGCAACTCGCCGCGGCTCGTCAGCCGCGCCCAATTGCCATTGACGAAGCCGACGCGAAAATCGCCGCGCAACGGACCTTCGGGCGCGGCGGCCGGTCCCTTGTCGCCGAGCACTTCGCGAATCGGATAGCGGCTGAAGAAATCGACCAGCACGCAGGCGCTGTCGTCCGGCACAGTGACTTGCGTGAGCAGCGGCGCGATGCGCGGCGCGGCGGCCGCCAGCACGCGCGCGCTGCCGCCCGGACCGCCGAGCCACACCGGCGTGCCGTCGGCGAGCCAGCCGGCCGCGCCGCCGATCGAAGCCAAGGGACGCGCCGGATCCGGCATCGTCCAGGTCTTGGCGCGCAACACGCTGCCATAGAGCGACACCGTGCCTTCACCGCGTCCGCTGGTCAGCACCGACACCAGCGTGCTCGCTGCCGCTTCGCGCGGCCGGACGGGCATCGCCTGCAAAGCGGCGAGCAGTTCGGTCACCGGCACGCGATGCGTGGGCGTCATGGCGCGCAGATCACGTAGCCAGGCCGGCGCGTGTGCGGCGGTCCAGTACTTGCGCCAGTCGGTGGAATCGAGCTGCAGGCGCGCGGGCTCGAAGAAAAGTCCGCACGACTGCACCAGCGCATGTTCACGGTCGATATGACCGCCTGTCATGCAGCAATACACTTCTTCCGGGTCGCCGCCGCTGCAGGCGTAATCCGGCGTGGCGATATTGCGGTCCAGCAAATAGCCGTAGACGAACAGTTTCCAGACGCTGCCGATCGGCGTCTCCAGCTTCGCGGGCAAGACACCCGCGGCCTGCGGCGAGAAGCCGAGCGCGGCGCCGCTGCCGTCGACCTGCCAAAGCCGGGTCTGGCCGTCGCGCAACCAGGCGAAGCGCAGCATCTGCGACGAAGATCGCGCTGACATTCCAGCGGACGTCGCGGTGCTCATTCCAGTAGCGGCATCCGTTGCGTTAGCCAATGCGCCTGCAGACGAAGCCACCGCATACGCCGGCACGCTCGGTCCAACGCAAGCGAGTCCCACGCCCACGGCAAGCGCGATCCGCAGCCTAACTGCCAGACGATCGCGTAGAGGCCGTAGCGCACGGAACATGGCGGTCTCGTCTCGCTTACTGGATGCGCAACGTCGTCACGCGATCGCTCTTGCCGCCTTCGAACGCCTTCGCGTCCGGCTGATACATGCGGAAGTAGCGCGCGGGCGGCAGCGCAAACGTGCCGGGCAACGCGAAGCGCACTAGTTGCCGCAGCGTAACCGGCCGGTCGAGCAAAGGCACAGGCTGGTGATAAGCCAGTTCACCCATCTCGTACGACGCCACGCGCTGGAACGGCTGCGGACCGCTGGCGCCGTCTTTCGCGCCCGGCAGACCGTCGATCGACACGCCCCAGCTCGTTGCCTCGACGTCGCCGCCCGGCGGCAGCGGCACGTCGAGCAGACCATAGTGGTAAGCGTTGCCGGAGCGCGGCGTGAGCGTGACTTCGTCGACGTACAGCGCATTGCTGTCGATCGCGTCGCCCTGCTTCATCAGACGCGCGGTGAAGGCCGAACGCCCCAACTGGCTCTCGCCGGCGGCGTCCTTCTTCTTCGGATCGACCGCGACTTCGACCGGTTCGAGCTTGTAGAAACGCCGCTCGACGGTGATGTTCAAGCGGCTGTCTTCGCTCGTGTGGCTGCGGAACGAAACCAGCGCGTTGACGTCGGTGCGCGCGGCGCCGGCATCGAGCGTGGTCGGCTGCGCTGCGCCGGTCCACTTATAGAGCGGCGTGCCGGTCGGCGTCGTGGCACGTGTCCAGCCCGCGCCCTGGGGCGAAGGCAGCGACGCGGCAGCCGGATCCGCGCCGAGCGACTTGCGCAGCCACAGCAGCGTCAAGGCGCGATCGAGCGTCGGATAGTCGGCGCTGCTTTTTGCCAGCAATGCCGGGGCATCGGCGCTCGCTCCGCCGTCGCCCGTCATCGCGATGAGGCTTTGCACCAGCGGCGCGGGATCGTTCACGAGCGTGAGGCGCGCTGCGCCCGCCGCAGCGTCGAAACCGTCGGGAATTTGCGCGCTCGTGCTGCGCGCCATGCTCGCGATCAGCAGCGTCGCCATCTGCTTGCCACGCGGCGAATCGGCCTGCGCGAACACGATGCTGTCCGACGCGCCGTACGTGCCGCTACGCGCGGGCGCTTTAGCGGTGGCTGCGGCATCGCTCATCAGATCCGCGGCCACGCCTGAGACCGGCGTCGCGACCGGCAGGCCCATCTGCTGCATGAACCACAAAGCCAGCGCGCGATGCAATAGAGGCTCTTTGGCCCCGGCGTCGCGATACACGTCCATGGCGTGCTGCCAGTTGTCGGCGGGCAGGCTGATGCCGAGGCTGCGGCTCGCGAGCCAGTCCGCGTAATACGCGTAGGCCGTAATCAGCGCGCTGCCGCCGGTGGTATCGCCCCACCAGCCGAACGTGCCGCCGACGCCCGCGAGCATCGCCAGACGCTGCCGCTGATTGCGCAGCAGCGCTTCGAGCCCTTGCGTCGAGTTCGCATTGTCGCCGTGGCCGATCGCATCGTGCGCAAGCGCCAGCGGAATCAGACGGCTCGAAGTCTGCTCGGCGCAACCGTATGGATAGTTGATCAGATCGTCGGCGACGCGCATGAACTGGCTCTGCGCGCTGCCGATAAAACGCACGCTCACATCCTGCGCGTCTTGCGGCAGATTGAGCGGCTTGTTCGAGCCGTCGAGCGCCACCGTGTTCTGATGCAGATCGAGCCAGCCGCTCGCGTCGAGATGAATCGTGGTTTGCAGACGATCGACGTCCTTACCCGCGCTGCGCAGCGACGCGTTGATCACGCCGTCCTTCAGCGCGCCGCTTGGCAAACGCAGATAGTTCGCGCCGCGCTTGAGCGTGACCTTCTGATTGAGCGACAACCCGCCGCCGTCCACTACCCACTGCGCGTCCATATCCGCGTCGGTCTGATTGAACGCGATCATGTCGATGGCCGGCTGATCGTTGACGCGGAAGTGCGACGGCCCGCTCCACTTCAGATACAGCGCCTTGTCCGAGCGCACGTAAGCAGTGCGCTGACCGACCATGCCATCCGGCGCCGCCGCGCGCACCGTAATGCGCCAGCGCGCCAGCGAATCCGGCATCTTGAACGTCATGGTGGCATGGCCGCTCGCGTCGGTTTTCAGATTGCTTTCCCACGCCGCCGTGTCCTGATCGTCGCGGCGCGGCCGTTCGAGCACCTTCACGCCGCGCTCGTTGTAGTTGGCGCGCTGCGGTCCGCCCGGCGCGCCCTTCAGCGGCGAGCGCGCGAGGTCGTAGGTAATGAACGACAGGCTCGACGAGGTCCGCACGTTATTGCGGCGCGGGTGATAGAAAAAGTCGACGATATTCGGCGCGATTTCCGGCTGCAACACGTAGACCATTTCATCGACCACGCTCACCGTCAGGTTCGCCGCTTCCGGCTTGCCGTTCAACGTGCTGTCGAAACTCAGCGTGACCGTGTCGCCCGGTCCGTACACAGACTTGTCGCTCTTTACGTTCAGTTCGATCTGCGGTTGCGCGACCACGATGCCCGCGTTCTGGAACACGTATTCGCCGCCGTGCACGTACAACACAGAGAACGTCATGTTCGGCGCGAAGTCAGCGCCGACCTTGATGCGCGCTTTCCATTGCGACGGCGCCACGCGTTGCAACTGCAGCCAGTCGCCGCCCGCCGTCAGCAACGCGCGACGCTCGACGTTGTCGCGTTCGAGCGTGAGCAATGCGTCGTCGACCGGCAGCGGGAACGTGATCAATGCTTCCGCGGTATCGCCGATCTTGTACTTGTCGCGATCGAACACGATCTCGACGCTGCCTGGAATCGCCTTCAGGCCATCGCCCGCGACCCAGTGGCTGGTGGCGGCGAGCAGGTTGCCCAAGTCGTCCTTCACCGACAACATGTACGAACCCGGTTCGTCGAACTGCACCGGGAACGACAGCTTGCCGCTCGTGCTCGCGCCCTTCAACGCGCCTTCGCCATGCGTTTGCGATTCGAGACACGTCCATTCGTATTTCGACGGCGCATGCGACGCCGGATCGATCGTACCTAGCGCCTGCAAATCGAAGCTGACCGCCTCCTTCGGTTGCGAGAACGACTTGGCCGTGATCAAGCGATACGGCGTGGCGCCGCGCGCGATCAGCACTTCGCGCGTCACGCGCACCTTGTACGCCGCGCCGTCCTGTGCGAACAGCGTCAGCGCGTAGCGGCTCGGCTCTTTCGCGGCCGGCAACGTCAGGCTCGCGTTGCCGTCGCTATCCGTCTTCAGTTCCTGCTGGTCGAGCTTGACCGGGAACAGTCCCGCATAACGCAATTCACCGTCGACGATCGTCACTTTCTGCGCGCGCAGCGTGACCGAAATCTTGCTGTCGCGCACCGGTTTGCCGTCCGGATAGCGCAACTGGATCTTGCCCTTCAGCGCCTCGCCGGTCGCGTAGTCGGCTTTATCCATCGACAGGTTCACGTCGAAGTGCGGCTTCACATATTCGGCGACGCGAAACGCGCTGCCATACACATCGCCGTTGTAGTCGAAGCGCAGCGTGTAGCCGCCGGCGGTGGCGTCGGCGGGCAGCGTGAACGCGGTGTCCGCGCCGGTGTCGGAGGCGAAATGCACTTTGCTGGTCGCTACCGGCGCGCCGTTCGGATCGAGCACGTCGAGCTTGATATCAGCCTCGGCCGGCGCCGACGACTGCGTCGCATTCTGAAACGTGCGGCCGATGAACTTCACATGCACCGGATCGCCCGGCCGGTACATCGGCCGATCGGTCACCGCGTAGATCTTGGTGTTGTAGATCTCGCTGTCGTAGTAGAAATTCTCGGAGACGAACACGCCGCCCTGCGGATCGACGCCGAGCACATAGCTGCGCTCGGGGCTCACGTGTTGCAGCACCAGCGCGCCGTCGCCGCCGGTCGTGCCGCTTTGCAGAACGCCCACGCCGTCGGTCCAGTTCACTTCCGTATTCGCCACGGGCTTGCCGTTATCGCGCCGCGTGGTCCACACCAGCATGCCGCTCGACGCGGCCTTCACGACCGCCACCGTGTCCGACACGAACAGCAGCGTATGCGCGCGATAGTTGCCGATCACCGCCTCGACGATATACAGCCCCGGCGGCAATTTGCCGACCGGAATCATCACGTTGCCCGAACTGGCTTCGATAAAGTTACTGCTGCTGCCCGCGAGATTCACACCTTTGGGCGGCTCGATCACTTTCGCGTCCCAGATCGGATAGCGGAAACGCGCGACCATGTCGTAGCCTTTGAGCGGCGCGAATTGCGAGTTCGGCTCGAACTGCGTTTGCTTGCCGGTCTGTTCGCCGAGCTTGAATTGCGGCGCCGCTTCGGTCGCCTTGCTGCGGGTCGCGAACGACAACACCCGCTGCCATGCGCGGCGTGCTTCGGTATACCAGCGGTCCCACAGATACGCGAGCGTATTCGCGAGCCCCTCTCCCTGATAATTCGGCGCGACATTCAGCCGATGCAGATTCTTTTGCGCCTTCAGAAAATCCAGCGGCTTCGGCACGCGATACACGACGATGTCCGCGCCGCCGTATGCTTGCAATGCATCCTTGAAATCGCGGCCCGGCGCTTCGAGCCGCACTTGTGCCAGTTGATCGCTGCCGAAGCTCGCGTCCGAAAGCAGGAAGAACGGCTGACCGTCCACCTTCTGCGAGCTGAAGTTGCTCGACGGCGCCGTCTGCAGCGTTGGATTTCCAGCGATGTTGGCATCAGCGGCGGCCGCGCCCGACGCTTCGTCGTCCGCATGAGCGGCGGGTGCGATGACCAGCGTCAACGCTGCGACTAGCGCCGCGAACGTGCATGCCGCGCGACGGCGTGCCTTGCTCAGCCAACCGCTCGATCGTGTGACGGAAATCATTCGGGTCATGGTGTCAGAAAGTCCAAACGAAACACGCCGACGAAATTCGGATTGCCGTCGAGCGGCTGCCAGCGGGAGTCTTTCCATTGCATCAGGTCGGAGACGGCGACGGCGCGCAGACCGGTATCGGTCGGCGTGACGGTGCCTGTGTGATAAGCGATGTAGCGATCCAGCCAGATCATCAGATGCTGGTCGTCGCCCTGGTCGAAGAACAGCAGATCGCCGGGCAGCGCCTGGTTCACGTCCTTCGAAACGAAACGGCTATTGCGTTGAATCAGTGCGATCGCCGATGCGTACGCGCCGGTGGAACCGTCGAGCTGGGTCCAGCGGTTGGCGATGCCGCGCTGCGCCGCGGACAGTTGCAGTTCGGGCGGCATGCTGCTCGTATCCGCGAGACTGGTCATGCCGTTGGCGCGCAGCCATCGGGTGTCGTGCGGCCGGAGCGTCTCGCCGACCGCGAAGCGCACGAGGCCCGCGCAATCGCGCTGGGTCCAGCGCGGCGTCGGTCCGCGCCGCATCTGCTGATCGACGATGCGCGCGAACCACGCACGAAATGCCGCGGATTGTTGCGGGGAGAGTGCGTCGGGATCGGGGGATGCGGTGGTGCTGGTGAGCGCGTACGCGCAGGGCGCGAGTGTCGCGATGGCGAACACGGCAGCGGTGCTTGCAAGCCATGCTCGGCGCGACGTGGGGAAAGCGTGGGTCGGGGGGAGTTCGGCATGCGCGGACTGTGTGGCGTGCGTTGGCTGCGCAGCATACGTGGGCTGCGTGGCGTGCGTTGACTGCGTAGCATGCTCGGTCTGCATGGCGTGCGTCGACTGCGCAGCATGCGTAGGCTGCGCAGCGTCCTCGCGCCCCGCTACGCGCTCAAGCGCGCGCGCCGCGAATGCCGCGTCGAATACGCGAGGGCGGCGCACTCAGTCGCCCTCGGTGCCGGGTTGATCCGCGGGCGTATCCGCAGCGCTCGTATTCGAACCTGCATTCGCCTTCGCGCGATCGAACCACCACTCCACCGGCACCCAGCCCGTCGAGCCGGGCAGATTCTGCGGCAGCGTCAGCGAAACCGGCGGGTAATGAGCGAGTGCGTGCAGCTTCGGCAAGAGATGCGTGCGCGACGCGTTGCGGAACACCGCTTCCTGATCCGCCGGCAACGCCGCGCCGGCCTCGCGTTCGATCAGCGCGGCTGCAGACGACGGCGTGAGCGTCAAAATCGTGCGCGGCAGACGTTGCGGCGTGAGCGTGTCGGCGAGCGCCGGGTACCGCTTGTCGAGCACCGCGAGCGTGTCGTCGACGAGGCGGCCGTCCGGCGAGAAAATCACATAGCCGTGCGCAAGCGCGAGCGTGACCGGGAAATAACGTTCCGCCGACAACTGCGACGCGAACGACGCCTTGCTGGTCACCGCCGTGCCCGAACGCGCGCTCACCGGACGCTGCCACACCGTGACGTCCGCGCCCTGGTCGCGCGTGGTGACCGGCAGGCGGCGATAGCCCGAGTCGGCGCCGTCGGCTTTGGCGGCCTTCGCTTCATAAGCGCCGATCACATCGCCGAAAGTCTTGCCGAGCGCGGTCTTCAATGCGGCGACGCCGGCCGCGTCCTGCGTCTTCACGCGCGCGACGAACACCGGCGCGACCAGCGTGGACTTCGCATACCAGCACACCGCCGCGGGGCCGGTGAGCTGATCGCCGATCGCTGCAGCGTTGTCCGCGCCGCCGCCGGCCACTTTGCCCAACAGTCCCGAGGCTTCTTTCCAGTCCGCCGGCAAGCTCGTGCAGGCGGCGGCATTGACCGGCAACGCGCGCCACAGGTCGGCGCCATTCCAACGCTGAGGCAACTTGCCCGGGTCGATCAGCGCCGAGGTCTGCCAGTTCGCCGCGGCGTTGCCGTTGCCGTTCGGCGAGAAGTCGAAGCGCAGTGCGTCGATACCGGAGAAGAACGCCTGATAACCGAACGACAGGTAATTGGCCGACATCACCAGCCGGTGGCCCTTCGGCGCGTCGCCGACTGCGTCGAGCCGATAGGCGCGCGCGGCATCGTCGCGGCCCGAGGACAGCATCTCCGAGACGGCATCGGCGCGCTCGCTCAGCAGCGCACCCTTGCCGTCGAGCAATACGCCGGGCGCGGACAACACCACCAGACGGTCGTCTTTGCTGGCAAACAGCAGCGTGCGGCCGACCGCCAGCTTCAGTGCATAGACGGGCACGTCGCCGGAGAGCCTGGCCACCTGACTCAGTTGCGCGTCGCTCGTGGCGACATTGCCCACGCCTTGCAGCAGCTTGGCAAAGCCGTTGCGATGCATGGACATCACCCAGTAGCCAAGGCGACCGTCGGGCGAGCGCCACAGCAACACGTGCGCGGGTTCGTCGAAGACGCGGCGGATCAGTTCGTCGCGCCAGTCGAGTTGATGTTCGAACGCGAGACGCCGCAGCGCGCCCTCGGCGGACAGGCGCGTATTGCTCGATTCGTAGTAGTCGACGAAGTCTTGTGTCAGCACGTCGTGCAGCAGCGGCACGCGCAGGATGTCGCGCGGCAAACGCGAGAGCGCTTCGCTGTCGATCACCGCGTCAGGGTGATGAATATCGAGGACGACTTCGCTGTTTTCGGCGACCTTGCGATGACCAAAAGGACGCCACACCGCCTGAATGACCACGCCGGCCACGACCAGAAGACCGACTACCAGGATTGCAATCTTTTTGCGCGACATCTTCATCTGATTTCTTCTGGTTCGATGCGACGGTATTAACGCGGATGCCCAGTGGATTAAGCCAGCGGGATCAATCTCCGAAGGCAGCGATGATAACCGATATTTTTATCTAAAAACCAGCGACACTTCCTCTTTAACAGTCCGACTTGCTTCATGAGTTTGACAAAATCAGAAACACGCCTGATTAAGGGATTTGGAAACGTATCCACTGGACATGGCGATTCGATTCGTTAAACGGCGCAAGCCAGCGGAAGCTTATATGCAGAAACACGCGACAGATGGCCGCGCCGTCTTGCGAATGGTGTCCGTCGACCTGGATGGCATTACTTGTCCGCAGCCTTTATCCTAAATCCGCTTAATTTAGCGTACGCGTAAAAAAACCCAGCAGCACGCAATGTGCTCGCCGGGTTATTTCAGGCATCGCGATTACTACTTTGATGCGAGCACTACCTAAGCCGCGGTCAAAAATGTTCGAGCGCCTGCTTCATTCTCTGTACGCCGGTCTCGATATCCGCTATGCCAGGCGCGGCAAATGACAAGCGCAGTGCCGACGAATCGATATTGTCTTTATAGAACGCGACGCCCGGCACAAACATCACATTGCGCTCGATACAGGCGCGCAGATAATCGGACGCATTCTGACCGGCCTTCAATCGCGCCCATACGAACATGCCGCCGGCAGGACGATGAAACGCGATCTGATCCGCCAGTTGCGCTTCGAGCGCGTCGCATAGCGTGCGGCATTTCACGGCGTAGGCGTCGACGATGCGCGGCAAATGCCGCTCCAGCGCGCCGCTTGCGAGGTACTCCGCGGCGATCGCCTGGGTCCACGGCGAACTGCACAGATCGACGGTCTGCTTGGCGACCACGCAGCGTCGCAGAATCTCCGCGTGCGCGAGCATCCAGCCCACGCGCAAGCCCGGCGCGACGATCTTCGAGAGACTGGAGAAATGCACGACCCAGTCGCGCGATCCCGGCACCTGTTCGCTCAGCGCGAGCAGTGAAGGCAACGCCGCGCCAGTGAAGCGCAGATCGCCATACGGATCGTCTTCGACGATCAGAAAGCGGTGGCGCGCCGCCAGCTTCAGCAACGCCGTGCGGCGTTCGAGCGACAAGGTCGCGCCGGTCGGATTCGCAAACGTGGGCACCGTATACAACAGCTTCGGCGCGCGGCGCAGCGTGCCCGAGTCGAGCAGCGTAGCGAGCGCGTCGATATCGAGGCCGTCCTGATCGACCGGAATCGTCACCACGTCGGCCTCTTGCAGCTTGAGCGCCTGCAAGGTCGCGGGATAAGCGGGCTGCTCGACCAGCACCAGGTCGCCGGGCGCGACCATCACGCGCAGCAGCAAATCGAAGCCCTGCTGCGAGCCGGTCGTCACTAGCACGTCCTGCGGCGCGCACGACACGCCGCGGCGCGCCATCAGGTGCGCGAGTTGTTCTTTGAGGACAGGCAGGCCGTCGGTGGGGCCGTATTGCAGGCAGAGCGTGGTGTGTTGCGACGCGCGCGCTGCAGCGGCATCGAGCCCTTCACGATCGAACAGATCGCTCGCCGGATAGCCGCCGGCAAACGAGATCATGCCGGGTTGCGCCAGATACTTGAAGAGTTCGCGGATCGGCGAACCGGTTGGCGCTTCGAATGCGGGATTGAACGTAAACATGGTGACGGGCCGCTTCTCAGGAAGAAAGATCGTCGCTGATTGTGACCATCGCCAAGGTGCGCGGCAAACGATATCTACGCACTACGTATTGCGTTTTCCGCATCATCCCGATGCACGCGGCTACACGACGTTCTTCTCCACGATGGGCCGATTTTCCAGCACACGCGTGAAGCTCAACGAGCCCAGATCGAGCGTCGTATAGCGGCCGTGCAGAATCAGTTCGCTGATGCCGCGTCCCGTTGCCGGCCCTTGCTGCAAACCGTGCCCGCTAAAACCGTTGGCGAAGATGCAGTTATCGACATCCGGGTGATAGCCGATGATCGCGTTCTGATCGAGCACGTTGTATTCGTAGTAGCCGGACCAGCAATTCTGCACGCGCAGCGCTTCGAATTGCGGCACGCGATGCGCGAGCGTCGGCCAGATCACGTCGTCGAAGAGCGCGTGATCGACTTCGTCGAGCGGCAGATCGTCAGGGTCGTTATCCGCCGACGGCGACGTACCGCAGATAAACGATTTGCCTTCAGGACGGAAATAAACGCCGCTCGGATCGATCAGCAGCGGGCACCGTTCCAGTTGCCCCGGCGAGGTAACGTTAAAAATACTGCGGCGCCGCGCGTAGACCGGAATGTCGATGCCGACCATCTGCGCGACTTTGCGCGACCATGCGCCGGCTGCATTGACCACCACGTCGCAGGCGTAAGTCTCGCCGTTCGCGGTCTGTACTTGCGTGACGCGTTTGCCGTCGCGATGGATGGCGCTGACGTCGGCGGCGACGTAGCGCGCGCCGAGCGACTGCGCCTTCTTGCGTAGCGCCTGCACGAGTCCATAGCCGTCGAACCAGCCCTCGCCGCTTTCACCGTACGCGCCGGCCACGAGGTCTTCCGTGTTGAGCCAGGGAAAGCGCGCTTGCAATGCGTGCGGGTCGAGCAGGCTGATATCCGCGCCGAGGCTCGTTTGCAGCGCGTGGTTCTCGCGCAGCGTCGCCTCGCCGGCGGGCGTCGCGAGGAACAGGTAGCCGCCTTCGTGCAGATCGATCGACGGTTTGGCGCCGTCGACTTCGAGCCGTTCGCCGATCGAGCGCAAAAACTCGATGCCGAACAGCGACATCTGTATGGAAAGCGGTGTGGAAAATTGCTGACGGATCGACGCCGCCGATAGCGCCGACGAAGACCGCGCATACGTCGGATCGCGTTCGATCACCGTGACGCTGACCGTCGGATCGGACAGCCGCAAGAAATACGCAATCGAGCTGCCGATCACCCCACCGCCAACGATCACGACTTTGGAACTCACGTCTCACTCCACGAGTAGCGTGGCCGCTCGCAAACGCCGGCGGCGCAAACGGATTGCTGAAGAGGGTTTATTCACGGCCGCAGCGGCGTGTCAATGCGCCGCTGCTTCTCACGGATCGAAGCGAGCCGTATCAGCCGATATTGAAGTCGATACCCTGCGCGAGCGGCAACGCGGACGAGTAATTGACCGTGTTGGTAGCGCGGCGCATGTACGCCTTCCACGCATCCGAACCCGACTCGCGGCCGCCGCCGGTTTCCTTCTCGCCGCCGAACGCGCCGCCGATTTCCGCGCCGCTCGGTCCGATGTTGACGTTCGCGATGCCGCAGTCGCTGCCCGAGTCGGACAGGAAACGTTCCGCTTCGCGCAGATCGGTCGTGAACACGCACGACGACAGGCCGTGCACCGCTGCGTTGTTCGCTTCGACTGCGTCGGCGAAATCGGTATAGCGCAACACGTACAGAATCGGAGCAAAGGTTTCCTTCAGCACCACCGACGTTTGCGACGGCATTTCGACGATCGCCGGACGCACGTAGTAGCCGTTTTCATAGCCCTTCACGTCCACACGTTCGCCACCGAACACCTTGCCGCCTTCGGTCGTAGCCTGTTGCAGCGCTTCCTGCATGCGGCCATACGACAGCTTGTCGATCAGTGGACCCATCAGCGTGCCCTTTTCGAGCGGATTGCCGATCGGCACCTTGCTGTACAACTGCTTCAGACGCTCGATGGTTTTGTCGTACACGCTCTCGTGCACGAACAACCGGCGCAGCGACGTGCAACGCTGACCCGCCGTGCCCACCGCCGAAAACAGAATGCCGCGCATGGCGAGTTCGTGATCCGCTGTTTGCGTGACGATGCCCGCGTTGTTGCCGCCGAGTTCAAGCAGCGAGCGGCCAAAACGCTTCGCCACTTCAACGCCGACCGTGCGGCCCATTTCCGTGCTGCCCGTCGCGCTGACGATCGACGCGCGCGGATCGGCCACCAGCTTCGCGCCTACATCGCGGCCGCCGTTGATCAAGGCGGTGAGGCCGGCCGGCGCGTCGCCGAATTCCTGCAATGCCTCGGCGAGAATCTGATTGACGGCGAGCGCGGTGAGCGGCGTCTTTTCCGACGGCTTCCAGATCACCGCATTGCCGCAGACCAGCGCGAGCGCCGCATTCCACGACCACACCGCGGCCGGAAAATTGAACGCCGAGATCACGACGCAGGTGCCCATGGGATGCCACGTCTCCGCCATGCGATGCCCCGGACGCTCTGAGGCGATCGTCAGGCCGTACAGTTGACGCGACAGACCGACCGCGAAATCGCAGATGTCGATCATTTCCTGCACTTCGCCCAAGCCTTCCTGAAGAATCTTGCCGGTCTCGAGCGTGATGATGCTGCCAAGCGCCTGCTTCTTCTCGCGCAGACGGTTGCCGAGCAGACGCACCAGTTCGCCGCGCCGCGGCGCCGGCACGTTGCGCCAGGCGGTGTAAGCCTCTTTCGCCTGGGCGAGGGCCGTGTCGACTTCCGCCACCGTGTTGCTGGCCACGCGGCCGATGAGGTCGCCGGTGATGGGTGAATGAACCGCGATGTCGCCGGCTTGCGCCGCGTGGGCGATGCCGAGGTCGGCGAGGATGGTGGAAGCGTCCATGAGAATCCCTTTAATTTCCGATGCGAAACAAGAGTAAGTTCGGAAACTATACACGCGGGCTTTTGTGGCGGCAAGGGTATTTGCCCGGAGCTGGCTGGAGGAAAGCTCGCAAAGGCTTGCTGCGTCTATATAGGTCGATCCGTCGAATCGGCTGTTTCGCATTTTCGCAGGCGTCGGCGTCAACCCGCGCCCGCACGCGGGCACTGACACATTAGTTTCTTATTGGAAATACGCGGCGTCGCCAGGAAAGGGCATCTGGCCTGCCGCATAAGCGTTACGGATTAACGCGCGCGGCTGAACGCCGGCAACGATCGGCTTTAAACGCCCGCCATCAACCGGTCGACCAACACGCGCGCAAACGGCGGCAAGTCCCTGAGGCTGCGCACGCAGATCTTGAGCTTGCGCTCAGCCCAAGGGTCGTTCAGTCCGACCGTGGCGATCTGCATCGTCTTTTTGTGCCGCAGCGCGACCGATTCCGGCACGATGCCGATGCCCACGCCCGCTTCGATCATCCGGCAAGCGGCTTCGAAATTGCCTACCTGGATGCGCAATTTCAGACGCGCGCCGAGCGCATCGGCGGCACTGGTGATGAACGCGTGGATCGCGCTCGACGTCGGCAGGCTCACGAAATTGGCCGCCAGCACTTGCGCGAAGTCCACCGACGCCAGACGTGCCAGCGGATGATCGCGCGACGTGACCAACACAAGCCGGTCGTCGCGATACGGCAGCATTTCCAGATGCTCCGCATGCACGTTGCCCGCGACGATGCCGATATCCGTCGCGCTATCCGCCACACCCTTGACGATTTCGCCGCTCAGCACTTCGCGCAGATCGATGTTGACGTCAGGGTGATCGCGCAAGAAATGGCTCAGCACGGCCGGCATGAACTCGCTGATCGCGGTGGTATTGGCCCAGATGCGCACGTGTCCTTTGATGCCTTCGCCGTACTCCTGCATGTCGCCGGCCAGATGCTCGACCCGTTCCAGCACGAGCCGCGCGTGATGCACGAAAGCTTCGCCAGCGGGCGTCAGCGTCACGCCCTGGCTGGTGCGGTAGAGCAGCTTGAAACCCAGTTGTTCCTCGAGATTCTTGACCCGGTTGCTTGCCGCCGGCGCCGACAGATGCGAGCGCTCCGCGGCGCGCGCCAGATTCTCCGTATCGGCGATATTGAGGAGCAGGCGCAAGTCTACGAAATCGAAATGCATGATGACGGCCAGAGTTGAAGCGCCGTGGGCGCCCTCGAGACAAAGGCCAATCTTAACCGGGCCCGAGGGAAACGCTAGCTTGTTTCGGCAAAGCTGCCGGTCTCGCTTGCAACTCCGTTTTTTAGACGCGGCGATGCAGGTAAGGGTTGAACCGCTTGTCGCTTGCTCCGGCGTTCACGCCCGCATCGGCGCGGGCGACCTATCAGTCCTGCGATGCGAATCTCGTCATCCCTCCGCACTGCGTCAAAACAGCTTCTGATCGGCGCATCTTCTGCGTACCTGCAAGCCAAGTTCTGCTCCGCCGCCCGCAGCCAGGCACAGCACTTGACCCACCGGCTCGACAGGCAAGAAGACACGGCAATTCAGCCGGGGTCCCTGTCACGGCTGGCGCCGCAAAACCCTCAAGGCCCAGTCCAACCGAACATTTCAGGCATAAGCATTATGAGTCGCGTATTACTGGTCGACGACCAACCCGAGGCATTGTCCGCGCTACGCGCCGTGTTGGTCGGCCGTGGTTACACGGTCGCCACGGCGGCCGACGGCGCCGAAGCTTTTGAACGACTGCAACGCACGCGCGTCAGCGCGGTGGTGTGCGATTGGCGCATGCCTAACATGGACGGCGCCGAACTGATCGAATCGATGCAGGCACGCAGTGAACTGGCTTCAGTACCCGTCATCCTGACGAGCGGCAGCGGCGAAGCGCCCGCCTTCCCCGTCAAAGGTTTCTTGCGGAAACCGTTCGCGCTGGACAAGCTGCTCTCGTTGCTGGCCGAATGCGAAAGCGACGCGGCGATGCCGGCCGTTTGCTAACCGCTTCGTAGTCGCCGGCGAGCGTCGTCGATACATTTGCCCGCCAGGCATCACGCACGAAAGCGGGGCACGCGCCGGGTTAGCGAGCGCAGTGATGCGGCATCGAGGTGCGCTTATCGTAAAACGCGCTCGCTCCGAAAGAGCGAATCGACGGCCCGCGCTCGCGCGCTCAACGGACTAAGCCGACTTTTCGAACAACTCTCCGCTCGGCGCCAGATCGGCATCGGGCGAGATGTCCTCGAGCGTCTGCTGACTCGTTTCGATCCGCAGCGCGAGGATCGCCACGCTCAGCAACAGCAGAACACCGCCGACCATGGTCAGCACGCCCGTCACGCCAAAGTGCGTGTACAACAGCAGCGCCACATAAGGCGTCGACATGGAGGCGGCGCGTCCGCAGGTGCCGGCTACGCCCGTCCCCCGCAACCGATGCGCGGTCGGAAACAACTCCGGGATATAACCGAACAACCCGAGCGTGCAGACCGTATAGATCGCCGTCACGAGCGCGAAACCCACGATGGAAATCGCCGCCGGCGCCCGCATCTGCACATACACGAACCCGAGCGCGATCGTCACGAGCGAGAACAGCACAATGCCGTTCCGCCGGCCGATCCGGTCCGTAACCAGATATCCGACCACCGCGCCGGCGGGCGCGCCGAACGACATCAGCAGCACGAATCCCAGCGACTGCACGATCGTTAGCCCTTCCTTGACGAAGAACGTCGGCAGCCACGCGACGAATCCATACAGCGACATGTTGATCGCCATGCAGGTGAGCGCCGCCACCAGCGTGCGGCCGATCATGCCGCGCGCGAACAGCGCCGAGAACGGCGCGGCCGGCACCTCATGGCTCATTACGCGCGCCACCGGCGGCAACTTGCCGACCCGCGCCTCGACCTGCCGCTCGATCGCCGACACCGTCGCCTCGGCTTCGTCGAGGCGACCGACCGTCTCCAGCCAGCGCGGCGATTCCGGCATCCGATGCCGCAGAAACCACACGACGAGCGCACCGATCCCGGCAATCGCAAACATATAGCGCCAGCCGAGATGCGGAATCACCCAGTAGCCGATCGCCGTCGCGCCGAGCAGGCCGGAATTGATGATCAACGCGAGCAGTGAAGTCCAGCGTCCGCGCGTGGCCGGCGGCACGAATTCGCACAACGTTCCGGCCGCCACTACCAATTCCGCGCCGAGCCCCACGCCCATGATGAAACGCAACAGAATCAGCCAGTAGATATTCGGCGCGAAACACGCGGCGATCGAGGCGAGACCGAAAATCGCCAGGTTCGCCTGATACGAATAACGCCGGCCGAATCTGTCGCCGAGATAACCGGACAGACCCGCGCCGATCATCATGCCCATGAAGGTCGCGGAGATGAAAAACGAGCCGAGCCGCAAATCGGTGAAGCCGCTTTTGACCATCGCGGCTAACGCGCCGCTGGCGAGATAGATGTCGAAGGCGTCGAGGAAAGCGCCCGCGCCGATCAGGCCGAGAATGTTCCAGTGAAAACGGCTGATGGGCAGGCGGTCGAGCCGCGCGCCGGAATTGACGGTTGCCAAATTGTGTCTCCTGATTGGGCTCGCGCGCGGTCGGACCGCGCGCGCAAAACAGTGATGCATGGCTATCTTTTTATGGCGACAGCTCGTTGCATGATGTTGAGTACGCAGCGCGAAAGCGTCCCCCCGCGTGAGCTCAAGTTTGCGTCACGCTGCGCCTTCAGGGTATTGGCATTATTGGAAGCCGATGTTTCGTCGCGGTTAATGGACGGCGCGCGACATTGCACCGGCGATGCACCGGCGATGCGCTCGCCGCAGCCTATCCGCCCGCAAGAATCCTTCGCGCCTTCAGGATCACCGGCATATCGACCATCTTGCCGTCCACCGCCACAGCCGCGCCGTGGCTCGTTTCCACTGCCGCCAGGACACTTTGCGCCCATGCCTTGTCCGCGTCGCTCCACGCGTACGCGCGGTGCACCGCATCGATCTGCTTCGGATGAATGCACAGCTTGCCGCCGAAGCCGAAGCGCCGGCCGCGGCGCGCGTCGGCTTCGATGGCGTCGGTATCGGTGATGGTGATCGACACGCCGTCCACTGGCGCGCCGATTCCGGCAAGCCGCGACGCCAGCACGATCTGTGAGCGGAACAGATGCAGTTCCTCGCCGTCGCCGTCGATACCGAGATCGATCTGAAAATCCAGCGTGCCGAACACGATGCGCTGCACGCGCGGCGCGGCGCACAAGACCGCGAGGCTCGCAAACCCACGCGCGGTTTCAACGATCGGCAATATGCTTAAAGTGGCATGCGCCGTCGCCAGCACGGCTTCGATCTGCTCGCGCGTCTCCGCTTTAGGCAACACGATCCCGGCGACACCCCGCTGCCCGGACAACGCGGCGACATCCTCGTTGAACCAGGGCGTGTCCGAGCCATTGATGCGCACCCATGCGGGCCGTGATGCCTCGCTCGATACAGCGGCCAGCACCGCCGCGCGCGCCGCCGGTTTTTCATCGGGCTGCACGGCATCTTCGAGATCGAGAATCACTGCGTCCGCGCCGGCTGCGTGCGCTTTTTCGAAGCGCTCAGGGCGGTTGCCCGGCACGAACAGATAGGAGCGAGGCAGTGCGGCGCTCATGCGGCCACCATCGCATTGGACTCGGCTTCAAAGACCGAACCGACCTGCGTTTGCTCCGCGATTTGCCACGCGTTGCCGAGCAATCGCGCGGCCTCGTCTTCGGTGGCCGCGCCCGAAAATGCCGCCAGCCGATGCAGCTTGGCGGCAATCTCATCGCGCGACAGCGTATTGCCCGGGTCACCTTTCGGTTCGTCGACGCGGCCCTCGAACGTGCGGCCGTCGGTGGTCGTGACCGTCACCTTGCCGATCCAGCGCGCGGGATAAGCGGCGTCCACTTCGGCGTCGAAGGCCATCTCGACCTTGTCGCGGAAGGCGGCGATTGCATCCGCGTCGAAACCCTGCTCGAATTCGGTCACGCCCGCATAGCCGTGGTGCGCGACGAGTCCGAGCACCGTGCCCATGTTGAACTTCGCCTGATGAACGGTGCGCGGCGTGACAACCGCGCCGAGCACATCGAGCGCGCCTTGATGGACGTGCGCGACGACCTTCGCGATATCGCGCGGCGCGAGACGGTGTTCCTGCACGACGGCGAGCAACGCGTCGGCGGCAGGATGCGTGTGACGGCACGCCGCGTGATACTTGAACGACGTCTCCGCCGTCGCCCAACGACTGCCCAGGCGGTCGACGAGGCGTGCCGGATCCGCGTCGCTCGACATGCCCGCGGCCATGCCTTGCGCTCCTTCCAGAATATGCGTCGCGCCCTTGAAGCCCTCGGCGGCGAGTTGCGCGGCCATCAGTCCGTTGGCCGCCGCCATGGCCGTGTGCAGTTGCTTCGAGTCCGCGGCATCGCGCAAAAACTCCCAGAGGCCGCTTGCCTGCGTGCCTGCCGAGCCGAACGAGTCGAGCATCCGCGCCGGCGACAAACCGAGCAGCCGTCCCGCTGTCGCGGCCGCCGCCACCGTGCCCGCCGTACCCGTGGTGTGAAACACTTTGTAGTGCGAGCGCCCCAAAAATTCGCCGATGCGGATGCCCACTTCATAGCCCGCGACCGCCGCCGCGATCAACTCGCGCCCGGACCTGCGATACGCCTGCGCCAACGCCAGTGCCACCGGAAACACCACCGTCGCGGGATGAAACACCGAGCCGTTGTGCACGTCGTCCTGTTCGGCGAAGTGCGACGCCGCGCCGTTGATCATCGCCGCGAAATACGGCGTGATGCGGCTGCGGTCGATCAACACTTCGCACGCGCCGTCGTTCGATGCGCCGCCGGCCTGGCGGGCAAAGCGCGCGATCGTCTCGACCGGCCGCGCGCCTTTGCCCGCCAACGCCGAGCCGAGCCAGTCGACGTAAAGGTTGACGGTGCGTTCCACCACCGCGTGCGGAATGCTGTGGAAGTCGAGTTGAGCGGCGAAGGTGGCAAGCGTCAGACTGGGATGGTCGTTCATGATGAGGTCGTTTCGTATTCGTTCAGGTCGCCGGCGTGGCATCGCTCACGCGCCGGCGAAGCTAAAAACATTCAGATCGTGCCGGCGGCTCGCAGCGCGTCGATTCGCGCGCTGTCGCAGCCGAGTTCGCGCAGAATCGCGTCGGTATGCTCGCCGAGCGCGGGAACCGGATCCATGCGCGGGTCGACATCTGTCGGCAAACCCGGCGGCAATAACGCGGGCACCACGCCCGCCGGCGTGCCGACTTCGTGCCAGCGCTCGCGCGCCTGCAATTGCGGATGCGCCCACACATCGCCGAGCGAGTTCATTTGCGCGTTGGCGATGCCGGCGTTATCCAGCCGCTCGATGACCTGCGACGCGCTCAGCTTCGCAAAAACCGTGACGATCACCTCGCACAACGCGTCACGCGCCGACGTACGTTTCGAGTTCGAGTTGAAACGCTCGTCGGTGGCGAGTTCTGGCTGCATCAATACGCGCTCACAAAAGAGCTTCCATTCGCGCTCGTTTTGCAGACCGAGCATCACGGTCTTGCCATCGCCCGCGGGAAACGGGCCGTATGGATAGATCGTGGCGTGCGCCGCACCGGAGAGCGCGGGCGGCGTTTGACCGTCGATCGCGTAATAGAGCGGATAACCCATCCACTCGACCATGCTCTCCAGCATCGATACGTCGATGCGGCAGCCGCGCCCCGTGCGGCCACGCAATAGCAGCGCGCTCAGAATGTTCGAATACGCGTACATGCCCGCCGCAATATCCGCAATCGAGCAACCGGCCTTGGCCGGCTCGCCCGGCGAACCGGTGATCGACAGAAAACCGGATTCGCTCTGGATCAGCAGGTCGTAGGCTTTCTTGTCGCGATACGGTCCGTCGGAACCATAGCCGGAAATATCGCAGACAATCAGCTTCGGATACTTCTTGCTCAGCGTGTCATAACCGAGACCAAGCCGGTCTGCGGCGCCGGGCGCGAGGTTCTGCACCAGTACGTCCGCGCCGGCGACCAGGGCATCGAGAATCTCCGCTGCGGCAGGCTGTTTCAGATCGAGCGCAAGACTTTCCTTCGAACGATTGGTCCAGACGAAATGCGAGGACAGTCCATGCACGCGCTCGTCGTAGCCGCGCGCAAAGTCTCCGACGCCGGGGCGCTCGATCTTGATCACCCGCGCGCCCAGATCCGCGAGTTGACGGGTACAGAACGGCGCGGCGATCGCGTGTTCGAGCGTGACGACCTTGATACCGTCGAGTGGTCTCATGTTGTTGGCGCCCGAAAGTCAGAACGAACGCGGCAGCCCGAGAATATGCTCGGCTACGTACGAAAGAATCAGATTGGTGGAAATCGGCGCGACCTGGTAAAGACGCGTCTCACGGAATTTGCGCTCGACGTCGTACTCGCAGGCAAAGCCGAAGCCGCCGTGGAATTGCAGACACGCGTTGGCCGCTTCCCAGGACGCGTCAGCCGCGAGCAGCTTCGCCATGTTCGCCTGGGCGCCGCACGGTTGATGCGCGTCGAACCGGCGCGCCGCCTCGAAGCGCATCAGGCTGGCCGCCTCGACATTGATGAACGAGCGTGCGATCGGAAACTGCACGCCCTGGTTCTGACCGATCGGACGGCCGAATACGACGCGCTCTTTCGCGTACTCGGTGACCTTGTCGACGAACCAGTAACCATCGCCGATACATTCGGCGGCGATCAGCGTGCGCTCCGCATTCAACCCGTCGAGAATGTATTTGAAGCCCTGCCCTTCTTCACCGATCAGATTCTCGGCGGGGATTTCGAGGTTGTCGAAGAAGAGTTCGTTGGTTTCGTGATTGACCATGTTGAGAATCGGCTGCACGGTCATGCCGTGACCGATCGCCTCGCGCAGATCGACGATAAAGATCGACATGCCCGCCGATTTCTTTTTCACGTCCGCAAGCGGCGTGGTGCGCGCGAGCAGGATCATCAGATCCGAATGCTGCACGCGCGAGATCCACACCTTCTGTCCGTTGATTACATAGCGGTCGCCGCGGCGCTCGGCGGTAGTCTTGATCCTCGTGGTGTCCGTGCCGGTGGACGGCTCGGTCACGCCCATGGATTGCAGACGCAAGTCGCCGCACGCGATCTTCGGCAAGTACTTTTGCTTCTGCTCTTCGGAACCGTGGCGCAACAGCGTGCCCATGTTGTACATCTGACCGTGGCAGGCGCCCGAGTTGCCGCCGGCGCGATTGATTTCTTCCATGATGACCGACGCTTCGGTCAGCCCCAGCCCCGAGCCGCCGAAGTCCTGCGGAATCAGCGCGGCCAGCCAGCCGGCTTTGGTGAGCGCGTCGACGAATGCTTCAGGGTAGCCGCGTGCCTCGTCGATCTTGCGAAAGTACTCGCCGGAAAATTGCTGGCACAGATCGCGGACGGCTTCGCGAATGTCCTGAAAGGAATCCTGCTGCGTGGTTTGCATAATCGAATCTCTTGGAGTTCAGGCGAAGCTCAGTCGAAGCTCAGTCGAAGTTCAGGCAATAGCGGCCGTGGCGCGCATGGTCAGATAGCCTTCGTGGTCTTTGGCCCACAACTCAATGATCTTGCCGTCGGCGGAAGGCTTGCCGCATACCGTGAAAGCGTTGCCGGCGAAGGTCGGACGCACCGCCTTGAAAGCGAAACTTTGCAGCGTGGCTTGCGGTTGTTCGCGGCGCACCAGGTCGACCAGCAGGGTCGCGATCAACGGACCGTGGACGATCAGGCCTGGATAGCCTTCGACTTCCGTGACGTACGGATAATCGTAGTGAATGCGGTGGCCGTTGAAGGTCAGCGCCGAGTAGCGGAACAGCATGACGGCGTCGGCATCGATCGTGCGGCGCCACGTTTCGCCTTCTGGGGCGAGCTGCGGCTGCGGTGGACGCGCGCCGTCCTGCGATGCGTCGCGATAGACAATGTCGTGCTCCTCTTCCAGCTTCAGTTCGCCGCCGGCTTCTATCGTGTGCTGCACCGTGACGAACACGAGACGGCCGGACCGGCCGGTCTTGTCTTCGATATTGGCGATCGTCGAAGTACGCGTGGCACGCTCGCCCACTTTCAGCGGCGCGTGAAAGGTCAACCGGCCGCCGGCCCACATGCGGCGCGGCAGCGGCACGGGCGGCAGGAAAGCGCCGCGCTTTGGATGGCCGTCCGGGCCGACTTCGGACATCGGCGCAATCGGCAGAAAGTACAGCCAGTGCCACAGCGGCGGCACGCTGTCGCCGCGTTCTTCGCGATCGAGCGTGGCGGCCATCGCCTTGAGTGGAAAGGCGGTGATGTCGTCCTTGATGACCTCTTGCTTGTCGAGCCAGTCGTCGAGTTTCTGCGGGGAAGCAGACATGGGCACAGTCTCCGGATACGCCTATTGGGCTTAATAGGGTCTTACTATGAACGACGCAGCATGAACTGCGAAGTTTGCATTTTCGAAGCGGGCGTTTGGATTTGCTTAAGGCTCGCCGGACCGCCGTGTGGCGGGGCGCCGCTAATGGATCGGTCTGAATATCATGCGCTTATTGTCGAGGCACCGGCTGTGAACGGCACAGAATTGGAAAGCAAGAGTCGGAGTGCGCGGCATCACGTCCGTCCTTACACTCGATCATCGTTCTGGTGATCGCTTGATTGGAGAGGGTTTATGGATACGGTTGCGAAGGGTATGCAGTCGCGCTCGATGGACTTGAAAGCTGGCGCAGGACAGAAGCCAGAAGCGGGCACGGGTGGCTCGCACGCGCAGCGTATCGGTGCGATCGACTGGTTCGATGTCGAAGCAGAATTGAATGCTTACGGCTGCGCGATGCTGCGCAATCTGCTCAGCGCGGAGGAATGCGATGCGCTGACCGCGCTCTATCCGCGCGATGCGTTGTTTCGTAGCCGCGTCGTCATGGCCCGGCACGGTTTTGGCCGCGGCGAATACAAATACTTTGCTTATCCGCTGCCGCCGTTGATCGCCGATTTGCGCTGCGCGCTTTATCCGCGTCTCGCGCCGGTGGCGAATCGCTGGAACGAGGCGATGGGGATCGACGTCCAGTATCCGGCCGCGCATGCGGAATTTATCGAGCGTTGTCACGCCGCCGGCCAGACGCGCCCAACGCCGCTGATGCTTCAATACGCAACCGACGACTACAACTGTCTGCATCAGGATCTCTACGGCGAACACGTCTTCCCGCTGCAGGTCGCGATTCTGCTGTCCGAACCCGGCGTGGACTTTACCGGTGGCGAATTCGTCATGACGGAGCAGCGGCCGCGCATGCAGTCGCGTACGGAAGTGGTGCCGCTCCGCAAGGGCGATGCGGTGGTGTTCGCGGTCCATCACCGGCCGGTTCAGGGGACGCGCGGTGCGTACCGGGTGAATCTGCGGCATGGCGTGAGCCGCTTGCGCTCAGGCCAACGGCATACGCTTGGGGTGATTTTCCACGATGCGGGTTGAGGCGGATGCGATTGGTTTGGGTCGATTTGACGTGCGCCATATTCTGCTGAACTGCTGCGCTGCGGCGAAAATTCGACAAGCAGTTTCGTAACGCCTGGTGGCAGAAGCAATGCAGTGAGTCGGTGGCCGTGGAGTGTCTCGAAGCGCCGGATCGCCTCCGCAATCCACAGGCGCAACAGCCGGATGGTGGCCGGGTTCGTCATGTATCACGTCCTGTCGTCCTTGCATCGCGGACTGTCGGCTGATTACACAAGGCTGGAAATGAGGCTGCATCCGCAGGTGGCATGGTGGCCGTGTCGGGCAACCGGTATACCGTGGTCGGTAATTTCGTCATCACCTTCGAGAATCACGTTCGGGTTCACCTGAGGGTGCAGCGGACACTCCACGAGATCTCCCTTGCGGGCGACAGGCCTGCCGTCATAGTCCATGGTCTCTGAGCCGGTCACGACTGCGCCGCCGTGGTTTGTCGTATCACCAAGTCGAATGACGTCCATGCCTCACTCCTGTGGTTGTGTCTTGAGGTAAGCGGCGAAAGCACTGATTTCCTCGGGTGTCGAGGGGTAATCACGGGGGAAGTCGATCGTCTGGTTAATCGAGAAAAACTCCAGGCCATGATTGAATTCTTTGGGTTCCATAACTTCTCTAATGACTATGGATGCACCGACGGTATAGGTTCCTTTCCTAATAACCCCCTTCGGAAAGACTAAAAATTTGGCTACTTTTATTTCATTCCTTGCAATACAAATCACGTCATTTACATAATCCTTGGCATTGAACATTTCCGCACCACCAAACTCGGCTGTCTGGATACGCTGCCCCGTCTCTTTCCCCTGGGTTCCGCCCAGAATCCCGCTAACTCGAATCCATGAAGACCCGTTTATCGGATTAAAGTAACCTTCCCAGGTCGAAGGACTTTTAAAACATATGTCTTTACTGCCCGTGTTCACGAATGACACGCTGACAAGAATTTTATTATCTTTAGGCTCGAGATTTATCGTCGCGTCGAGTTTGGCAAGTCGCTCGCCGGACTCAAAAAACGCCCTAACATATTTATCGATAAGGGGTGCAGGAGTGAATCCAGGATATTTCTTCGCCTCTGTCGCCGCCGAATTCAATCCCTGCCTGTCGGAATCTGAAAGTCTTCCCGCAAAAATCCCTGCGCCTGACATACCGACATCCATTACATCGCCACGCATCACCAGCAGATATCCTTCATCTGAAATTTTCAAATCGGTGAGGGCGTCATTTCCCTGAATGTAGCTCCGCGTTGTAAATTGCACTTCAGCGGCATTGGTCATTTGCGAAAACCCCATATATAACAAGACGCACAAATATTTCAGTCCCAATTTAATCTTCAAAGTAGTCTTCATAGAAATTATACCCCTTTCCACGTATAACCATTTTTCTCATTGAACCACTTGCACACCTGGAATAAGTAATATTTTGGCAGCTTAGGCAGCGCTGGACCATAAACACCCCCTCCCATTAGCGTATCAGGCGTCGTTCCCTGCCATGTATCGGGAGTTGGATTGTGCTGCGCAAGCGGATAATCGACATGACCAGAAGTGTCAATATATTGCTTATCCAGGGCGCCACCGTCCCAAAAATATTCATCGGGGAAGCCCAAGAGATGACCAACCTCATGAGTATGTACGCGCTCCTGATTTAACGGATACAGCGTATCGATCCCGAAATTATCACTAGTAACTACTCGCTCCCCCCAATTTGCGGCATTTGCCCGGAAAGCAGTCGGGTACACATTGACAGTTGCATGAGCCTTCCCATCGGGATCGGCAGTCAAGAGTTCAACAACAAATTGGACCGGGATACGACATTGGCAGGCGCTCCCCTGAGCGCAATCTGACGTTGTAATCTGGTGACTTGGCGAATTCAATTCGCTTTCTATTTTTAATTTCGCGTCAACCATAAAGCTGGCTAAGGCTGCTACAGGGCGAGGCCCATGCACCCGTGCCGGATACAATTGTGGATACGGATCCTTGTCGGCATTGTATGCCACAGAAACGACCGCACCAGAAGGGTTCAGCTCCTTGACCTCTTTCGGCACCAGCAAAATCCTAACAGTTGCAATGATTTTCTTTGCGGAATTGTCGTATTGGAACTCCGCCATTCCTTCATAATTTGCGTAGTGGATGAAGAAAGGCTGACCTCCAAGCAAGTATGCAGTGCCATCTTTTTTTATTGTCCAATAGTTGCCGCTTCCAATATTCAAAGGCCGACGCTGGTCCGTCACACTATCCTGATGCCAAGTACAAGTATGTCCGGCTGCCCCTGAAGCTCCAGGGGGCGACGCCATAGGTGTTTGGCTTGCCGCCGCGTTTCCTGTTCCAGCAGCATCTGGAGCAGGCGGTTCTGCCCTAGGCGGAGCAGGCGGCACAGCAGCAGCCCGTTCCAAGGCAGCCATGGAATCGCAGTTGAACGTGATCGGGTGCGTCGCGAAAGCCGTCAGGCGCGGGTACATGGTCGCAGCCTCGGCTTTCTTCCAGTTCGCCCCCTTCTCCAAAATCGGTCCCGGCGAGCCGTTGATGATCCCGCTGCCGTTGATCTGGACGAATGAACCGTCCGCACCCAGCCACAGTTCCTTCTTCGCGTTAATCACAATCCGGCCTTCCGAACTGGTGATTTCGAGATCACCGTGCGCCTTGAAGGACATGGGGCCGCCTTGGGCCTGAATCTGCACCGGCCCGTTCGCCGAGAAGAATTTCATGCCATCCCGGTAGGCAAACAGCGAGATCGAACCCGTCACGGACGCATACATTGACCGTCCCGCCGACAGGCTAAAGTCCCGCCCTACCGTAATCGCATGGTCGTGCCTGCTCGTCATGTGCGTACTGTCCATCGCGGTCGTGGCAATGCCCGCCGCGCTGGCGAGTACCATGTCAGGCCGGGTCATTTCCGGCGAGGGGTTGTCCGCCGTTTTCTGCCCGCCCCTAATCGCGTCGTTCTGCGCCTTGATGGTATGGGTGGTACCGGTCTGGTTCGAGGTCAGCGTCTGTGCGTTATGCTTCTGCGCGAGCTGTGAAAGCTCCTCGTGCTGCTCGCGCGCCTGAGTGAGCCGCGCAACCGTCTCGCCCATATCCTTTACGGGAGCCGTAGCGCCCGCGCGCGCCTCCGTCGTCAGCAGCATGCCCTTGTTAGCGCGCATTACCGCATGTGCATCGGTGGCCATCTCGATCCCTTCACCCCGCGCCTCGGTGCGCCCCTTCGTGCCATCGATGCGCGTATTGAAGCCCGCCACAAACCGCGAATTCGCCTGGTCGCTTGCGAGCTGCGCCTGCATCTTGCCGGGCGTATCGTCCAGCGCGAGATGATTGGAGCGCAGACCATACCCAAGACTCTTACTGCGCATGCCGCTCAGCGCAGCATTGGCCGGCAGTTCCCACGGCGGCATGTTGAACTTGTCCACCACGAATCCCGCGACCACAGGCCGGTCGGGGTCACCGTGCACGTGCGCGACCAGCACCATCTGACCCGCACGGCCGGGAGCGACCACGCCCAGCTCGCCACCCTGCCATTGCGTCATGACGCGCACCCAGATCGAACTCGCGCCATCGAGATTCGCCTGCCGGTCCCAGTCGAACTGGATGCGCAGCCGGTTGCGGTGGTCGATGTACATTTCCTTGTCCTGCGGCGCCACCACCACGGCATATTCATAGCCGTCGATGCGC
>NZ_JBHUFR010000030.1:0-343452 GCF_042680985.1 Paraburkholderia dipogonis | reverse complement strand
CGGCAGCCTGAGATGCAGCACGACGCTCGTGTCGAACCGTTAGCGACGCCGTTATTGGCTTTTCTGCGTCCAGATTCTCCCGTTCATTATCAGATTGGCACCTCGTAGGCGTACATGAGACGACTGTAAAAATTGGTCAAACAGAAAAAATAGATAGGCATCTCGCATTGCAGGCTGAACGGCGGTTGCGAGCGGCTCACGTAGCAGAAGCGGTTGCCGTTCAGACTATGGCCGCACCAATCGATCAGGGTTGCGAAGTTTTTCAGTTCATCGACGACCAGCGCATGCTATCCGCTCTGTTCGAGGCCGAGCATGATGAAATACGAATCCCAGTCGCAGATCCCATCGAAGCAGTCGCCCGACACAATATACGCGCAAAGCACCGCCAACAGCCCCGTCCAGCACGCCCAAACCGGCCCCCCCACGTCTCAAAAACAACCCCATCCTGTATGATTACGCGCGTCGCTTCGCGAGACAAAGCATCACGCGAAATACCCGAAAAATATTCCGAATCGACTCGATTCGCCACGCCGAAGACAGAAAAAATGACCGCATCCCAGGCCGTCGACCAGAATCGTTTTCGCAGCATCATTCGCCGCAATATCGCCTTGCCCCTGGGTGTCGGCTTGGTCACGATGGCCGTCTTCGTTGGACTGATTGCTTATCTGGTCTCGACCATGAACTGGGCCGAGCATTCCGAGCGCGTGATCGGCCAGGCCAATGAAATACTGCGTCTCGCGGTCGATCGCGAATCGTCGATGCGAGGCTTCCTGATCACGGGCGACGAAACTTTCCTCACGCCCTACGAAACCGGCGGCCCGCGCTTCAAGACGCAGATCGAAGCGTTGCAGGCCATGGTCGCCGACAACCCGCCGCAAGTCGAAAAGCTCAAGCAGATCCAGGCGATCCAGCAACGCTGGAGCCGTGTTGCCGAAGAGATGATCGACGCGCGCCGTCGCAATCAGAACTTCGAGGCCGCCGTGGCGAGCGGGCGCGGCAAGATCGAATTCGACGAAACGCGCCGTGAATTCGCCGATTTTCTCGACGTCGAGTTGCGCCTGCGCCAGGAGCGCAGCGAAGCCACACGCCGCGTCACCACCACACTCGTGAGCGTGTTCCTGCTCTTCAGCCTGGGCGTGAGCGGTCTGCTCGCATGGATGGGCCGCCGCGAATTGATGAGTCTGTCGACCACCTACGACGGCGCGTTGCGCCAGCAGGCCGAACAGACCGAGATGCTGCAGGAGCAAGTGTGGTTGCGCTCCGGGCAGCGCCTGCTTGCTGAAAAAGTGGTCGGGCAGACTACCTCGCCGCTGGTGGGCCGCGCGATGCTCGACTTTCTCGCGCAATATCTGGACGCCGCCGTTGCCGCGCTCTACGTGCGCGATAAGCAGCACGGCACGCTGCGCCGGATCGCGACTTATGGTTTTAGCCGCGAAAGCGAGCAGGCCGCCGCCCGCAGTTTCGCCGAAGGCGAGACGCTGATCGGCCAGGCGGCTGTGGCGCGCCGCACGCTGGTCTTGCGCGACGTGCCGGCGGATTACGTGCAGGTCGTGTCCGCGACCGGCAAGAGCGCACCGAAAAACCTGCTCGTCATGCCGATCGAAAACGACGGCCAGGTCAACGGCGTCGTCGAACTGGGCTTCATTCGCGAGTTGGGCGTGCGCGATCAGGAGTTCATGGAACTGATCGCGAAGAGCATGGGTGACTTTGTCGAAGCCGCGCTGTATCGCGAGCGTTTGCAGGACGCGTTGGCCGAAACGCAGCAGTTGAACGAAGAACTGCAGGTGCAGCAGGAAGAATTGCGAGTCTCCAACGAAGGACTCGAAGAGCGCGGCCGCGCGCTGATGGAATCGCAAACGCGTCTTGAAGCGCAGCAAGCCGAGCTCGAACAGACCAACGTGCAGCTCGAAGAATACGCGCAGCGTCTCGAGCGGCAGAAGTCCGATCTCTTGCGCGCGCAGGACGACCTCGCGGCCAACGCGGCGCGCCTCGAACAGTCGAGCCGCTACAAGTCCGAGTTCCTCGCCAACATGTCACACGAACTGCGCACGCCGCTGAACAGTTCGCTGATTCTCGCCAAGCTCCTGCAGCAGAACCGTACCGGCAATTTGACGGAAGAGCAGGTGCGCTACGCGGAAACGATCCACGCGTCGAACAGCGACTTGCTGGTGCTGATCAACGACATTCTCGATCTGTCGAAAGTCGAAGCCGGGCAGGTGACGGTCGAACTCGAAACGGTGTCGATCGACGCGACCCTGCAGGCGCTCGAGGAAACCTTCAAGCCATTGGCCGGCGCCAGGCATTTGAGCCTTGCGTTCGACCGCTTGCCGGGCACACCGGATACCTTCATCACCGACGGCCAGCGTGTCACGCAGATTCTGCGCAACCTGCTTTCGAACGCGGTGAAATTTACGGAACGCGGTGAGGTGGCGCTGTCCGTCGCGCCAGCCGAAGGCGGCATGCTGCGCTTCGACGTGCGCGATTCCGGCATCGGCATCGCGGCCGACAAGCTGGACATGATCTTCGAAGCGTTCCAGCAAGCCGACGGTTCCACCAGCCGTCAATACGGCGGCAGCGGGTTGGGCCTGTCGATCTCGCGGGAGTTTTCGCGCTTGCTGGGCGGCCGGATCACCGTCGCGAGCGAAGTCGGCAAGGGCAGTGTGTTCACGCTCTGGTTGCCGCTCGACGCTGAGGCGGCACTGAACGCGAGCCAGGACGCACATCACGCAACGGCGCCGATGTTCGCCCCGGCTCAGGCCACGGCCGGCGCGCAGGCCGTGGCCGAGTCGACGACAGAACCGCTGCTGGCGCACCCGCCTTCGGGCCGCAGCCAGCCCACCGTGATCACGCCGGCCAACGGCCTGATTAGCGGCCTAACCAGCGGCCTAACCAACGGCAACTCGTCCGAAACCACGCACAGCCCGATTGCCGACGACCGCGACAACCGCACCCGCGCCGGCCGTCTGATCATCGCCGTGGAAGACGATGCGGCCTTCGCCGAAATCCTGCGCGATCTGACCCACGAACTCGACTTCGACTTCGTCCACGCGAGCAGCGCCGCCAGCGGGCTCGCGCTGGTGCGCGACATGCGTCCGGCGGCGGTACTGCTCGACGTCGGCCTGCCGGACCGCTCCGGCCTGACCGTGCTGGAGTGGCTGAAGAACGACCCGCTCACGCGTCATATTCCGATCCACATCGTCTCCGCTACCGATCACGCCGACAAGGCGCTGCACCTCGGCGCCATCGGCTATACGCTCAAGCCGACCGCGCGCAGCACGATGGAAGCCGCGATCCGCCGCCTCGAAGCGCGTCTGCAGCAGCGCCTCAAACGCGTGCTGGTGATCGAGGACGACGCGCCGATGCGCGAGAGCATCCGCGCATTGCTGCAGAGCGAAAACACCGAGATCGTTGCAGTCGCAACCTTGGCCGAAGCGTCGGAGTATCTGGGGAAATTCAGCTTCGACTGCGTGGTGACCGACCTCGCGCTGCCCGACGGCACCGGCTACGATCTGCTCGAACGGCTCGCGGCGAACACCGCGCATGCCGCGTTGCCGGTGATCGTCTACACGGGCCGCATGCTGTCTGACGAGGAAGAGCACCGGCTGCGCCGCTATTCGAAATCGATCATCATCAAGGGCGCGAAGTCGCCAGAGCGCCTGCTCGACGAAGTAACGCTGTTCCTGCACAGTGTGGAGTCGTCGCTCGCGCCTGAGCAGCAGCGCATGCTGCGCACGGTGCGTCAGCGCGACAACGCCTTCGAGGGCCGCACGATCCTGCTGGCCGAAGACGACGTCCGCAATATTTTCGCGCTCTCGCACGTGCTGGAGCCGCTCGGTGCGAAACTGCAGATTGCGCGCAACGGCCGCGAAGCGCTCGAAGCGCTGGAAAATGGCCCCGAAGTGCATCTGATCCTGATGGACATCATGATGCCGGAGATGGACGGGTTGACAGCGATGGGCGAGATTCGCCGCGATCCGCGTTTTGCTCATCTGCCGATCATCGCGCTGACGGCGAAGGCCATGGCGAACGACCGCACGCGCTGCCTCGAAGCCGGCGCGGACGACTACGTCTCGAAGCCGATCGACGTGGACAAGCTGGTCGCGCTGTGCCGCGTCTGGCTGCGGCAACGGTAGAAGGAGCATGGGAACACGATGAGCCAGTCCGAATTCGACGCGCCGCAACGCATCAGCGACTTCGACATCGAGTTGAAGCTGCTGCTGGAGGCGGTTTACCTCAAGTATCAGCACGACTTCCGCCATTACGCGATGTCGTCGCTGCGGCGCCGCCTGACGCAGGCGCTCGAGGAGTTCGGGCTGAAGACGCTGTCGCAGCTGCAGGACCGCATCATGCGCAACGGCGACGAGTTCTCGCGGCTGTTCCAGTACCTCACCGTGCAGGTCAGCGAGATGTTTCGCGACCCGGCGTATTTCCTCGCGCTGCGCGAACACGTGCTGCCGCGTCTGCGCACTTATCCGTCGATCAAGGTGTGGGTGGCGGGGTGCAGCACGGGCGAGGAACTCTGGTCGCTGAAAATCCTCTTCGACGAGGAAGGCCTCACCGAACGCACGCTGTTCTACGCGACCGATATCAACCCGGACGCGCTCGCGCGCGCCGAGGCCGGCATCTACGCGCTGGAGCGCATTCAGGGCTTCACGCAAAACTATCTGGCGGCCGGCGGCAAGCGTTCGCTGTCCGACTACTATCATGCGGCATATGGCGGCGCGCGCTTTGCGGGCTCGCTGAAAGAGCGTGTGGTGTTCGCCGACCACAGTCTGTCCACCGACGAAGTCTTTCTCGAAGCGCATCTGGTGTCGTGCCGCAATGTGCTGATCTATTTCGACCGCGGCTTGCAGGATCGCGCGCTGGGTCTGTTCGAGAACGCGCTCGTGCGGCGCGGATTCCTGGGTTTGGGGAGCAAGGAAAGTCTGCGGTTTTCCAAACACTACGAAGCGTTCGACGAATTCCGTTCGACCGAACGCATTTATCAGAAGCGCTAGGCCGGTCATCATGTCACGCTCAACTGTCCAGCCCAATGTCGATGCCGAAGCGGCGCGCGGCTACGAGCTCGTCGTGATCGGCGGTTCGGCGGGCGGCATCGAAGTGCTCAACGTATTGCTCGCCGCGCTGCCCGCGGGTTTTGCGCCAGCGGTGATGATCGTCACGCACCTGCCGCCCGATTCGCCGAGCTATCTGGTGCCTGCATTCGCGCATCGTTGCGCGCTGCCGGTGCTCGAACCCGATGCGGGCGAGCGCATCATGCCGGGCCGCGTGCACATTGCGCCGCCGGGCTATCACATGCTGGTGGAAGTGGACCACACGGTTGCGCTGTCGACCGACGCCGCCGTGCGCTTTTCGCGTCCCTCGATCGACGTGCTGTTCGAATCGGCCGCGGCCGTGTATGGCGAACGGTTGCTCGCGCTCCTGCTGTCCGGCGCCAACGACGACGGCGCGCAAGGCCTGAAGCGCGTGCGCGCGTTGGGCGGCACGGCGTGGGTACAGGCGCCGGACACCGCTGCTTCCCCGGAAATGCCGCGCGCCGCGATTGAACGCGGCGCGGCGGATTTTATCTACACTCCCGAAACCATGGCCCGGCGGCTTGCTGCATTGCCGGCCTCTTTCTGACGCGATGCCATGACGAACTCACCCGTGAACATTCTGATCGTCGACGACATCGTTCACAACATCACGGCGCTCGAAGCCTTGCTGGCGCGGCCGGATCTCGCCGTGCTGGTGGCCGACTCGGGCACGGCGGCGCTCGACCTGCTGCTCAAGCACGAAGTCGCGCTGGCGATTCTCGACGTCAACATGCCCGGCATGAACGGCTTCGAACTGGCCGCGCTGATGCGCGGCAGCCCGCGCACCTCGCACGTGCCGATCATCTTTCTGACGGCGACCGCGCAGGACGCCTCGCGCACGTTTCGCGGCTATGAGGCCGGCGCGGTCGACTTTCTCTACAAACCGTTCGATCCGCGGATTCTGCAATCCAAGGTCGATGTGTTCGTGCAACTCGAACAGCAGAAGCGTCAGCTTGCGGCGCAGCTCGTCACTACGCGGCAGATGCTCGAAGCGAACGAAATGCTGATGGCCGTACTTAGTCACGACCTGCGCACGCCGCTCGGCGCGGTGCTGGCGTCGGCGGAGTATCTGATGCGCACCGCTGCCGACGAACAGTCGGCCACTGTCGCCGCGCGCGTGAAGAACAGTTCGCTGCGTATGGCGCGCATGGTCGACCAGCTGCTCAATCTGGCGCGTTTGCAGGGCGGGCGCCTGCCGCTGCAGCCGCGCTCGATCGAACTGGCAACGCTGTGCCGCTCGGTGATCGACGAATTCGCTTCGCGCGAGAACGGCAAGCAGATCGTGTTCGCGAGCCGCGGCAATACGTCGGGCGCGTGGGACACTGACCTCGTCTGGCAAGCCGTGTCGAATCTGGTGAGCAACGCGCTGCATCATGGCGCGCCGGGCGGCGATATCGGCGTCGAGGTGGATGGCGAGGCGGTCGAGTCCGTGCGTTTGAAGGTCGCCAATCGCGGCACCATTCCGGCCGAGGTATTCCCGCATCTGTTCAAGGCGTTCGGGCCGAACAACAGCGGCGGTCGCTCGCGCGAAGGGCTGGGGCTGGGCCTGCATATCGTGCAGGAAATTGCGCGCATGCACGGCGGCAACGTCAGCGTGAATTCCGACGAAGCCATAGGCACGGTCTTCACAATCGAGTTGCCCAGAATGGTGACGTTGCAGCGTGGGTCGTTTACGGGGAAGTGAGCGGGTAGAGTCTCGCGCAGCGTTGGACGGGCCCATATTTAGCGCGCGAGACTTGCCGCGAGAGACTGCGTCATCGGATTGATCACGTGTCATCGGCAACAGTAGGCGTTTTCGCGGACCACCGGAAACAGTCTCCTGTTCCGCTGTGCTACGCTTGCCGGACCGAACCACAGCACGGCGACCGACTTCCATCATGCGTTCCTGGCGCATTTCTCCACCGCATCGCAGCGAACCGATCAGCACTTCGCGCGCGACCGAACTCGTCATGTCGATTTCGCATGCGGATGCCGACGCGCTCGCAGCCAGCATCCTGAAGACTGTCGGCGATACGCTGCCGGTCTCGCAGTGCACCATCTTCGCCTACGAATTCGACGCGCGGCCGCGCACGGTTTCCGCCGCCGATCATCGCGGCGGCCGCTTTCTGCGCGACGTCGCCGATCGCTACGCCACGCATTTCTATGCGCTCGACGGCAACCGCGCGATCATCGGCGGGCCGCGCGACAAACCGGCGCGTGACGCACTGGTGCTGCACCAGCAGCAAAGCGAAGAGATCCAGAACGAAGCCTATCGCGCGGCCTGTTATGCACAGCCGAACGTGTCGGACCGGCTGTCGCTGCTCGTGCAGCCCATGGAAAGCGTCTGGCTGTCGATCAATCTGTATCGCGACCGTGCCTATGGCGTGTTTCAGCCGGGCGAACTGGAGCGCGTGGAATGCCTCGCGCACTTGTTCGCGCACGCGGCGAAGGGTCACTACGCGCTGAATGGACAGCATCAGCAGGGTTCGGCCGCCGCGATGCTGGCGCGGGTCAGGCGCGCTTGCCCGGCACTCACGTCGCGCGAACTCGATGTCTTGCGCGGCACGCTCGAAGGCGCCAGCGCCGCTGAAATCGCGGTGCAAATGGGCGTCAAGTCTGCTAGCGTGATTACCTATCAGAAGCGCGCTTACGCGCGGCTCGGGATTTCGAGCCAGCGCCAATTGTTCGCGTTGTGCATGACGCCCGAACTGGCTTGATCCTGAAACACAACGCGGCCGGCGTGCACGTTTTACGTTGAGCAGGAGCGGCCATCACTGGCGCTTGTCTCTTGAGCACAACCATCCCGCACCGCAGCCACCGATCACGCGCGCTTACCCCGTGCCTCCGCCTGCGTCTCGCGATCCCAGCGCTTCAACCACGGCATGATGAAATCCGCGAAACCATCGGCGGGCGGCGACAGCGCGCGCTCGGTCGACCGATACACGCACACTTCGCGGATCGTTTCGGGATCGACGATGCGCTTCATCACCAACCCGAAGGTGCGCGCCAACGGCGCGACGTAGGCGGGCGCGAGCGTGACGGCCAGTCCGTGCGAGGCGAGGCCGAACGCCGTGGTGACGTTGTCCACCACGTCCACCGGACTGATGCGGGCTTCCACCGGCAGATTGGCCAGCATCTGCCCGACCGCGCGTTCATGGTCACGACCAGTGGCGACGATCGGCACGTCGCGCAAATGCGGCCACTGCACGCGGCGGCGCGCGTTCAACGGATGGGTCGGCGCGCACCACATCACCCACGGGCTCGCGAATGCCGGGTCGCAACGCACGCGCGTGCCGCTTGGCCGGTCAGGGCCGATCGCGAGATCCACGTCGCCGCTTTCCACGCGCTCCACCAGTTGCTCGACCACGGTATCGCAAACGCGCACGACCACCTTCGGCTTGTCGCGCGCATATTCGGCGATGGCCGCGGGCAGCGCGGTCGCCGCCAGCACCAGCGGCGCGCCGATCCGCACGATGCCGGCGGCGCGGTTGCGGATATCGTCGGCGGATTGCGCGGCGGCGCGCACGTGCCGCAACACCGATTCCGCCGACGCCAGAAAATCCTGCCCCGCGCTCGACAGACTCACGCGCCGCGTGGTCCGGTCGAAGAGGCGGAAGCCGAGTTCCGTTTCAAGATCGGCGAGCAACTGGCTGACCGCCGAAGAAGTCAGCCCGAGCCGGTCCGCCGCCGCGCCGATGCTATGCAGATCGACGATGGCGAGAAACGCTTCGAACTGACGGATGGTGACGCGTGTGAGTGGCATTCGTCGATTCTAAAGAAAAACTAACGAATCGTGAAAAATCGATTGATTGTGTAGTGCGCCGCATGCGCACAGACTTGTCCCAATCGACGCACCCGGCCAAACCCGCTTAGACTTCCGTCTCGCCAGTCTGAGTCAAGCCGGTTCACGCGGGCTGTGGTTTGCCACACGCACGCCACCCGCACGCCACCCGCGCGCCATACCGAGCGTCACATCGAGGCCGCGTAGCGGCCACATTCAAGGAATTGCCATGTTCGACCACATTCCCGCTTATCCAGGCGACCCGATTCTGAGCCTGAACGAAGACTTTCAACTCGACCCGCGCTCGAACAAGGTCAATCTGAGCATCGGCATCTATTTCGACGACGCCGGCAAGCTGCCCGTCATGGACGCCGTGCGCCGCGCCGAAACCGCGCTGCTCGATTCGATCGGCCCGCGTTCGTATCTGCCGATGGCCGGCCTGCCGCTCTATCGCGACGCGGCTCAAGCCCTCGTATTCGGCTCGGACAGCGAGGCGCGCAAGGCGGGGCGCATCGCGACGCTGCAAACCATCGGCGGCTCGGGCGCGCTCAAGGTTGGCGCCGATTTCCTGAAGCGCTATTTCCCCGGCTCGCAGATCTGGATCAGCGATCCGAGCTGGGAAAACCATCGCGTCGTGTTCGAAGGCGCGGGGCTGACGGTCAACACTTATCCGTATTACGACGAGCACACCGGCGGCTTGCGTTTCGCCGACATGATCGAAACGATCGGCCGCTTGCCCGAACAGAGCGTCGTGCTGCTGCACGCGTGCTGCCACAACCCGACCGGTGTGGATCTGAGCCCGGCGCAATGGACCGAACTGGTGCCGGTTTTGCAGCGCCGCAAGCTGATCGCGTTCGTCGATATGGCGTATCAGGGTTTCGGCGCCGGTCTTGAAGAAGACGCCGCCTGCGTGCGTCTGCTGGCCGACGCGGGCATTCCGTTGATCGCCGCGAATTCGTTCTCGAAGAATTTCTCGCTGTATGGCGAGCGCGTCGGTGCGTTGAGCGTGGTCTGCAAGAGCCCGGAAGAGGCCGGCCGCGTACTCGGTCAACTGATGTCGACGGTGCGCGCGAACTACAGCAATCCTCCGACGCACGGCGCGCGGCTCGTCGCCAACGTGCTCGCGGATGCGTCGTTGCGCGCTTCGTGGGAATCCGAACTCGCCACCATGCGCGAGCGGATTCTGGCCATGCGCGGCACGATTCACGCCGGACTCGCGGGCCGCGTGGATGAAGTGATGCGCGCGCGTTACGTCGCGCAGCGCGGCATGTTCACCTATACGGGCTTGAGCGAAAGCCAGGTTGAGCGTCTGCGCAGCGAATACGCAGTGTATGTGCTGCGCTCGGGGCGCATGTGCGTGGCCGGTCTGAACGAACGCAACGCGGAGTATGTGGCTGCGTCCATCGCCGCCGTAGTGTCGGGCGCGTAAGCGCGGCTTTTCAAGCAGCAGAACGATAACGACGGTCCACAAGGGAGACCCGAATGACCACCCTCGATATACCGGCGCCGAGCGCGCCGAAGGCCCACGCGATGCATCCGGACGAATGGCATGCGCGTGTGCAGCTAGCAGCGTGCTACCGGATCTTCGACATGCTCGGCTGGACCGAGATGATCTACAACCACATCACGCTGCGCGTTCCCGCCAGCGTGAGCGGCGGCGAGCGGCAGTTCCTGATCAATCCGTTCGGGCTGCACTACAGCGAGGTGACCGCGAGCAACCTCGTGAAGATCGATGCACAGGGACGCGTGCTCGATCACTCGCCGTATCCGGTGAATCCGGCCGGCTTCGTCGTGCATGCGGCGATTCATGAAGGCTTGCCCGACGCGCACTGCGTGATGCACACGCACACCACGGCGGGCGTCGCCGTGGCCTGTCTGGAAGACGGTCTGCAGCAGACCAACTTCTACAGCGCGCAGTTGCACGACCGCATTGCGTATCACGACTTCGAGGGCATCACCGTGCACGCGGAAGAAGGTCCGCGCCTGCTCGAACATATTGGCAACCGGCAGGCGGTGATCTTGCGCAACCATGGGCTGCTTGCGTGGGGCCACACCTTGCCGCAAACTTTCGCGGTCCTGTGGACGCTCAATCGCGCCTGCGAAATCCAGATGGCGACCTTTGCGATGGGCCGCGCGCGGCCGGTGCCGGAAGACGTCGCGATTCGCTGCTCGCGCGACGCGCTGCAGTTCGATCCGCGTCACGGCGCGGGCCAGGATGTGTTCGACGCGCTGGTGCGGCGAGTGGACCGCATCGACGCCAGTTACAAGGATTGAAACGATGAAAGCAGCAATCTACGGTGCGGGCGCGATCGGCGGCTGGATGGGCGTGAAGCTCGCACAGGCCGGCCATGACGTGAGCGTGGTGGCGCGCGGCGAGACGCTGAACGCGCTGCGCGAGCACGGTTTGCGTTTGATCGAAGGCGGCGCGACGCATGCCGTGAAAGTAAACGCGAGCGAGAATCCCGCGGACCTCGGCGTGCAGGATCTCGTCGTGGTCGCCGTCAAGGGTCCGGCAATGGCGTCGGTGGCCGCGCGGATCGCGCCGCTGCTTGGCGCGCAAACCGTCGTCCTGACCGCGATGAACGGCGTGCCCTGGTGGTTCTGCGACGGACTCGGCGCGGACTTCGCCGGCAAGCGCCTGAAGTCGATCGATCCGGAAGGCGCGATTGCCGCCGCGATTCCGAGCGGGCAAACGGTGGGCTGCGTGGTGCACGCCAGTTGCCTCGTCGAAGCACCGGGCGTCATCCGGCATCATCAGGGCAATGGGCTGATTATCGGCGAGGCGTCGGGGCAGGCGAGCGAGCGGGTCGCGGCGCTCACGGCCACGCTCGCGGCGGCCGGCTTCAACGTGTCGGCTTCGGCGCAGATTCAGCGCGACGTCTGGTACAAGCTGTGGGGCAATATGACGATGAATCCGATCAGCGCCATCACCGGCGCGACCACCGACCGGATTCTCAGCGACGAGCTGGTGCGCAACTTCGTCACGAGCATCATGCTGGAAGCGAAGGAAATCGGCGCACGCTTCGGCATTCCGATCGATCAGGACCCGGAGGACCGCCACGAAGTCACGCTGAAACTCGGCGCGATGAAAACCTCGATGCTGCAGGACGTGCAGGCAGGCAAAGCGGTCGAACTCGACGCGCTGGTGGCAGCAGTGCGTGAACTCGGGCAACTGACAGGCGTCGCTACGCCGTATACGGATGCGTTGCTCGGTCTCGCGCGCCTGCATGCGCGGACGCTGGGTTTGTATCCGAAGCAGTAACAGTCACGTTAACGAAAAGCCGCCGCGCCTCGCACGGCGCGGCGGCTTTTTTACGCCTTATGCCGTCACCGCAGTCGCGGCCGGCAACCGTGCCGCTTCGATCAGCGACAACGCACGTCGCGGGTTGTCGAGTTCGGTCAGGCACAGCATCGCGAGGCGGGCCAGATATAGCGGCGCCTGAGCTTCGCCTTCGTTCGTGAGGGTCTTGCAGAGCGTCGTGTAGACGAGGTCGAGATCGCTATCGGTCATGATGTTTGTCTCCTCTGTTTTAGATGTATTAGATCGTCAGCATCGCGCGGATGGCACGCTGCGTGGCTTCCGCGCTGCCGTCGCGCCAGCGGGCGAGTACATGACCATCGGGACGAATCAGATAGACCGTGCCGGGCGTGGCGTCGAGCATGTCGTGCAAACGGCCGGTGTGATCGACCACGTTTGAGTTCGCGACGTTTTGCGCGTCGCTCCTGACCAGCTTGACCGTTTTGAACGGGATGCGTTGTTCGGCCAGCGTGTCTTGCAACTGCTGCCATGCTGCGTCTTGCGCGGAGTCGTCGTTCGCGTTCGCACCGAAGCGTAATGCAGTGAAGCATGTCCCGAGCAGATCCGTCAGATGGATATCGTGCAAGACGCCTTCGTCCCTGCGCTGGAGTCTGCATTCCGGAAGCACAGTACCGGGCGCCGGGCCTTGCGCGAAAGCATCGCTCGCGTCGCCGGCGGCCTGGATGAGCGGCGATTGCACATAGGCGATCGCATGCGTCTGTCGCGGATTGATCAACGGACGCACCGCCGCATGATGCTCCGCGAGACCAAGCACCGCCTGGCGCATCAGATCGAAGGCGAACGAGGGCGGCGCCATGAACTCCGTGCTCTTCATGCCGTAACTGAGGTTCTCGCGTGCCGCGAACACCCGCTCGTCGCTGTAGCTATCGAGCAGACGCGGCGACGCCACCCCGTTCACCACACTGGCCAGTTTCCAGCCGAGGTTGTCCGCGTCGTCGATACCGGAGTTGGCGCCGCGCACGCCGAAAATCGGCACGAGATGCGCGGCGTCGCCCGCGAACAGCACCGGGCCGTGCCGGTAGCGTTCGAGCGTCAATGCGTTGGCCTTGTAGACGGTGATCCAGATCGGCGACCATGCGCCGGTTTCGCCCATCGAATCGAGCACGCTCTGCACGCGCGGCATGACGTTCTCCGGCTGCACCGCGGCTTCCGGGTCTTCGTCGTCGCGAAGCTGGTAGTCGATGCGCCAGACGTTGTCGGGCTGCTTGTGCACCAGCACCGTCGAGCCGGGATTGGACGGCGGATCGAAATAGGCGAGGCGCTCGGTGGCGCGCGCGCTGTCCAGTTCGATATCCACGATCACGTAGCGGCCTTCGTAAGTGGTGCCGGTGAGCTTGAGACCGAGTGCGTCGCGAATCGTGCTGCGGCCGCCGTCGCAGGCGACGACCCAGTCGGCGTTCATCTGCCAGGTGGTGTCGCCGGTGCGCAGGGCGAGCGTCGCGCCGCCAGTGTTTTCGAGGTTCCCGCGACCGCCTTCCGCCGCGTGCTGTTCGATGCCGGTCACGCGCGTCTGCCAGCGGATCTCGATCAGTTCGGCATGCCGTTCCACTTCGTCGAGCAGCAACTGTTCAATCTGATATTGCGCGATGTTGATCATCGGCGGCAGCGATTGCTCGTCGTCCTGATGCATGGCGAAGCGGAACACTTCGGCATCGCGATAGAAACTGCGGCCGCCCGTCCACGGCAAGCCTTTTTGCAGAAAGCCTTGCTCGACGCCGAGTCGCTTGAAGATTTCCAGGCTGCGCCGCGAGATGCAGATCGCGCGGCTGCCGGTGCACACGCCGTCGTCGGCTTCGATCAGCACTGAGCGCACGCCTTGGCGAGCCAGCGCGAGCGCCAGCGTCATGCCGACCGGGCCGCCGCCGACAATCGCCACCGGCCGCCTGACAGGATCGCGCCCGTCGACGAGCGGTGGCGCCACGCCTTCATAGTGACGCGGTGAAAACGGATAGGGTTTGAAGGGGCGGCTCATGCGTGTCTCCTGGAGCTTCGATGCCGGGGTCGCCCGCCGGGGCTGGTCAGCTCTTCGAGGCGGGGCGAATCGATAGCGAAGTATGCAGGAGGGTACGCGCGCGGCTGTCCTCATTTTGGGTACAGCGGTGCCGCCTGGCGGCTGTACCCACGGCGACGGCGCCTAGTCCGCTCCGCCCACATGCGAAGCGTGGCGCGCGTGCGGCAAGCTCGACGCGGCCAGGCATTCCTCGATCATCGCGCGGAAGGTGGGCGCCGCGTGCGAAGCGCCGGTCGCGCCCATTTCCGGGCCGCTTTCCGGCGCGCCGCCGACACCGACCACCAGCGTCGCCCGCGGCCGCCATTCGCGCGTGCGCCGCAGCATGTTGCGCAGGTACGGCGGCGATTCCGGCGCATCGAGCGAGACGATGCAGATGATCGGCGCGTCCTTGAAGCTCGGCTCGTCGGCGCGTGCGCTGCGGTAGCCCGAGTGCGTCGCCATCATCGGCGCGAGGCCCTGGCGGCTGAGCAGTTGCACGGCGATCGCGGTAGTGACTTCGTCGAACGAACCGCGTCCGGGCACGCACAGCACGGAGGTTTTTTCTGCTTCGCGGCGCATCTGCGGGTGCGCCGCAATGTGGCTGTCGTGCCGCTCGGACAGATCGGCCGAGGCCGAAGCGAGCAGCGCGCTCGCGGTATCGGCGGGATCGCTGCGCGCCATGCGGTCCGGCAAGCCGTCCGCGATTTCGAGGTTTTCGACGATATCCACCAGCGCGTCGTTGATGCGCTGCAACTGGTCCGGCATCAGCACGCCGCGCATGGCATCGTTGCGGGCGAGCTTGAGGCCTTCGAGCGCGACCTTGTCGTAGTAGTCGATCAGCGACATCTCGCGCAGCAGGCGCTCCGCCTGCACGATGGCCTCGTGCGGATCGTCCGCGAGCAGCCGCTGATAGAAGTTCTGCGCGGGCGTGAGCGCGGGCTGATCGCCGAGCAGCACCGTGAGAAAGTTCAGCCGGTCGGCGTAGCGGCCCAGCGTGACCACGCACAACGTGAGCGGCGTCGACAGCACGAGGCCGATCGGCCCCCACAGCCAGCTCCAGAAAATTGCCGCCACCACCACCGCGAGCGGCGACAGGCCAGAGCGGTGGCCATACAGCAGCGGCTCGGCGATCTGCCCGGCCACCACGTCGACGACGATGAACAGGATCAGCGTATAGACCGCCATGGTCCATTGCGGCTGGATCGCGGCCGCGAGGAACACGGCGAGAATCGCGGCGATCCAGATGCCGATATACGGCACGAAGCGCAGCAGCGCGGCAATCACGCCGAACAGCAGCGCACCCGGCACGCCGATGATCGCGAGCCCGATGGCGATCACACCACCCGCACTCAGATTCACACTGAGTTGCGCGACGAAGTAGCGAGACAGGCGCACGGCCGCGTCGTTGATCGCGGTGGTGGTGCGATGCAGATCGCGCGAGCCGAACAGGCTGATCAAACGGTCGCGCAAATCCTCGCGTTGCAGCAGGATAAAGATCGTCACGACCAGCACGATAAAGGTCGTTTCGATCGGCGCGATGGCCGGCGACAACGCGCGCTGCGCGAGTTGCATCGGCGTAGGCGCGGGTTCGTGCACTTCAACCGGCTGCGGCACGGCGGGCGCATTGCGCGCGGCGCGTCCGGTGGGACGCGGCGGGTTCGGTTTGGGCGGAGACACGCGTTGCAATGCGACGGCGGCGCGGCTCATCAGCGAATCGGCGCGGCCGACGGTTTTTTCCTGCACCGTTTCGATCTTCTGCTCGATCGCCTCCTGATACTGCGGCAGGTCGGCAGCGAGTTGCACGAGTTGCGCGGTGATCAGCGCACCGACGGCGAGCAAGCTGGCCAACGCGAACAACACGGCGATGAAGATGGACGGCAATTGCCCCATATGGAAACGCCGCAGCATCTGTACGAGCGGAGCGAGCAGGAAGCTGAGCAATACCGACAGCGTGATCGGGATCAACACCGCGCGGCCGAAGTACAAGCCGCACACCACCACCACGCCGGTCACCACCGACGCAAGGCCGTGCAGACTCGGCGTGCCCGGCGGGTAAACGCGGTTCGGCCGCCCAGACGGCGGTAGCGAGATTTTCATGAGCACACTTTCCGATTGAGACGCGCTGTCGTTTTTATAAGGGCCGCTCGCGGACAGAAAGAGGGTGTCCGGGCACAGCGCATGAGCAATTCATATGCCCGGATTGTAGGCGTTTTGACGCGGGACGGCCTACTGCTCATCCCATGTGCAGACGCAGCAAGCCCAGCAATTGCGAGCTTGCGTACAGCAGCAGGCCGATAAAGCCGCCCACAATCGTCCCGTTGATGCGGATGTATTGCAGATCCTTACCAATGTTCAGTTCGATCTGCCGTGACATCTCATGCGAGTCCCAGTTCTTCACGGTATCGCTGATATGACGCGTCAGGAAGCGCGCGAAGTCCGGCGCCATCGTGCGCGCGGCTTCTTCGAGGTGATCGTTGAGCGACTGGCGCAAGGCCGGATCGTGCGCGAGTTCGCGGCCGACCCATTGGCCCATCGCCACCACGCGTGCGTGCAGGGCCGAGTCGCTGCTTTGCAGATCGCGCTTGAGCCACGCGCGCAATTCGCCCCACATGTCTTTCACATACGAACTGAGCGCGTCGCCTTCCACCAGATAGCGTTTCAGTTCCTCGCCTTTTTGCAGGAAGGCGGGATCGGTTTTGAGCTTGACGATCAGCTTGTGCGCGGCGTCGTCGAACTTCTGACGCAACTGATGCGTGGGATTTTCGCTGATCTGTTCGAGCATGCGATTCACTGCGTTGGCGATGGTTTCGGCGCCTTTGTCGCCCAGCCACGCAGAAAATGTCGACGGCAAAATCTTCTCCATCTTCGGGTACTCGGTCTTCACCCATTCGACGATCCGCTCAGCGATGAACTCGCGCGCGTGCGGTTCGCGCAGCAGCGCCACGACCTGTTCGATGCCGGCGTCGAGCAGCTCCTGATGGCGGCCGTCCCTGGTGAGCGTGTCGAGAATCGAGCCCATCGATTGCGACAGATCCACCTTGGCCAGCACGTCGCGCAGCGCGTCCTTGATGAAGACCTGGATGCGTACGTCGTCGGTCAGTTCGAGAATGCCGCTCGTGAGCTTGACGACGTAGTCGCCCAAACGCGCGGCGTTCTCCGGCTGCGTCAGCCACGCGGTGATGCTGCGCGCCGGGTCGTGCTTCTGGATCAGACCGACGAGCGATGGCACGTCCAGGAATTTGTCCTGTACGAACACCGCGAGGTTGTCGGCGATCTTGTACTTGTTCCTCGGAATGATCGCGGTGTGCGCGGAGACGACCGGGATCGGCACGCGGCGAAACAGGGCGGCCACCGCGAACCAGTCGGCGAGCGCACCCACCATCGCGGCCTCGGCGACCGCCTTGATGCCGTCCACCCAGATGCCAGGCGGCATGAACGCGGTCACCACGAAAACGCAGGCGGCGGCGAACAACAGCAGGAGCGGGATGCGCTTGGCCTTCTTCAGTTCGATTGCTTTGTTCATCGGCGGCAGGCAACGGGTCCGGGTCGATTGAAATCATGCGGCGCGCTCGGCGAGCGCAGCCGGAAAACGCGAGTGTAGCGCCGCTCGCCGGCGTGTGGGCCAGGCCCGCGCTCGCCGCCGGGGACTAGCTTTGCCGCGCGGGCACGGTAACATCTGCGGTTAGACTGCGCTGCCTTGCCCGGCGAGGCAGCTTGCAATGAACGGAATGAAACGCAAGGAGGCACAGTGATCAGGTTTCTGCACACCGCGGACTGGCAGATCGGCACGCAATTCGGCCAGTTCGAGCCGGACGAGGCGGCGCATCTTGCCGAGGCGCGCTTCGAGACCGTACGCCGGATCGCCGGAGAAGCCGCCGCCCGCAATGTCGATGCGGTGCTCGTGGCCGGCGACGTCTTCGATCTGCAAACCGTCTCCGACACGGTGATCCGCCGTTTGTTCGGCGCGCTGCAAGCGTTCGCCGGGCCGTGGATCATGTTGCCGGGCAATCACGATGCCGCGCTCGTCGAGAGCGTGTGGACGCGCGCGCAGCGCCTGAACTGCATTGCGCCGAATGTGCGCGTGGTGCTCGAACCAGGTGTGGTGCTGCTGGACGACTGTCGGTGCGCGCTTTTGTGCGCGCCGCTCACGCAGCGCATCACGTATGACGACACCACGGGTTTCTTCGACAGCGCGGAGACGCCGGCTGGCTATCACCGCGTCGGACTCGCGCACGGCAGCGTGAGCGGAATTCTGCAGGAAGGCATCGACTCGTCGAATCCCATCGCGCCGACGCGCGCCGCGAGCGCGCGTCTTGACTATCTGGCGCTCGGCGACTGGCACGGGCATCTGCGTGTCGATGAGCGCGTCTGGTACGCGGGCACGCACGAACAGGACCGCTTCCGCGCCAACGATCCGGGCTTCATGCTCGATGTCACGTTGAGCGAGCCGGGTGCGTCGCCGGTGGTCGAGCCGGTGCGGGTCGGTCAATATCAATGGCATCGGTGGGAAGAAACCATCGCCGTGCCGACCGATGTGGATTCGCTCAAGGCGCGCCTCGCCACGCTGGGCAGCCATGACGTGTTGCGCGTGACGGTCGGTGGCACGGCAGCGCTCGCCGACGCCGAAGCGCTTCACGTCGCGGTGGAAGAAGCCCGCGCGCGCGTGCGAGCCTTGCGCGTCGACCTGAGCGGCCTGCAAGTGCTGCCCACCGACGACGATCTCGCCGAACTCGGCGCGCAAAGCGGCTACCTCGCGAAAGTGGTGGCGCGTCTGCGTGGCTTGCAGGAAGACCCGCAGTCCGACCCGCAGGAGGTCAAGCGCGCGGCCGAGGCATTGCTGCTTCTGGCGCGTTTTCAACGTGAACTGCCGCGCGAAGCGAGGTCCGCATGAAGCTGCAAAGCATTGCGATTCAGGAGTTCAAGCAGTTCACCGGCAAGCTTGTCATCGACGATCTGCAGCCCGGTCTGAATCTTTTCGTGGGTCCGAACGAGGCCGGCAAGAGCACCATTGCCGAAGCCGTGCGCGCCGTGTTTCTGGAGCGCTACAAGGCCTCGCATCTGAAAGACCTGTTGCCGTGGGGCAAGGCGAGCGGACAGCCGTCGGTCGAAGTGAGCTTCGAACTGGACGGCATGGCCTGCCGCCTGTCGAAGCAGTTCGTCACGCGGCAGCGCTGCGAGCTGAGGATCGGCCAGAGCGCGTTCGGTGAAGATGAAGCCGAAGACAAGCTCGCGGCCTTGCTCGGTTTTTCACGTCCCGCGCGTGGACCGTTGAAGGCGGAGAACGCAGGCGTTCCTGGTTTGTTGTGGGTGCAGCAAGGAGGCACGCAGGAGATGCGCGATTCCACCGGCCACGCGGCGCAGTATCTGCGCGATGCGCTGTCGCAGCTCTCGGGCGGCCGCGAATCGGCGGGCGAGGATGCGTTGATCGCCGCCGTGCAGCGTGAGCTTCGGCAACTGCTCACCGCGCGCACGCAGAAGTCGACTGGGCCGCTCGCCGAGGCCGAACAGACCCTCGCGCGCCTGATCGAGGAGCGCGCCGATCTCGAACAGCAGCGTCAACAGTTCGAGGCGAACATTGCCAGTCTCGCCACGCAGCAGCAGACTTTCGACGATACGCAGCGCAAACGCCCGTGGGAAATTCACGAGCAGAAGGCGCTGCAGGCGCAATTACGCGCCGATGCCGTCGTGCAACTCGAGGGCAGCCTCAAAGGACTTGAGCAGTCGCTGAAAGCGAGCGAGGCCGAACTGGCTTTGCCGTTGCAGCAGGAGCAGAACGCGCTCGACCTGGAAGCGGCCGTCGCGCGCGAGCGCCTGCAACTCGACGCGCTACGGGCGAGCGTCGCGGCGGTCCAGGCCGAACACGCGGATGCCGCGGCCAGCGTGACGCAATTCGAGCAGGCTTTCGCCGATGCCAACCGCGCGCTCGAACTGGCCAACGCAGCCGTGACCGCGGCCGATCTGCGCAGCCAGATCGGACTCTTTCGCGCGGAAAGCGAGCGGCTCGAAGCGTCGATTGCCGCCGCCAGCAAGGCGAACGACGCCGTGCTCGAAGCCGCGCGCGAAGCGGCCACGCTCGAAATCGACGAGGCCAAGCTGAAGCGGCTCGCCGCGCTCGGCAGCGAGCTGAGCGTGCTGCGTGCTCGCACTGAAGCAGCGATGACCCGCATCGAATATCGCTTGAACGGCGCGATTGCCGTCGACGAAAAACCGGTGAGCGGCGAGGGCGTGCTGCGTGTGGACGAAGAGAAGCGGATCGGCCTCGGCGTGCTCGGCGAATTGCGGGTGATTCCCGGTGTCTCGGACCTGCCGGCGCGTTTGTCCGAACTCGCGTCGCTCGAAGCCCAGCATGCGCAGTTGTTGCAGGCGCTCGGCGTCGCGTCGCTCGGCGAGGGCGAAGCGCGGCACGAGCGCTGGAAGGCGGCGCTCGCGCAGCAGAGAAGCCAGGCAAAGATTCTCGACGTGCACGCGCCGCAGGGCATCGAAGCGCTGCGCGCAGCGTCGGCGACGGCTGCGGCGCGCATGCAGGCCGCCAATGAGCGGCTCGCGGGTCTGCCCGACGTTTCCGCTGCGCCGCCGCTCGACGAAGCGCGCCGCAACGCCGAGATTGCGCGCGACGCGTTGGAGGCCGCCAGAAAAGTGCTGACGCAAGCGGCCGATAAAAAATCGACCGGCATGGCGAACGCGGAATCGCTCGCTGATCAATTGCAGCGCAAGCAGGCGCAACTGGACGACGAAGCGTTCCGTCGCAACCGCGCGCAGTGGCAGGCGAAGATCGTCGAACAACGCGTGCAGGTCGAGGCCTTGCGCAAGCTGCGCGAAGGGCGCGAGCGCGAATTGGAAGCGGCGCGTCTCGACGACCCGGCGGCTGAGGCGAAGCGCTATCGCGCGTCGGCGGAACTCGCGCGCGGCGAGCAGAACGAGCGGCAGGTGAAGATCGCGGCGTTGCGCGGTCAACTGGAGACGGCCGGCGCGTCCGGTCTCGGCGAGCGTCTGGCGGCGGTGCAGGCCAAGGTCGAACAGGCGACGCGGCGCAAGGACGAACTCGGCTTGCGCGCGAGCGCGTTGAGCCTGCTCGACGAAGTGCTGGTCGACGAACGCGACGCCGCAGTCGCGCAACTGCGCGCACCGTTGACCGAGCGGCTCGGGCATTATTTGAAGCGGATTTTCCCTCAATCCACGATCGCGCTCGGTGACGATCTGAGTCCCGCGACATTGGACCGCTTTGGCCGCGCGGACACGCTCGAGGCGCTGAGCTTCGGCACGCGCGAACAACTCGGCATTCTGACGCGGCTCGCTTACGCGGATCTGTTGAAGGCATCAGGCCGGCCGACCTTGCTCATGCTCGACGACGCGGCGGTGCATACGGACGCTGGGCGACGCGACGCGATCAAACGCGCGCTGATCGACGCAGCCACGCGCCATCAGATTCTGGTGTTCACGTGCCACCCGGAGTTGTGGGATGACCTGGGCGTTAGGCAGCGGGCGATTGAGGATTTGAAGGTGGCGGCCTAAGCAGAGGGCAAGCTAGCCCGGTGCCAGGGGCGAACGAGTCAGGCCGCATGAATCGCCACATGCGGCCGATGCAAGAATGCAATTCCTCACGAATTTGCAGAAAGTTCGCAACTCCGCAGGTCGGCAATTCCCCCGACACTGCTGATTCGAGTCTTCGCTGCGGTCTGATCCTTTCGCCAACAGTATTTCACTCTGCGTGTGCCGAATGTTTCTGCATGTCCGCGTGACGACCATTTGAACAGGCGCACATGTCACGGGGATGCTTAATGGCACAGGATACGTTCATCAAGATTAACGGCATTGACGGCGAATCGCAGGACGCCGCGCATCTGAACGAAATCGACGTAATCGGTTGGCGTTGGAAGATTTCACAGGACTCGACCATGATGGCGGGCTCCGGCGGCGGCGCGGGCAAGGCTAGCGTTTCAGATCTGGAATTCACGCACAAGCTGGATCGCGCCAGTCCGAACCTGGCCAAATACTGCTTCACCGGCAAGCATGTGGACCAGGTAAAGCTGACTGTGCGAAAGGCCGGAGGCGTGCCGTTCGAATACCTGAAGATCACGATGTACGACGTGATCATTACCCAGGTGGAACCGATCGGCGGCGGCGACGAGTGCCATGAAGATGTTCACCTGTCTTTCTCGACGATGAAGCATGAGTACTTCGTGCAAAACGCGCTGGGAGGCAGTGGCGGTGCGGTGACTGCCACTCTGTATATCAAGAACAACACGACGAATTGACCGAGCGGGGGAGGAGGATATGCCGGTTAGGTGTACGTTTGTTTTGAATGGGCTGACCGTGTCGACCTTCACGTGTGAGGGAACCGTACCGGTCACTGCTTTTTCAGGAAACGGTCGCGGCCGGGATAATCCCAATGAAACGGCCGTGCCGAATGTCGGACCTCTGCCCAAGGGCGTCTACTATCTGGTTGATCGGAAATCAGGCGGTTTTGTCGGGCTGGTTCGCGACTTATTGGGTGAGTACGCCGGTTCCACCGACAGGCGTAGCTGGTTCATGCTATGGAATCCCGTCTCTGGCGACACGACCAACATTAACGGCATCAAACGAGGCAATTTCAGGTTGCACCCAATGGGTGTGCTTCGATTGAGCGAAGGATGCATTACTGTGACTGAGCCGAATGACTTTGAGCGGCTACATAAGTATATTCGCTCGCGCGGACGCACGCTACCCGTTCCTGGCACGACAATGAAGGCCTATGGAACGGTCGAAGTGAAATGATAAAAAAATATGGGCTGAAAATACTGCTCAGCGTTGCCTGTCTTGTCGGCTCTGTTATCGGCGGGTGGTATCTGATGTGCATCTTCACACTACTGCCTCTCGAAATGCCGGTTTTTGTCGATGCATTGATTCGGTTTGTACTCTCGGTCACCGGCAATGATAATCTGGCCAATGCCGACGACATGGAAATGCTTGCGCTGCTTCTCTACTGGACGATCGCCACGTTTTTGACCGCGGTAGTGCTGATCGGATTCAAACGATGGGTGTCTCGCAGCCTAATTGCGCGGAAGAGCGCTGGCGCGATTCCCAAGCTTCCTTTGCCCGTAACACTCGCTACGTCGTTGATAGCGTTTCTCGTTATTAGCTATCTTGGATGGAGCCTAACGAGCCCACTCACGCGCTACCCATTTCATATACCGTTGCCTGTCAAAACGATTATCAGATTCTGCCTGTCAGTCACAGGCCAAAGCGCCAGGTCGGAACAAGATCTCGACATGCTGTTGTACGCGATGGATCTTTATTGGGCGGTAGCTACGGTGGCTATCGGCGTGCCCGTGATTCTTTGCTGTCTTGCGATACGCCGGTTTGTGCGGAAAGAAAATAATGGTCGGCGTGCGTCGGCGGATTCATAGTCACATCGCGCATAGATCCAATCTTTTTAATTATTGGTCAGGCATGCGAGCCTACGGAACCGTCGACGTGAAATGAACAAGCGATTCGCAATCAATCTTTCGATTTACATCGCCTTAATTTTGATCTCGGCGGTGGAAGGGTGGCGATCAACCTATCTTGTTGACTTCGTTCTCATCGAGACGCCGGACAGTGTGGAAGCTTTTATCCTGTTCTGGTTGCGCCACACCGGCGCTGAATATCTCGCAGATCCTGTCGATATCGAAGTGCTCGCGTTGCTGCTCTACTGGCTGATCGCTACGTTGCTGTTTGCGTGGGGACTGGCGGGACTTAAAAGGTGGGGGTCTCGCTATTTCATCGCAAGGAAAAACGGCGAAGCGATTCCCAGACTGCCTTTATTTGTCATGCTTGTCATGTCTTTACTTGCGTTCGTCGTCAGTTGCGATCTTGGCTGGTATCTTTCGCTCTTGTTCGGCAGGTACACCGTCGACATTCCCCTTCCTGTGAAGGCGCTTATCAAAGCCTATCAGTCAGTCACGGGGCAGGGCGGTGGTGCAGATGCCGACGACTATCTGGCGTATTTCGCCGTCAACCTGTATTGGGCGATGGCAACGCTATGCGTCGGTGTGCTTCTTATTTCTTGCTGTCTCGCGATGCGCCGGTTCATCCACTGGAAAACATCATAACCACCGACTGCCCACTCACTCATACCACCGCGGCGTATAAACCCACTCCCCACCTCCGGCCGCATCACCAAATCGCCGCGTCATGGACGACCCCACGATCACCATCGTGCGCATATCCACATCGGACGACCGCAGTTCACCTAGCGTGAACGTGCGCAGCGTGCCGCCGGGTCGGCCAATATCGCGGCCCAGCACCACCTGAGTCTGCGCCGCGCGATACTCCCGCACGATATTCAGCGCCTTATCCAGTTGCCACGGCCGAGCGCGCGAGATCGGGTTATAGAACGCCATCACCAGATCCGCTTCGGCGGCATGCCGCAAACGCTTTTCGATGATCGCCCAGGGCTTCAGATTATCGGACAGCGACAGCATGCAGAAGTCGTGACCTAACGGCGCGCCCGCCTGCGCCGCCGTCGCCATCGCCGCAGACACACCCGGCAAGATCGTCAGTTCGACCGCAGCCCAGTCCGCGTTATCCGACGACTCCAGCGCCTCGAGCACCGCCGCCGCCATCGCGAACACTCCCGGATCGCCCGACGACACCATCGCCACGGAGCGTCCCTCGCTCGCCAGTTCGAACGCATGCCGCGCGCGTTGCATTTCCTCGCGGTTGTCGGTGCCGTGCACGCGCTGGTCGGCGCGCAACGGGCCGGCCATTTTCACGTAAGTGTCGTAGCCGAGAATATCGGTGGCGCCGTCGAGCGCCGTGCGAGCGGCCGGCACCATCAGATCGGCGCTGCCAGGGCCGAGGCCGATCACGGTCAGGCGGCCGCGCGCGCGGCCGATCGTATCGGGATCGATGGCGAGCGACGCCAGCGCGAGCGCGACGCCTGCGGACGCGTCGTTGTGCAGCGTCTCGTACGGGATGCGCAGCGCCGCATGCAGCAGATTGCCCGGTGGCACGCCAACTTGGGGACCTGCTAATGCGAAACGCAGCGGCACCTTCAGGTCCGCCGCGGCCTCGGCAAGCGCCGGGTCGGCCATGCGTTCAGACGGGGCCAGCAATGCCGCGAGCGACAGCGGCGCGAGCCCGTGCGAATCCAGCGCTTCGCGCACACGCGTCACGATCTCGCCTTCTACTGCCGTCACCGCGGCAACCACACTGCGTGGGTGAATCACCAGCTCATCGTCGCGCCCGTCCCATGCCCGCGGCGTGACGCGGATCGCGAGACGCGCCGAGTCGGAGCGAGGCAGTTGCGCGTCATCGAGCCAGGGCGCTTCGCCTTCGATGCGCGTACTCTCGCCGGCCAGCAGATCCGACACGAAGCGCTTGCCTTGACCGATATCGGCGAGCATGTAGCCTTCGGGCGGATTCAGCACGCAGGTGCCGAAACGCAATTCGCCGCTCGTCGTGATGGCCGGCGGCACGGCCAGCAGTGCGGCAATCTCGCGCGCCATCAGGTTGACGCCGGCAAGACCGCCGAGCAGCGGCACGACCGCGCTGCCGTCCTCGGCGACAGCCAGCACCGGCGGCTCGACGCCCTTGTTCGACAACGACGGAGCCAGACAGCGAATCAGGATGCCCGCCGCGCACAACGCGACGATCGGCGTGCCACGCGCATACAGTTCCCGCAGATGCGCGCCGAGTTCGCCGTACGACACGTCCGCCTCGACGCGTCCCCGCAACGCATGCACCTGGCTGTCCGCGTACAGCGCCTGAATGCGCCGCGCCGTCGCCAATGCGCCCGCGCCGAGAATCACGATCGCGGGTGCGCTCATCCTTGCCATTTTTCCCCCGGCACCACCAGCAGCGAAAAATACGGCGACGCCATCGGATCGACTTCGGCGAGCGGCACGATGCGCTGGTTGCCCATCGTCGCGCGTTCGACGTAGAGCGCGCGGTCCGCGAGACCGAGTTCGCCGAGCACGCGCCGCACCTTGTCGAAGTTGCGGCCGAGTTTCATCACGACGGCGGCGTCGGCATCGGCGAGACGGCGGCGCAATTCGTCTTCGGGCAACACGCCGGAGAGCACCGACAAGCTTTGATTGCGATACACCAGCGGCGCGCCGAGCACGGCGGCGCCGCCGAGCATCGAGCACACACCCGGCACCACTTCGCTTTCGTAGCGCGCCGCGAGCCGGTCGTGCAGATACATGTACGAACCGTAGAAGAACGGATCGCCCTCGCAGATCACGGCGACGTCGCTGCCCGCGTCGAGGTGCGCGGCGACGACTTGCGCGGCGGTGTCGTAGAAGTCGGCGATGATCGCTTCATACGAAAGCGGCGGTTCGAGCGCTTCGGTGGTGACGGGATACACGAGCGGCAGATGCTGCTGGGCATCGTGCAAATGCGCTTCTATGATGCTGAACGCGTTGCCTTTCTTGCCCTTGGCGACGAAGTACGCAACCACCGGCGACGCCTTCAACAAGCGCAGCGCCTTCAGCGTGATGAGTTCCGGGTCGCCGGGGCCGACGCCGAGTCCAAACAAACGTCCTTGCGCCGCCATTTATTCGACCTCCGTGGCGAGCGCGTTCACGGCGGCCGCCGCCATCGCGCTGCCGCCGCGCCGGCCGTGCACCACTACGTAAGGCACGCCGCGGCTGTCGTCCGCGAGCATGGCTTTCGATTCGGCCGCGCCGACAAAACCCACGGGAAAGCCGAGAATCAAAGCGGGTTTGGGCGCGCCGGCGTCGAGCATATCGAGCAGATGAAAGAGCGCGGTCGGCGCATTGCCGATCACCACGACGCTGCCCGCCAGATGCGGCCGCCACAATTCGAGCGCCGCCGCGGAGCGGGTATTGCCGAGTTCGCGGGCAAGCGACGGCACGTCCGGATGCGTAAGCGTGCAGATGACCTCGTTGTGCGCCGGCAGCCGCGCGCGCGTGATGCCTTGCGCGACCATGCCGGCATCGCACAGGATCGGCGCGCCTTGCGCGAGCGCCGCGCGGCCCGCCGCGCCCGCGCCCGCGGAAAATTGCAGATCGTCGATCACATCGACCATGCCGCACGCGTGGATCACCCGCACCGCGAGTTTTTCAAGGTCGGCGGGAATGCGCGACAAGTCGGCCTCCGCACGGATCGTCGCGAAGGATTGGCGATAGATCTCCTGACCGTCGCGAATGTAATCAAGCATCGGTGTCACTCCGGACCTGGCGTTCGAGCATGTCGGCGGCCTGGTCGATCGTCAGTTGGTGCGCGACGCACTGGCCGAAGCCGGGCCGGCCGTCGCGTCGATAAAAGTCATAGAGGCCGGGCGCCGCGGCCAGCAGCGTGTACGGCGCGCAATGCGCGGCGGCGCACGAGCGCGAGCAGCCGCTCAGATGCACGTCGACACCGGCAGGCAGGCGAGCCGCGAGGCGCAACGCGTCGGTCTTGGTGTCGGCGAGGCCCTTCGCGCAGCCGCTCGATCCGGCGCATGCGATCAGGTGCGTGATCGCTCGTGCGGGATCGCTGGCGAGACCGAGGGCGTTCAGGCCGGACAACACGGTGGCGACGGCGGGTGTGGCGATGTCGGGCAGTAGCACGCTTTGCCAGGGCGTCAGGTGAAGCGTGGCGTTGCCGTGCTGTTGAGACAGCGTGGCGAGCTCATGCAGCGTGTCGGCGTCGAGGCGGCCCAGCGGCGGTTGGCCGCCGACATGCCAGGTTCCGGGCACGCGTTGGGCGTGGGCGCCGAGGCGGAGGTTGGCGTCGGCTGGTGTAGCGCGATGCCAGTTGGCGAGCTTCGCGTTTTGCGTCAGCGGGAAGTCGAGGTATCGCTGGGCGTGGTGCAGGATTGCTTCGGCGGAATGCGCGGTTAGCAGCTGGCGCATGCGTGTGGCGTCGGCGGCGGCGAGGTCGAGGAATGTGAGGAGCAGCGCGTGTACTAGTGCCGGCACTTGTGACGGCAGGATCGCGGCTAGTGCGCCTGTGTTGTTCACGCCCGGTTTTTCAGACGCCGTGCTTTGGCTTTGCGTAAGCGCGCCGGCATAGGCGCTCACAGGCGGAAAACCCGCGAACCCGAACACGAACCGCACGCCGTCCGCCTCTTGCGATGCCGCCAGCCACACATCGTGCGGATGATCCACTCGCGCGAGTTCCTCGCCGCCGTCCAGCAGCAGCGCGAATTTTGGTGACAGCGCCGCGAATCGCGTTTCGCTTTGCAGCATCGTGAGTAGTTCGGCGCACAGCGGGCGTGTGTCGAATAGCGCGGAGGGATCGCGCCCGGCTGCGGGGCTGATCATGACGTTGCGGACGTCGTCGGCTGCGGCGGAGGGTGTGTGGGCCGTATCCGCCTGCTGCGCTGTTGCGTCCGGGGCGTTTGAGGCCCACTCATTCATTGCCTTCGCGGCTCCGGCACCTTTGGCGCGCTCCGCCTTTGCGTTCGCGGTTTCGGCGTGTGTGGTGCTCTCTGCCTTTATGTTCGCCGCTCCGGCTCCGGCACCTGTACCGCTCCGCGTGTCCGCCTCCGCGTTCGCGGCGCTGGCAGCTATTGCATCTACAACGCTGGCAGCCCCCGCATCCGCAGCGTTCTCCGCACCCGTCGCGTTCACATGGCTCGCCACGCCATTCACCGGCATCGGCCCAAGACCCGCATCGATCAACTCAGCAATCAACGCCGCCTCTTCACCGCGCTTCACCCCGCGCACCTGCAAATTCGCGCGATTAGTCAACTCGATTACCCCGCTCGCGTGCCGCGCGCTAGCGTCAGCGATCGCCAGCGCCTGCGCCGCGCTCAATTCGCCGCCGGGCAGTTTGATCCGGCAAATCCCGCCGTCGCGCGCGGCGACGATGCGCAGCAGCCCCGGACACGCCGAAGGCCGCGGCGTGGCGGCCGCGTAGGATAAAACGGAGGAAGGCGAAGCTTGCTTCAAGACGGACACCGGGTTGAGCGTCGCGCGACGGCCCGAGCATGCCGTGAGGCGGGCATGGCTGCGGCATCGGTACACCCCGCCCGATGTTGGCTGGCACGAACAGTCTTGCCGGCAGGTCTCCTGGCTGGCAGGTCATGGTCCGCCGCGGCCTTCCCGGTCGAACCAGTGGCGTGGAGCGCAGGCGGACTCGCTGCATACAGTTGCGGGGGCAGCCACAGCGACACTGTGTTCCCTCTTCGGCCCCGAAGGGCACCGGCGGCTGTATTATGCCTTTTTTCGAACAGCACAACGAGGCTGGACGCTTTGACCGGCGTGGCACAGCGCATTATTTGAAGACACAGAATGAGGATGGATGCATGCCCGCGTGGCTGACGGTGGTGGGCATAGGCGACGACGGCTTTGCCGGTCTGGGGAGGCCCGCGCGGCGCGCTTTGCTGGAAGCGTCGGTGGTGTACGGCGGCGAACGTCATCTGGCGATGCTGCCCGCGCGGCTCGCCGCGCGCCGTGCCGCCTGGCCGCGTCCGTTCGATCTCGCGCCCTTGCTGGCCGAGCGCGGCGCCGCCGTGTGCGTGCTGGCGAGCGGCGACCCGATGCTGTTCGGCGTCGGCGCGACGCTCGCGCGGCAATTGCCGGCGGGCGAACTGCGGGTGCTGCCGGCGCCGTCGTCGCTGTCGCTGGCGGCCGCGCGGCTCGGCTGGCCGTTGCAGGATGTCGCGACGGTGTCGCTGGTGGGGCGGCCGTTGCCCACGCTGAACGCGCATTTGCACGACGGCGCGCGCGTGTTCGTGCTGAGCGCGGACGGGCGCACCCCCGCGGCGCTTGCCGGGCTGCTGAACGCGCGCGGTTTCGGGGCGACCCGCATGAGCGTGCTGGAGCACCTGGGCGGCGAACTGGAGCGGCGCATCGACGGCCGCGCGGATCAGTGGTCCGCGGGCGAAGTGGCCGCGCTGAACCTGATCGCGCTCGATTGCCGCGCCACCGAAGGCGCGCCGCGTCTGCCGCTGACCTGCGGTTTGCCCGACGATGCGTTTCGTCACGACGGCCAGTTGACCAAGCGCGACGTGCGCGCGATCACACTCGCGCGCCTCGCGCCGACGCCAGGCGAATTGCTGTGGGATGTAGGCGCGGGCAGCGGCTCGATCGGCATCGAATGGATGCGCGCGCATGCCAGCTGTCGCGCAATCGCGATTGAAGGGCACGCGGAGCGGCAACGCTTTATCGAACACAATCGCGACGCGTTGGGCGTGCCTGCGCTGCAACTCGTGGCGGGGCGCGCGCCTGAAGCGCTGCAGGGGCTGCCGGTGCCGGATGCAGTGTTCATCGGCGGCGGGGTGACGGTGCCGGGCGTGCTGGAGGCCTGCTGGGCGAGTCTGCACGAGGGCGGGCGGCTGGTCGCTAACGCGGTTACGTTGCAAGGCGAGGCGGTCTTGGCGGCATGGCGCGAGCGGCATGGCGGGACATTGACACGGATCGCTTTGGCGGACGCGCAACCGCTTGGCGGTTTCGATACATGGCGGCAGGCGTTGCCGATCACGCTGCTGGAGATGACGAAGCAGGCCGGCGGCGGAGCGTAAGCATGCACGGAACCCATGCCATGATTAACGCGAACGTTGCGAGCGCTGCGAGTTCCTGATGCGCGAAGAAACCCCCGAACAGCCCGCGCCGCTGCGTAGCGGCTACACGACCGGCAGTTGCGCCACCGCGACGTCGCTGGCGGCGGCGCGTCTGTTGCTCGCGGGTGTCGTCAGCGAAGTGGCGGAGATCGTGTTGCCGAAAGGCCAGCATGTGCCGATGCCGCTGGTGTTCTGCCGCCTGCTCGGGAATGGCGACGAAGGCGCGGAAGCCGGCACGGTCAAGGACGCCGGCGACGACCCCGACGTTACGCACGGGGCGATCGTCTTCGCCCGCGTGCGCCTCGTCGCCGAACCGGGCGTGATGTTTCGCGCGGGGCCGGGTGTCGGCACGGTGACGCGCGCGGGGCTGACGCTGCCGGTCGGCGAGCCTGCGATCAATCCGGTGCCGCGCCGGATGATGACCGAGCATCTGGCCGAACTCGCGGCGGAGCACGCGTACGGCGGCGGCTTCGAAGTGACGATCGGCGTGGAAGGCGGCGAAGCGCTCGCGCTGAAAACGATGAACCCGCGGCTCGGCATTCTCGGCGGCCTGTCGATCCTCGGCACCACCGGCATCGTGCGGCCGTTTTCGTGCTCGGCGTATATCGCGTCGATTCATCAGGGCATCGACGTCGCGCGCGCGAACGGCTACACGCATCTCGCCGCCTGCACCGGCAACGCGAGCGAGGACGCCATGCGCGCGCACTACGGCCTGCCGGATATCGCGCTGATCGAAATGGGCGACTTCGTCGGCGCGGTGCTCAAGCATATGAAGCGCGCGCCGGTCGAGCGCCTGAGCGTATGCGGCGGTTTCGGCAAGCTCAGCAAGCTGGCGGCGGGTCATCTCGACCTGCATAGCCGCAATTCGAGCATCGACCTCGAGCGGCTCGCGCAATGGGCCGCCGAACAGGGCGCCGACGACGCGCTTCAGGAGGCGATCCGCGCGGCCAACACGAGTCAACAGGCGGTCGCGTTGGCCCACGCGCAGCGGGTGCCGCTCGGCGATATCGTCTGCCGGCATGCATTGGCGGTGGCGCGCGAGATCGTGCCGCCGCGGGTCAAGGTCGAAATGTTCGCGATCGACCGGCGGGGCTTGCTGATCGGAGCCGCGCAATGAAAATGAAGCGGATTCTGCTGCTCGGCGGCACCGGCGACGCGCTACGGATCGCGAGGCAACTCGGCCCTAAGCACGTGTATAGTCTCGCCGGCCTCGGCAAGGTGCCGGAGGGTCTGGTGTGCACGGTGCGCGTCGGCGGCTTTGGCGGCAGTGAAGGTATGGCGCGCTACATCGTCGATGAAGGTATCGATCTCGTGATCGACGCGACGCATCCTTATGCCGCGCAAATCAGCGCGAACGCGGCGCAGGCGAGCCGCGCCGCACGCGTGCCGTATTGGGCACTGCATCGCCCGGCGTGGCAGCCGCAAGCCGGCGACGATTGGCGCATGGTCGGCGGCTGGAACGAACTCACCGATGCGCTGGCGCCGTTCAGAAAGCCGCTCTTCACGCTAGGCCGCGAACCGCTCGCGCATCTCGACGAGATCCCGCCGCATCAGTTCTGGGTCGTACGTTGTCTTGAGGCGCACGCAGACTCGGCACGCGCGCGGATACTCGCGGCGCGCGGTCCATTCACGCTTGAAGGCGAACGTGCGCTCTTCGCTTTGCAAGCCTTCGACGTAGTGGTCAGCAAAAATAGCGGTGGCCACGCGACTGAAGCGAAGCTCGAAGTCGCGCGTGAACGCGGTGTGCCGGTCGTGATGCTGCGCCGTCCCGAGTTGCCGGCGGCCGGGAGGGAATTCGAGAACGTGGCCGACCTGCTCGACGCGCTGCAAGTCGCCGATTGAGCCTGCGCCCGAACGAATCGCTCATGCATGCTGAGCCGCCTCAACGAATCATGGAGTAGTGAATGACGGTGTTTTTTATCGGCGCGGGTCCGGGCGATCCCGAACTGATCACGGTGAAAGGGCAGCGCCTCGTGCGCAGTTCTCCGGTGATCCTGTACGCGGGTTCGCTCGTGCCGGCTGCCGTGCTCGAAGGTCACGCGGCGCAGCAGGTCGTCAATACCGCCGAACTCGACCTCGATCAGATCGTCGCGTTGCTGGCGGCCGCGCACGACAAAGGCCTGGACGTGGCGCGCGTGCATTCCGGCGATCCGTCGTTGTACGGCGCGATCGGTGAACAGATCCGCAGACTGCGCGAGCTGAAGATTCCCTATGAGATCGTGCCGGGCGTCACCGCCACGGCGGCATGCGCGGCGGCGCTGGGTTGCGAACTGACGTTGCCGGATATTTCGCAGACGCTGATTCTCACGCGCTTCGCCACCAAAACCAGCATGCCCGAAGGCGAACAGCTCGCCGACCTCGCCCGGCATCGCGCGACGATGGCGATTCACCTTGGCGTGCGGCACCTTGCGCGCATCGTCGATGAATTGCGGCCGCATTACGGCGGAGCATGTCCTATCGCGGTGATCTATCGCGCTAGCTGGCCGGACGAGGAGAAGATCACCGGCACGCTCGACGATATTGTCGGCAAGGTGCAATCGACATCCATCGAGCGGACCGCGTTGATTCTGGTCGGCCAGGTGCTGGCCGCGGAAGGCTTCGCGGACTCGACGCTGTATGCGAAAGACTGAACGGCGCGTATGAAAAAGCTCATCCGCGCACCCAGACACAGTGCGCGGATGAGCGATCAACCCCAGATCAACATCAGACCAACGGCCGGTCCTCTCACGCCGTCACTTCATCCGGCTGCTTCGCCATCAGCTTCGCACGCAATGCCTTGGCGGCCCGAACCATGTTGGTCAGCGCCGCTTCGGTTTCCGGCCAGCCGCGCGTCTTCAGCCCGCAATCCGGATTGACCCACAGGCGTTCAGCGGGAATCACTTCGCACGCGCGCTCCAGCAGACGTTGCATGGCTTGCGCATCCGGCACGCGCGGCGAGTGGATATCGTAGACGCCCGGGCCGATTTCGTTCGGATACGCGAAAGCGCCAAAGCCGTCGAGCAGTTCCATCGCCGAGCGCGAGGTCTCGATGGTGATCACGTCGGCATCCATCGCGGCGATCGACGGCAGAATGTCGTTGAACTCCGAATAGCACATATGCGTATGAATCTGCGTTTGATCGGCGACGCCTGCGGCTGAAATGCGGAACACGCGCGTGGCCCATTCCAGATACGTAGCCCAATCGTCGCGACGCAACGGCAAACCTTCGCGGAACGCCGGTTCGTCGATCTGGATGATGCGAATGCCGGCCTTTTCCAGATCCGTCACCTCGTCACGGATCGCGAGCGCGAGTTGTAGCGCGGTGGTGGAGCGCGGCTGGTCGTCACGCACGAACGACCATTGCAGCATCGTCACCGGACCGGTCAGCATGCCTTTCATCAGACGCGGCGTGAGCGATTGCGCGTAGCGTGTGGTTTCGACCGTCATCGGTTCGGGACGGTACACGTCGCCGTAAATGATCGGCGGTTTAACGCAGCGCGAGCCGTAGCTTTGCACCCAGCCGTTTTCCGTGAACGCATAGCCCCACAACTGTTCGCCGAAATATTCGACCATGTCGTTGCGTTCGGCTTCGCCGTGCACCAGCACATCGAGGCCTAGCTCTTCCTGTTTGCGCACAGCGATCTCGATCTCGGCGCGCATGCGCTGCAGATAGTCGAGCGCGCGCAGTTCGCCGCGTTTGTAAGCGGCACGCGCCTGGCGAATCGCCGGCGTTTGCGGGAACGAGCCGATCGTGGTGGTCGGCAGGAGCGGCAGGGCGAGCGCTTCGCGTTGCAGTCGATTGCGATCGGCGAACGGGCTTTGCCGGTCGGCCATTGCGCTGCTCACCGCGGCCACGCGTTTTTGCACGAGCGCGTTGACCACCGTGCTGGAATGGCGGCGCGCTGTGAGCGCGCGGTCGGCTGCGGCGAGGGTTGCCTCGGCCGCCGCAGGGTCACGCAAGGCGAGGGCGAGCGTGGCGACTTCGTCGAGTTTTTCGGTGGCGAAGGCGAGCCAGGATTTCAGTTCAGCGTCGAGTTTTTGCTCCGCATCGAGCGAGACCGGCACATGCAGCAGCGAGCATGACGACGAAACCCACAAGCGTTCGCCGAACTCCGCATGCAGGGCCTGCAGCGATTCGACGATCTCGCCGAGATCCGCGCGCCAGATATTGCGGCCATCGATCACGCCGGCAGACAGCACCGCGTGCTTAGGCAAGGCCGCGCGCCAAGCGTCGAGTTGCTGCGGCGCGCGCACCAGGTCGAGATGCACACCGGCGACGGGCAGCACAGCTACGCGCGGCGCGTGTTCCGCGGCGCTTTCGAAGTACGTGGCCAGCAGCACTTTCACACCCGACGTGCCGAGCACGTCATACGCGGCGGAAAACGCGTCGAGCCATTCAGCGGGCAGATCGACGCACAAGGCCGGCTCGTCCAGCTGCACCCATTCGATGCCGCGCCGCTTGAGCTTCTCCAGCAAACGCTTGTAGCGGATCACGAGCTTCGGCAGCAACGACAAACGGTCGAAGCCGGCGACATGGCTCTTCGACAGCCACAGGTAAGTGATCGGCCCGATCAGCACCGGCTTGACCGGCAGATTCAATGCGAGCGCTTCGTCGATTTCGTCGAGCAGCCACTCCACGCCGCCGTCGAAACTCGTCTGCGGCCCCAGTTCCGGGACGAGGTAGTGGTAGTTCGTGTCGAACCACTTGGTCATTTCCATGGCCGGTTGCGCAGCGTTGCCGCGCGCGAGCTCGTAGTATTGAGCAAGCGATAAAGTCTTCGCGTCGAAGCCGAAACGCTGCGGCAAAGCGCCGAGCAGCGCGCTCAGATTGAGCATCTGGTCGTAGTAGGCAAAATCGCCGACGGTGACGAAATCCAGTTTGGCATCCTGCTGCAATTGCCAATGACGGGCGCGCAGTTCGCGCGCGACGCCACGCAGATACCGTTCGTCGGATTCGCCGCGCCAGAACGATTCCTGCGCGAATTTCAGTTCGCGCTGCGCGCCAATGCGAGGAAAGCCGGGAATATGCGTGCGGGCCATGTGAAGTCCTGTTGTTCGTTGTGTGAATTGGCGCCCAGTGTGAAAGTCACGCTATGATTCATCAAGCGACATGTTTTCACCAATGTATGAGCCAGATTCATATCAAGCTTTTTTCGTTCAAGGCGGAGCCATTCCATGCTTGAGCTTCGCCACCTGCGTTCGCTGATTGCCATTGCCGAGTCGGGCAAGCTGGTGGCGGCTGCCGAGCGCGTGCATCTGAGCCAGTCCGCGCTTTCGCATCAGATTCGCGATATCGAGGCGCACTATGAGGTGTCGTTGTTCGAGCGCACCAAGCAGGGGTTGCGCTTCACGGCCGCCGGCGAGCGGCTGCTTGCGCTCGCGCGCGAAACGATCGCGGCGGTGAGCGCGGCGGAGCGCGATCTTGTTCGGCTGAAAGGCGACACGCGCGGCGAGTTGCGCATTGTGCTCGAATGCCATACCTGCTTCGACTGGCTGATGCCGGTCATGGACGAATTCCGCCGGCGCTGGCCGGAAGTCGAAGTGGACCTCGTCGCGGGCTTCCATGCGGATCCGTTGCGTTTGCTGAGTGACGGCAAGGCCGATGTGGTGATCGGCTCGAAACCGGCCACGCGGCGCGGCCTGCGTATCGCGCCGCTGTTCCGCTTCGAGATTCTGGTGGTGATGGCTAATGAACACCGCTTGCGCAACAAGCGTCGAGTGACGTCGGAAGATCTGCGCGACGAGACACTGATTACCTATCCGGTGCCCGAGGCGCGCATCGATCTGATCCGGCAGGTGCTGGAGCCGGCCGGCATCAAACTCGAACGGCGCACGGCGGAACTGACCATCGCCATCATGCAGCTGGTGGCGAGCCGCCGCGGAATCGCGGCGCTGCCGAACTGGGGCGTGAAAAACTACGTCGATCACGATTACGTGCTGGCCAAGCGCGTCGGCACCCAGGGACTGTGGAGCGAACTGTACGCGGTGGCGGGGAAAGGCCTGGCAAGCCGGCCTTATTTCGACGATTTTGTCAGGATCGTTCGCGATACCTGCGCGGCGCAACTCGACGGCATCGAGTTGCTGACGGAAGAAGGCCAGACATCGTGACGAATGCGCGGCTCATGCAACGACGCTTCACGAACCCGATTTCAACTGCGCCCACAAGCGGCCTTCCAGTCGCTTGATCTGCGCGGGCAAGGGCTTGAGCAGAAACAGCGTTTTCAGCACGGGCTCAGGCGGATACACGGTCGGGTCGTTGAGAATGTCAGGTCGCACGAATTTGCGCGCGGCGGCATCCGCGTTTGGATAGAACACGGTGTTGGTGATGTCCGCGTGCACTTCGGGGCGCTCGATATAGTTGATCCAGTTAAGCGCTGCTTCGGGATGCGGCGCATCTTTCGGGATCGCCATCATGTCGAACCAGACCGGCGCGCCGCCTTGCGGAATGAAGTACTTGACCTCGTAGCTCTTGCCGGCTTCACGCGCGCGATGGCTCGCCATCGAGACATCGCCTGACCAGCTCAGCGCGAAGCAGATATCGTCGCCCGCCAGATCGTTGATGTAACTCGTCGCGTTGAATTGCGTGATATACGGGCGGATCTTTTTCAGCGCGTCGTACGCGGCCTGATAGTCGGCGGGATTCTCGCTGTTCGGGTCGCGGCCGAGATAGTGCAACGTGACCGCGAACACATCGGACGGCGCATCGAGCACGGAGACGCCGCAACTTTTCAGCTTGCTCACATACTCGGGCTTGAACAGGATGTCCCAGTTATCGAGTGGCGCTTCGTTGCCGAGAATCTTCTTCACCCGGGTGACGTTGTAGCCGAGCCCCGTCGTGCCCCACGCCCACGGCACCGCGTACTGATTGCCGGGGTCCGCGTCGGCAACCAGCTTCAGCAGATTGCGGTCGAGGTTCGCCAGATTCGGCAGCTTCGATTTGTCGAGCTTCTGATAGATGCCGGCTTCGATCTGTTTGGCGAGAAAGTTCGAGGTCGGCACCACCACGTCGTAACCGGTCGAGCCGGTCAGCAGTTTGGCCTGCAAGGTTTCGTCGCCGTCGTACACGTCGTAGCGCACGTGAATGCCGGACTCTTTTTCGAAGTTCGGCACGGTGTCTTTCGCGATGTAGTCAGCCCAGTTGTACAGGTTGAGCTGTTTTTCGTCCGCGTGCGAGGCGGCACTGAATGCGCCGAGCAGCAAGGCGGCCAGAAGCGGTTTCATCGTGGTGCGGGGCATGGTGGGGCATCTCGTCGGGAAAGGGTTGTGCGGGTCGCGGGCTTATCGATTCGTCAAGCGTTGCAGTTTCTGATTGCGCATCAGGCACAGCATGTCCGACGCGAGATGCGCGGCGGCGAGCGCGGTTACGTCGCTGTGGTCGTAGGGCGGCGACACTTCCACCACGTCCGCGCCCACCAGGTTGACGGCGCCCAGCGCGCGCACGATCTCCAACGCTTGCGCCGAACTCAGGCCGCCCGCCACCGGCGTGCCCGTGCCGGGTGCGAACGCCGGGTCGAGACAGTCGATGTCGAAGGTCAGGTAAGCGGGCGCGCTGCCGACAATGGACAGCACCTCGTCGATCGTGGCTTGCGTGCCGTTGCGATGGACCCACGGCGCATCGAGAATGCGCACGCCCATGAAGTCGTCGTTCCATGTGCGAATGCCGATCTGCACCGAGCGCGCGGGATCGATCAGCCCTTCACGGATCGCCTTGTAGAACATCGTGCCGTGGTTCAGCGAGTCGGGGTTGTCGTCCGGCCAGGTGTCGCAATGCGCGTCGAAATGGATCAAGCTCAGCGGCTTGCCGTATTTCTCGACGTGCGCCACCAGCAGCGGATACGTGATGTAGTGGTCGCCGCCGAACGTCAGCATGCGCGCGCCGGTGGCGAGAATGCCGCGGGCGTGCGCGATGATCGCGTCACGAATGCCCGACGGGTTGTGCGCGTCGAACCAGCAGTCGCCATAGTCGACCACGTTCAGATGATCGAAAGGATCGACGCCCCACGGAAACGCGCCGAGTTCCGCCAGTTGTACCGAGGCGGCGCGCACGCCCGCCGGGCCGAAGCGCGTGCCGGGGCGGAAGGTCGTGGCGAGGTCGAGCGGAATGCCGGAGACGGCGACGTCCACGCCGGTGAGATCGCGCGAGTAGGGGCGGCGCATGAAAGACAGCACGCCCGCATAGGTCGGCGCGGCCGGTTGGCCGCCGTCCTGGGCGGGGCTTTTTAAATACGGGTGCGGCGGGTTCAGATTCGAGGTCATACGGAGCGATCCAGTCGGATTGAATGAGGCGCTCGTCGCACAAATATTTCTCATGTCTACCGGAACGACCGCGTAGCGGTGAGTTATGCGTGACGGGCAACTGGCGCTATGATTGCGGGGAAAAATTCTCGCGAAAAGCGAAGAATCTTGCTGGAAGTATCGATATTTCTAATATCTCGCCCCAAACCAGACGATGCGCAGACTTCCACCTTTGCAAGCCTTGCTCGCCTTCGACGCCGCCGCGCGTCTGGGCAGCTTCACGCGCGCCGCGCAGGAACTGGCGCTGACGCAGTCGGCGATCAGCCATCAGATCCAGCAACTCGAGGAATGGACCGGGCAGCCGCTGTTTCGACGCATCGGCCGCGGCGTCGCGCTGACGGCGGCAGGCACGCTGTACGCGCAAACCGTGACGACGGCGCTCGCCACGCTCGCCGATGGGCGCGATCGCATCGAGCCGTACGGCAATCCGGATTCGGTGATTCTCGTGTGCGCGCCGCAGTTCGCGTCGGGCTGGCTGATGCCGCGCATGCGCGCGTTCGCCGAGGCGTTGCCCGCGCTGGAGCTTTGGCTCGTGACCGGCGAGGAAGTCAACGAGATCGACCGCGTGGATGTCGATTTGGTCGTGTCGTCGAAGGCCATCCGAACGCCGGAAGTGGTGTGCGAGCCGTTGCTGGAAGAAGCGGCCGTGGCGATCTGCGGACCGCTGACGGCGCGCCGTCTGCGCGATGCGCCGTTCCCCGATGTCTTGACGCAAGCGCCGTTGCTGGTGCACGAGGCGCATCCCGAATGGGCGCCCTGGCTGCCCGATTTGAAGCGCGGCGGCTTGCGCACGCGCCGGGCGCTCACGGTCAGCGATCCACGTTTTCTCGTAGCCGCGGCGGAGCAGGAAGCGGGCATCGCGATGGTGTCGCGACTCGACGCGGGCGACGCGTTGACGAACGGCCGCGTCGAAGTCCTGCCGCAAGTGCCGGGCTTCGCGCTCGCGCCGCTCTGGTTGATGCGTTCGGCGCAACCGGCGCGTTCGGCGGCGGTGGATGCGGTGCACGCGTGGATGATCGCGCTGTGCCGCGAGGAGCATGGGGCGTAATGAGCGCAATGAGCATGCTCGCGATCGCCGGCGCGAGTGGGAAAGAGCATGCTGCATCGCCTGCGCGACCGGGAAAGATCATGAGGCCTCGCCGGCACGAGCGGCATGCTGCCTCGCCGGCACGCGCGACAAAGACCATGCCGCATCACCCGCCACCCCGTCTGAAATTCGGCAAGCTCTGCACCGTCTTGCGGCCGCGACGCCGCTATCCTAGCGCCATGATGAAGCCCAGCACCGAACGTGATTACCGCCGACGGATCGCCCGCGTGGTCGAGGCGATTCTGCTCGAACCCGGCGCGCACCATACGCTGGAGAGCCTCGCCGCGGTCGCGCATCTGTCGCCGTTTCATTTTCATCGGGTCTATCGGGCGCTGACGGGTGAAAGCGTCGTCGAGACGGTGCAGCGCCTGCGGCTTGCGCAAGCGGCGCAACGGCTGACCGATGCGGCCGCGTCGGTCAGCACGGTCGCGCACGATGCCGGCTACAACAGCCCACAAGCCTTCGCGCGTGCGTTTCGCGGCTTCACCGGCGTCTCGCCGAGCGAGTTCAAGGCACGGCAGAAACGTCTGGCCGCGCCATGCATAGGCCGGGCGGCGGACGCACAACTCGCCGCGTCGAGGAACAATGCCCCAGCTCCGGCGTTGCCTGCCGTCGAACTCACGGAGATCGCGCCGTTTCACGTGCTCAGTCTTCGGCACGACGGCCCGGTCGCAACCATCGGCCAGACCTTTCGCTCGCTCATGACGATGCTGCGCTGCGACGAAAACGCAGCGAAGAATCAGCGCGTGGGTATCTGCGTGCGCGATCCCGCGGTGAAGGAAGGCTTCAGCTATCGCGCGGCAATTGTCGCGGGGCCGCATGACGTGCCGGTCGAAGCGAGCGAGGTGGTTGAACCGTTGCGGCTCGAAGGCGGCTTGTATGCGGTGCATCGGCTGATCGGGCCGTATGCGCTGATCGCGCCAACCTTTCGCGCGCTTTACGGCGGCTGGCTGCCGCAAAGCGGTTATTTGCGCGACAGGCGTCCCGCGCTGGAGCTGTATCGTGTGCCACTGGTCGCCGGTCTGCAGCAGACGTGCGTGACCGACCTGATGATTCCTATCCGCAAGGACTGACCATGTTTCGTGTGAGCTGTGCCGTCATCGCCGGATTGGCGTGTGCGGCGGCGTTGTGTTGCGCAGGCGCCGCGTCGGCGGATCAGGCCGACCTGCATGTGGGCGAGACGATGCGCGTATTCCATCCCGCCGTGGCCCGCAATTGGCGTGGCGCGAAAACCGAGGCGCTGGTGACGCGCATCTGGTATCCGGTCGATACATCCGTGCCGCAGACGCCGCACGAGATCGGCGCGCCCGGTCAGCCGATCTTTCACGGCTACGCCGCCGACGACGATGCGCCGCTATCTGCCGCGCGCGCAAGCTATCCACTGCTGGTGCTCTCGCACGGCACGGGCGGCACGGCGGACAGTCTCGACTGGCTGGCCGCCGCGCTCGCCGAGCAGGGCTATATCGTGGCCGGCGCCAATCATCCGGGCAACAGCGCGGCGGAGCCGATGACGCGCGACGGCTTCATGCTCTGGTGGGAGCGCGCCACCGACGCAAGCGAAGTGCTCGACGGCGTGCTCGCCGATCCAATGCTCGGGCCGCATGTGGACCGCGAGCGGATCGGTGCGGTGGGTTTTTCGCTGGGCGGCTATACGGTGCTCGAACTGGCGGGCGCGCGGACCAATCTGCAGGCGTTCGAGCGTTTCTGCACATCGCCCGAGGCCGACGCGATCTGTCATCCACCGGAAGCGGCGCGGATCCGCGATGCATCGGGCGCAGCGCTTTTGACGCTCGACGATCTTTCGCCGGAGGCCAGGGCGTCGCGCGCACGGTCAGGCGCGTCGTATCGCGATCAGCGTGTCAAAGCCGTGTTCGCGATTGCGCCCGCACTCGGCGAAGCTTTCGATAGCAACTCGTTTGCAGACGTGACGATTCCCGTCTCGCTGCTCGCGGGCGAGGCCGATGTCACCGCGCCCGTAGCCACCAACATTCACCGCATCGCGGGCTTGCTGCCCAACGCGCATGTGGAGATGGTGCCCGGCGCGTCGCATTACACCTTTCTGGACACCTGTCTCCCCGAGGTGGTCGCGCATCTCGCGGGCATTTGCCAGGATGGACCGGGCGTCGATCGTGATGCGGTGCATGCGTTGGCAACTGACCGGGCGATCCGCTTTTTCGCGGCGACCTTGCCGGCGCGCTGACGCCAACAGCAATGCGTCGGCGTTATCGAACCGAGCGTGGCAGCGCGCGGTACGCCGCCACGCGTCTCAATCCTCCAGCGGCGCCAACGCTTCGATCGGCATCTTCCTGTCGCCGCCGATCTTGACGGCCGGCACGAACATCAGCAGCACGACCACGAAGATCGCGATGACGAAGAGCGACATGAACGTGAGGTGCAGCGACTGATGCAGCACAGTGCGGATCATGTCGCTGTCACCGAGGCTGGCGGTCTGATTCTGCAGCAGCGCCTTCAACTGATCCGACGTGACCACCGCAGCGCCTTTCGAATGACTGAGTCCGAAGTTGAGCACCGCGCCGAACAGCGTTGCGCCCAACGTGCTGCCGAGATTGCGCGAAAACAGATTCGACGCGGTGGCGCTGCCGCGTTCGTCCATGCGAACGATCTCCTGAATCAGGATCAGGCAGCTGACGCTCGACGTGCCCATGCCGAAGCCCATGATCAGCGAACCGAACGCCGCGACGAGCGGCGAGCCGCCGGGCGACAGGAACAGCAGCAGCACCGCGCCGAGCGGAATGGCCGCGCTGCCGCCAATGAGAATGCGCCGCAAGCCGAGGCGATGAAACGACTTCGCCGCGAGCGTCGCGCCGGTCGGCCAGCCCACCATCATCATCGTCAGGGCGAGGCCGGCGATTACCGGCGAGCGATGCAGCACGCCCTGCACGTACATCGGCAAAAACGTGGTCGCGCCCATCAGGATCATGCCGGACAGCAACGTCGCGCCGTTCGAGGCGGCAATCGGCCGGCGGCTCCAGAGAGCGAAGGAGATCATCGGTTCGGCCGCGCGGCGCTCCTGCCACACGAACAGCAGCACGCACAGCGCGAAGACGCCGCCCGCCATCGACGCTTGCGCGACCTGGTCGTCGCCGGCGTAGGTGAGCGCCATCATGAGCGCGGCGATCGCCGCCATGAACAGCGCCGCGCCGCCGAAATCGATCGAAGGACGCGCATGCCGTTCCGATTCGCGCAGGAACGCGATGAAGCCCGCCGCGGAGGCGAGGCCGATCGGCACGTTCATCCAGAAGATCCACGCCCACGACATGTTGTGAATGATGAAGCCGCCGACCATCGGACCCACCACCGCGGAAATCGCCCAGACGCTCGCGAGGTAGCCTTGCACCTTGCCGCGTTCGCGCGCGGGATAAAGATCGGCGACGATGGTGAGCGTGACCGGCTGGATCGCGCCCGCGCCGACGCCCTGAATCAGGCGGAACGCGATCATGGCCGGCATCGACCACGCGAAGCCGGCCAGCACCGAGCCAAGCAGAAAGATCGCGATGCCGGCCAGCATGACCGGCTTGCGGCCGTAGAGGTCGGCGAGTTTGCCGAACACGACGGTCATCGCGGTCTGCGTGAGCAGGAACGACGAGAAGACCCAGCTATACAAATGCAGATCGCCGAGTTGCGCGACGATCTGAGGCATGGCGGTGGAAACGATGGTGGCTTCGATGGCGACCATCGCCATGGACGCCATCACGGCGGCAATGACGAGAGGACGCGACGATTGCGGGTTGCGGGACATGGGCCAGGAGTTAGTATTAGGATATAAGGCACGTCGGGCAGCGTGGCCATGGGTGGCCATGCCGTGACGCATCAGCACGACCGTACGAGGACGGCCGATGTCGAGTATGCACCCTGCTGAGAATGCGCGCTGACAACGGTCGGCCTTGCGGACCAAGCCGCCGTGGCACAGCGTTTGCGCGCCTGAAGCTTTCTTTCGACAAATGGAGGGTCATCATGAGGATCGAATTCACCGGACGCCGTGAAGTGGTCGCAGCGGCACGCGTCGCCTTCGAAGCCAATGTCGACGGGGCCGACGTCTGGTGCAGCGTATCGCTGGACGCGCTGAACGAGCATTTCGGCAACGACGGCCCATCGGCCCATAACCTTGTCAACACGTTCGAGGCAAACCGCGCGCAGATTGAAAACGCTACACGCAAGGTCCTCGAAAAAAACGGCGGGCAGTCCGTGGAACTGGAGACCGGCGACTTCAACAGAAGCTAAGCGGCCCGGTTGACGATTGAGGATGAGTCCGGCGCACACGCCGGGCTCGCAAGCGCCTCAACGCCTGACGTCTGTTGTTCACGTACAACCCCGTCATTGCGCGCAGACCTCGGGTCGCGCGTCTTCAGCTTTCAAAACACCTCGTTAAAGCGCGGCGCATCGCGATTGCTGCGTTTAGATGACGGATTCTTCCAGATTCCATAAAGGACTGCTCCAGGGCGCGGGCATTCGTTTTCGATGCCCGCGTTTCTATACTCGCGTCGCTGTTTAACCCGACATTCCAGCTACGCAGGAGCATTGACGTGAAAAAGATTTCCGCCGCGGTCGCGGCGTTCGCGGGACTTGCCGCCGCCACGGCGCATGCGCAAAGTTCAGTCACGCTGTACGGCCTCATCGACGCCGGCGTGATGTACACCAACAACGTGAAGAAGGGCGGCTCGCAGGGCGCGCTGGTTCAGGCCACGAGCGGCAACATCAACGGCAGCCGCTTCGGCTTGCGCGGCGCGGAAGATCTCGGCGGCGGATTGCAGGCGATTTTCGTGCTGGAGAACGGCTACAACGTGCAGAACGGCAAGCTCGGCCAGGACGGCCGGCTGTTTGGCCGTCAGGCGTTTGTCGGCTTGAGCAGCAAGCAGGACGGCACGTTCACGCTGGGCCGCCAGTACGATTCACTGGTCGACTTCGTCGCGCCGCTCTCGGGCACCGCGGGCACGTTCGGCGATACCGGCTTCGCGCATCCGTTCGACAACGACAATCTGAATCACTCGGTGCGCATGAGCAATGCCGTGAAGTACACGAGCGCGAATTATGCCGGTCTGAAGTTCGGCGGAATGTATGCGTTCTCGAACAACACGCAGTTCGCGGTCAATCGTGCCTATAGCGCGGGCGTAAGCTATACCAGCGGTCCGTTCAAGGCCGCTGCCGGCTATTTGCAGATCAACGGTTCGAACTCGAGCGCCAACACGGCCGGCGCGGTCGATCTCGGCGAATCCGCGGCCAACGGCACGGACGGCTTTCAGCTCGGCGCCGAGGTGCAGCGCACGGCCGGCGCCGCGTTGAGCTATGGTTTCGGTCCCGTGACGGCGGGCTTCGTTTATACGCATAGCCAGTTCCAGAACACCGCGTCGTTCGGCGCCACGCATGGCTCGATGCGCTTCGATAACTATGAAGTGAACGGCAAGTACACCATGACGCCCGCGCTGAGCCTCGGCGCGGCCTACACCTATACGGACGCGCATATGGGCGGCACCTCGAGCTTCGGCTCCGATCCGAAATGGAATCAGATCAACCTGCAGGCCGTCTATTCGCTGTCGTTGCGCACCGACGTGTATGCCGAAGCGATGTATCAGCACGTGAGCGGGAAGGGTTACACCGCGTTTATCAACACGGCGGGAGGCGCGTCGTCGACGGGTAATCAGGTGGTCGGAACGGTGGGAATCCGCACGCGCTTCTGAGCGTGATTTCTCCAGTTTCAGGAACAATCCCTTCGACGGGCGGCCATTATTCTCCGAGGAATCGGCGCCTATATTGGCTTCAGCGGTGGCGCGCAGCGTGATTCGAAGCGCCGCCGACCGTCAATTACCGGAGGTTGTTTTTATCATGAAATCCCTGATCAAGGCCGTTGTTATCCTCGCTTCGCTGGCTGCTTCGGCCACCGTGTTCGCCCAATCGAATTCCCACATCACGCGCGAGCAGGTGCGCGCGGAACTGGTTCAACTGCAAGCGGCCGGCTATCACGTCGGCGACGGCGATCAGGCTCGTTACCCGGAAGCGATTCAAGCTGCGCAAGCGCGCGTCGCCGCGCGCAACGGCGAGACCAGCGGTTATGGCGGCAGCGTGGCGGGCTCGTCGCAAAGCGGCCGCCCGGCTGTGTCGACCGCCGACTGGAATGCGATGTATAGCCGTTGATGCGACCTGCCCCGCGTGGTGTGAGGCGGGCCACGTTGGAAGGCACTCTTCCAGCATGGCGTATATATCCGCCTCGGCGGTATCGGTAAAGTAGTCAGGCACGCACGGTTTCCGGTGTGCGAGCGAGAGAGTTGGGCCCGGCTGGTAACAGCCGGGGCTTTTTTTATTCGCTGTGCGCGCGCCCGCATATTTGTCCGGTTCGCGGCTGCGGTTGAGGCTGCGGTATAGTCGCGCCAATAGATCGCATGTATGCTCCCGGCTTTCATATTATCGTGAGCACTGCAGGCTCAGGCTTCGATTTATCTGGAGAACAACCGTGCAGGAAATCATCGAAGGTCTCATCCGCTTTCAACAGGAAGTCTTTCCCCAGCAGAGCGCATTGTTCAAGCGCCTGTCGATGGCGCAAAGTCCCAGTACGCTTTTCGTAACGTGCTCGGATAGCCGTGTCGTACCGGAGTTGCTGACGCAGACCGAGCCCGGTTCGCTGTTCGTGATCCGCAACGCGGGCAATATCGTGCCGTCGTATGGTCCGGAACCGGGCGGCGTATCGGCGACGGTCGAGTACGCGGTGGCCGTGTTGGGCGTGCGCGATATCGTGATTTGCGGCCACTCGAATTGCGGCGCAATGACGGCGATCTCGACCTGCAAGAATCTCGATCATCTGCCGGCGGTGGCGGGCTGGCTGCGTCACGCGGATGCGGCCAAGGCCATCAACGCATCGCGCACTTACCATTCGGACGCCGAGTGCCTCTCCGCGCTCGTCAAGGACAACGTGATTGCGCAACTTGCGAACATCCGCACGCATCCTTCGGTGGCAGTCGGGCTCGCGAACAAGACGCTGCGGCTGCACGGCTGGATCTTCGATATCGAAAGCGGCACGATGCTCGCGCTCGACGGATCTAGCGGAAAATTCCTGCCGCTGGTGGACAACCCGGACATCTACGCCGTCTAACTTGATGTTTGAACGTGAGAGGCGCACGATGAGACGTCGCGTGCGCGACCAACTTTCACGGCTCATGCCGGCTCGAACGGCACCGCTGGGGCGTTGCTCATGACATAGGAGGCGAGCCATGTGCGGCCGTCATCTGTCTTCCCCCATGCGGCGCAATCTGCTGCTGGCCGGTGCGTCGTCGATCACGCTGGCGGGTTTGTCGCAGCGCGTTGCGGTGGCGGCCGAACCCGCGTCCGCCAATGGGCCGAATTCGATTCCACCTTCGGAAGCGCTCGAGCGCCTGATGCAGGGCAACGCCCGTTACGCCGCGAATACCCCTTCAAACAGGGACTATTCCGCGGGCCGCGCGGCGCGTGTTTCGGCGCAGTATCCGATTGCCGCGATCGTCGGCTGTGCGGATTCGCGGGTCGCGCCGGAGCTTGCCTTCGATCAGGGACCGGGCGATCTGTTCGTGGTGCGGGTGGCCGGCAATTTCGTCAACGACGATATTCTCGCGAGCCTCGAGTACGGCGTCGAATTCCTCGGCGTGCCGCTCATCATGGTGCTCGGGCATACGCAGTGCGGAGCGGTGACCGCCACGGTCAAGGCGCTCAAGGATGGCGCTCATTTGCCCGGCCATCTGCCCGAGCTGGTCCGCGCGATCAAGCCGGCCATGCAGATGGCGAAAGTGGCGAAAGGGGATCCAGACGAGGATCTCGTCACGCAAACCACCATCGAAAACGTCAGGTTGAATGCCAACCGGCTGATCGTATCCAGACCGCTCATCGGGCCATATGTGAAGAGCGGCAAGGTGAAGATTGTCGGCGGTGTCTACGATCTGGCGACGGGGAAGGTCACGTTGCTCTGACACGCCTCTTGCCCGGATGTCGCGCCAACTGACTCCGTGCATGTCTGAAATCAGCGGTTCGAGCCGTGAAGCCGGAACCGCTGCTCGCGCTCGTCAACCGCTGAAGCAGCGAAACGCGAGGCTGATGCGCGGCTGCGTCACACCCGCAAGCTTGGGAATACCGTGCTCATGCGTGAATTGCGACGCATAGCTCATGACGAGACAACTGCCAGGCTCCAGTTCGATATGCACGATGCGTCCGGCGCCGACTTTCGGCCGGATCGTCATGCGGCGGCTCGCGCCGAGCGAAACGATCGCTATCGGCTGAGCGGGCACCAGCTTCTCTGTTTTGTCGCTGTGCAGCGCGACGCTGTCGCTGCCGTCGCGATAGAGATTGAGACCGACGCGATTGAACGGCGCACCCACGAGCGCGCGCACGGCTTCGAATGCCTCGCCCAAAGGCTCTGGCAGATCGCCGGCATCACGGGCGAAGGTAGCGAGCAGACGCGGCACGGCGACTTCGCGGTCGTACATCATGCGCTGCTGACTGAGCCAGCCAACATTGCGCAGCGCTGTCTCGAACCACGCCTGCGCCGTGGCAGCCGGAATCGACTCAGGCAGATAGCGGATTCCGCCTTCCTCGTCGTGGAGAAGGGCTACGGGCTCGGGCGCGAATAGGGCTTGCTGTGACACCATGATTCCGACGTGGGCTGGGCGCCGCGCGGTCACGCAACGAAGGGCGGCTGGGGCAAATCATTATACTGTGTTTTTATACAGTGTTTGTGACTTGCCGCGACCGCCGGACCGCCCTTCGTGCAGACTCAATCGCCCGGGCTATACAGGTCGAGCAGTTTGAGCGTCACGCCATTGGTCCAGCCGAAGCCGTCCTGCAGCGGATATTCGCCACCGCCGCCGCCGCCCGTTCCCGAGCCTTCCACCACGTATTTCTCGACCAGCTTCTGATCGGACGCATAGACGCCTTTGACGTCGCTGAGAAAACGCGTGCCGATCTGTTGCGCGAGCGCGTCCTGACCATAACGTTTCAGGCCCTGAATCGCCGCCCAGTGCAGCGGCGCCCAGCCGTTGGGCGCGTCCCACTGCTGCGTCGTGTTGTAGGTCGTCGTCACGAGGCCGCCCGGTTGCAGCAAGGTGGACTGCACCTGTTTCGCCGTCTTGAGCGCGCGATCCGGCCACGCCGCGCCGACGAACAGCGGAAACACCATCGCCGCCGTCTTGTTGTCGCGCGGCCTGGCGAGCTGCCAGTCATAGTCGCCGTAATAGCCGTTGGGATTCCACAAATAGCGGTTGATGCCGAGCGCGCGCTTCGCGGCACGTTGCGCGAATTCGCCGACGCAGCGGAAATCGCGCGCCTCGCCGCAACCTTTGGCGATGGTGATCTCGAGATGGAACATCAGGCTGTTCAGGTCGACCGGAATAATCGACGTGGTGCGCACCGTCGCGAGCGTCATGTTGTCGCCGAACCAGCGCGAGCTGAAATCCCAGCCGCTTTCGGCGGTGGCGCGCAACTCGCGGTAGACGTCGTTCGGATTGCGGCCGCTTGCCTGTTGCGCGGTCTGAATGTCCTCCAGATACGATTCGTCGCGCGGCGTGTCGAGCTCATCCCAGTAGCGGTTGAGCACCGTGCGATCCGGCATTACGACAACATTGCGCGTGGCCGAGCCGGGTCGCGTGGTGGTCTCGCCCTGCATCCAGTACGCGTATTCCTTGCGTAACGCCGGCAGGTACTTCTGATAGACGCCGTGGCCTTCCACCTTCGCGGCGAGTTCCACCATGTGCGAGAAGAACGGCGGCTGCGAACGGTCCAGATAGTAGGTGCGATTGCCGTTCGGAATGTGGCCGAAGGTATCGATCTCGTAGGCGAAGTTGTCGAGCATGTCGTCGACGAGATTTTCGTTGCCCGATTCCTGCAGCCCAAGCATCGTGAAATAGGTGTCCCAGTAGTAGCCTTCGCGGAAACGGCCACCCGGCACCACATAGGGTTTCGGCAATGGAATCAGCGAGCTGTTCGGCGGCGCGCTGGTGGTGGTGCGGGTCAGCGCGGGCCATAGCCAGTTGATGTGGTCACGCAAGCTCTGATTGGCGGGCGGCGTGATGACCGGCTCGCTCGGCGGCGTGAAGTATTTGTTGACGAACTTCGCCAGCGAAAAGCCGGGCTTGTTCTTCTGCTGCTCGTACAACTGCACGATCGCGGCGGGATCGGCATTCGGCGTTGCGTCGACGAAGGTCTTCTGGTCCGGATAGATCTGCGCGGTTTGCACGGCGACGAAGAGATCGCCGTAGAGTTTGTCGGGCGCGGGCGGAAGTGGGCCGCCGACCTGGGTGTCGGCATGGCAGACGCCGGCGAGATTGATCAGGAAGACGAAGCTTGAAGCGGCCGCTATGCGGTGCAGCCTGGTGGATTCGACGCTACGGAAAGCGGTGCGAGATGCGGTGCCGGCGCGGCCGAAGTTGCGCAGTTGCGATGACTCAATCATGTCTCCTCCAGAGGAATGGACAACAGGATTGGTCTGCCTCGCGCCCAATGTTTCTTCTAGGGATAACCAGGGCGTGGCTAGCATCGCACAAATAACGGGGCGTTACAAACGCCGATGCGGACGGCATACGCAAGGTGCGCATGCCGCTGCGCTGCACAAGCCGGGTTGGTAGATCTGCACTTGCCGGCGGCGCGCTGCGGTTGACTACCTTCGGTTCGACGTCACGAGCGAATCCTACGGCACGATCGCAGTGCTTCCGGATTGCTCGCCGCCGGGTTCGACCACGGTCCGGGCCGGCGAAGTCGGTGATGTAGCTCGCGAGATCGCGCCGGGCGAAGCCGCAACCGGTCGCAAGGACGGCGCGGCTCGAATCAATTGTCACGCGCCTCGTCGATCCCTTCGTGGCGGCGCAGGCATAATCCGATTTCCACCCATGCGAGCCGCGCAGCCGGCCCGCGAAACCGGGGCGACGCGTCGTCTCGCGCGCTCCCAGGAAAGTCCATGCCGCCCATCGCCGCCGTCCGCACGAGCGCCGTGCCCCTGCGCAGCGTTGCGCTGATCCTCGTGTCGATGTTCTGTTTCGCACTGGTCGATGCGCTCGCCAAATCCGTGGCGCTCGCTTATCCGGCCAACGAAGTAACGTTCTTTCGCATGCTGTTCGGCCTGGTGCCGGCCGTCGCCGTATGCCTGCGCGGCAAGCCGATCGTCGAGCGGATCAGGCACATGGACGTGCGCGGGCAGACCCTTCGCGCGCTGACGTTGCTCGGCGCGTCGGGGCTTTTCTTCGCCGGTTTGCCGTACATGCCGCTTAGCGAGGCGGTGGCGATCGTCTACTCGGAGACCTTGCTGGTGATCGTGCTCGCGCCGCTGCTGCTGAAGGAGGCGTTGAAGCCGCGCGATGCGCTGGCTGCAGCGGTCGGCTTTGTCGGCGTGCTGTTCGTGGTGCGGCCGGACGGCTCGCATTCGAGTTGGCTCGGTCCTGTCCTGCTGATGTCGAGCGCCTTCTTCGGCGCGCTCTCGATCATTCAGATCAAGCGCATTCGCGCCTCGGACGATTCGGGCACGACGGTGCTGTATTTCACGGTGATCGGCACGATCGTCACTAGCGTTTCGCTGTTTTTCGCATGGCGCGCGCCCACGCTCCAGGCGCTCGGGGTGATGGCCTTGCTCGGCGGCTTCGCCACGGCCGGGCAATTGCTGATGACTATGGCGTTTCGCCAGGCCGACGCCGGCGCGCTCGCACCGTATAACTACACGAGCATCGTGTGGGCGGCGCTGTTCGGTTATGTGGCGTGGGGCGAGACGATCGGCGCCATGTCGCTGCTCGGCATGGCACTGATTGTGAGTAGTTCGGTTGCAGTTGCGATGCGTGGGAAGCAGGAAGAAGGGCCGCTCGTATAGATACGTGTGGTGAATTGGCGAGCACGCTCTGGTCTTGCCGGATTGCCTGGTAGTTCCAACCATCGTCGGGAATAAACGCGCGTTGAACTGGCTTTTTCGGCCAACATGCTATGCACAATCCGACGATTCGACGCCTGAAGAATATAAATAGAAAATAAGCGCATCCAGATCGCGTGCGCCTCCGTACGTGACTTGATCGGCACGAGCTCGCGGTCATCGGAGCGGCGTCGAACAGCCTGATTCGCCGCTAACCTTCTGATGAATCCGCGCACGTCTATGAGGCCGCGGACGCGCACGTAACACGACTGGAAGGGGGAGACGTCATGTATAGCGAACCCAGGAAGATCGTTCTCGCAAGTCTTGTCGCCGGCGCTGTTGCAATCGCTGCGTATGTGTCGCAGGCCGGCAAGCCCTGGCAGTCGACGGACGAATTCGGTTCCGCGCGAGGCGATACGCCGGCTTACCGCACGCGCGGCGACACGATCAGCGGCGCGGTCATCTCCGGTCCGGTCACTGCTCGCAACGATTCGAGCGGTGCTTCGGCCAGCAGCCTGCAGGCGGCGCGCAATAGTCTGCAACGCAACGATCTTGCCGCCGCGAAGGCGCAACTGGACGCGGTCCGTTCCGCTTATCAGGACGACGATCAGGTGCGCGCGTTGCAAAAGGAATTGCAGGCGCGCGCGGATAACGAGCAGCGCGCAGTGGACACGGCGCGAGTCGACAGGACGCGGCAACCGGCTGCGAAGCCGGTGCGGATGCCTTCGTCGGCGAAGCATGGCCGGTCGCGTGAAAGCCGCGCTGTGGGCCGCGAGCAGGCGAACCGCGAGACGAGTTACGCGCGGAGTCAGGCGGCGTTGGACAACCTGGTAGCGCGCGTCGACAGCAATAGTGCGCCGAGCGCGAGAACGCCAGTTAGCGGTGGATCGGCTATGGCGAGGCAACCCTTATCTATTCAGGCCGCGCTGAAAGCGATGCAGAGCACGAGCAGCGCGCCGGGCGTCGTAACGCCGCCGCTGGTCGAGCAAGTGCAGCAGAAACCGCCGGCGGTTCCAACCGTGCAGACGGAGCCGCAAGCCGACCTGACCGCGCAAGCCACGTTACCGTCACCGCCGTTGGTGCAGTCCATGCCCTCCGGCGGCACGGCGGCGAGATCGGACGACGGCCCGAAAACGCGCTCGCAGGTGCGCGCGGAAATCGTCCGCGCCCGCGAAAACGGCAGCCTTCCCGCGTTCGGCAATCCCGACCCCGCGGGGCCGGGCGGGGCGCCGAGCCTCACCGGCGCGCCGCGTCCGTAACGCCGCGCAAACCGAACGACGCCTGGCGGAAGGTCAGGCCACGGGTTTAACTCAACGAAGCCGCGAGCCGCGCGAAGGTGGGCTCGTCGGTGCGATCGAAAGCGAGCGGCGTGACCGACACGCGCCCCGACGCCACCACGGCCGTTTCGCTATCGGGATCGTTCGCGCGCGCGCCGCGTTGAAAGCGCAACCAGTGATACGCCATGCCGCGCGGATCGACTTGCGGCAACACGTCGATATCTTCGACGAGTCCAACGCCCTGGCGAGTCGGCGTGAGCGGACCGGCGAGCGCCGCGTCGACGTCGGGAAAGTTGATGTTCAGGCAGGTGCGCGCCGCCTGCTCGATTGCGAGCAGCTGACGGATCACGCCGGGCGCGAGTGCGCGCGCGGTGTCCCAGCGCACGTTGTCGCGATTGCTGAAGGTCTGGCTCAGCGCGAACGACGGCAAGCCGAGCAGCAGGCCTGTCATGGCAGCGCCGACGGTGCCCGAAAACATCGTTTCGACACCGAGATTGCCGCCGCGATTGATGCCGGAAAGAATCAGCGTGGGCGGCGTGTCGCGCATCAGATGGCGCACGCCCATCACGACGCAATCGCCAGGCGTGCCGGCCACGCCGAAACGCCGCTCGCCCTGGCGGCTCACGCGCAGCGGCGAATGCAGGCTGATCGAATGCGACGTGCCGCTCTGATCGTGCTCGGGCGCGACCACCCAGACTTCGTGCGCGAGCTCGGCGGCCACGGCTTCGAGTACGGCAAGGCCGGGCGCGTCGATACCGTCGTCGTTCGTCAACAGTACTCGCGGCACTTTGGATTCATAGGCGGGCATCGCGGCTAACTCCTCTGGGTGGGTAGGGGAAGGGATGCGTCATTATCAAGCCATCGGTCAACTCGTGCCTCGATGCAATCCGCGCAGCGCAGTTTCGAACGGGACAATTTGCCTGACGCGATTTTTTAAGCCTTTTAGAATGAGAAAATTAATTGCGATTGGAGCAATTCCAGGCGGACGGTTCGAGCAGGACGCAGTAGAAAGGCCCGCAAATTGCGGGCCTTTCTACTGCTGCGATGACGTCGCTCAGCCCGTCAGCCAGCGCGCCGCGAGCGGCATCAACACCGGTACGACGAACGCGGTGAACACGCCGTTCAGGCCCATGCCGAGCCCGGCGAACGCGCCCATTTCCTCGCTCACCTGAAAAGCGCGCGCCGTGCCGATGCCATGTGACGCAATGCCCAGCGCAAAACCGCGCACCTCGGGTTCGGCGATGCGCAGCGCGTTGAGAATCGTACGCGCGAACACGGCGCCGAATACGCCGGTCGAAATGACGAGCACGGCGGTCAAGGACGGAATGCCGCCAATCTCGGAAGCGACCGCCATCGCGATCGGCGTGGTCGCGGATTTGGGGGCGAGCGACGCGAGCGTTTGATGCGATGCGCCGAACAGCGCCGCCACGCCGACCGCCGACACGATGGCCGTCAACGATCCCGCCACCAGCCCGCCGATCAGCGGCAACGCGGAGCGGCGCAGCTTCGGCCACTGCCGGTAGAGCGGCAGCGCGAGCGCCACGGTCGCGGGGCCCAGCAGAAAGTGGACGAATTGAGCGCCTTCAAAGTACGTCGCGTACGGCGTGCCGGTGATCTCGAGCAGCACGACCAGCAGCGCCACCGCGATCAGCACCGGATTGGCAAGCGGATTGAAGTGCGCCTTGGCGTAGATCGTCTGCGCGATGAGGTAGGCGATCAGCGTGATCGTCAACCCGAGCAGGGGACTCGCGGCGAGATACACCCAGATCGCGCCGAGCTTCGGAATGGCGGTCATGATGCGGACTCCGTCGCGGAGGGCTCACGGCGCTGGCGGCGCATCAACGCGCGCGTGACGAGCGCGGCCACCGCAATCGCGAGCGTCGTGCTGAGCGCAATGGAGATGATCACCGCGACGGCGTCGCCGCGAATCCGGCTCGCCGACACCATAATGCCGACGCCCGCTGGAACGAATAGCAAGGACAGATGGCGGAGCAATTCGAGCGCGGTCGGCTCGATAGCATCGGCGGTTTGTGGGCGCAGCATGAGGAAGCCGAACAACAGCAGCATGCCGATCACCGGACCCGGCACGGGCAAATGGAACACGTACGACACACCTTCGCCCAGGCACTGAAAAGTGAGCAGGGCGGCGAGCGCTTGCAGCATGGCAGTCTCCAGGACGCGAAACGGAAAATGCGCCATTGTGTACCATGAGGATTGCCTCGTGCAGGCTCGCTGCCTGAGCGAGGCGCGGCCTTTACTGTTTGGGTAGATACGCACGTCAACCAACACACCGTCCCGGGCGAGTTGCCATGCAGATACAAGCATTTCAGATTGCAATCGACGATCACGAGATCGACGATCTTCGCCGGCGTATTCGCGCGACCCGCTGGGCGCCGGCTACGCCATCACCGGCCTGGCAACAGGGCGCCGATGCCACATGGCTGCGCGAACTGGCTGAGTACTGGGCCGAGCGTTTCGACTGGCGCGCGGCCGAGCGCGGCTTGAATCGGCAGCCGCAATTTCTCGCCGATGTACAAGGGCAGCGCGTGCATTTCGTCCATCGGCGCGGTGCAGGGCCGGCGCCGTATCCGCTCGTGATCACTCATGGCTGGCCCGGCTCGTTCTTCGAGTTTCATGCGCTGCTCGACCGCTTATGCGACCCGGCCGCGTCCGGCGGCGATGCTGCCGATGCCTTCGATGTCGTCGTGCCGTCGCTGCCCGGCTTCGCGTTTTCGCAGGCGCCCGCGCAAGCCGGCACATCCGCGTGGCAAGTGGCCGATTTGTGGGCCGCGCTGATGCGAGGCCTCGGCTATGAGCGCTTCGGCGCGCAAGGCGGCGATCTCGGCGCGGGCGTGTCGATAGCGCTCGCCGCGCGGCATCCGCAAGCCGTCGACGGCATTCATCTCAACTTCCTGCCGAGCTCGTATGAGCCGGCCATCGGCGCGGCGCAAAAACCGCTTACGCCGGCCGAAGAAAATTTCTTGCGGGAGAAGAACGAGTGGGCCGCGAAGGAGGGCGGCTATGCGCACATGCACAGCACCAAGCCGCAAACGCTGGCTGCGTCGCTCAACGATTCGCCGGTGGGACTGGCTGCATGGATCGGCGAGAAGTTTCGCGCATGGAGCGATTGCGAAGGCGACGTGGAACGTGTGTTTTCGAAAGACGGTCTGCTGACCAACATCTCGCTCTACTGGTTCACGCAGTGCATCGGCCCGGCGATGCAAATGTATTGGGAAAACAGCTTGCAGCCGATGCGTTTCGCCGAAGGTCAACGCGTGGCGCCGCCGGTCGGCTTCGCGCACTTTCCGAAGGAGATCAATCATCCGCCGCGCAGTTGGCTCGAAAGAACGTTCAACGTCGTGCAATGGGCCGACATGCCGGGCGGCGGACATTTCGCTGCAATGGAAAAACCCGATCTGCTCGCCGAGGAAATTCGCCAGTTCTTCCGGCCGCTGCGGCAGCAGCGGCAGCAACGGCGTTAGTCAAAAAACGCGGCCGCGCTGCTGCGGCAGACCGCGTTAGAACCGACGCCCCATACGGACATCTGTATGAATACCCCGATTTGTCTAGACAACAAATCGTATAAACAGCGGCTACTCCTGAACCATTAAATTTGGTCAGACTGCGCCGCCCTCTTCACGCCAGCACGTATGATTTGACGGTCGCACGGATTCACCGGAACACCGCAGTGGCGAGGCGTCTCTTCGCAATATGGTTCACGGCAGGTGCCGAGAGATAAACAAGAAACGACGATGCAGAAAACCAAGGCCATTACGCGATGCGTCATCTACTTCACACGCGATCCCGCGCCAGGATTGCTGGCGAGCTTTCGGGAGCGCGAGTGGGACGTCGAGGTCGTCGGCTCGGTGCGTGAGGTCCGGCAATTCGCGCACGGCGGCTCGCTGGCGGGCGGTCTCGTCGATCTGTCCAGCGTGTTCGAGCCAGGCGAGGCCGCCGCGCTGGAAGCCTGTCTCGCCATGCCGAACATCGGCTGGGTGGCGATGGCGGCCGCCACGCACCTCGACGACGCGATCCCGCGCCGGCTGGTGCGCGACTACTGCTTCGACTACGTGACGCTGCCCGCTGCGAATGAGCGGATCGTCGACACCGTGGGCCACGCCTGCGGCATGATTTCACTCGGCGAGCCCGCCTGTATCGACACGTCCATCGCCGAAGGCCAGATGATCGGCACGTGCGATGCCATGTACGCGCTGTTCCGCGCGGTCCGCAAAGTCGCGACGACCAATGCGCCCGTTTTCATCTCCGGCGAATCCGGCACCGGCAAGGAACTGACCGCGGCAGCGATTCACGCGCGTTCGCCTCGCCGCGACGCGCCGTTCGTGGCCATCAATTGCGGCGCGATTCCCGCGCAACTGCTGCAATCCGAATTGTTCGGCTACGAGCGCGGTGCGTTCACCGGCGCGAATCAGCGCCGGGTCGGTCGCGTCGAAGCGGCGAACGGCGGCACGCTGTTTCTCGACGAAATCGGCGATCTGCCGTTCGAGAGTCAATCGAGCCTGCTGCGCTTTTTGCAGGAAAGCACGATCAGTCGGCTAGGTGGCGACGGCTCGATCGATGTGGACGTGCGCATCATCTCCGCGACTCACGTCGATATGGAAGCCGCGATCGAAGACGGCCGCTTTCGCGCAGACCTGTACCACCGCCTGTGCGTGCTGAGGATCGACGAGCCGCCGCTGCGCGCGCGCGGCAAGGACATCGAACTGCTCGCGCTCTACACGTTGGAGCGCTACCGCACGGACGCGAGCCGCCGCCTCTACGGCTTCGCGCCGGACGCGATCACGGCAATGCACCGATACGACTGGCCGGGCAATGTGCGGGAGCTGATCAACCGGGTTCGGCGCGCGATCGTGATGTCGGAGACGCGCACCATCACCGCGGGCGACCTCGAACTGTCGAGCTATGTCACGGCCGTGCCCATCACACTCGCGCGGGCGCGCGAAACCGCCGAACGCCAGGCAATCGAACTCGCACTTCTACGCCATCGCGGCCGCCCCGGCGACGCCGCGCGCGAACTCAGCATCTCGCGCACCACGCTTTATCGCCTGCTCACTTCACATGGCATGCGATACGGAGACGAACCGGACGCGGCGGAATAGCGCTTTCGTCTGTCCCAAAGTAGCGAACGCGCGGGCATGCACATGACGTGGCTGCCAATCGCAAGCGCATCGACAGCTTGCAACGGGTAAGTTGTTCGCGACGCTCCTAAACGAATCCGCAATTATTGCGCGATGCCGATGGTTCGCACGAGCCTGCGACAGCGCCGCGTCAATCTCTCTGCGTTTTGGCGGAAAGGCAATGCAAGGACGTGAAACGATAGGCCAACCCTGATGCCTGCGCCCCGGTTCATCCGACTCCATCGCCGCAGATCAGCGTGCCCGGCTCGAATGTGATGCCGCGACGGCACGATTCGCGATTTCAATGTCGCGCACCTTGCGGGTGCCACCGCGCCCCAGGCAAGAACATGTGGATCAACCTCCGACAGTCACGGCATCGCTCAAAAGGCGATCCGTCGCTCACGCGTGCTGGGGAGCAACGTGAATCTTTTTCCGTGCACTCTCGTTTATGTCGATGTCGATGCGAAGCCGGGTCCCAACTCGACGAATCGCGATCCACTCTCGTATGTGAGTCAGGCGATCTGCCTGAATAACAGCTTGCGGCGCGTAGGCTTGCCGACCTTGACGATCATGACCAACGCGCCGGAGCGGGTCGCGCGCCGGCTCGCGAATATGCCGGCGGAGCATCGCCCGGCCGTGACGCTGCTTACCGCGACGATCGAGTTGCCTAAGAACACGCCGTTCTACGCCGCGCATTTCAAACTCGACCTGATGGACCAGGTGTCGGCGAGCTTGCCCGCCGACACGATGATGTTGCTGCTCGACGCCGACATGGTGGCGCTGCTGCCGCTCGATCCCGATCTGATCGAACGATGCGCGCAAGCCGGTCTCGGTGTCTTCGATATTTCGGATCAGGTGTTTCCGGCGTACGGCAGCGAACACGTGGTCGCGGATCTGGAAATCGTCGCGGAGCGGCGCCTGATGAATCCGCGTTGGTACGGCGGCGAATTTCTGATCGCGACACCCGCGGCGTTGCGCCGGCTGGTGCCGCGCGCGCGAGCCAGTTACGCGCGTTATCTCAGCGAAAGCGGGCGTCTGAGGCATCACGGCGACGAAGCGTTCATCTCGGCCGCGCTCAATGCGCTCAGCGACGAAGGACAAGTGCTGATCGAAGTCGGGGCATATCAGGCTGTGGGACGCCATTGGGCTGGCAACAACTATCGGGATTTGCGCTGGTTCCGTTGCTGTTCGTTCGTGCATTTGCCCGGCGGCAAGGCACTGCTCGAAAAAGAAGCGCGTTTCGACGACTTCGCGCCGGACCGCTTCTGGCGCACCATGCGCGCGGCGCATTTGCGCGGCCGCGTGCGTCACGCGCTCAAGCGGATCGTGAGGATGCTGAACGTGGCGCGGCTCGCGGCGCGAATGCGCTGCGCGGCGTGAAGAGGCCGCCGCGCCAGTCACCTACGGATGGCGGCAAGCGCCCGCAGCGCCCGTTCGCCTGTCACATTCTTACGTCGATGCGTCCATAGACCCCGTTCGCTTCGTCATTCGGCCCGGCCGCGAAAAACAGCGTGTTGACCGGCTGATTGCTGAGCCCATTGCCGAACGCGATTCCCCACAGGCCGTGCTGCACGAACGACGTGTTGTCGGGCAAGTTGATGGCGCCGAGAGACCGGCCGCTCGCCGGATCGAAGGCGTTGATCGTGCCGTCACCGAAATTGCCGATCAGCACGTCGCCACTGAAGCGTCCAAAATTGGCCGGCGCCTGCGTGATGCCCCAGGGCGCATTCAGCACGCCCCCCGAGGCGAAACGCTGCAACAGGTTGCCCGCCGTGTCGTAGACATCCACGAAGCCGAGGCCGGCGCCGTCGACGTTGTCGTGCGCCGCCGCGTCCTGCTTCGCATAGGTCACGAAGAGCTTTGCGCCGAGCGCCTGAATGCCAAACGGCGCGAAGCCCGCCGGGAGCGACGCGTCCTGGAACTTGCCGGGCGTCGAGACCTTCGCGAAGCTCTTGTCGAAGACGTCGATTCTGTTGTTGTGAAAGTCGGCGGCGTAAAGGAAGTTGGCGCCGCCGTTGCTGGCCAGCGCGAGGCCTTTGTAGACCGCGGCGGCGCTGCCGCTGTCGAATACGACGAAGGCGTTGGTGGGCCCGACCGCCGGCGCCCACGCGGTGATCGTGCCGCCTTCGCCGGCAAAGATAAAGGCGCCCACGCCGGATTTGCCGCCCTGAGTCACGACAAAATCCGTTGTGCCGTTGAACACGATGCCGGTCGGATTCGCCGGTCCGTTGATTCCATTCGGAATGCTGACGACAAGCGATTGTGGCGTGCCGTTGCCGTCATAAAGCGTTGCCAGCGAGGTGGCGTTGTCGGCCACCCAAACGAAACCTTTTGGATTGAACGCAACGCCCCATGCGTTTTTCAGATTCGGGTCCGTGTGCGCCGCCGCGACGGCGCCGTCCGACACGAGTGCCGTCGCCGTAAACGATTGGTTGTTGACCGAATTGGAACCGCCGCACGACGCGACAAGACTCACCAATGCCGCGCCGCCCACGACGACGCCCAATGCCTTAAGCACAGATTTCATGGCCGCACCTCTCTGTCATGACCGATGGTCATTGCGCCTATTGAACGCACGGCGTCGCGGCTTTATTCCTTGGGCAGAGAAGTTTTTTTGATCGATGTGAAGCGGCCAGTCGGGCGGTGCGTCATATTGTGCCGAACAGTGCGCGCGGACGATCCTTGAGCGTGCCGGTCAGGAGCCGCAGCGCGCTCACGAGCTGATCGCGGCTGGTCGCGCAGGCGAGGTTGATGCGCACGCCATGCTCGATCTCGGACCGGTCGACGGCGAACGCCGACGACGGCATCACCACGACGCCGCGCGCTTTCGCATTGGCCGCGAAGTCGTCGGCGCGCCACGGCGGCGGCAGCTTCAGCCACACGAACATGCATGCCGGATCGGTCTGCAGCAACTCCTGCGGCAGCAGTTCGCGCGCGAGATCCTGGCGTGCGCGAATCTCGGCGAGCTGCGCGTCCATGATGTGGCGCGCTGTGCCGTCCTCGATCCAGATCGAGGCGATCAGCATCGACATCGGCGCGGGCATCCATGCCGTCGTGCGCACGGCCTCCGCGCATAGCGCGGCGCTGTCCGGCGGGCTCAGCAGATAGCCGAGCCGCAGACCAGGGGCAAGGATCTTCGACGTAGCCGCGAGGTGGAAGGTGAGTTCCGGGCACAGGCTCGCGATCGTCGGCAGGCGTTGCGAGACGAGCGGGCCATATACATCGTCCTCGATGATCGCCACGCCGTGCCGGCGCGCAATATCGACGAGCGCCATGCGCCGTTCGAGACTCATGGTCGTGACGGTCGGGTTCTGCAGATTCGGCACGGTGAAAATCGCTTTCACCGGCATGCGCCGGCAGGCGCGCTCCACTTCGTCAGTCAGCAGCCCTTCGCGATCGCTAGGAATACCGACGATCTCGAACTGGAACACCGGCGCGAGCGCTTTGAGGCCGTAGTAGGTGAGCTGATCGGCGAGGATCACGCCGTCGGTGCCGATCAGGCTGTTCAGCACCGCATACAGGCCATGCTGCGCGCCGCTCGTGACGACCACGTGATCGGCCGACGGCGCAAAGCCGGGCGCGGCCATCCAGCGCGCGCCGGCCGCGCGCGCCCACGCGGGTCCCTGTGGCGGCTGGTACTCCTGCAATTGCGGGTAGCGCGGATCGCGCGGCAAATCGGCCAGCGTGCGGGCAAGACAGTTCAGAAACTCGCCCGTGGCAGGACGGTTGACGGTCAGATCGATCGCCGCGTTGCTGGTGGCCTGGGCCTGCGCCGGCTCCACACTCGGCATCGCGCCCCCGGTCACGAGCGAGCCGCGCCGTTTGCTGCCGATCACCAGCCCGCGCAGCTGCAATTCCTTGTACGCGCGCGACACCGTGGACACGTTGATGCCCAGCTCGGTGGCCAGTTGCCGCTGCGGCGGCAGACGGCTGCCTGGCGGATAGATGCCGCTGCGGATCTCGTTTTCGATCGAGCTGGACACCTCGATATAGGTGGAGCGTTTCGCCTGCTCCGGCGCGCCAGAGGCGGAGCGGGCGGCGTCTTTGTCAGAAGCCATAAGATCAGGTGTCTCCATACAAAACCGGCTTTGTCCGCGATTGTGCGGAGTTTTGCCGATTCTATACCAGACATGCCTGACTGCAAGCCTTCAACCGACGAGTCATGGCGCTTGCGACACGCTGGCAAGGAGCGCACCCGCTGCGATCCAGGGAAAATGCCAGGGCCACACAATGCGCGTTTTAATTGCACACAAAAAAATATTGTGTGATTCTGAGTGTCATCGTTTGTCTGGTGGCGTGAATCACGAGACGTCGTCAAGGCAGTGTTCAATCTGTCAGCAGGAGTTGTCCGATGAGTATTCCCCAGTCCTCAGCACCCGACACCACGCCGAAACTCGGCGCCGCGCTGCGGCAGCGGCACGTCACGATGATCGCGCTTGGCGGCATCATCGGCGCGGGCCTTTTCGTCGGCAGCAGTGCGACGCTCGCCACCGTCGGGCCGGCCGCGTGCGTGTCGTATCTCGTGGCCGGCATTGTCGTGCTGATGGTTATGCGCATGCTCGGCGAAATGGCGCTGGCGGTGCCCGGCGTCGGTTCGTTCACCGAATACGCGCGCATTGGCCTCGGCAACTGGGCCGGATTCACCAACGGCTGGCTCTACTGGTACTTCTGGGTGATCGTCGTCGCGGTCGAGGCCGTGGCGGGCGCGGCGATCTTGCAGCGCTGGATACCCGCGCCCGTGTGGATGATCGGCCTCGTGCTGCTCTCGGTGATGACGCTGATCAATCTGCTCTCGGTCAAATCGTATGGCGAGTTCGAGTTCTGGTTCGCGTCGATCAAGGTCGCGGCGATCATCGTGTTTATCGCCATCGGCGCGGCTTATGTGTTCGGTTTCGGGCATGCCGGCAGCGCGCTGGCGAATCTGAGCAGCAATCGCGGCTTCATGCCGTTCGGCGCGATGTCGATTTTCGCGGCCGTGCCGACGGTGATTTTCGCGGTGGGCGGCGCGGAGATCGCCACCATTGCCGCGGCCGAATCGGACGATCCCGCCAAAAGCGTCGCGGCCATGACGCGCTCGGTGATTCTGCGGGTCATCACGTTCTATGTCGGGTCGATGTTCCTGATTGCGTGCATCGTGCCTTGGGGCAGCATCGTCACCGGCCACTCGCCGTTCGTCGCCGCGCTCGAAACGATGCGGATTCCCGGCTCGGCCGACATCATGAACGCCATCGTGCTGGTCGCCGTGCTCTCGGCGCTGAATTCAGGCTTGTACGTGTCGTCGCGGATTCTGTTCCGTCTCGCCGAACGCGGCGACGCGCCGAAGTCGCTGCTCAAGCTCACGCCGCACAAAGTGCCGCGGCTCGCCGTGCTGCTGAGCAGCGTGGTCGGTTATGTGGCGATCGTCGCGGCTATCGTGTCGCCGCAGGGCGTGTTCCTGTTCCTCGTGAACGCGTCGGGCGCCGTGATGCTGTTCGTTTATCTCGCGACGGCGCTCGCGCAAATCCGCATCCGCCGGCGCATCGAGGCGACCGAGCCGCAACGGCTCACGCTCAAGATGTGGCTGTTTCCGTGGCTCTCGTATGCGGTGGTGGTGGCGATCGTCGGCGTGCTCGTCGCGATGGGCTCGGATGCATCGCTGCGTCCGCAACTGATGGCGAGCGCGGCAAGCGTCGCGGTGGCGTCGGCGGCCTATATGCTGGTGGCGAGGCGTCAACACCGTCAGGACAGCGGCGGCACGGCCACGGGTTATCGGTCGCCGATCGGCCCGGAAGCATTCGAAGGACGCAAGTGATGCCGGAGATTGCCATCATCGGAGCGGGATTCATCGGCCTCGCGAGCGCTGCGGCGCTGATGCGCGACGGCCATCGGGTCACGCTGTTCGATCCGGCCGGCGTGGGGCAGGGCGCGTCGTTCGGCAATGCCGGAACCTTCGCGCACTACGCGTGCATCCCGGTCAACAACCCGTCCGTGTTCCGCGATTTGCCGCGCTTCCTGCTGTCGAATCAAAGCCCGTTCAGATTGCGCTGGGGGTATCTGCCGCACCTCACGCCGTGGCTCGTGCGCTTCATGATGAGCTCGCTGCCGCGGCGCTATGAGACGAGCGCCGGTGCGCTCGCCGCGCTGCTCGATTGCGCGCAGGACGGCTACGCGCCGCTGCTCGCCAATGCGGAGTTGGCGCGTTTTGTCCGGCCGCGCGAGTGTCTCTATCTGTACTCGAACGCGGCTTCGTTCGATGCCGCACGTCCCGCGCTCGATCTGCGGCACAAGCTGGGCGTCGCTTTCGAGGTGCTCGACGGCGCCGCCATTCGCGCACTTGAACCGGCGCTGGCGCCGATCTTCGAGCGCGGCGTGCTGTTCAGCAATAGCTGGCACTTTTCCGATCCGCAAGGCTTTCTGCAGACGCTGTATGAACAACTCGCCGCGCAGGGTCTGAAGCTCGAACGCTCGACCGTCGACGCGGTGCAACCCGGCACGGACAGCGCGAGCCTGACGGTCGGCGGCGTGGCGCGGCGTTTCGATCACGTGGTGGTGGCGACCGGCGCGCGCTCGGCGCAGTTCGCCAGCCAGTGCGGCGACCCGCTTCCGCTGGATACGGAACGCGGCTATCACGTGCGCTTTCCCGGCGCGCAACAACTGGTGTCGCGGCCGGTCGGCTGGGCCGAGCGCGGTTTCTACATGACGCCGATGAGCGACGGCCTGCGCGTGGCGGGCACGGTCGAACTCGCCGGCTTCGGCGACACGCGCAACCGTTCGCTGCTCGACCTGCTGACGTTTTCGTCGAAGCGTGCGCTGCCCGCGCTCGATACGCCGGATAGCAACTGGCTCGGCTTTCGGCCCACGTTGCCCGACGGCGTGCCGGTGCTCGCACGCTCACGCGCGAGCGAGCGCGTGATCTACGCGTTCGGTCATCAGCATCTGGGCTTGACGCTGGCAGGCGTGAGCGGGCGCATCGTCGCCGATCTGATCGCACAGCGTGCGCCGCCGCTCGATCTCGCGCCCTACGCGGCCACGCGCTTTTGATTGCAGCAGAGGGTTGGTTAGCAGATTTTTTTAAAGGTTTTACCACCAGCATCGCAGAGCGGTTTCGACGCGTCGCGCATCGGATCGGCCAATCTGCCCACACACGCGCGACGTCACATCTCGCAAGGAGCGCATCATGAATCGCCGCTATTGGCTGTTGAGTGCCACGGTCTGTGCACTCGCCACGTATATGCCGTTTTCGTGGGCCGCCGACCCCCAGATCGTCAAGATCGGTTTCGTCGGACCGCTGACGGGGCCCGTTGCGCGGGTCGGCAAGGACTTGCAGTACGGCGCGCAGTTGGCGCTCGATGAAGAGAACGCGAAGAACCCAACGATCGGCGGCAAACCGGTCAAGTTCGTGCTCGACGTGCAGGACGATCAGGCCGATCCGCGCGTGGCGATTCAGGTCGCGCAGAAACTGGTCGACGACGGCGTGGTCGGCGTGATCGGCCACTACAACTCGGGGTGCAGCATTCCGGCCTCGACGGTCTATCACCAGGCGAACGTGGCGATGATCACGCCCGGCTCGACCAATCCGCAATTGACCAAGCAAGGCTTCAAGAACGTGTTTCGCACGATGGGCCACGACGGTATCGGCGGCGTCGTGGCGGGGCATTTCGTGGTGGAGCAGATGAAGGCGAAGCGCATTGCCATCATCGACGACCGCACCGCCTTCGGGCAAGGGCTGGCCGATGCGTTCGAGAAGGGCGTGAAGGAAGCGAACGGCAATATCGTCGATCGCGAATTCACCAACGACAAGGCGATCGACTTTCGCGCCATTCTGACCACGCTCAAGAGCAAGAACGTCGACCTGATTTTCTTCGGCGGCCTGGATGAGCAGGGCGCGATGCTGGTCAAGCAGATGCGCTCGCTGGGCATGAGCACGCAATTGTTCGGCGCCGGCGCGCTGAAGAGCAATGCATTCCTGCAGATCGCCGGCACGGCGGGCAACGGAACGCAGGATCTCGAGCCGGGCCCCGCGCTCGACAAGCTGCCGGCCGCGCAGGCGTTCGGCAAGCGCTACAAGGCGCGCTTCAATCAGGATGTCGAACTGTATGCGCCGTTTTCCTATGACGCGGCGCTCGCCATGCTGAAAGCGATTCACGCCGCCGACTCGCTCGATCGCGCGAAGATCGTCGACAGCCTCGCCAAGGTCACGGTCACGGGCGTCACCGGCAATATCACGTTCGATCCTTACGGCGATCTGATCAAGCCGCCGTACACGTTGTTCCAGGTCGAGCAGGGCCAGTGGAAAAGCGTCAAGACGGTTGGCGGCAGCGGCGCGTGATGGCCTTTTTTTGAAAGCGGACCGTATTGAGCTGCTGCTTTGCCGAGGTCTGTGAGAAAACCGTGACGCCGGGCGATGTCGATGGCGTTGCCGATGCCGGCGGTCATGGTTTTGTCGAGGCACCATAGAAACAGGCAACCGTTCGACGTTATCGCGTCGCGCGGTTGTTTCATTTCTGAGAGCTTTCGACGCGGGGCCGACAGCATGATCGCATCGATCACGCTGTGTGTAGAGCAACTTGGCATGCCCGCGGCCCGCACGCTTTTCGTCGACGACACCGCCTGCAACGGGAACAGCGCGATCGATGCGGGATTGCAAGGGTGACTATTTTCAAACGTGCTATTCGCAGAAGTCCGGATTCTGCTGCACCAGTTCGTGCACCCACTCGCTGAACACCCGCACGGACATGCTCAAACGACGGTGCGGATAGAGAATCGAGAGCGGCAACGGGGCGCAATGGCAGTCGCACAAAATCTCGCGTAGCGCGCCGGATTCGATTGCCTTCGCCGCCATGAAACGCGGCGTCTGGATCAGACCCAGCCCTTCCACCGCGGACGCGACATAGACCAGGCCTTCATTGACCGCGAGTTTGCCCTCGATCGGTCTCTTGATGAGTACGCCGTCCGCTTCGAACTCCATCGGATAGACGCGCCCTGTGCGCGCGGAAAAATAATTCACCGCGTGGTGCCGGTCGAGATCGTCGGGCGTGGCGGGCTCGCCCATCTGCTCGAGATATGCAGGGGCGGCGCAGATCGTCATGCGCACGCTGCCGAGCGAGCGCGCCACCAGGTTCGAATCGTCGAGGACGCCGATGCGGATCACGCAATCCACGCCTTCCTGCACGAGATCCACGTTGCGGTCGGCCAGTCCCAGCTTCACCGTGATGTCGGGATAGCGCGCGTTGAAATCGCGCATCACGGGAATCAGCACGTGATGCGCGAAGGTGGCGGACGTGTCCACGCGGACCGTGCCGCGCGGACTTTGACGTTTGCTCGATAGCGCCGACTCGGCGTCGGAGACCTCGGCGAGAATGCGTGCGCAGTATTCGTAGTAAAGCGCGCCGTCGTCGGTCACCTGCACGCGGCGCGTCGTGCGGTTCAGCAGGCGCACGCCGAGATGACTCTCCAGATTCTGCACGACCGTCGACACCGAAGCGCGCGGCATCTCCAGTGAATCCGCCGCTTTCGAGAAACTGGACGCGTCCACGACGCGCTTGAACACTGCCATGCCTTGAAGAAGATCCATACCGTGCTGTCCTCTCGACGCTGAGCGAATCCGTGATTGCGAATCGTTGGAATGATAGCCGTGGCGCGTCCAGGGCGGACAGTGTGAACGGGACTACGGGTTCACGGAGTCGGCCGCAAAAAACCTTGACTCCCGAAGTTCAGGGCCTATAGTTCACCATATGGCAAAGTCTCCAGTCAGTCAACTCGATCGCACGTTTTCCGCCCTCGTGGACCCCACGCGGCGGGCCATCCTCGCACGCCTCGAACGCGAGCCGGGCCTGTCGGTCACGGAAATCGCGCGTCCGTTGCCGCTCAAACTGCCCGCAGTCATGAAGCATCTCGACGTGCTGAGCGAGGCGGGTCTGGTGGCGCGCACGAAGAATGGCCGGACCGTTTCGGTGGAACTGGTCGCCGGTCCGATGGAAGAGGCGATGGCGTGGCTGCGGCGCTACGAACGCTTCTGGTCTGCGAGTCTCGACCGGCTCGCCGAATTTGTGGAGAGGAGCGACGAATGAACGAAAAGCCCAGCCTGACCATCATTCGGCGCATCAAGGCGCCGCCTGCAAGAGTCTACGCAGCATGGACGCGGCCGGAACTAATGGCGCGCTGGTGGGGACCGGATGCCGGGCCGGTGCTGAGCGCCGAAGCCGATCCGCGCGTGGGCGGCCGCTTTCGCGTGGTGTTTCAGACGCTGGACGGCGAAACGCACGACTGCCGCGGCGAGTACCAGGAAGTGGAAGCGGACCGCAAGCTCGTCTTCACATGGGAGTGGGTCACGCTGCCCGAGCGACGGTCGCTGGTGACGATCCGGTTTCGTCCGATAGAAGAGGGCACCGAACTGTATTTCACTCACGCGCAATTCTTCGACGAGGCCGCGCGCGACGGTCATCAAACCGGCTGGACCGGTGCGTTCGAAAAGCTGAACGCACTGATAGCCGAGCTGGAAAACGAGGCCCGATGAAGCACATCCCACCGAAGTCAACGCATACTGAGGTCGACCATGAAGCTTTACTATGCTGAAACGCTGTCTCCCAGGAAAACCTGCGCGCTAGCCCAATACTTAGGGTTGCCAATCGACTATGCCTTTGTCGATCTGCGCAAAGGTGAGCATGCCCGGCCGGACTATCTGGCGATCAATCCGAACGGCAAGGTGCCGTGTCTCGTCGACGGCGAGAAGATCATCTGGGAGGCCGACGCGATCATGTGCCATCTCGCGCAGCGCGCGGAATCTTCGCTCTGGCCGCGCGGCGCTCAGCAGCAGCTCGACGTGGTGCGCTGGTTCAGCTGGAATAGCCAGCATCTGCTTCGGCATGCCGGCGCGCTGTACTTCGAGTACCTGATCAAGCCGTGGGTCGGACTGGGCGAGCCCGACGCCTCGAAGGTCGCCGAGGCGCAAGGGTTTTTCCGCAAGCATGCCGCCGTGCTCGATCAGCATCTGAAGGGACGCAAGTGGTTGCTTGGCGACGACCTGTCGGTCGCGGATTTTTCGGTCGGGATTTCGCTGCCGTACGCGAAAAGCGCGGCGATGCCGCTTGAAGAGTTTCCGGAAGTGGTGCGCTGGCACGAGCAGCTGAACGCGCTGGATGCATGGCGCGATCCGTTTCCCGCGCGGCAGGAGCGCGCCACGGCGAACGCCTGAGGAGGAGTCATGTGCTGCGCGATAGTTGCACTCACGATGACCTTGCTGGCGAGCTGGCGCAGCATGTCGGGCTCGCTCGCGGGCCGCATCGGGCGGCTGCGCCGGATTGCGATCGCGGTCGTCGCGATCGGTGCGGCGGCGGGGTCCGCCATGGCGGCGGACCAGTTTGCGGTGGCGGGTGATGGACAACAGTCGTCGTTGATCGCGCGGCTGGGTAGCATGCCGATTTGCGGGCACTTTATTCGATAGTGCGCGCGGCGTCCTGCCTGGCTTCAACGTGCTGTGCCGATTTGCCGTATCGTACGAAGTCACTGTACTGCGCGCGAATCGAGGGCACGTCATGGCACTTTCGTCGAAAAACGGTGTGGGGATTTCGGGCAGGCGCCGGTTTCTCCGCTCGGCAGGACGCACTGCGGTCGGCTTGTCGGCGACGCTCGCATTGCCGCGGATGGCGGCGGCTCAAATGCAAACGCCAAGCCAAACGCCATCGTCCAAACCGCAAACCGAATCCGCCACCACGCCGCTCCCACGCATGTCGCAACGCGTGATTCCCGCCACGGGCGAACGCTTGCCCGTGGTCGGTTGCGGTACCTGGCGCACCTTCGATGTCGGCACCGATCCCGCCGGCCGCGCGCAACTCGCCGACGTGCTGCGCATTCTGTTCGAAGCGGGTGGCTCGGTGATCGATTCATCGCCGATGTACGGCTCGTCGGAAGAAGTGGCCGGTGCTTTGCTCACGCAACTGGATGCGCACAACCAAGCCTTCGTCGCCACCAAGGTCTGGACCGAAGGACGCGAAGCGGGCATCGCGCAAATGGAAGAATCGCTGCGCCGCTTTCAGCAGCCGCGCATCGATCTGATACAGGTCCACAACCTGCTCGACTGGCGCACGCAACTCGCCACGCTGCGCGACTGGAAAGCGCGCGGACGGATTCGCTATATCGGCATCACGCACTACACGTCGAGTGCGTTCGACGAAGTCGCTTCTGTCATGCGCAGCGAGAAGCCCGACTTCGTGCAGATCAACTACGCCGCGGACGACCGCGCCGCCGAAACGCGCATCCTGCCGCTCGCGGCCGAATTGGGCGTCGTGATCAATCAGCCCTTCGGCGGCGGCTTGCTGGCACGCGTCGGCAAAACGCCGCTGCCTGCGTGGGCGGCGGAAATCGGCTGCACGAGCTGGGCGCAGATTCTTCTGAAGTTCGTGCTCGCGCAACCCGCGGTGACGGTCGTCATTCCCGGCACGGGGCGTCCGCAATACATGGCGGACAACATTCGGGCCGGTTCGGGTCCATTACCCGACAAGGCGATGTGCGAGCGAATCGTGGCGACGGTGAATGGTTAACCGATCGTTTGCATATTATTCGCGCCAATTCCGTTGTGAACTCTCCAGCTAGTTCAAATTAAAACCTCACTCGAAGTTATTCGCTCCCGCCATTTTGCATAGCACAATAGCGCGCCGAGAAAAATAAAGTTTCCCGTAGTCATACGCGATATCACGATTCTTAGAGGATTAACTCGGCTTCATTACCGATGCCATTCGATTTGCATGCAAATCGCACGAGTGAAGAAAGTTTGTGAAAGGAAGTTGACACGGGAACGTTTGCCAAACTAGGCTACGCACTGTCGTCAAAAAACTGATTCGGTTTAATCCACCTGCCCGGAGACGCAGGCAAGCTGCCGCTTTGCCGATTCATTCAGACGATCGAATAACAGCCAGGGAAAATCTCCTCGGCTGTCGATATGAAAGCATTGTAATAAACGTGTGCCGCAATTCTAAAATCAGCCACAAGTGCTGAGGCGCCAACACGTCCTTATATTCTCGCTAGCAATTCGGTGCTAGTGCGGGAGACCTTTTTCGCTGAAAAAAGAGAAAACCAGCTTAAGCACTCAACGCACTTTATTTTGCCGATATTGTCAGTCGAGGATTAATCATGCGTATAAATTTCCGATTGCAGATGCAGTGCCTCGCACTAGCCGGAATTGCGATTCTGGCGGGATGCGGCGGCAGCGACGGCTCGTCTTCCTTGACGAGCAAATCCGGGCAGGCGCCCGTAGCCGGGTCAGGCGCCTCCGAAGTGGCGCTGGCCCCGCCCGCCGCGCCGGTCGTGGCGGACACCTCGATCAACAAGACGGTGCCGCCGGTCGAGTTGCCCGACACGGTCACGCCGGTCAACTACAAGCTGTGGTTCCGGCCGAACCCCGCGCTGTCTTCGTTCGACGGCCGCGCCGACGTGCAGATCAAGGTGCAGAAGGCCGTCAACGCGATCACGATCGCCGGGCACCGGGTCAAGTTCACCAACGGCACGATCACGCTTCAGCCCGGCAACATCGCGCTGATCGCCACGCCGCAGGACGACGGCGACTTCTATCAGTTGCGCCCTGTGAGCGGGCAGATCGCTGCCGGCAACTACTCGCTGCATATGGAGTGGAGCGGCATCATCAACTTCAAGACCTATGACGATCCGGTCGCCAAGACCGGCGGCAGTTGCGGCGACGATCCGTATCCGGGTTGCTCCGCGGCCGAAGGCGTGTTCCGCGTCGATCTGAAGTCGACCGACGGCACGACGAGCGGCGCGATTCTCACCCAAGGCGAATCGAACCTCGCGCGCCAATGGTTCCCCGGCTGGGACGAGCCGGCGTTCCGGCCCACCTACGAGGTGAGCGCGGAGGTCCCGCAGAACTGGAACGTGGTCTCGAACGCGGCCGAGAAACCGGCGGTGAACGTGGGTAGCGGCTACAAGCTGGTGTCGTTCGAGAAGACGCCGCCCATGCCGTCGTATCTGCTGTTCTTCGGCGGCGGCCAGTTCGACATTCTCGAAGACGACTTCACGAGCCCGCTGCCCGACGGCAAAGGTTTGCATCTGCGGATTTTCACGCCGCCCGGCATGCGTGACTGGGCCAAACCGGCTATGCAGCAGACCAAGCAGGCGCTCGATTACTACTATCGCTACACCGGCATTCCGCTGCCGCTCACCAAGTTCGACACGATCGCGGCCAACGACGCGTTCAAGGAGCAGAAGGACCTGAACTTCGGCGGCATGGAGAACTGGGGCGCCATTCTCGAATTCGCCGACGACATTCTGCCGGCGCCGGGCACGACCATGTCCGATTACGGCGTGACGGTGCTCACGCACGAAGCGGCGCACCAATGGTTCGGCGATCTTGTCACACTGGACTGGTGGGACGATGTCTGGCTGAACGAGTCGTTCGCGACGTTCTTCGAGAACAAAACCAAGGTGCGCTTCTTCCCGGACCGTTTCAGCTGGGTCGACGACGTGAAGAACAAGTACGCGGTGATCAACGCTGACCTGAAGTCCACGGCGTTCCCGGTGCAGCCGAATTTCAACGGCTGGGCGTCGAACGACTTCGTGCTGAGCGCGAGCGCCTTCACGTACGACAAAGGCGGTCACGTGTTGAAGATGCTGGAGAATTACCTGGGTGAAGAAGTGATGCGCAAGGGCCTGCAGTCGTATCTCGCCGACTATTCGCTCGGCAACGTTACCCCCAAGCGTTTGTGGGACGAACTGTCGAAAGCGAGCGGCCAGCCGATGGTGGCAATCGGCGACAGCTTCGTGCGGCAGACAGGCGTGCCGCTGATTTCGCTCGACACGCAGTGCGATCTGACGACTAACCAGACCGTGGTCACGCTGAAACAGTCGCCGTTCCCGAACCAGAATCAGTATCCGGGCACGCAGTGGACCATTCCGTTGACACTCGCATACGGCGATGGCCTCACTTCGCGCAAGACGTTGGCGATGAAGGACACGCAAACCCAGGTGCGTTTGAACGGCTGTTCCGCGGTGCTCGCCGATCCGAGCGGTCTCGACTACTACGTGACCAACTACAGCAACAACGCGTGGAGCCAGTTGCTCGCGCAGAGTAACGCGCTGAAGGATCCGGTCCTGCTGACCAGTCTGCAACTCGAAGCGAAGCTGCTGGTGAACAACGGTCTCGCGGATCCGTCGCGCGTCACGAGTATCGGCTCGCTGAGCCCGGCGGCCACACCGCTCGCACGCCAGTTGCTGATGACGGCGCCGACCACGCAATCGCAGCGTCCGACGATCCGCTATCAGGGCAAGTTCAAACTGAAGCCGCAGGCGCAGCAGGGGCAATAAGCGGGCGTACCGGGTAGTTCAGCGGCCCGCATCGTGTGTTGCTGCGATGCGGGCCGCTTTCTTCATGCCGCTACGGATGCCGCCACAAGTCACGCCGTCGCGCTGGGTCGCGAGGACACCGCGTCGTACCAACGCCTGAGCGATTTCAGATCAGCCGGCACTTGCAAGTCGATTGCTTTCGCGGCGAAGTCGATCGTCACCAGTGCGGTGATGTCGGCAACCGAGAAGCGCTCGCCCGCCACGAACGCGGACTGTTTGAGGCGATCGTCGAGGTCCTCCATAAAATGGACTACCCGTTGCCGGCTGCGTTCGGCGAGCGCGGCAATCTGCTCGTAGTCGTGCGGGCCGGCGATCGCGCGGCCCTTCAAACCGGGCGCGGTGTTGCGGATCGCTTCCATCACCGAGGCAAACCCTTCCTGTTCCGCGCGCCGCTCCCACATCGTGATCAGCGCTTTGTCCTTCGGCGTGCTGCCGAAAAGCGGTGCGTCGGGATAGACGTCCTCGATGTAGCGCTGGATGGCGGGCACCTCGCCAATCGACGTGCCGTCGTCGAGCACCAGCGTCGGCACGACGCGCCGGGGATTGATCGCGCGATAGGCGTCACCGTGCTGCTCGCGTTTGCCGAGGTCGACCGCCGCGAGCGTCACCGTCACGCCTTTTTCGGCGAGAAAGATGCGCACGCGCCGCGAGTTCGGCGACGCGGTGGAATGGTAAAGCGTCAATGTTTCGGTAGTCATGTTCACAGTCCTTTGAATGATGCATCGAGGCGCGCGTTGCAGCGCGCCTCCGCGATTTGGCGGCGATCAGCCCGCCGTCTTGCCGCCGTCCACGGTCACGATCTGCCCCGTGATGAACGACGCCGCCTCCGACGCGAGGAACACGATGGCGCGCGCCACATCGACCGGTTGGCCGACCCGGCCGAGCGGCACTTTGGCGGCGAGCGCGGCCTTGTTCTCTGGCGTGCCGGTGAAGCGGTCGAGCATGCCGGTGTCGGTCGGCCCGGGGGCGACGGCGTTGACCCGCACGCCGGTGGACGCCATTTCGAGCGCCGCAGACTTCGTCATGCCTTCCACCGCATGCTTGCTGCCGGCGTACACGGAAGCGAAGGCCGCGCCTTCGTGGCCGTACGTCGACGAAACGTTCACCACGCTGCCGCTCTTTTGCGCCGACATCACGCGCAGTTCGTGCTTCATGCTGAGCAGCGTGCCGAGCACGTTGGTGTCGAACGTCGCGCTATAGCTCTCGACGGTTTGACTCGTGATCGCGCCGGGCTGGCCTTCGGTGCCGGCGTTGTTCACGGCGGCGTCGATGCGGCCGAAGCGCGCGACCGTCTGGTCGACGAGGTTCGCGACTTCGTCGTCGCGGCGCACATCGGCCTGAATGAAGTGGGCGTCCGCGCCGAGTTCGCGCAGTTCTTTTTCTAGCGCCTTGCCTTCGGCTTCGCGACGGCCGGAGACGACAAGACGGGCGCCGCTGTCGGCGAAGGCGAGGGCAGTGGCGTGGCCGATGCCGGTAAGGGCGCCGGTGATCAGAACGACGGGCTGGGTCATTTCAAACTCCTGATGGGTATGTATTTGCGGTATGGGGGCGAAGCAGGCCGAGGCTGGTTGAGCGGGATGTGATCTGCTTTGAATCGCTGCCTCGAGTGCAATTTAGTGACTTCCCGGCCGGAGTAAAAAGACTTTATAAGCTGGCTGGCATGCCTATCAGGCATGGGCGACTCACGCAGCGCATGTGCCGGACGCGGGCCCGGCGTTCGCCCGCCGCGACGTAAACCCGCTATCAGTCCGCCGACGTCGCAACACGATTCATCCGCCGCGTGATCGAAGCTGGAATAAAACCGGCATCGGCGCAGTCATGCCTGACGAACGACTCGCGAGGGCCGCCGGATGATCCACGGCTCGACTGCGACTCTTAATCGTGAGGTCAACATGTCAACACATGATTCAATCAACGCGTCGCGGCGCGGCGCACTCAAGTGCCTTGCGTTCGGCGGTCTCGGCACGGTGTTCGTTCTGGCGGGCGGCATTCTCACGCCCGTGGAGTTAGCCCTCGCGGCCGACCCGAACTCGTCCGCTGCAAAAGGCGGTGTGCCGCTTTTCCTGCAGATCAGCGACTCGCATATCGGCTTTAACAAGGAAGCCAATCCCGACGTGGCGGGCACGCTGAAACAGACCATCGACTACGTCAACGCGATGCCGGTCAAGCCCGCGTTGACCATTCATACCGGCGATATCACGCATCTTTCCAAGGCATCGGAGTTCGATCTGGCCGCCCAGTTGATGTCCGGTCTGAATATCACGGAGTTGCACACCGTGCCCGGTGAGCACGACGTGACGGACGGCCCCGGAACCGAATATTTCAGCCGCTTCGGCAAGGCCTCGGACAACAAGGGTTATTACAGCTTCGACCATCAGGGCGTGCATTTCATCGGCCTCGTCAACGTGATGCATTTCAAGCCGAACGGCCTGGGCGGCCTCGGCGACGAACAGCTCGAGTGGCTCGAAAACGATCTGAAAGGGCGCTCGTCCAGCACGCCGATCGTCGTCTTCGCGCACATGCCGATGTGGACGATCTACGAGCCGTGGGGCTGGGGCACGGGCGATGCCGGCCAGGCGATGAGCTATCTGAAACGCTTCGGCTCGGTGACCGTACTGAACGGCCACATTCATCAGATCGTGTCGAAAGTGGAGGGCAACATCACGTTCCACACGGCGCGCTCGACGGCTTATCCGCAGCCGACCGCCGGCAACGGCACGGGTCCTGGACCGTTGACGGTGGCCAGCGACCAGCTGCCGAAAATGCTCGGGGTGACCAGCATCAAGATTGCCCGGCATCCACTCAAGGCCACGCTCGACGACACCACGCTGGTTTAAACATCAGTTCATTTCTATCGCAGGAGATCAGTTATGCAAACCAAAAACATTCGCCGCGTTTTGCTCGCAATGGCCGCAAGTTCGGCATTGTTCGCGGCATCGTCGGGGTTGTCCGTGGCTCGCGCGGAAACGCCGAACACCGTCACCATCAAGAATTTCATGTTCATGCCGATGGAGATGACGGTCAAAGCCGGTTCGACCGTGACCTGGAAGAATCTCGACGGCGAGCCGCACACGGTGGTGAACGACTCGGGCATGTTCCGCTCCGCCGCGCTCGACCAGAACGACACGTACCAGTTCAAGTTCGACAAGCCGGGCGTGTACAAAGTGTTCTGCGGTATTCATCCGAATATGAAGGAGACCATCACGGTGCAGTGAGCGTGAGCGTCGCGGGAGACCCTTCTATAGACCGCGATCAGGGCGCTCGCGCATTGCCTGCAGATCGGTTGCATGCAATGCGTGAAGCGCCCTGAGCGCGCGCCCATGCAGTTCCAACAGTTTGTTCAGCGGCTTCTTCAGCAGGCGAACAGACTGGAAATCCGAGTAGTGCCTTTCGTCGCCACGCCGGAAATGGCGCGCGTGCTGCGGATCAGAGGTAAGGGTGAAAACAGAAAGAGTAGCTCTGGAGCGCTCCCTAAAATAATCCGTCCAACGGCTGCTAACCCGGCATCAGGAACAGCGCTTGCGTTTAATTTGGTGCCCCTCGAAGCGTCGACGTCTCTACTGCGCTCGGGCGTGGCTGTCGTGTGCTTCAAAGCCACCAGCGGCTTCTGCCGCGCATGCCTGTTCGGCTTAAACAGACAGCCAGCTAGCCCTTCCCGGACATCGCGCGTGACCACCCGCGGCATGAAACGTTTTGCGTTGTTTTGCCTGTTTCTTCCGTGCAAAACTGCCTCGCAAAGACTGCGTTTAAAGCGCAGCATTGCCATGTTGACGTTCTCGTGCGATGGGCAGGACAGATTCTTCGAGCGGCGTATGACCTGCGAAAACCTGCGAAATCGTGTGAACAAAGTCGGCCTCCCGGCCAGACGTGAGGATTCCGGAGTTATTGCGATGTACAACGATGCGGACTCGCCAAAATCGGTGCTCGATGGCCAGGATGCCGGCGGCCAGGCGAGCGGTCTGTCAATTTCCGCCACGCCGCCGAGGTTCGGACGCCTCGCCATGTGCGTGGCCGCGGCCAGCGCGCTGGTCATCGGCGTGATGGGTACGGTGGCGTATAGCGTCTGGTTCAACCACGACCAGCAGGCATACGCCGAAGCCATGGCCGGCGCACGCCGGGCGCTCGGCAACGGCGCGTCGGCGAATGCGGCCGTGATGGCAAAAACCACGAGCATGACCGCAGCGGCGGCAGCGGCCGTACCGGCAACACTGCCGCAGCCGTTGCATGCAACGGTGACGAGCGGCGCGACGGTGGCGGCATCGCCAGCCGTCGTGGATCAGGAAGCGGGCGGGCAGTTCGCGTCCTGGTCCGGCCAGGTCAAGGCACCGGCGGCGCAGCCCACGGTCGTTGCGAATGCGGCGAATGTGGCGTCCGGCACGTCCGCATCCACGCCACCGCCGCCCGCGTCCACTCGCCGTCCAGCAAACGCAAACGCCGCACCGACGCAGCAACTGGCCGCGGCGCGTCCGGGCAAAGATGGCCGCGCCTCGCCTCAGGAGCGCCGCGCCGCGCCAGAAAGCGCGCGCCACAAGAACAATCTGTTCGCCCGCATGGGGCTCTTTTTTCGTCGAGTGAGTTACCGGCAGCATGGCAACACCAATCGGCAAGACATCTACTCCCATCCGTGAGCGGCGCCGCGCCGGGCGCGCCGGTGCAAAAGGCGCCTTCGTGAGCCCCTTCAGACGGGCTCCGGCGCTGCTTGCCGGCGCGTCTTTGCTTTGTCTGCTGGTCGGTCTTCTTTATCTCGCGCTGCAGATCAGGACCATCTTCTCCGATCAACTGAAACAGGAATACGCCGGACTCGTGCTCGAAGCGGCGGAGCGCGCGGAAAGCGCTCGCGCAATGGTCGGCGTGTGGCAGCAACACGCCGGCGACGGTCAGACGCAGACGCAGGCTTATCGCCATGCACGCATCGAACTCGCCGATCGCCTGAAGTCGCTTGCGGCATTGGTGAATGCCAGTCCGTTGGCGGCGCCACGGATGCCGGCGTCGGCGTTGACGCCCGATGCCAGTCTGAACGGCACCGATGCGCTGCTTGCCACGATCCCGCCGTACTGGCGCGCGCAGCGCGATGCCGATGGCGCCGACGTGCGCCTGCGCATTGCCCATGTCGCGAATGTATTGATCGCGCTGGCCGCGCTGCTGTTCTGCATGTTGCTCACCGCGCTCGGCATGTACGCTAAGCGCAATCGTCAACTGGCGGGCGAGTCGTACGAGTTCGAGTACGCGGCGCTGCACGATTCCATGACCGGCTTGCCGAACCGGCGCAGCCTGTTCGCCATGCTCGACGAAGTGGCGGCGAATTTGCACGCCGGCCCGATGTCTCGCAAGATCGCCGTGCTGTATGTGGATCTGGACGGCTTCAAGCAGGTCAACGACACGCTCGGCCACCGCGTCGGCGATGAATTCCTGATTGCGGTGTCGCGGGCCTTTCGCGAGTCGGTGCGCAAAGGGGATGTCGTCGCGCGCATTGGCGGCGACGAATTCGCGGTTCTGATTCGAGAGTATTCGACGCCGGATGAATTGGCCGAGATTGCCCGGCGGCTGATTGCGTGCGTGGTCGAGACCGACACGGAGATGGGCATCGGCGTGGTGCGCGCAAGCATCGGCATTGCCAGCTATCCCGATCTCGTCAGCGATTATCAGCGCCTCGTCGCCGCCGCGGACGACGCGATGTATCACGTCAAGCGTGGCGGCAAGAACGGCTACGCTTTCGCGGCTCAGGCTGATTGAACGGCGCGCTCAGCAGATATGGGTTTCGGGCGTTGCTTGCGCCGCTTGCGTTTCCCTTTCCGATTCCGTTTTTAGTATCGCTTCCCGACCTGGCCGTTCATTGATGACCGCGAGGCGCACGTCGTCGCTCATGGTCTTCCACGCGCGGATTTCGTCGCGCGTACGCAGACAGCCGAGGCAGAAGCCGGTTTTGCCGTCGAGTTTGCAGATATCGATACAGGGTGACTGGATTGTCATGATCCGACTAACGGTTCCGAGGGGTCGACCTCGACGGTGATCGGCGAGAGTCGGTTAGAAAATGCTGCAGCATTGTAGGGGAGAAGCGCGCTTTGCGGGCCAAAGCGCGCGCATCGTCGCGCGCGCGGAGTCTTGTTTCGTGCTACAAAATCGAGGCTTGCGCGTGCGCGCCGGTTCATGCGCGTGCGGAGCCACAGTCATCCGGGTTCATCCAAATCGGAAAGATCCATGTTCAGATATTCGTTGATGCGCGCCGTTGGGCGCTTGAGCCAGCCTCAGTGGATCGTCGCCGTTATGGCGGCGGCGCTCGCCGCCTGTGCGCCGGTGCCACCGGCCAGCAATCAGGCCTTCGTTCCGCCTGCCGTTATTCGGCCCGCTGTTCAGCCCGCTTTTCAGCCCGACAGCGAAGCCTCCGGACTCCCGGCCGACGGCCCGCTGGCCGTGCCGCCCAACCTCGTCGCGCTGACGCAGCCGGCCGGCCAGAAACGCCTGACGAGCGCCACCTCCAACCAGTCGTACTGGCCGCTCTCGCAGTATTTCGAAACCCAGCGCAACCAGGCCTATTGCTCCGTCGCGACCTCGGTCATGGCGCTCAACGCATTGGGCATCCGCCGGCCGCAGTCGACCCTGTACCCGGACTTTCCGTTCTTCTCGCAGGAAGATTTCTTCCGCGGCATCGATCCGCAGGTGGCCAACGCCGCCAAGGTCTCGCAGGAGGGCATGACGCTTGATCAGCTCAGCACGGCCTTGAAGGCCTTTCCGGTCGACGTCCGGAAATATCACGCGGCGGACCTGTCGCTCGGCCAGTTCCGCGATCTGGTGCGCGCGACCGCGAGCCACAGCGACCGTTTCGTGCTGTTGAATTTCAGGCGGGTGGAAATCGGCGAGACGGGTGGCGGACACTGGTCGCCGCTCGCCGCGTACGATTCGGCGAGCGACAGCGCGTTGCTGCTCGACGTGGCGCGCTACAAATATCCGGCCGTGTGGGTGCCGGTCGCGCAGTTGTACGCAGCCGCGTTGGCGGTGGATAGCGTCAGCGGCATTTCACGCGGCATCGTGATCATCGGCAAGCGGCCGGGTTGATGGCGGCTTGCCGAGGCGGCCGCGACATTCAATCGTGCGGCACGAGAGGCGGCTCACGCGAGTGCGGCCACAGCAAACCGGCGCCCGCGCGATCCCGTTCAGGCGCGCGTCACGCCTCTTCGTTGCGCCATTCCGTCAGCCCTTCGCGCGCATTCAATTCGATGAACGAAGGACGCGCGCGTTGCTGTCGGATATAGCGGGCAAGATTCGGCCAGCCGAGCGCGGGCCTCGGCATATTGCGGGTCCAGCGCATCAACATGACTGCCATGAAGTCTGCGGTGCTGAGCTTGTCGCCGATCAGATAGTCATGGCTTTCGCCGAGGTGCGCATCGAGCTTGTCCCACGCTGCGTCGAGACGACGGCAGGCCAGCGCGCGAACCGCTTCGGCGCCGCCGGGGTCGCCATCGGAGCACGCGTAGAACCAGTCGCGCATGGCGGGCAGAATCGTGTTGGCAAGATAGACCATCATTTCGAGCCACGCGGCGCGATCGACGGAACCCGGCTCGGGGGCGAGCGCGGCCTCGGGATGCCGCTCGGCCAGAAGGATCAGCAACGCGGCCGACTCATGGCGCGGCGTGCCGTCGACCATCAGCGTGGGCACGCGTCCCGCGGGATTGAGCCGCAGATACGCCGGGTCGCGCTGCCGGCCGGCGTCGATGTCGATCAACTGGGATTCGAACGAGATGCCGAGCTCGATCAGCATCCAGTGCACGGCCATGCTTGCCGCGCCGGGCGAATAGTAAAGCACGTAAGGGGTGGAATCGCGGGGCATAGTGGCTTGAGGTCCGGTTTCGATCCGGCGGACAGTCTACCGCCGTTCCCGGCGCGTGCCTATGCGCAATCGGCGAGCGAACGCGCAGTCAGCGCTCGGCAGCGCAGGCTTGGCCACCGGCCAGAACGCATCGGCTGCGGGCTGCCGCGCCTCGTCATCCCCAAGCTGCATTCTGCAAAACGATCCGATACCCGTCCGGATCTTCGAACGTTTTACCTTGACGGTCCCAGTACGGATTCTCCGATGCGCACGCCGGCACGCCGAGCGCTTCCAGCCGTTCGACGGCCGCGCGCCATGCGTCGCTTTCCGGGAGATAGAGCACGAGCAGGTGCTCGGTGGTCGGCGCGCGTTCGACGCTCACGCAGTGCTGATGGGTGAACTCGATGTGCCATGCACAGTCTCGCCGCCCGACGATCACGCCATCGAAGCCTTCGTGATTCTCGAAGCTCGCGAGGACTTCGAAGCCCAATCCCCGCGTATAGAAATCAGCGACCTTATGCAGATCGTTGGTAGGGCGAGCGACTCGGAGAACGGGCGGCTGCATCGGCAACTCCACGAAACACGGGTGTGCCGCAAAGCATAGCGCGCCGCAGCGCGCCCGAGTGCGTCAAGAAGGTTCAGGCGCTGCGCGCCATCTCGCCGATGCCCGCGTTGAACTCCTCCCTGTGTGTACCCGCGGCGACCGCCGTACGCGCCCGAATCGGGGTCTTGCGAGCCCGCGTATCGCGCAGCGCCGGACGTGCATCGACCAGATCCGCGTACAGCGCGAGATAGTTCGCGGTGGACGCGTCCCAGCCGAAGTCGCGGCTCATCGCATTGCGCTGCAGCGCGTGCCACGACGACGGTTGCACGAACGCGGCCAGCGCGCGGCCGAGCGCATGCACCACGTCGTCCGGGCTTTCGCCGTCGAACAGGAAACCCGTTGCCTTCTGCTCGCCACGAGGGTCGTGCGGTACGTAGTCGACGATGGTATCGGCCAGGCCGCCGACGCGCGAGGCCACCGGGATCGTGCCGTAGCGCATTGCGTAGAGCTGCGTAAGGCCGCACGGTTCGAAGCGGCTGCCGTGCAGCAGAATGTCCGCGCCCGCGTGCAGCATGTGCGCGCGCCGCTCGTCATAGCCGATTTGCACGCCGACGCGCCCCGGCCACGCGGCCGCGACGTCCTGCAAAGCCTGTTCGAGCGCGGGCTCGCCCTGGCCGAGAATCGCGAACTGCAGCCGCGGATGCCGTTCGAGCAGGGCCGGCAGCGTATGGACGACGACATCGGCAAGCTTCTGTTCCGTCAGGCGGCTGCCGATAGCCACCAGCGGCGCGAACGGATCGCGCGTCAGACCGAAGGCCTGTTGCAGTTCACGCTTGCAGGCCTGCTTCCCGGCGGTGTCGTCGACGGAGTAGGGGCGCGCGATATGTTTGTCGGTGGCCGGATTCCACACGCTCGTGTCGATACCGTTGACGATGCCCGACAGCTTGGCGGCCTGGGCCTGCAACACGCCTTCCATGCCGTGTCCGAAGTGCGGCGTCAGGATCTCGCGTGCGTAGCGCCGGCTGACCGTCGTGACGCGGTCCGAATGGACGATGCCCGCTTTCATCATGCTCAGCGAGCCGTAGAACTCGATGCTGCGTTCGTCGGAGAGCGCCGGCGCCAGCAGTTCCGGCGGCACGCCGATCCAGCCGCCCATGGCGAGCGGATGATTGCCCTGGAATGCCAGGTTGTGAATCGTGAAGACGCTTTTCGCGGCGACGCCCGCGAGCCGCAGGTACAGCGGCGTGAGTCCTGCATGCCAATCGTGCGCGTGCACGATGTCGGGGCGCCTTACGTTGCGCACGCCGCGCGCGACTCGCGCGGCCGCTGCCGCGAGCGAGGCGAAGCGCGTGAGGTTGTCCAGATAATCGCGCCCTTGCGGATCGCGATACAGGCCTTCGCGCGCGAACAGGTGATCCATTTGCAGAAGCAGCACCGGCACGCCGGTGTCAGGCATCTGGCCGCGCAGCAGCCGCGCGTCTCCGCCGGGCAGGCCGGTCATGCGCGCGACCGGCTCGACGTCGACCGCGCGTTCCAGCGCGGCCGGATAAGCGGGCATCAGGATCGAGACATCGACGCCGGCATCGCGCAGCGCGGCGGCATAGGCGCTGATCATGTCGCCGAGGCCGCCGGATTTGGCGAGCGGCAGGGCTTCGGAAGCGACGAGAAGGACGTTAAGCGGCAAAGTGGCCCCCAAGGACGGGTTTTTGCACTTGCACAGTGCGGTGGGATTCGCGGACGCGTCAGTACAGCAAGGCATGTGCCTGAGGTCAGCGGTTATATAAGGGGGCGCGAGGAGGGTTTGTGGTGCAGTGCGGGTGGGCGGATGCTTGGCTTGAAAAGCGTATTTATCTGGCTTGACGCTCAGCCGTCGCCAGCGCCGTTCTTTCATTCGTGTGTAGGTTTGACACTCAAGTTTGACAAACCGGCGTGGCGTCTAAAAAATAAAAGGGCTGTCGCCGAAACGACAGCCCTTCGTCACCACGCAAACAGGCAAGCCGGAATCAATGCACCGGCGCGTGCGTCTGCTCGACCGGCCGCGGCTGCGTCATCGCGCTCACCAGCGCGAACACGATGATGTTCACCGCCAGCGCCAGGAAGCCAATATTGATGTCCTTCAACGCATCGGGCAGGAACGGCATCAACTGACCGATGCTCAGGTGCATCGTGGTCGTGACGGCCACCACCGCGACGCCGGCCAGGATCCCGCAAAACGCGCCTTGCTTGGTCGCGCGGTTATGCGGACGCAGGCTGCAGATCACCGCCGGAAAGAGCTGGGTCACGAAGCTGTAGCCCATCAGCAGCAACGCGACGATGGTTTCGCCGCCTTGCAGCGTGAAGCCGACCGCCACCAGCGCCACCACCGGCACGAGGAAGCGCGCGAGCTTCGCCACCGTGGCGTCCGACGCGTTGCGGCTCACCATGCCGCGATACACGTCGTTGGCGAGCAGCGTCGATGCGGAGGTCAGGATCATCGAGCCCGGCACCAGCGCGGTCAGAATCCCGGCCGCGCCGATCACGCCGACGAACCACGGGTCGAAGGTCTGCAACGACAGGCGGAACAGCGAGAGGTCGATGTCGCCGCCCTTCAGACCCGGCACCTTCAGCGTCGCCGCGAAGCCCACGAAGAACACGAACAGCAGAATCAGCTGGTAGAGCGGCAGCACCATCGCGTTGCGGCGGAAAATGCGTTCGTCCTTCGCGGTGAAAATCGAACCGAAGGTATGCGGCCACATGAAGAAGCCCAGCGCGGTCAGCAGCACGGTCGACTGGAACCACGTCACGCTCGAACCCTTCGCCGGGAAGGTCAGGAAGCCGGGGCGCGCGGCATCGATCGCGCGGAACATGTCGCCGAAGCCGCCGTAGTAGTGCAGCGGCAAATAGATGCCGAGGAACAGCACGATGGCGAGAATCAGCAGGTCCTTCACCACCGAATTCCACGCCGAGCCGCGTACGCCGGAGACGATCACATAGGCTGTCACGACACAGGCGCCGATCCACACGGCCGCCGTCGACGAAATCGCGCCGTACGAGGCCGTTGCGACGATGATGCCGAGCCCCTTCAGTTGCAGCACGAGGTAGGGAATCAACGCGGCCACGCCGACCAGCGCGACGAGCGTGCCGAGCGCCGGGCTGTCGTATTTGCGCGTGAAGAAGTGCGGCTGCGAGACGAGCCGGTGATTCTTCGCATAACGCCAGATCGGCGGCAGCATCCAGTACGAGAGGATATACGCGAGCGTGCCGTACGCCAGAATGTAATAGACGGGCGCGCCCTTGCCATAAGCAAAGCCGCTGCCACCGAGGAAGGTGAAGGTCGTATAGATTTCACCGGCCATCAGCAGGAACACAAAGGCGGTGCCGAAGCTGCGGCCTCCCACGGTCCATTGCTCGAGACTCATGTCGTGGCCGCGCTTGGCGCGCACGCCCAGGTAAAGCGCAAACAGCGTGATTGCGGCAATGATGACGAGTGCGCTCATGAGCTGACCTCCTCGCCGTCGGCGGCGAGTTGACGGTTGGACGGATCCAGACGGTAGACGATCGCCATGATGATCGAACTGAGCACCACCCACATAACGATCCAGGCCAGCACGAACGGCATGCCGAGCATCAGCGGCTCGACACGATTCACAAACGGGACACCGAGCAAAATGCCGACGAACGGCAGCGCGGCGAGTACACGAAGCAACATGGGGGCAACTCCTCGAACTGGTAAGTACGTCTCGTTGAAAGTGCGGCTTCGCTGGGGACTGTATGCCGGATGCTCTGGTCCCGTAAAGTGGGTCAAAAAAGTGTAGGCTTTCTGAAAGTTGTGGGCGCATCTTTATGCGGTTGGTTGCTGCGCTGCAAGGCGGCGTGCATAGCGTGGCGCGGTGCCGCACGGCTGCCGGCGCCTGGCTTTTTTACGGCTCTGGCTGGCGCGGCGCGATATCATCTCGCCACGCAACGCGAGCAACTTCTGGATAACCTCCGGAGCGCCGGAGAGATTCCGGGTTCATCAACATGGCGCGGCGTGCCGGGTGTGCGGCCGAGCCGCCCGAGCCGCTGCTCGACACGGAACGCATATGGTCGAAAGTCTGATCTCGGACATTCTGTTTGGCTTTACCGGGTTGATCAGCATCATCAACCCGATCGGCATTGCTTTCGTCTTCCTGGACCGGACTGCTTCGTTGACCACGGAGGAGCGCACCGCGCTCGCCCGCAAGATCGCCATCAACGTGATGTGCGTGCTGCTGGTGGCGTTCTTTATCGGCACGCCGATCCTGCATTTCTTCGGCATCTCCATGCAGGCGCTGCGCATTGGCGGCGGGCTCGCCGTTGCGGTGGGCGGCTGGCAGATGCTCAATGCGCCCGACACGCAGCCGGCCGAAAAACCCGCGGTCAAGCGGGTGGACGCGGACAATGCGATGTCAAAGGCATTTTTCCCGTTCACCATTCCGCTGACCACCGGGCCGGGCTCGATCGCCACGGCTGTCGCGCTGACCGCGAACCGCACGCATAAGCTCTCCGAGTTCGTGATTTCGAGCATCGCTTCGGTGGTGATCTCGCTCGCGGTGGCCGTGACGGTCTATCTGGTCTACAGCCGCGCGGTGGTGTTCGCCAGGTACCTCGGGGTGGAAGGCACCAAGGTCGCCATGCGTGTATCTTCCTTTTTGCTGCTGTGCATCGGCGTGCAGATCATGTTGACCGGCTTCTCCGAATTCCTGATTCCTATCGCGACGATGCAGCCCGTAGCCAAGTAACGCCTACCCGGCGGCACGCTGCGCCGGAGAGTTCATGCGTACCGGACAGCCATTGTCTTGCGTGGAACCGAACAGGAGAGAAGCTCATGTGCCGCTGGCTCGCTTATACGGGCAACCCGATTCAACTCGAAACGGTGTTGTTCAACGCCAAGCATTCCTTGATCGACCAGAGCCTGCATTCGCGGCTCGGCCAGACCACGACCAATGGCGATGGCTTCGGCATCGGCTGGTACGGCCATCCGACCGATATTCCGTTTCGCTACCGCTGCATCCAGCCGGCGTGGAGCGACCGCAATCTGCGCGAGGCCGCGCGGGCGATCCGCGCGCCGCTGTTCGTCGCGCACATCCGCGCGGCGACGGATACGCCTTCGCAGGAAACCAACTGCCATCCGTTCCGTTATGGCCGCTGGCTCTTCGCTCATAACGGGCTGATCCGCAACTATCCGGCCGTGCGCCGCGATCTGATGCTGGCGATCGACGCCGATCTGTTTCCGTCCATCGAAGGCTCGACCGACTCCGAGGTGATGTTTTTCCTCGCGCTGAGCTTCGGCCTCGAACTGGCGCCGGTCACCGCGCTCGAGCGGATGGTGGCCTTCGTCGAAGAGACCGCCCACAAGCACGGCGTGGCTGAACCGCTGAACATGACCGTGTGCGCCACCGACGGCGAGCAGATCGTCGCGGTGCGCTATTCGAGCGAAGGGCAGTCGCGCTCGCTTTTTCACAGCAGTTCGTTTCAGCAGTTGCACGCGTTGTATCCGGACGATCCGCGTATCGCGGCGGCCGGCGAGAATGCGTTTCTGGTGCTGTCCGAGCCGCTCGCGGACCTGCCCGGCTGGTGGCAGGAGATTCCCGAGAGCACGGCGGTGGTGGCGCGCGGTGGCGAGATCGAACAGTATCCGTTCAAGCCGCACGCGGCGTGACTGGCGTGAAGCGGGGGAGCGCCGGCGTCAACGCGTGAGGAGCATTGAGCTCAACACGGAGAACACGGTGGACGGCAATTCGGCAAGGCGGCTGACCACCACGTTGTGCGGATAGAAGTCTTCGACCGCGTCGGTCAGCACGCCGATTCCCACCAGCTCGATGCCGCGCTTGCCGATGGCCGCGACGCGCTCGCGCAGATCGCTGCGCAATACCTGCGGGTCGCCGTCGCCGGTGGAGGGATAACCGTCGGAGAACATCATCAGAATGCGCCGTTCGGCCTGATGGTCGGCGAGGCGCGTCGCGGCCCAGGCCAGCGCCTCGCCGTCCGGATTCTCATGGCCGCAGTCGATCGCGGCGATCCCGCTCAGGTCGGTCGCGCCGAAGCGCTTATAAACCTTCAGATCGAGCCGTTCGACGAAGCGGTTGTAGCGCCGCAGATCCGCGCCGCCCGCGAGTTGCCGCTCGTAGAGCTGCTTCATGGGCGCGGATTCGACCGAGCAATAACCGAGCACTTCGCAATCGAACGACAACTGCGTGAGCGCATCGCACAAGGCGGCCGCGCACTGGCGCGCGAGTTCGATCTTGCGGCCGGCCATCGAGCCGCTGCGGTCGATCAGCAGCGTCACGGCGACGTCGCGTCCTTTAGCGGCCCGCTGCGTGCGAAACGGCGTGCGGTAACCGGGCGAGGTCGCGAGCTTCGCCAGCGCAGTGCGATCGATCTCGCCGCGCTCCTGCTCGCGGCGCCAGTGCGTGCGTTCGTCGGCGCTCAGCGCGCGTTCGAGCTTTTCCTTGAGCGGCGCGGTGTCCGCGCGAGCCTGCGCGCGCAGCTCGCGCCACGCGGCGCTGTCGCCCTGGCCCGTGAGATCGCGGATGTCGTCGAATTCGGTGGCGAGCGGGATCGACAGTGTGGCTTTCAATGCATGTGTATTCGAGCTGCCCGCTTTGCTTTCTGAGGAACGCGTGGACGGCTGCTGCGCGTCCGCCAGCGATTGACCCATGCCGACCGCGTCGTCCGCCTGCGCGCCACCGCTTCGGTCGGATGGCGGGGAGTTCGCGCTGTCCTGATCGGGCAGCACGGTGTCGTCATCGCCGATTGGCGCGGACGATGAAGCCGCCGAGTCCGTATCGATGTCCTCGACCGGGTCCGCGGTGAACATCATGCCGTTCACCTCGCCCGCGGACAGCGCGCGTACGCGCGCCACCAGCGCCTGCGCCGCCGCAATGCTCTGCGCGGTCGAGCGGCTCGCGCGCGCCTCGTGCAGCGAATCCTGCGCGGCATGCAAGGCGGCGAGCAGCGAATGGCTCGCTTCGATCCGGGTGGGCGGTTCGTCCCACAACGCGCGCTCGACCAGCCAGACCAGCCGGTCGCGCCAGTGCAGCTTCGGCCAGCGCTGCTGCACGCGCTCGGCCGCATGCAGGCGCAGCTTGCCGATGAACCAGCGCGCGCCCGGATATTCGTCGAGCAACTGCGCACACACGCGGCGGTCGTCGATGACTTGCGCGAGTTTCGCCTCGACGCCCGCCGGCAGCGCGTCGAGTTGCGCGAGCGACGCATGCTTGGCGCGCGCGACCAGCAGATCCAGATAGCCGATCAGCACGTCGCGCTCGATCTCGCCATTCAATTCGTAGTCGGGAATCACAATGCGGCCCGGCTCCACGCGCGGACCGTCCGGACTGAACACGACCGTCACGCCGTATTGCCCGGTTAGTACGCGGGCGACCTTGCCGAGCGTGGATTCGAACGCGAAGCCGCGCGTGTCGCGGGTTGCATGCATCGCGCTCACGCTTCCTGGGCGGGCGCGATGTGATGACGAACGATGCCGCGAATCAACGCGGCGTCTTCCGGGCTCACCTTCGCGTAGATGGCCGGCCCGGCGGCGCGTTCGGGATCGCCCGTGCGCAGCATCAGTTCGGCCCAGTCGAGCAGGCGCCGGGTGGAGAACGCACTCGAAAGATCCTCGCGCGCGAACGCCGCGCGGCAGTCGGCGGCAATCGCGGCGAGCGTGGTGGCAAGCGCGCGCGTCATATGCGGGGTGAGGGTGGCGACCAGTACGTCGGCTTCTTCGGCAGGCGTCAGATAGTCGAGCAGATACACGCGCCAGCGATCCAGAAACGCCTCGTTCATCAGATTGGCGCCCTGATACAGATGCCGGAACTGGCTCATCGCGCCGACCGCATTCGCCGTGGCGAAAAGGCGGAAGGCCGGATGCGGCGCGACGATCTCGTTGCCTTTTTCCTTCAGCACGAGGCGGCCGTGCGGTTCGAGCACGGCGGTGAGGGCGGCGAGAATCGACGGTTCGGCAAAATCGATTTCGTCGACGATCAGCCAGAGCCCCTCGCGCATGGCCGTGGGCAGCACGCCGTCGACCCACAGCGTCTCGCCGCCCTTGACGGTCCAGAAGCCGACGAAGTCGCCGACGGTGGTCTGCCCGTTCATGTTGGAGCGCAGCACGCCGTGGCGCGAACGCGCCGCGACCTGCTCGATCAGGCTGGTCTTGCCGGCGCCGGTGTGACCGATCAGCATCACGCGCCGGTTCTCGACGATGTCCTCGACAATGTCGTTGAAGCGCTCGGAGAACAGATAGGCCGGATTGACGCGCGGCACGAGCGGATTGCCGACGCCGCACGGCACTTCCACATGACCGATGCGCATGGTCTCGCCGGTGCCTTCCGGCTGCCGATGTTTCGCCGCCGAAGCCCGCGCCGCCGCGCGCTGCAATTCCGGCATGAAGGCGACGCGGCTCGCTGCGGACTGCTCGCTCGCGGCGTCGGCCGTATCCATCGCGAAGCCTTCGCGGCGCCATTTCTTCAGCTTGGCGCGCAGATTTTCCGCGTCGACCACGAGATCGATATCGACCGCGCCAAGGCCGCCGCCATTGTCGACGCCATGTTCGAGCCGATAGTTGTCCGGCCGGTCGGCCACGCTGACGCGCCACCATTCCGCGCCGTTCTCCGTTGCGCGTTGGTAAAGGCCAAGGTTTTCGTCTTCGGTCAGTTCGGGCGCGTTCATGGCAGAGCTTGAATAGTCAACAACGATCATGCATTCCAATTTGGCCGAGGCCGGATGACCGACTATCTTATCTTGAGTGCCTTTCGATCTTCCGTGCCATTGGCAAGCGGGCTTTGTCGACCACATGCCGGGCAAATATTTATTGCGTCAATCGAATAGGCCATGAAGTGCCTGTCGCCTATAGTTCGTCGGACCTGGCGCTGTGGTTTTATGCGTATCTTTCTCGCCGATCGTGTTTGAAAGCATCCGCAGTCCGCTTTGGCCTGCATCGCGACACAAAAAATTGACGGCAAAACAATGAGACTACATACGAAACTAATGGCGGCCCTCGCCGTGGCAAGTCCGCTGGCCTATGGTCAAACGAGCGTGAGCCTATATGGCCGTCTCGACGCGGGCCTCGAATACCTGAATCACATCAATAATGGCGCGGGCGGCAGTTCGAGCCGCTGGAGCGCGGAAGGCGGCGACTGGGGCACCAGCATGCTCGGCCTCAAAGGCAACGAAGATCTGGGCGGCGGCCTTAATGCGATCTTCAACCTCGAAACCGGTTTGCAGGTCATGAACGGTACGACGAGCGGCGGGCGGCTCTGGTCGCGGCGCGCGTTCGTGGGTTTGAAGAGCGAGCAGTGGGGCACGTTGCAGGCTGGCCGTAATCTGTTTATCGACAGCGACGGCGTATGGGAATTCGATCCGTTCGTGCAGCAGGCGTTTTCGTCGGCCTCGCTCGTGCGTGGGCGCAACTGGCAGCAAACCAGCAACAACGTCGAGTATCACAGCCCGGTGTTCTGGGGTTTCGACGTGCAGGCGCAATATGCGTTCGGCAATCAGGCGGGCGCTTTCAACAGCGGCGCCGCCGGCGAGTTCGGCCGCTCGGACGGCATCATGCTGACCTATCACTCGCCGCTCTTCGACGTCCGTGGCATCTACGACGAACTGCGCGACAGCAACGGCCGCTTCAGCAACATCTTCCAGGCATCGCGCGAATATTTCGCCGGCGTGAACGTGCATTTCGACTCGGTGAAGATCCAGGGCGCCTATACGCATTACTCGGCGCCCGATTCGCCGGTCGGCGTCGCCGACTCGGCCGATCACTACTGGCTCGGCGCCACCTACAACTTCCTGCCGCGCTGGGCGATGACGGCGGGCGGCTTCTATGTGAAGGTCGGCGACGGCTCGGGCGATGCCGCGCACGACCCCTCCGGCCACGCGATGATGTACGTGCTCGGCACCACCTATAACCTGTCCAAGCGCACCTTCCTGTACGGCACGGTGGGCTACGTGCGCAATGGCAGTAACTCGAATTTCTCGCTCGAAGCGTCGCCGCGCGATGCGACCAGCAATACGAGTCCGCTGGTGGGCGAATCGCAAACCGGCGCGTATGTGGGGATGCTGCATCAGTTCTGAGACGGTCGGTTAGACACGGTCGGTCAGACACGGTCGGTTAGACACGGTCGGTTAGACACGGTCGGTTAGACACGGTGCAGAGGACGAGTAGGTCGGCATAGCGGGAAGGGCGCCCCGGTTCACCCCGGTGCACCCTTTGTCCATCCTTACGCCGCCAGACCCTCGCTCACCACCGACTTGCGCAACCGCACCGGAATCGACTTCGACGCCGGCACCTGACTCGATTCCGCGTGATGCGAGAGGGGAATCAGGCGATTGCATTCCGGGTAGTAGCCCATGATGCAGCCGGGCGGAATGTCGAACGCGTGGACATGCATGCCGTCGACTTCGCGCGTCACGTCGTCGTTGGAGACGGTGGTGATGCACACCGCGTCACCCTCCGCGAAGCCGCGCTGCGTCATGTCGTCCTGATGCATGAGCAGCACGTTGCGGCTGCCGTACACGCCGCGGAAGCGGTCGTCGAGACCGTAGACGGTGGTGTTGAACTGACTGTCGCCGCGGGCCGTCATCAGGCGCAGCACGTCGGGGCCTCGCGACGGCATGTCGGCGTCTTCGTCGAGCGTGTCGGGCGCGATGAAATTCGCCTTGCCGCTTTCCGTCTTCCATTTGCGCTCGCAAGCCGCGAGCGGCCGGTGAAAGCCGCCGGGTTCCCTGAAGCGCCGGTTGAAGTCCTTGAACTGATCCGGATAGGTGCGTTCGATCGCGTCGCGCACCAGTGAGTAGTCGTCGACCCAGGCATCCCAGTCGATCTTCGGATTACGCGGCAGCAGCGCCTTTGCAAGACCCGCGACGATGGCGGGCTCCGACAGCAGCATGTCGCCGGCCGGTTCGGCGAGTCCGTGCGAGCCGTGCACGCAGGCCGTACTGTCCTCCACGCTGACCCATTGCTCGCCGCTCGCCTGACGGTCGATCTCGATGCGCCCAAGGCAGGGCAGCAGATACGCGACCTCGCCGTGCAGCAGGTGGCTGCGGTTGAGTTTAGTGGCGATCTGCACCGTGAGACGCAGACGCTGCCACGCGGGGTCCATCACATGATGATCGGGAATCGCCACCTGAAAATTGCCGCCCAGGCCGATGAACGCTTTGACCTTGCCGTCGAGCACGCCGCGGCAGGCGTCGACCGTGGTCATGCCTTTGTCGCGCGGCGGCTCGAAGCCGTAGAGTTCCTTCAGCTTGTCGAGCGGCGCAAGTTCAGGCTTTTCCGTGATGCCGACCGTGCGCTGCCCCTGCACGTTCGAATGGCCGCGAATCGGGCAGATGCCCGCGCCGGGCCGGCCGATATTGCCGCGTAGAAGCAGCAGGTTCGAGAGCATCTGCACGTTGTGCACGCCGCTGCGATGCTGGGTGATGCCCATCCCGTACAGGACCATTGCGGCATTCGCTTTCGCGTAGACACGTGCCGCGTTTTCGAGCGCGGCGCGGCTGAGTTGCGAGTGGCGCTCGATCTCTTGCCATGAAGTCGCGCGCATCGCCCCGGCAAACTCGTCGAAACCGTGCGTATGCTCCGCGATGAAGGCGGCGTCGAGCACGCGTGGCTCGTTGTTGCGTTGCGCGTCGTCGTCCCACTCGATCAGCAGCTTGCAGAGTCCCGCAATCGCAGCCGCGTCGCCGCCGATCTTGACCTGATGATATTGCGTGCTGATCCGCGTGTCGGCCGGGGTGAGCATGTCGAGCGGCGACTGCGGGTTCGCGAAGGTGACGAGCCCGCGCTCCTTGAGCGGATTGAAGGTGATGATCTCCACGCCGCGTTTGCGCGCATCCTGCAACTGATGCAGCATGCGCGGCGCGTTGGTGCCGGTGTTGTGGCCGAAAAACAGCATGCAGTCGGTGTGCTCGAAATCTTCGAGTTGCACGGTACCGACCGGCACGCCGATCGTCTTCGGCAAGCCGACCGAAGTGCTTTCGTGGCACATGTTCGAACTGTCCGGCAGATTGTTGGTGCCGTACAGGCGCGCCAACAGGGCATACATGTAGGACGTTTCCAGCGACGCGCGGCCCGACGCGTAGAACACCGCTTCGTTCGGATCCAGCGCTTGCAGTTCGCTCGCGATTTCGGTGAACGCATGTTGCCAGGTGGTCGGTACGTAGCGGTCGGTGGCGGAATCCCAGCGCATCGGCGTGGTTAGGCGGCCGCGCGATTCGAGTTCCAGGCCGCTCCATGAGCGCAATTCGCTCAGCGTATGGTCGGCGAAGAAGTCCGCGTCGACGCGTTTGGCGGTGATTTCCCACGCGGTCGCCTTCGCGCCGTTCTCACAGAATTCGAAAAGATGCGGGTCCGCGGGTTTGGCCCACGAACAACTCACGCAGGCAAAGCCGTCAGGCTTGTTCTGCCTGGCGAGGATGCGGCTGCCGTTCAGCGCCACGTGTTCCTGCACGAGGATCGACGCGACCGCTTTCACCGAGCCCCAGCCTCCGGCGGCGTTGCGATATGGCTTGATGGGCTCGCTGTCGGGTTTGCCGGGTGTGTCGTTCGCTCCACTCTCTCGCGCGCTGTCGACGGTGTGATCGGTGCTCATGGTGACTCCTGGCGGGTTGCCGGTCCTTGCGCACCGGTTTAACCGAAGAGCCCGCAATTACTGGACCACTGGTTTAATTTGCGCTTACAACGAGCCTGCCTTGATTTCACTGCCCGCGATCGCGTCGGCAGAGCTCACGCGGCGCTGACCGGCGGCGGCCTGGCAGGCGGATCGCCTTGAGGCGCACGATCCGGATCATTCGGCGGCACATCGTCAGGCGGCGGCGATGGATCGGGATCGCTTGTCGGCTGCGGCGCGTCGGGGTCGATTTCCGGCGGCATCGGCGTGTGCAGATGCAGACCCGGCATGCAACGCGTGTTCGTCATTGTCATCGTGATCTCCGTGATGTGCTGTGTGTGAGCCACGACCACGGCGCAACCGGCATGCCACTGGCGCGAGCCGCCCGCAACGCGGGCGCGCACCGTGTGGAACAGCTATTGCTCGACCACCGCAAGCGCGTACGCCGCAGCGGCGGCAGACACCGCGATATCACACGGAACATGATGCACTGAAGTGCAGGGATAAGGGAAAGACAAATGGCGCGACATAAGGCCGACGTTGCCGACGACAACTTCGAGATTTACGCCAGCTATCACGGAACAGGCGACGGCCGTTACGTAGGTGGACTGAAGGTCGTCAGAAAAGCAGATCGAAAAATTCTGTTTCCATTCGATGGCGCGCCCGAGATCGGGCCTTACGCGACCGCCGATGAAGCGCGCCGCGCGGCCATCGACTATGGGCGAGAGATCGTGGCCGCGGATCGTGCGAGCCCTGAGAAGTGAGGGTGAGTGGAGGGTGAGTGACGAGTGGCGGCGCATGCGCGCCGCCGGAAAGACCGATTGACTTATGGCATGCCGCCAAGCGACGGAGAAATCGTGCTGCCGCGGGCCGGGTCGTCGGGTTGTGCGTCAGGCAGGGTCGGTTGCGCCGAGAGCGGCGGATGGGTGCGGTAGCAACTGTCGATCGAGGAATCGGCCAGGCAGCGCTGGAATGCGTCCGCGTCGCTCCTTTGCGCGAATGTGTACAACGTGCGTTCGACTTGCACTTCGGTATCGGACACGCGAATCGTCGTCATCGTCATGAGGATCTCCTTTTTACAAATGTCGGTCCAGACCTTCAGCGTATTTTCCGCAACGGCCGTGCCCAGCCGGCCGTTCACGTGCAGTGGACGGGTTGACGGAGAGGGACCGGATGTTGCTGCATCGAACCTATATCCGACGTCACGAGGAGAGCGGCATGCAGAACATCAAATCGCAGGACGAGCTGGACGCGTTGGTCACGGACGAGGTCAAACAGCGCAACAAGCCGAGCGGCACGCACTATATCGAACCCAGTCCGCTCGGCATCGAGCCCGTCGAGCAGACCGGCGTCGATAAGGCAACCAATCCGCCGCGTTCGAACGAGCGCCCGGCACAAACCGCCGAAGTGCCGCTCGGCACCGACACGCATGCGGAGCCGCCCGGAGGCGGGGGACGTGAATCGCAGCACAAGCAATGATGCGGCGTAGGCCGGCTTGAACCTACAAGTCGGGAATCTGAGGGAGAGATTGATGCAACAGGAAAACGAACCGCTGAACCCCGGCGACGAAGCATCGCCCGATGCGCCTGGCGTCGGCGAAGACACGTGCGCCGCGTGTCGCGGCACCGGCACGGTGGACGGCAAACAATGCGCGATGTGCGGCGGCACGGGCAAAGTGCTGCAAGGCATTGGCGGCGGCTGACCCGTTTCCGGCTTGCGCGGCGCTCGACCGTCACCGCCGATGCCACGCGGCGTAACCAGCGAGCAATACCTCATATGTTTGCCAAATTCGTCCACCGTCACGGCAGCGCGTACAAACATGCCAGAAAAGAAGCGTATGCCAGGGCAGGCGCGCTTTATGCGGCGCTGAAAAGATCGCCCGAGCCGACGAGCGCAGTGTCTTCGACGCCGGCTTCAACGGAGCACTGCGATCTTCAGGACGCCAAGGAGCAAACCATGTTCAACGATTCAAAGCATGGATTCGACGCCGCGAAAACTGAGTACGAAGCCTTCATGCTCAAGCCGCATGACTGGGTGCCGAATAATCGCCACCTGCCCGTCGTGATCTACCGGCACGCGCTGATGCCGGAGAGCGGCGACCTCGCGGCTGCCTTCGAAATCCTCTTTGAGCGCAATGAATGGCCGCCGCAATGGCGCGACGGCATCTTCGACTATCACCATTTCCACGCCACGGCGCATGAAATACTCGGCGTAACGGATGGCTCCGCGCAGGTGATCATCGGCGGTCCGGGCGGTAGAGTGGTGACGCTATCCGCCGGCAACGCGATCTTGCTGCCGGCCGGCACGGGCCACTGCCTGCAATCGTTCGCGCGGCATTTTCAGGTCGTCGCCGGCTATCCGGAGGGCCAGCAGTGGGACATCCGCCGCGAGGCGCTGACCCCGGACGAACTGGCGGCCATGGAGGCATTGCCTTTTCCGCCGCTGGATCCGATTGACGGCAAGCAGGGTCCGCTAGTCGAGCATTGGCTGCGCGCGGCTTGATGCTGGCGTACGCCGTTTCATGTTGCGTCTCCGCGCCGATCCGGGCGGATTCGAATCGCAAGCCCGCTGAAAGATCCGCTTCCCGCTGCAAGTCCGCCCAAATGCCGCGTGTAACGCTCCGTGCAGATTTGCGCGCATCGGCGCATTATCGTTGAGCCTCGCAGCGGTTCCTCATGCGTTCTTCCACGTAACACGGTTCGCCGGATGCGCCGACACAGTGCGTTCCGGCTTTCTCTTCAACCGCCGAACAAGGAGTGTCCCATGCAAAACGATCCCGCCCTCGATCAGCTGTGCATCAACACGATCCGCACGCTGTCGATGGACGCTGTGCAAAAGGCCAATTCCGGTCACCCCGGCACGCCGATGGCACTGGCACCCGTGGCCTATCATCTGTGGCAAAACCATCTTGTGTACGATCCCGACGAGCCGTTGTGGCCGAACCGCGACCGCTTCGTGCTCTCGGCAGGGCATGCGTCGATGCTGCTGTATTCGCTGCTGCATCTGGCCAATGTGAAAGCGGTGGACGACGAAGGCAAGCCTACCGGCGCGCCCGCCGTCTCGCTAAATGACATCGAGCACTTCCGTCAGATCGACAGCAATACGCCGGGGCACCCCGAATACCGCATGACCACCGGCGTCGAGACCACCACCGGCCCGCTCGGCCAGGGACTCGGCAACAGCGTCGGCATGGCGATGGCGGGGCGCTGGTGCGAGAGCCACTTCAACAAGCCGGATGCGCAGCTCTTCGACCATCGCGTCTACGCGCTATGCGGCGACGGCGACATGATGGAAGGCATCTCGCATGAAGCGGCCTCGCTCGCCGGGCATCTGAAACTGTCCAATCTGATCTGGATCTACGACAGCAACCGCGTGACGATCGAGGGCCACACGGACCTCGCCTACAGCGACGACGTGGAAAGCCGGTTCCACGGCTACAACTGGCATACGCTGCGCGTGAACGACGCCAACGACGCCGCCGCGCTCGAAGCCGCTTTCGTCGAGGCGAAAAGCATCACCGACAGGCCGACGCTGATCGTCGTGCATAGCATTATCGGCTGGGGCTCGCCGCACAAGCAGGACACGTCATCGGCGCACGGCGAAGCGCTCGGCGTCGAAGAAGTGGCGCTCACCAAGAAGGCGTACGGCTGGCCCGAGGATAAATTCTTCTATGTGCCCGACGGCGTACACGAGCGCTTCGCGGCGGGCATCGGCGCGCGCGGCAAGGCGGCGCGCGAGGCGTGGCAGGCGCAGTACGACGCCTACAACAAGAAGTACCCGGAACTCGCGCGTGAATTCGCGCAGATGGAAGCACACGAATTGCCGGCGGGCTGGGACAGCGACATCCCCACGTTCGATGCCGACCCGAAGGGCGTCGCGTCGCGCGATTCGTCGGGCAAGGTGCTCAACGCGATTGCCGCGCGCGTGCCGTGGATGATCGGCGGCGCGGCCGATCTCTCGCCGTCCACCAAAACCAATCTGAAATTCGAGGGCGCGGGCAGCTTCGAGCACGGTAGCTACGGCGGCTGCAATCTGCACTTCGGCATTCGCGAACACGCGATGGGCGCGGCGGTGAACGGCCTCGCGCTGTCGAATCTGCGGCCTTTCGGCTCCACGTTCCTGATTTTCAGCGACTACATGAAGCCGCCGATCCGCCTCTCGGCCATCATGGAAGTGCCGTCCATCTTCGTGTTCACGCACGATTCGATCGGCGTGGGCGAAGACGGTCCGACCCATCAACCGATCGAGCAACTGGCTTCGCTGCGCGGCGTGCCGGGGCTCACCGTGCTGCGCCCGGGCGATGCCAACGAAGTCGCCGAGGCCTGGCGTGTGGCGCTGTCGGATCCGCGGCGGCCGTCGTGCATCGTGGTGTCGCGTCAGGCGTTGCCCACCTTGGACCGCAGCCGCTATGCCAGCGCCAGCGGCATGCGGAAGGGCGCTTATGTGGTGGCCGATGCAGCCGACGGACAGAAGCCGCAAGTGATCCTGATGGCGACGGGCAGCGAACTCTCGGTGTGTGTCGACGTGTACGAGAAGCTCAAGGGCGAGGGCATCGCGGCGCGAGTGGTGTCGATGCCGTCGTGGGACATCTTCGAGCGCCAGGACGAGGCGTATCAGGAATCGGTTTTGCCGTCGGACGTGCACGCGCGGGTCGCCGTCGAACAGGCTGCCTCGCTCGGCTGGGACCGCTATGTGGGCCGGCTCGGGGCACAGGTGGTGATGCACACGTTCGGCGCGTCCGCGCCGCTCGCCGATCTGAAGAAGAAGTTCGGCTTCACGCCGGAGCATGTGTATGAAGCGGCGAAGCAGCAGATCGAGCGGGTGAAGTCGAAGCGCAGCCCGGAATAAAGTACGAGAAGGTGCGCAATGAAAAACCGGCGGTTCGATGAGAACCGCCGGTTTTTTTACGCCACCCGGCAAATCCGCAAAATCGTAAATCCGCTGGCCGCCGCTATCGCACGATCAATTCGCCGGAATCGTCACCACCGGCGCTTTGCTGCTTGTATCGGCTTCGGCCAGCGCCATCAGATTTTGCACGACCGTGAAGGCATATTTCGAGTCGAAGTCGTTGCGATCGACCCAATACGTCGACGGTCCATAGGCGATCATCACGTAGGCGTTCTCAGGCGGCGTCTTGCCCGAATGCACGATGATGGTCGGCCGCGTCTCGCCGCCGATCAGGCCGACGGTCGGCTTGGTCGAGCCGTCGCTGATACGCTCGACCGGCACCTGCACCTGCGCGCCGAGATCGGAAAGGATGCCGAGCACCGAACGTGTCACCATCGGAATCCTGTCGCCCTTTTGCGATGCCGACGACGGCCCGTAGACGATCTCATAGGTCCGTGTAGTCGACGACAGATGCAGCAGTTTGCGCACCCGCGCAAGATCGGCCGCCGTGGCCGGCGACTCGCCGCTGGTGGTCGCGCCCATCACCAGATACACACCCATCGAGCCGCTTTTGCCGTCCGCCTGGCGCGACTCGACGTTCAGTTCGCCGGCCAGTTGCAGGCGTCGCAATGCTTGCAGCAACTCGAAGAACCCTGGCGCGCCGGCGCTGTTTTCGCCGCCGAGCGCGTTGCCGTTCTGCAAGCCGCCCACTGATTGCGCGGTGATACGCAACAAGAGGTCGATCGGAATGCCGCCTTCGGCAAGCGGCAAGACCAGCGACGGCGCCAGCGGGCGAATGTACGCCGACGCGAAGGCTTCGCCCGTGGTCGGCGTGAAGGTGAACGTGGGGTGGTTCGAATAGGACACTCCGCCTGTGGCGAGCGCGTAGTTCGGCTGGCTGCCCGAGCCGACGTTGGCCGTGGCACCCGCGGTGGCATCGAACGTATAGGCGGCGATGATGCTGCTGACCGTCAGGAACGCGGGCGCGTCGCCGTAGCGCAACCCGACCACGGCGGCCAGAATCTCGCGTTTCTTCGCATCGCCGAGGGCGCGCGCATAGTCGACCTGGTCGGCTTTGAGGCGGGATGGTCCGATGTGCACGCAGGCGGAAGTGAGGCAGGCCGCGCACAATGCCGCGGCAACAGAAGCGGTTCTGATCATGAGAACGGGAAGAGCGGTGCGTTATCCGCTGAAGAATGGGCTCGCAACGGCGGTAGCAGGTGCTATTCCCGAATTGCGGCGCGCAGGCGCTTTTTATCGTTTCATCCTATAAATAGCGGTCTTTTCTTGAGGACGGCGATTCGGACAGGCGCGCAGGATTTGCGATTGTTTTGCAAGATTTGCAGAAAACGCGCCCTTGGTTGTTGAGGTTACGCGGAACCGTCCAACGCATTTGCGGGCATGTCCGCCGAAACGTCGCGCGTTCCGTCGAGCGTGTTGCGATAGGCGCGCGATTGCATTTCGGCGAGGCGGCTCAGCGTGCGCGACAGGTCGTGCGCGCCTTCCAAACCGCTTAGCGCGGTCTCGATCGGTTCATCCGACGCAATGAACAGCGCACGCTTGCGGTCGTAGAAGATATCGACCAGCCAGATCAGCCGTTGCAGTGTGTGAGGCGTGCTCAGCCGCTCCGTGCGCAGATTGTCGAGGATCAGACCATGCCACCGCTCCGCTAGATCCAGATAGTCGAGATGCGAGCGGCTCGCCACGCACAGATTCTCGAAGTCCGCCCACAGCAAGGCTGCACCCGCCGCGCGTGCGGCAAGCGGACGGCCCGCCGCGCTCACCGTGACCGGATCCAGCGTTTCGCTGCCTTCATAGCGCACGAAAATCCGCAGCAAGGTCTCCCGGGTCGCGGCATCGAGCGGCGCGAAGAAATGCGGCACTTGCGCTTCTTCACCGCCGAAACGATAGTCGCGCGCGCCGTCGAAATGAATCACGTTGAAGCAGCGTTCGATCTGTTCGATGGTCGGCAGAAAACGCTCGTGAAACTCCGGGTCGGCGAGCAGGCCGTCCGGCGCGTAGTTCGAGGTGAGCACGATACGCGTGCCGAGACCGATCGCGGTATCGAGAAAGCGGCCCATCAGGAATGCGTCGGCGATATCGTGCACGTGGAATTCGTCGAAGCACAGCAGCTCGATACCGTCGAGCCATTGCCGCGACACCGAGCCGAGCCGGTCGTCGCCGCGCGGCTCGCTCACGAGCCGCCGGTTCATCTCACGCAGAAATTCGTGGAAGTGCAGACGCCGCTTGCGGCAGGTCGCCAGCTCGAACACCGTATCGACCACCAGACTCTTGCCGCGCCCCGGCAGCCCATGGCAATACACGCCCTGATGCGGCGATGTCGCACTGGAACTCGCGCGCCTGCCGTTCGCGTCGAGCAACGTGACGAGCGCGGCGATCGCTTCGCGCTGGCTCGCGTCGGGCACGATGCCGCGCGCGGCCAGGGTGCGTGTGATCTGAGCGTCTTCAAGCATGGGCAGGTGTGCCGGTGCGTGGCAAACCGGCTTCGCAGGAGAGGAGGGCGGCGGTGTCGATAAACATGAAGAAAGGGCGGCGGGCGGAAATCGCGTCAGTTTAACAAGGCGCGTTCATCGCTCATACCCGCTGCCGGCTCAACACCCGCTGCAACTCGCCTGGATCGACCGGCTTCGTGAAGTGATGGTCGAAACCCGCGGCGAGAGCCGTCTGCTTGTCCTGCTGCTGGCCCCAGCCGGTGACGGCGATCAGCACAATGCCCGCGTCCGGATAATCCCGGCGAATCCGCCGCGCCACTTCATAGCCGTTCAGTTGCGGCAAGCCGATGTCGAGAATCACCGCCTGCGGTTCGAACGCGCGGATCAGTTCGAGACCGGCGAGACCGTCGCCGGCCGTGCGCACTTCGTGGCCTTCGAGTCCGAGCACCATCGCGAGGCTTTCGGCGGCGTCCGCATTGTCGTCGACGATCACGACTCGCAGGCCGCCCGCGTGCGGCGCTTCGACCGGTTCGCTATCGGACGGCAGCGTTGCGGCTTTCGTCACCGGCAGCCGGATCACGAATTCGCTGCCTTTGCCGGGACCGTCACTGAAGGCCGCGACCGTGCCGCCATGCAGTTCCGCGAGGCCGCGCACCAGCGCGAGGCCGATGCCGAGTCCGCCTTGCGAGCGGTCCAACGCCGGCGCGAGTTGCGAGAACATTTCGAACACGCTGTTTAGATGCTCGGCCGGAATGCCGATACCGGAATCGCGCACGACGATCATCGCCTCGTCGCCTTCGCGTTCCGCCGCGAGCGAAATCGTGCCGCCGGGCGGCGTGTACTTGGCGGCGTTGTTCAGCAGATTCAGGATCATTTGCGACAGGCGCGTGGGATCGGCGACCAGATAAAGTGGCTCGCGTGGCAGCGTCACGCTCAGATGGTGCGACGAGGCCTGTACGGTCGGCCGCGCCGCTTCCATGGCCGACTGCATCGCACGGGCCAGTTCGAGACGTTGCTTGCGCAACTCGAGCTTGCCCTGCGTGATACGCGAAACTTCCAGCAGGTCGTCGACCAGATGCGTCATGTGCTGGAGTTGCCGGTCGAACACATCGCGCGACCAGCTTAACTGCGGATCGGCGAATTCCTTCAGGCGCAGAATTTCGAGCACGTTGCGCATTGGTGCGAGCGGATTGCGCAGTTCGTGCGCGAGCGTGGCGAGGAATTCGTCCTTGCGGCGATCGGCGTTCGAGAGTTCGAGGTTAAGCCGCGTGAGTTGCTGTTCGGCATGCCGGCGCCCGGTGATGTCGCGATTGATGCTGACCGCGCCGTAGATATCGCCGCGCGCGTTGGCGAGCGGTTTGATCACGGTTTCGCACACGCCGCGCGAACCGTCGCGCCGCACGAATGGCAATTCGCCGCGCCACGTGCCTTCGGCGGCGAGGGCGGCGAGTGCTTCGCGGCGAATGTTCAGTGTCTCTTCCGGCGGGAGGAAGAGCGCGACCGGCTTGCCGAGAATCTCGCGCATGCGATAACCCAGCATGCGTTCGCCGCCCACGTTGAAGTCGGTGATATTGCCGCGCAGATCGGTGATCACGATCGCGTCGCTCAGGTGCTCGAAGATTGCCGCCTGGCGCAGCAGGACCGTCTGCGCTTCCTTGCGTTCGGTGATGTCGATGCCGAGGCCGTAGATCGTCAGCGGCTCGCCGTGGCGGTCGTAAGTGGCGCGCCCGCGGCCTTCCATCCAGCACCAGTCACCGCTCGCATGCAGAAAGCGGAACTCGGCGACATAGTCGTCACCGCTTTCCACCGCGTGGTCTACTGCCTCGTTCAGCGCGATCAGATCGCCCGGATGAATCAGTTCGAAAAAGCCGCCCGGCGTGTCGGCAAAACGGCCTTCCGCGTAGCCCGCGAGCGCTTCGAGTTCGCGGCTCCACCAGAACTTGCCCGACTTCGGCTCGTGCGACCACGCGCCCATGCGCGCGCCGCGCATGGCGAGACTCAGCACGTCGCGGCTTTCCTGCAACTCGCGCTGCGCGCGCTGATGCGCAGCCACGGACGCCTCGGCATTGCGACGCGCGAGCAGCAGCTCCTGTTCGTACTTATGACGGTCGGCGACGATCAGCACCGCCACTTCGAGGTAGATCACGTCGCCATGACGGCGGCGCAGCGCGTTGAGCAGCATCGGCACCATGTGGCCGTCGCGATGCGCCATGTTCAGCTTGACCTCGGCCACCGAACCCTGCATTTGCAGAAGCGGCGCCCAATGCGTCTGATAGAACACCTTGCCGCCGGCGCTCAGCAGATCCTGGATTTGCCTCGCCCCGGCGAGCTCCGCGGTCTCGTAGCCGAGCCAGCCGCAGAAGGTCGCGTTCACGCGCAGGATGCGGCCGTCGGCATCGGTGACGAGCAGGCCGCAGGCGGCGTGCTCGAACAACGTATCGGCTGAGGGCAGCGGGCGGTCCGTGCTGTGCATCGTGCTACAGACTCATCGGTTCGAGAAAGGCGTTCATCGCTTCCGCGCTCGCGCCCGGTGAACTGAGATGCGGACAATGGCCGACGTTCTCGATGATATGCAGCGTGCTGCCTGGGATCACGCGGTGCAGGTATTCGCCGACCACGCGCGGCGCGATGACGTCGTCGCTACATTGCAGAATCAGCGTGGGCGTGGTGGTGCGCGAGAGGATCGCGCGATGGTCCGAGAGAAACGTGACACGCGCGAATTGCCGCGCGATCTCGGGATCGGTGCGGCAGAAACTGTTGGTCAGTTCGACGCCGAGCTCCGGTTGCTCCGGCGCGCCCATGATGGCCGGCGCCATGGTGCTCGACCAGCCGAGGTAGTTGCTTTCGAGCGTGCGCAGCAGATCTTCGATGTCTTCGCGCGAGAAGCCGCCGATGTAGTCGCCGTCGTTCACGTAACAGGGCGATGGGCCCACCATGATCAGAGCGGAGAAAAGCTGCGGCGCCTTGAGGCTCGCGATCAGCCCGATCATCGCGCTAACCGAGTGACCGACGAACACCACCGGGCCCTCGGCAACTTCACGGATGATCTCGATCAGGTCGCTGGCGTAGCCATACAGCGAGTCGTATTTGTCGATGTCGTAGGCGCTCAGATCCGACGAGCCGCTGCCGACGTGATCAAACAGCACGGTGCGGTATTCGTCGTGAAACGACGGTGCAAGCAAGCGCCACATGCTTTGATCGCAACCGAAGCCGTGCGCCAGCACCATGGTGCGTTTGCCGCTGCCGGAAATCTGTATGTTGTTGCGCTGGGTGATGCTCATCGTGGGTCCTGAAGCCTGCCGGATCGAAGCGGCGGTTATGCCAGGCGTGCGCCTCGGCCGGTGTTCAACGGAATGTTACAGCAGTCTTGCCGCGAGACCTCGTCGCCAGGCAATAACGCGCATCGCGGCGAGCGCTCAACCGGTCTTGATGTCAGGCTGCGGCGCCTGAAGCGGTTCGAGCCCGAACCGCTCGTATTGGGAAATCACTTGAGCCCCGAGCAGCAGCAAGGTCGCAAGCCATTCCAGGCTGAACAGGATGACGATGGCCATGGTCAGCGACCCATACACCACGCTGACCTGCGAGAGCGTGGCGAAGTACCAGACCAGCACGTGCCGCGTAATCTCCCACAGCACGGCGGCGACCACGCCGCCGAATAGCGCATGCTTGAGTGAAGGGCGACCGACCGGCATCACCATATAGATCGAGGTCAGCACGAAGACCTCACCCGCGAGGCCGAGCAGATACAACACCACTCGCGAGAGTCCCTGCAACGAAACATGCAGGCCGAACAGATCGATGCCTTCGGCGCCGATCGCTTCCAGTCCGCTCGACACGAAGGTGACGATCAGGATGCCGACGCCGAGACACAGGATGTAGCAATACGGCAGCATCGCCGAGAGCAGGAAGTGCCGCCGCCGGACCACCACGCGGTGGACGAAAATCAGCGACATCGCATTCTCGAGCACGGTGAAGGCGAGCGAACTGAAGAAGATCATCGTCAGCAGCAGGACCCAGCCGATCACCGCGCGATGCGAGAGAAAATTGGCCAGCTCGTGCACCAATGCGTTCGACTGGCCCGGCACCAGCCACTGCAACAGATGCGCGAGCGCCGCAAGCAACACATGCTGCGGCACGAAGCGCGACAGGGCAATCACGATCAGGATCATGAGCGGTACGATCGACAACAGCGCGTAATACGCGACCGCGCCCGCAAGCAGCAAGCCCTGGTTGGCGCGAAATGCCTTCAAGGTTTGCAGCGCGAAAGCACCGGGATGTTTCGCCACATATAACGCGTGGTCATCGATGATGGTTTGCATGGGACCTCACAGCGCGCGTGGCTGGCCTGCCGGACTGCTGGCTTTGCCGATGCGCTAGCCTTGTTGCTCGTGCATACTCAAGCAAGAATGCAGCCACGCTCACGTTGCCGTTTCTCTTCGGCATTCCGAGTTACTGGCAGGTGCCAGGAATGCAGTTTGCTTGGCGGTTGTATCGAGGTTGCGCGCAGTTGCATCAGCGTCCTGCAAGACACCCGCTTTTCATCGGAACCACCATTGACTATAGCCTCTGACGAAGCAGATCTTGCGGACCTCGTGGTGGCGCGGCCGGAGGGTTTGTATTGTCCGCCTGGCGACTTCTATATCGATCCGTGGCGTCCCGTCGAACGGGCGGTGATCACTCACGCGCATTCCGACCACGCGCGCTTCGGGCACCGGCACTACCTCGCGTCGCATGCAGGAGCGGAGGTACTGCTGTCGCGTTTGCCCGGCATATCACTGCAAACCCTGCCGTATGGCGAGCGTGTAGATCTCAACGGCACGACCGTGTCGCTGCATCCCGCAGGGCATGTGCTCGGCTCGGCGCAAGTGCGGATCGAACATCGTGGTCGCGTGTGGGTCGCCTCGGGCGACTACAAGCTCGACCCCGACCCGACCTGCGATGCCTTCGAGCCGGTGCGCTGCGACACTTTCATTACCGAGTCGACCTTCGGCCTGCCGATCTACCGATGGGACGCACCGCAAACCGTATTCGACGGTGTCGATTCGTGGTGGCGTCATAACGCTGCCGAAGGACGCGCGTCCGTACTGTTCTGCTATTCGTTCGGCAAGGCGCAGCGCGTGCTCGCGAGTGTCGATGCGGGCATTGGGCCGATTTTCTGTCACGGCGCCGTGGAGCCGCTCAATCGCGCATATCGCGACGCCGGCGTGCATTTACCGCCGGTGCGGCTCGTGAGCGAGATACCGGTCAAGGACAAGGCGGCGTTCCGCCAGGCATTGATCGTGGCGCCGCCGTCCGCGCAGGGCAGCGCATGGCTCAAGCGCTTTGGCGACTATAGCGATGCGTTCGCGTCGGGATGGATGCGTCTGCGTGGCGCGCGCCGCAGGCGTGGGGTCGACCGTGGCTTCGTGCTGTCGGATCACGCCGATTGGCCCAGCCTGCAAACCGCCATTCAGGCAACGGGCGCCGAACGCGTGATCGTCACGCACGGCTCGGTGGAGCCGATGGTGCGATGGTTGCGCGAGCAAGGCCTCGAGGCCGGCGCGTTTGAAACGCAATATGGCGACGATACGGTCGAAGCCGATGCCGCGGGCGCGGATGAAACCGCCGCGACTGGCAGCGTGCCGCACGAGTTCGCTCAAGCCGCCGGGCGCGACGCCTCCACTGATGACACGGCCAACGCGTCCAACCCGTCGAGCCGCGTATGAAACGTTTCGCCGCCCTCTACACCGCGCTCGACGCGACCACGTCCACGCACGACAAACTCGAAGCGCTTACCAGCTACTTCGCCGTGGCCGAACCGGAAGACGCCGCGTGGGCGTCGTATTTTCTAGCCGGCGGCAAACCGCGCCAATCGGTGCCGACGCGTCTGCTGACCGAGATCGCCCGCGAGCGTGCCGGCTTGCCCGCGTGGTTATTCGAAGAGTCCTATCACGCAGTGGGCGATCTGGCCGAAACCATCGCTCATATCCTGCCGCCCGCGCAACGCAGTTCCGAACTGGGTCTCACGCAATGGATCGAGCAACGCGTGCTGACTTTGCGTGGTGCGACGCCGGAAGAGTTGCGCACGCGTTTGCTCAGCTACTGGGACGAACTCGACTGGGGCGGCCGTTTCCTGCTGACCAAACTGATCGGCGGCGGGTTTCGGGTGGGCGTTGCGCGGCAACTGGTGGTGAGGGCGCTGGCGGAAGTCGCGGGCGTCGATCATAAGCGGATCGCACAACGCATGGTCGGTTGGACCGACTCGCAACAGAAGCCCGATGCCGCGCGCTATCTGCGTTTGATCGCACCGGAAGCGACAGGCGATGAGACACAGGCCGGAGATCATCCGCATGAGAGCGACCTCGGCCTGCCATATCCGTTCTTTCTCGCGCATCCATTGCAAGCCGATCCGGCGACGCTCGGCGATCCATCGCAATGGCAGATCGAATGGAAGTGGGATGGCATTCGCGCGCAACTCGTCAAACGTGGCGGGCGTGTCTGGTTATGGTCACGCGGCGAGGATCTGATCACGGATCGATTCCCCGAAGTGGCGGCGTTGGGCGAAGCCTTGCCGGATGGTTTCGTGGTCGACGGAGAGATTCTCGCTTGGGAACCCGGCGACATGGCGCCATTGCCGTTCGCGCGCCTGCAACCGCGCATTGCACGCAAAACGCTGACTAAAAAAATCCTCGCCGATTCGCCGGCCACGCTGCTTGCCTACGATCTGCTCGAAGCGCACGGTGAGGACCTGCGCATGACGCCGCTCGTCGAGCGGCGCGCGCGACTGGAGGCGCTGGCTGTTTCAATCGAAGGCACACTCGCGCAAGATCTGCTGCGCGTGTCGCCACTGGTTGGCGCAGCGGACTGGCAGGCGCTTGCAGCGTTACGTGACGAGAGCCGTGCGCGTGGCGTGGAAGGGCTCATGGTCAAGCAACGCGAATCGATGTACGGCGTGGGCCGCACCAAAGCCTCCGGCACGTGGTGGAAATGGAAGATCGATCCGTATGCAATCGATGCGGTGCTGCTCTACGCGCAACGCGGCCACGGCCGCCGTGCGAGTCTCTACACCGATTTCACCTTCGCGGTTTGGGACGAGGCGAACGGCGTGCGCACGTTGGTGCCCTTCGCGAAAGCTTATTCCGGTCTAACCGACGAAGAAATGCGTCAGGTGGACGCGATCGTGCGCAAGACCACGATCGAAAAATTCGGCCCTGTGCGCAGCGTCACGCCCACGCTGGTCTTCGAAATCGGCTTCGAAGGCATTCAGGCGAGTCCGCGTCATAAGTCCGGCGTGGCGGTGCGTTTTCCACGCATGCTGCGCTGGCGGACCGATAAACATATCGACGACGCCGATACGCTGGCAATGCTAAAGGGCTTCATCGACGATCGTGCGGGATAACCCGCTGAGTACAAATCCCTAAAAAGGTGCAGGGTTTTTAGCCAGCGGCATTTTATTGCCTGAGCTAAGGTGATGAGGTAAGGCGTACGTCGCGAACGCGACGCAACTGGAAGACCATCGTCCGGCAAACGATGAGTTTTGTCCGCGTGGCAGGAGCGAATCTTGCACGCAGGTTTCGAAGTGCCCGCGAGTGGCACGCGCAAATGCCAAGGAGAAGATGGTGACGTTCGACGACCGGATGGACGATAACGAAGACGTCGTAGTGTGGCGGCCTATCCAGTACGCGATGGCGTCGCACCGGCGCGTCCTCGTGGTGGACGATTACCAGGAAGCGGCAGAAGCATTGCAGATGTTGCTGGTTGCCGACGGCTTCGAGTGCCGCGCGCTCGAGGATCCCTTTGCCGTCTGCGAGATGGCGCGTGAATGGCAGCCGTTCGCGGTGGTGCTGGACATCAAGATGCCGGGGCTGGATGGCCTTGAACTGGCCCGGCGCCTGCGCGCCCATCCTTTGACTTCTCATATGTTGCTGGTGGCGTGTACAGCGTTTGCCTCACGTGATGACCGCGCACGTGCGAAAGCCGCTGGTTTCGATGCGCATTGCGCGAAACCGTTGACGCCCGAGCGTCTGTTGCGGGTGCTTGAATCGGCGGCGGCGCTGCACGTGGCCGGCCCGTCGTAAAGGCTGCACACGGTTTGAAAGAAATTCTCCATGCAGCAGTAGTGGAATTCGCCGCAGATCGAGCGTTTAGCGGCACGCAGATTATTTAGGTTAATTGAATATATCGTCGTGCCGAGCGAATTTCTGATCACACATTGCAGACGCTATAGAAAAATCCAGCTGCAAGGCTAGTTCCTTGCAGCTGGTCAATGGAATCGAAAGGCCTTGATCAGTCCGGGGCGTACTTGAATTCAGGTAACGCCTCAAGCGATTTTTTGGTGGCTTCGGGCAGCACCACACGGCGGTTATTGATCTGCAGATCGTTGAACGGCACGGCGACCAGGTGTTTGCCCATGCCGAGAAATCCCCCTACCGACAGAATTGCATACGTGCTGCGGTCGCCGCTCGGTGAGACGATCAGATCGTCCAACGTGCCGATCGTGTCCTTGGACTTGTTATAAACATCGGCGCCACTCAACTTGGACGCGCGGTAGCCACTTGCGAGTTGCACCACGTCCGTACGTTTCTCCGTAATTGCCTGAGGCGCGCCCTGAGCGTAAGCATGGCCATACGAGGCCAGCGTGGCGAGAAGCAGGGCGGTGGCGGCCAGCGGCTTGATCTTTCGTTGCATGATGATTTTCTCCCTGATGAAATGTGCGGCGCTTCCTGTACCGCGCCGCGCCTCACTGAGTCGGCCTTCACCATGCCGGCTGCAAGAGTTGTGCCGCGGCACCCAAACACTCGCACGAATGCTCTCAGGTCCGGAATTTGCTATTTAGTGGGCTTGCTGTTCGGCGTTCCGATGGTGCATTCCATGCGGCCGGAAATTCCTGCATCGACTGATCCACCCTTGAACTAAAACACGCGCGCCAGCGCCTCTTGCTTCCACAGGAACCACTATGTCATTCCAGGCCAACTACTCGTCGCGCATCGCGGAGGGCACCCCTTTTCCGCTCGGCGCGACATGGAACGGGAGCGGTGTCAACTTCGCGCTGTTCTCGGCGCACGCCACCAAGGTCGAATTGTGTCTGTTCGATGAAACGGGCGAAAACGAAATCGAACGCATCGAACTGCCTGAATATACCGACGAGGTGTGGCACGTGTTCGTGCCGAACCTCAAACCGGGCGCGGTGTACGGCTATCGCGTGCATGGCCCTTATGAACCCGAGAAGGGCCATCGCTTCAATCCGAACAAGCTGCTGCTCGATCCCTATGCGAAGGCGCATATTGGCGAGCTCAAATGGGCGCCGGAAATCTTCGGCTACACGCTGGATTCCGAAGAGGGCGACCTTTCTTTCGACGAGCGCGACAGCGCGCCCTTCGTGCCCAAATGCAAGGTGGTCGACGCCAACTTTTCGTGGAGTCATCCCGAGCGGAATGCGCTGCCGTGGGAGCGCGTGATTTTTTATGAAGCCCATGTGCGCGGATTTACCAAACGGCATCCGGAAGTACCGGAAAATCTGCGCGGCACGTTCGCCGGACTCGGGCAACAGGTCGTGCTCGACTACATCAGGAACCTCGGCGTCACGTCGGTCGAACTCATGCCGATTCAGACCTTCGTGAACGACAGCTATCTGCTCGATAAAGGCCTCACCAACTACTGGGGCTACAACACGATCGGCTTCTTCGCGGCCGATCCACGTTTCTTCGCCTCGTCGATCGATTCGGTGGGCGAGTTCAAGGAGATGGTGGACCGCTTTCACAACAACAATCTCGAAGTCATTCTCGACGTGGTCTACAACCACACCGCGGAAGGCAATGAGCGTGGCCCGACGATCTCGTTCAAGGGCATCGACAACGCGTCGTACTATCGCCTGATGCCCGACGAGCCGCGCTATTACATCAACGATACCGGCACCGGCAACACGCTGAACCTGTCGCATCCGCGCGTGCTGCAGATGGTGACCGACAGCCTGCGCTACTGGGTGACGGAAATGAAGGTGGACGGTTTCCGTTTCGATCTCGCCACGATTCTCGGCCGCGAACTGCACGGCTTCGACGAGGGCGGCGGTTTCCTCGACAGTTGCCGGCAAGACCCGGTGCTCTCGAGCGTGCGGCTGATTGCCGAGCCGTGGGACTGCGGCCCGGGCGGCTATCAGGTCGGCGGCTTTCCGCCCGGCTGGGCCGAGTGGAACGACCGCTTTCGCGACACGGTGCGCGAATACTGGAAGGGCGACGAAGGCAAGGTCGCCGATCTCGCCACGCGCCTCACCGGCTCGGGCGACAAATTCAATCATCGCGGCCGCCGCCCGTGGGCCAGCGTGAACTTCATTGCCGCGCACGATGGCTTCACGCTCAACGATCTGGTTTCATACAACGACAAACACAACGAAGCCAACGGCGAGGACAACAAGGACGGCCACTCGGACAACAAGTCCTGGAACATGGGCGTGGAAGGTCCGACCGACGATCCGGAGATTCGTCAACAGCGCGAGCGCCAGAAACGTAATCTGCTGGCCACGTTGCTGCTCTCGCAAGGCACGCCGATGATTCTCGCGGGCGACGAATTCGGCCGCACGCAACAGGGCAACAACAACGCCTATTGCCAGGACAACGAGATCAGCTGGGTGGATTGGGAAGCCATCGACGACGACGGCCGCGCGCTTACCGAGTTCGTCAAGAATCTGACCACGCTTCGTCACCGTCTGCCGGTATTGCGGCGTGGCCGCTTTATCATCGGCGAATACAACGAGGCGTTGGACGTGACCGACGCGCGCTGGCTTTCGCCGGACGGCACGGATCTCTCGCAGGAACAGTGGGACGATCCGTCGATGCGCTGCTTCGGCCTCGTGATCGACGGCCGCGCACAGGCGAGCGGCATACGCCGGCCGGCCTCGGACGCGACCTTGCTGTTGGTGTTCAACGCGCATCACGATGTCGTCAACTTCACGCTACCCGATGTTCCCGAGGGCGACCGGTGGACCTGCCTCGTCGACACCAACATGCCGGTTCGTTCCGAATTGCCGCTGTTCAGCGCCGGCGACGCGTATCAGGTGACGGGACGCTCACTCCTGCTGTTCGCCCTCGACGCACCGAACCGCGCGACGCAGCGTGTCTTCGACCGCCTCGAAGAGCAGCTCACCACTGACGAAAGCGAACCCTCCGCCGGAGCGTGACGGGCCCGGGCGTGAAACGCAGTCGAGCTTGCGCCGCCGGGTATAGCGCTTGCTCGATTGCAAGAGACTGCACGCGCGCCGCTGTTTTGCGGCGGCCTGCGCGCAGTTCAGCAGCCGACATCCGCCCACGCCAGGTTCAACCGAGGTGATCAAATGGAACAGGAACAAACCTCTCAAGAGGAACAGATCCGCATGCGCGCTTATTACCTGTGGGAGCAGGCTGACGATCCCAAGGGCACGCCCGACGAGTATTGGGATCAGGCACGCGCCGAGATAGAGAAGGAAGCGCCGCCAGTGGAAAGTGGGCCGGATTCCGGCGAACCTGTGAAGTAAGCGCGCTATCGCAACGCGACAGAAGGTTGAACGCGAAGATTGAACACATGAGCGAGGCGCGACAGCGCGTCGGCACGTCGCCACCATCCGCGTGTGCAATTCGCCTCGCACGTCTCGCCTGACAGGAACGGGAACTCAACACAACCGGACAGTTTTGCGCAAATGAAGGACATCCCCGAACCGCGCGGCGTGAGGCCGGCCGCGCACATTCGAGCGCCCGCCACGGCCTTCAGCCTGGACAGCCTGATCTCGCTCGCGGTGGGCGTGACGGCGGTCGCTTGCCTTTACTTCGCAAGCGCCGTGCTGATTCCGATCACGCTCGCCATCCTGCTCAGCTTTCTCGTCGCGCCGCTCGCCAATGCGTTGATGCGTTTGCGGCTTGGGCATGTGGCGTCGGTGTTCGCCGCCGTGGTGATCTCGGTATCGGTGATCGGAATGCTCGGCGCGGTGATTGCCACGCAACTGACCGATCTTGCGGCCGGCATGCCACGTTATCAGGCGACCATCGAGCAGAAGATGGAGACGGCGCACAGCCTGACCATCGGCAAACTGAACCGGTTTGCGAGCGCGGCAGGCCAGGCGCTGCAACGCGCGACAGTCGAGCCGCCGCAACCGGCGCCGCAGCGTGGCCCGGCGTCTCGTGACAGTGCGCGTTCGACAGCCAGCGAGCCCGCTGCCGTGCCGGTCGAAGTGCGCGAGCCGGTGCCGACGCCGTTCGAACTCGCGAGACGTGTATTGTCGCCGGCGATCAGTCCGCTCGAAACGGCGTTTATCGTTTTCGTCGTGATGGTGGTGATCCTGTTGCAACGCGACGATCTGCGCGACCGCGCCATCCGTCTGTTCGGCTCGCGTGACCTGCACCGCACGACCACGGTAATGGACGAAGCCGCGCGGCGTTTGAGCCGTTACTTCGTTTCGCAACTCGGCCTGAACGCGGGCGTCGGCGTGATCATCGGCACGGGGCTGTTCATGATCGGTGTGCCGAGTCCGATTCTGTGGGGCATTCTCGCGGCGCTGCTGCGGCTCGTGCCTTACGTCGGCATATGGATCTCGGCGACGCTGGCCACCGCGCTCGCCGCCGCCGTGAGTCCGGGCTGGACAATGGCGATCTGGTCGCTGGCGCTGTTCGTCAGCGTGGAAGTACTGGTCGGGCAGATCGTCGAGCCGCTGCTGTATGGACGCAGCACGGGGCTCTCGCCGTTTTCGGTCGTGGTGGCCGCGATTTTCTGGAGCTGGATCTGGGGGCCGATAGGCTTGATTCTGTCCACGCCGTTGACGCTTTGCCTGCTCGTGCTCGGCCGGCATGTGCGGCGCCTGGAGTTTCTCGACGTGCTGTTAGGCGACCAGCCCGCGCTGACGCCCGTGGAAAATTTTTATCAGCGTGCGTTGGCGGGCGACCCGGACGAAGCGATCGAGCAGGCGGAACTCCTGCTGCGCGAGCGCTCCTTGTCCTCGTACTACGACGAGGTCGCGATCAAGGGCCTGCAGCTCGCGGCCAACGACGTAATGCGCGGCAGTGTGACGGCAACGCAGCTTGCACGCATCGAGGCGACGACGAACGACCTCGTGGACGGCCTCGACGGTTACGACGACCGCGAACCAGCTACTGCTGCGGTGGACGAGAACTGGAGTCCGACAGGGCCGTTGGCGCCTTCAGCGTCCGACGCATCCGATGTTGCACGAACTGAAGCGGCGAATCCACGGCCCGTTGCGCCAGGCCATTCGGGAGAAGCACATGCAACGAACCCGTCGCCGCTCGCTGCTTGCAGCCGCGTGCTATGCATTCCCGGACGCGGCCCGCTAGACGCATTAGCCACCACTATCCTGTTGCAGCTGCTGGGCAAGCACGGCTTCAAGTCACGTGCGTTGCCGCATGAGGCCGCATCGCGCGCGTCGATCGATCAGCTCGACGCGGATGATATCGGCATCGTCTGTATTCTCTACTTGCAGATCGACGGCGTTCCGTCGCATTTGCGCTATCTGGTCAGGCGCATTCGCGCACGCTTGCCGAACGTGTCGATCGTGGTCGGATTGTGGGCGGACCCCGATACGGAGAAGTGGCGCGCGGATCTGCAAAGCGCAATGGGGGCGCAGTGTTATGCGCGCACGCTGCAGGAGATTCTCGCGGCTTGCTGGCGTGTCGATTCGGCGAGAAGCCGGGCCGAGGAGGAGCTGCCCATCGTGGTCAACGGTTAAGTCGCCACGACTTCACTGAAAGTTGTTCTCTTTGCTCGGCGATGCGACTGCAGCGCGTCTGAACGGTGCGATACATCGTTGAAAAAAACCGCCCGCCGGCAACGCGGCAGGGCGGTTCATCTCCGCTTGACGCGGCTCACCGCGGCCTAGTGTGCAGCCGGTTTCTTTGCGGCCGACTTGTCTTTCGAAGCGGCATCCTTGTCGGGGACGATCTTCGTGGTGCCGCCGGTGGAAGGCGGATCGCTCGCGGGGAAGCTGTCTTCGACCTGCTTGTCGATCTGCTTTTCGCTCTTGTTCGAGTGCGGGTGCTTTTCCTTGTGTTCTGTCATGGCGTTTCTCCTTCAGGTTACCGGTTGTTCATTTCGTGACGCACGAAGCGCCGCCGACGATTGCCAACGCATCCGCGCGCGACACACCGCTTCTCATGGCATCGATTAGCTGCGCGGTCTGCGCTTCGCGTTCGCAGGCGAGCACGGCGACCACCTTGTCGTCCTTCAGGTACAGCGAGAGGAATTGCTGGCGGTCGAGGTCGCCGTCGGTCACGATCTCGTCCCACTCGCTCGCATGGCCGAGATATTCGAAGTTCTTGCCGAAGTGATAGGTCCAGAAATACGGCACGCCGGCATAGCGATGCCGCGCGCCGCACATGTTTTGCGCGGCAATGCGCGCATGCTGCTGGGCAACGCGCCAATGTTCGATACGCACCGGTTCCTGATCCTCGTGCAGCGGAAACACGGCGATATCGCCCGCCGCGTAGAGACCGCACGCGGCCTGCATGCCCGCGTTGACGAGCACGCCGCCGTCTTTTTGCAGCGGCAGGCCTTCGACAAAACCGGTAGCCGGCGTGACACCCGTGCCTAACAGCACGACCTCGGCAGCGACATGCTCGCCGTTTTCGAGCATCACCTGATGCACGTTGCCTTCTTCGCCTTCGAGCGAGGCGACCTTCGCTTCCAGATGGAACACCACGCCGTTGCGCTCGTGAAGCGCGCGGAACATCGCGCCCGCGCGCTCGCCGAACTGCCTCGCGAACGGCACTTTCTCCGGCGAAATGACGGTCACTGGCGTGCCGCGTTTGCGCAGCGCGGCAGCCGTTTCGAGTCCGATGAAGCTGCTGCCGAGAATGACGACCTGGGTCTGGCCGGCATCGTCGCCGACGGCGTCGACGAGCGCGGCGGCATCGTCGAGACTGCGCAGCACGTGCACGCCGCCGAGTTCCACGCCGGGAATGTGAGGAAGCTTCGGCACACTGCCGGTCGCGAGCAAGGCGGTGTCGTACTTCAGCGCGGCGCCGCTTTCGAAATGAATCGTGCGGGCGGGCACATCGAGCCGCGCAACCTTCTGCACGATGCGCTCGACGTCGTGCTTCTCAAGCCAGTCCGGCGCGAGGAGCGGCGGTACATCGGCGGGCGCCATTTCACCGGAGGGGACGAATTTGCTTAGCGACGTGCGGTCGTAAGGCGCATGCGGTTCATAGCCTACAAGCGTGACGCGGCCACTAAAGTCAGATTCGCGCAGGGCCGCACAAGCGGCGGCGCCTGCCGCGCCCGCACCGATTACCACGTAATGCGGTTCTTTGGCCTTGGCGCTGCCCGCCGGTTGCGGAATCTTTTCCGGCGTGACCATCACGTCGTCGCCCGTCACCGTCACGGGATAGCGGTCGAGCCCGACCAGCGCGGGCGGTTCGAGCACGTTGCCGGTGGCGACGTCGAACGTGCCCTTGTGCCACGGGCAGATGATCCGGCCGTGGCAGAGCGCGCCTTCTTCGAGTGGCGCACCCGCGTGCGGGCAATCGGCGGAATAGGCGTGCACGGTATCGCCGTCGCGTACCAGCAGAATCTTTTCGTCGTTCACCACGACACGTTCAGCGCGGTCGGTTCGCAGTTGCGAGAGCTGAGCGACGCATCGGGCAGTCGTAGGCATGGCGGGTTCCTCGCGGACGCTGGAGTGAGAAAGCACAGCACAGATCAGCGCAGAGCAGCGTAAGCAGCGCAAACACGCATGAGCACGCCGCAATGCAGCACGCTTTCAGGTCGTATAACCCTTATGGTCCAGCAATTCATGTGCCCACCGGCGCGCACCGGCACAAGTGCGGTTTCCTCACCCGGCGCACTATGGAGAACCGCTGAAGTGCGGTAAATTCAGGGAAAAAGAAACAGCGCACGAACATGCGGCGAGCATGACGCGCCATGACGTGCCTGACCTGTGTTGACCTTTATGGAGATCGTGACCGTGCAACGTGCGGAACGTGCAGCAGTCGATTTCCCCATGCCGTCGCGCAATTTCGCGGCGACGCGGCGCATGCTGCTGATCGTCCTCGCCGTGTCGATTGCGTTTCCTCTGCTCTGCCTTGCGGGCTACGGCTACTTCGACTACCAGCGCCGGATCGCCGATTCGAACGACATGATCGACCGGCTCGCGCGCGTCGCCGAGGAACAGGCCGTCAAGGTGATGGATCTGAACCAGCAGATGTCCTCGCGCATCGTCGAACTGCTCGGCAATGACGACGACGCGCAGATCCGCGCGCGCCAGGCGCTGCTGCACGACCGCCTGCACGGAATCGGCGGCGACTTTCCGCAGGTCTCGTCGATCTATCTGCTTGGCGCGCAAGGCGATCTGCTGGTGTCGAGCCGCACGTATCCCGCGCCCGCCATGTCGATCGCGCAGCGTGAGGACTTCACCGGCGCGAAAGCGATGCGCCCGCAGCCGTATTTTTCTCTGCCGATGTTCGGCCCGCTCTCGCAAACCAACGTGTTCACCACCGCGACAGGCCGCTCGGACGACAACGGCGAGTTCCTCGGCGTGGTCTCGGTGGCGCTGCGCAACGAGTACTTCTCGCGCTTCTATCGTGAGCTGACCAACGGCGATGCGTCGCTCGCGCTGGGCCTGTACCGCCAGGACGGCAGCCTGCTGGTGCGCTATCCGCCGTGGCCGGCGGGCGCGAAGCCCAGCCCGCGAAGCAAATTCACCCAGGCATTGCGCGACAGACAACTGTCCGGCCACGTCCGTCTGAATTCGACGGTGGACGGCGTGGAACGTCTGCTGGCGTTTCGCCGCGTCGGCGACTATCCGCTCTACGTGATGAGCGCCTACGCCACTTCGTCCATCGGCAAAGCATGGCAGCAGCACTTCATCATGATCGCTGCACTGACTGCGCTGCCCTGCATCGCCATCTGGCTGCTGGTGTTCTACTCGCTGCGTCAACTGGCAGGCGAGCGCCGCGCGTGGGAACGCTGGCAGGGCGAGGTGGCGATGCGTCTCTCCGCAGAAGCTTCGAGCAGACAACTGCAGCGCATGGGCGCGCTCGGCAATCTCGTCGCCAACGTCGCGCACGATTTCAACAATCTGCTGATGGTCGTTTCCGCCAACACGGAGCTCGCGCGGCTCAAGCGCTTCAACAACGTCGAGAAAGAAGTGCTCGCGGTGGAGCGCGCCACCGCCAGCGCCGAATCGCTCACGCGGCGCCTTCTGAGCGTGGCGCGCAAGCAGCCGCTCAAACAGCAGCCGCTCGAACTCGCCACGTGGCTGCCCGCCGCCGCGCCACTGATCGACGCCGCGCTCGGCGACAACGTGGAGCTCGCCTTGAACATGGTCGAGAACGTCTGGCAGGTGCTGGCCGATCCGACCGATCTGGAATTCGCAATCATGAATCTGGCCGTCAACGCGCGCGACGCGATGCCCCGCGGCGGCCGCTTCGTGATTCGTTGCCAGAACAACCGGCTGGTCGGCAGCGACACCTTGCTGCCCGACGGTGAATACGTGCTGATCGCCTGTACCGACGACGGCGAGGGCATGCCCGAAGCCGTCGCGCGGCGCGCCTTCGAGCCGCTGTTCACGACCAAGCTGCGTGGTTCGGGCACCGGCCTCGGCCTTGCACAGGTGCTGTCCATGTGCGAACAGGCGGGCGGCACGGCGAAGATCGACAGCGTGCCGGGCAGCGGCACGACGGTGAGGATGTATCTGCCGCGCTATCGCGACCGCCGGAAGACAACGGTCGTGCAAGCCGAGACAGTGCCTGCGCCGGTGCTGGCGCCGAGCGGGGTCGTGCTGCTGGTCGAAGACAACGAAGAAGTCGCGGCAGGCGTGGCGGCGGTGCTGGAGACTTTCGGCTGCGAGGTGCGTCACGAGCCGACCGCCGACCAGGCGCTCGACGTCCTCACGGGCGGCGCGCGCTTCGAACTCGTGCTGTCCGACATCCAGATGCCGGGCAAGCTCAACGGCATCGACCTCGCGGAAAAGGTGCGCAGCGCGTGGCCGTCGCAGAAGATCGCCTTGATGACCGGCTACGCGGACGAACTCGAGCGCGCGCGGCGCCTGGGCGTGGCGATACTCGCCAAGCCATTCAACATCGACGAACTGCACGCGCTCGTGGCGTGTGAACCGTAAGGCTCGCCGTTCGCGGCACGCGGCCTGGGATGTTCGAAGTGTTCCTTGATTTGCGGCATACCCCTTGCTGAGAAGAAGACGAGGTTATGCGTATCTGGCCGAGCCGGCCGACGCAACCCACTTCTTTTCGGACAGGAGAAAGTCATGAACACCAGAAGCAAGACTCGCAGCGCGATTCTCATCTCGGCCTTGCTCGCCGCTTCGTCGGTTGCGATGGCGCAGGGCAGTGGAGGCGGTGGCGGCGGTCCGGCCGGCAACGACCCGAACGCGGGCACCAATGCCGGCGCAACGCGTGAAGGCGGCGACATGCAGGCATCCGGCGCGATGGCGCATTCGAAGTCGGCTAAAAAGCATCACATGAAGTCGTCGAAAACGAAGCCGGCAACCGACTCGACCAATATGCCGGGCGCGAACGCTAGCAGCGATACGAAGGGACAGTGATGCAACCGTAGCCGGCGGTATGCCATTCACAGGTATAGCCCTTGCTGAAATTGACTGCATGCACGGTTGTCGAGCGCCGTTCGTGAAAGCCTCCGATGAATCCGTGCCCCTCATTTTCCGCAGGAGCATGGACATGACACTCGGCGATACGATCAAAGGCATGGTCGGCATGGATCCAACGGGGCATGCCGATCCCGACATGAAGGCGGTGCTCGAGGCGCTCAAGAGTCTCGACCCGAAGCCCATCGAAGATTGCACGGTGGAGGAGGCGAGGCAGCAGCCCACGCCTGCCGACGCCGTCAAGAAACTCATGCAGGACCCGGCATTCAGCGCGCGTCCCGCGCTGGAACTGGAAGCGGTGCGCACTCAGGACATCATGATTCCGGGCGCGGCCGGCAGCATTTCGGCGCGCGTCTACACGCCGCAAGGCGAGGGGCCGTTCCCGCTGATTCTGTATTTCCACGGCGGCGGCTGGGTGCTCGCCGAACTCGATACCTACGACGCCACGCCGCGCTCGATGGCCGCGCAAAGCCGCGCCATCGTGATGTCCGCGCACTACCGCCAGGCGCCCGAGCACCGCTTGCCCGCCGCGCATGACGACGCGTTCGCCGCATGGGGCTGGCTGATCGGCAATGCGATGAGCCTCGGCGGCAACCCGGACAAGATCGCGATCATGGGCGAGAGCGCAGGCGCCAATCTGGCGATCAACGTAGCGATCCGCGCGCGCAATACCGGCATCCGCATGCCGATGCATCAGGCGCTCATCTATCCGGTGGCGAGCAACAACATCGTGTCGATCTCTTATGAAGAGAACCGCAACGCCAAACCCTTGAACAAGCCGATGATGCTGTGGTTCATGCATAACGTGATCAACAGCGAGAGCGATCTCACCAGTCCGTTGATCGACGTGGTGAGCGCGGATCTGTCACGCTTGCCGCCGGCCGTGATCGTGACGGCGGGCATCGATCCGCTGCGCTCGGACGGCGAGAAGCTCGCGCAGAAACTGCACGGCGCGGGCGTGCCCGTCGAGCATCGCAACTATCGGGGCGCGACGCACGAGTTCTTCGGCATGGCAGCGGTGGTGCAGGCGGCGCGCGACGCGCAGGCCTTCGTGTCCCTCGCGCAGCGCCAGGCGTTCGGCGGGGCGCCGCTGTGAGGCGGTGAACTGGCGTCATTCGCCGATCAGATGCAGCACGATGTCCCGCTGCTGCGTGTGACGGCGATGCTCGAACAGATACAGGCCTTGCCATGTGCCGAGCACCATCTGCCCGTGTTCGACCGGCACTGACAATTGCACTTGCGTGAGCGCGGTGCGCAAATGGGCCGGCATGTCATCCGGGCCTTCGGCGTCGTGTTCGTAGCGCTCGGCGTCTTCGGGCGCGAGGCTCGCGAAGTAGCGCTCCAGATCGCGTTGCACCGAAGGGTCGGCGTTCTCCTGAATCAGCAATGATGCGGACGTATGGCGGCAAAACAGCGTCAGCAGGCCTGTGTCGATGCCTTGCGCGGCGACGAAGCGGCGCGCTTCGCCGGTGAATTCGACGAGGCCGCGGCTGCGGGCCTTGACGCTCAGATGATGGATGGCTTGTCGCATGATAGTGATCGGGTGGACATGGCGCGGCGCATAAGATGCCGCATGCGCCGCCAGACCTCAGAGCGGCGTCAGGACGTCCGCGACTGCCGCGGCGTTGGCCGGGCGGACCACGCGCGCGACTTCCGCGCCGTCGCGCATCAGGATCAGCGTGGGCCAGAGTTTCACCTTGAACGAGCGGCCGAGCGGCCGGCCCGGGCCGTCTTCGATCTTCAGATGCCTGAGGCCGTCGTGCGCTTCGAGAGCCTGGGCAATCGACGCCTGCGCGCCCTGGCAGTAGCCGCACCAGTCCGTGCCGAATTCGACGAGGGTGGCCCCCGGCAGGGCATCGAGCTGGGCTCGCGAGGGGGCTTTGGAAGAATAGGCTGTCTGGGTTGCCATGCGTGCTCCGGAGCGGTTTAACCTGTGCAGGCAGGGGATCGCGCCGTCGTGGCGTCCCCTGCGGATGGATTCGCAAAGAGTAGCAGCTATGCGCGGGATCGTCAGTGAGCGTGGCTTCGCCTGGATGCGCGGTGCGGCGCGGCTCGACGCTCGGCGGTGTGAATTTCGCGCAAACTCATATTCTTGCCGGCATGGCGTGTTAAACATTCGTCCGGGTGTCGCCGGCGTGCGGCGAATCATCGAGGGCGAAAAGGGAAGAAATGGGCGAAAAGATTTATCTGCGGTATCCCGGCAAGGACGAAACCGTCGCGGTGGCCACCGGCTTCAGTTGGGGCGCGTGTCTGTTGGGCTTCGTGTGGGCATTGTCGAAGAAGATGTGGTTTGCTGCTTTCGTCATGCTGGCAATCAACCTGCTGCTTTTCTGCTCGGGTCTATGGGGCGAAACTGCCGACCTGATCGGACTCGTGCTGTCGGTGCTGTTCGGTATCGCTTGCGGGATGTATGGCAATCAGTGGCACCGCTGGACCTTGGAGAAACGCGGTTACGTCGTGCTGTAACGCGCGGTCGGGAGTGTCGCGCGGGAGTGGATATTGCTTGCCCTACGCCGCGCGCGCTGCTTGCACCGAAACGAAACGAAACAAAGAGACCGACGCGCGCGCAGTCAAACATATTCCCAACCGCGTCATGGAGGCATCCCATGCCTAATGCAGTTGCTCAACGCCGTTCCATCGGCTTGTCCAGCCTGCTGCGTCGCAACCTGGCCGGCGCGGCGCTGGCCGTGTCGCTCGGCATTGCGCCGCTTGCATATGGCGCGGACCCGAGCGCAGCGCCAGGCGCCGGGATGACCGGCTCACCCGGCGCGTCGAGCGCCACCACCACCGCAGCGTCAGCTTCCGCACCGGCAGCATCGGCGGCGTCGGCTTCCGACGACACCTTCCTGCTCACCATCTTCCTGCGCCACGACGAATCCAAGCCGCTGCCGAAGATCAACGACCAGTTGCGCGCACAAGGTTTCTTCAAGACTTTTCCGCCGCCCGGCATCGAAGTGGTGTCGTGGTACGTGATGATGGGCATCGGCCAGGTGGTCACGCTGCGCGTGCCGGCGAGCCGTCTGCGCGAAGTCAACCGGGCGATCGAAACGACCGCGTGGGGCGGCTATCGCACCGAGTTTTATCCGACCTACGACTACAAGGCGCAAGCGCAGCAAATGCGCGCAACGGACGGCAAGTAGCGTGCTTACACCGCCAGCCGTGCGGCAATCGGATGGCCTGCAATTTTGGGACGCAATGGCACGGGTTTACGCGCCCGCAAGCTAAGCCGATAATGCCCCGGTCGTTCCGGCCACGAAGTGTGCGGCGTGCATCGCGCGTCGCAGGCTCGCTTTCTCTGACCCACCGCCCCTCGTGTTAAAGACCTCGCGTTTTTTCGATCTACTGCGCATTCCCGGCTTCAAGCCGCTCGCCGCCGCGACGCTCATGCTCGGTGTGGCGATGTCGTTCACCGCTCCCTATCTTTCGCTGTTCGGCGTCGAGCGCGCCGGCATGACGCCGTTCAGGCTCGGCGTGTTCATGACGTTGATCGCGGCGAGCGGTGTGCTCGCCAGCACCTTCGCGGGCCGCTGGAGCGACGCGAGCGGACGGCACCGGCCCTTGCTGCTGGCCGCGTTGATCGCCGCGGCGCTAGGCTATTTGTGTTTATGCGTGGTGCGTGATTACCGGCTGCTGCTGGTGGTCGGCATCGTCTTTATCGGTGCGGGCGGCTCGGCCATTTCAATGGTGTTCTCGTTCAGCCGCGCCGCCTTGCCGGTCGCGGACCCGGCGGAGCGCGTGTTCGCCAGCGCGACCTTGCGGACCATTCTGTCGGCGGCGTGGGTGTTCGGGCCGTCGGTCGGCGCGCTGGTGCTCGCCGCCAGCAGATTTTACGGGCTCTTCCTGTTCGCCGCGGCCAGTTTCGGCGCGTGCGCGACGATCGTCTGGCGCATGCGCGAGCCGCAAGGCCATCTGGGCGATCACACGGTGGAAGACACCGCGTCGGAGCCGTCGGCCTCGATCACCGTGCCGCCGCTCACCACGCCGGGCGAAGAGGCGCACGAGGATCTGCCGGGCGTCGCCTCGGCCAACGACATCGGCCGCGCGGTCGCCGCGCTCACGCTGCTCGGCCTCGCCGCGAACGCGACCATGATCGTGCTGCCGCTCTATATCGTGCACGGGCTGAACGGCACGCACCTGGACGTGTCGATCATGCTCGGCCTCGGCGCCTTGATGGAAATTCCGATGATGCTCGCGCTCGGCGCGAAGTCGTCGGCACTGCACAAGCCTAACTGGCTAGCCGCCTGCGCCGCCGTGCACGCGGTGTATTTCGTCGGCATGTCGCTGGCGGGGGGCGTCCACGTGCTGATTCCGATGCAGATGCTCAACGCCTTCGTGGTCGCCGTGACTTCGTGTCTTGGCATGACCTATGTGCAGGATCTGATGCCGCACGCGCCGGGCCGCGCCACTGCACTGTTCTTCAACGCGGCGCGCGTCGGCTCGATTCTCTCGGGCGTGTTGTCGGGTTTGCTGGTGCAGGCGTTCAGCTATCGCGGCACGTTTCTGTTCTGCGGCTTGCTGGCGCTGTGCGCGCTGGTGCTGTTCGCCGTACCGGGATACCGCTATCCGTTGATGTGGAAAGCCGTGAAGCGTTTTGCGCGTTCGCAGTATGGCAAGCTCCAGGCCAGACAGCGGGAGCGGCAGCGCTAGACGCGTGGGCTGAAACGGCCGCGACCGCTCCAACTGCGAAACGAACTGTAAGAAGGCAGTCAGCCGAATCGAAACGTGCGCGCGCGCCGCACCTCGCAATACAGCGCAACTGCAACCGGGAGGAACTTTACGCCGCGCAAAACCTCTGCAAAAGGGCGTATCGTCTTTCGATGCGTACGGCGCTGCCCGCTTCACTGCAAGCGCGCTTCAGGGCTGCTACCGTGTGTCCGGCGCACGCGAAAAAACACTACTACAGTGAGCATAGCCGCGCGTGAAAAATCTGGCGCCGCGACTGAAGCGCTCAGTGAAAACGCAGCAGAGCCGCAGTAGAACGAAGCAAATCGTCGAAACACATCAGCAGCGCAACGAGGCACTTTCCGGAGCGAGATATGCAGCTAGGCATGATTGGATTGGGACGCATGGGCGCCGACATGGTGCGGCGTCTGACGAAGGGCGGTCAGCAGTGTATCGCCTACGACGTGCAGCCGGCGGCGGTCGAGAAGCTGAAACAGGACGGCGTGGCGGGCGCGGCGTCGCTGGAGGACCTTGTCGCGCAGCTTGAGAAGCCGCGCGCCGTGTGGCTGATGGTGCCGGCCGCCGTGGTCGACACAACGCTGGAGAAACTCGTGCCCTTGCTGGAGCCGGGCGACATCGTGATCGACGGCGGCAACTCCTATTACCACGACGACATTCGCCGCGGCACCGAGCTGGCCGAGCGCAAGCTTCACTATGTGGACGTCGGCACGAGCGGCGGCGTGGCGGGCCGCGAGCGCGGCTACTGCCTGATGATCGGCGGCGAGCCGGAGATCGTGAAGCGGCTCGAACCGATTTTCGCGACGCTCGCGCCGGGTGCCGGCTCGGAGCCGGCCACGCCGGGGCGTGTCGCTGGGTCAAGCACCGCGGATCAGGGCTTCCTGCATTGCGGGCCGCAGGGCGCGGGGCACTTCGTCAAGATGGTTCACAACGGTATCGAGTACGGCATGATGGCCGCGTATGCCGAGGGCTTGAACATTCTGCATCACGCCGACGCCGGCAAGCACGCGCGCGAGGCCGACGCCGAAACTTCGCCGCTGCGCCGCCCCGAGTTGTATCAATACGATCTGAATCTCGCCGACGTCACCGAGGTCTGGCGGCGCGGCAGTGTGATCAGTTCCTGGCTGCTCGATCTGATCGCCGGGTCGCTCGTGAGCGACGTCGATCTGAAGAACTACGCAGGACGCGTATCCGATTCGGGCGAGGGGCGCTGGACCGTGGCGGCCGCCATCGACGAAGGCGTGCCTACGCCGGTTCTGAGCGCGGCGCTGTTTGCGCGTTTCAGTTCGCGCGGCGAGGCGGATTTCGCGAACCGGGTGCTCTCGGCCATGCGCAATGATTTCGGTGGCCACGCCGAGAAAGCGGCCACGCCGTCCGATAAGCCGAAAAGCTGATTCCAGGGAGCCGCGATGCCAGCCACCACCTCTACGCCGCACGACGTCGTATTTCTGTTCGACTGCGACAACACCTTGCTGGACAACGACCATGTGCTCGCGGATCTACGCGCGCACATGATGCGCGAGTTCGGCGCGGAGAACAGCGCGCGGTACTGGGAAATCTTCGAAAACCTGCGCGCCGAACTCGGCTATGCCGACTACCTGGGCGCGTTGCAGCGGTATCGCTCGGAGCGTCCACGGGACACGCGGCTGCTGTTGATGTCGTCGTTCCTGATCGAGTATCCGTTTGCGAACCGCCTGTATCCGGGCGCGCTGGATGCGCTCGATCACGTGGGCAAGCGCGGCCCCACGGTGATCCTTTCCGACGGCGACGTGGTGTTCCAGCCGCGCAAGATCGCCCGCTCGGGGCTATGGGACGAGGTCGAAGGACGCGTGCTGATCTACATCCACAAAGAGCTGATGCTCGACCAGGTGATGGAGTGTTATCCCGCGCGCCACTATGTGATGGTCGACGACAAGCTGCGCATTCTCACCGCGATGAAAAAAGCGTGGGGCAGCAAACTGACGACGGTGTTTCCCCGTCAGGGGCATTATGCGTTCGATCCGAAAGAGATCGCCAGCAATCCACCGGCGGACGTGACGGTGGAGCGGATCGGCGAATTGGCGGAGATCGACGTGGAGTCTTTGTTGGCGGACAAAGGCTAACGGTACGCGGCGTGTTGCGCATCTCCGCGTACGTGTCATGCGTAGGGAGATGCGAGCGCGCCGCGAGCCAATCACGGTTCGCTTTATGAACCGAGTTCCTTCAGGCGCGCTTGCGCATCGCCGGCACCCATGCGGCCGGCCGCATCCATTGCCGTCACGCCGTTGGCGTCGCGAGCCTTCGGGTCCGCGCCATGCGCGATCAGCAACTCCATGATCGCCGTGCGATTGAACATCGCCGCGATCATCAACGCGGTGCGTCCGTCCGGCGACGCGCCTTCCACATCCGCGCCATGCGCGAGCAAGGTTTCGATCACCTTGTCGAAGCCCTTGAAGGCCGCGCCCGCAATCGGCGTCTGTCCGTTGTCGTTACGCAGATTTGGATCGGCGCCGCGTTCGAGCAGCGTGCACACGGCGTCCGCGTGACCGTGGTAGCTGGCGAGCATGACGAGGCTGTCGCCTTTGTCATTGCGCAGATTCGGCGGCACGCCTTTTTCGATCACTGCCGCAAGCATGGCGGCATCGCCGCTCCGCGCGAGGTCGAAAACCTGATGCGCCAGTTCGAGCAATTCCGGATCGATCGGCTGGCCGGAGGGCGGGGAAGTATCAGCGTGGTCCGTCAATGGAAACTCCTTGCAATGAAGCCGGGCGCCCGGGTCTCGGGAAGGCACGAGATCCTGTGCGAAGGCGCAGGGAAGATTGCTCAGGATACACAGGTTGCGCCGGCGACGCCCACGCGGCGGCGCTCAGGCGTGGCCGAACAGCTTGACCAGCAAGCCGAACACGCCGATCAGGATAGCGACACCCGCGAACAGGAACACGAAGGTCAGAACGAGGATCAACGGCGCTTTGAGGCGGCTGGGTGTCGGCATGATTGAGCGTTCGGGTAAGAGGTGAGCAAGGCGGGATGCGCCTGATGCGGTTCGCGGTCGCGCGTGCGGCATCAGGAGCATGAAGGGGAGCTTAAAAGGAGAGCATAAAGGCATTCACTTAATATGCGCTTAAAGTCTAGCGCATGCGGCGTAAGGCCGACGCTTGCGTCCGTCGCTTGCGGCCGTCGCGAAGTCGCAGTTGGATCAAGCTTTGGGCGATTGCGTCGAACCATGCGGCGCGCTTCCTGTCACACTGAGGCTCGCCAGATAAGGGCTCGCGCCCGCCGCCAATACAGGGCGCCACCCGTACACTTTTCTTGTGTCGTTCGCGTGACAGGATGACCGGCGTTGCCGATTCTTTCACGCCGGCCGCCTCACGAACCACGAACCACCATTGCCGCATTTGCCAACCTGCCTGACAGTCCTTTTCAAGGAGTGACACCATGGCTGAAGCAACCTCTCGTCCCACACCGCCGCAAACTCTAGACGCCGACACGTTGCGCAACATGGATCGCTACTGGCGAGCCTGCAACTACCTCTCGGCCGGCATGATCTATCTGCGCGACAATCCGCTGCTGCGCGAACCGCTGAAGCCCGAACACATCAAGAACCGCCTGCTGGGCCACTGGGGCTCGGACCCGGGGCAGAGCTTCCTGCTCGTGCATCTGAACCGGCTGATCAAAAAGCTCGATCTGAATGTGATCTATGTGGCCGGTCCCGGTCATGGCGCACCGGCCACGCTGGCCAATTGTTATCTCGAAGGCCATTACTCGGAAATCTATCCCGACCGCAGTCAGGACGTCGCCGGCATGGAGCGCTTCTTCCGGCAGTTCTCGTTTCCGGGCGGCATCGGTTCGCATTGCACGCCGGAGACGCCAGGCTCGATTCACGAAGGCGGCGAACTCGGCTATAGCCTCTCGCACGGCTACGGCGCCGCGTTCGACAATCCCGATCTGATCGTCGCGGTGATGATCGGCGACGGCAAAGCGGAGACCGGTCCGCTCGCCACCTCGTGGCACTCGAACAAGTTCCTCAATCCGATCCGCGACGGCGCGGTGTTGCCGGTGCTGCATCTTAACGGCTACAAGATCGCCAATCCGACCATTCTCGCGCGCATTCCTCGTGAAGAACTCGAAGCCTTGTTGACCGGCTATGGGCACAAACCGTATTTCGTCGAAGGCGACGATCCCGCCGTCATGCACCAGCAGATGGCCGCGACTTTGGAGCAATGCATCGGCGAAATCCGCGCGATCCAGCAGCATGCGCGTGAGAGCAACGACGCGTCGCGGCCGCGCTGGCCGATGATCGTGCTGCGTTCGCCCAAAGGCTGGACCGGCCCGAAGGAAGTCGACGGACACAAGGTGGAAGGCTCGTGGCGCGCGCACCAGGTGCCCGTGCTCGATCCGGCGACCAATGGCAAGAGCCTGAAGCTGGTCGAGAACTGGCTGCGCAGTTACGAGCCCGAAACGCTGTTCGACGAAGCAGGGCGCCTCGTGAAAGAACTGCGCGAACTCGCGCCCGAAGGCGCGCGCCGCATCAGCGCCAATCCGCATGCGAACGGCGGTGTGCTCTGCCAGACGCTCGCCATGCCGCCGTTTCGCGATTACGCGGTGGCGGTGAAAAAGCCAGGCGGCTCGTACACATCGCCGACCGAGGTGCTCGGCAAGTTCCTGCGCGATGTGATGCGCAACAACATGACGAACTTCCGCGTGTTCGGCCCCGACGAGACGTCGAGCAACAAGCTGACCGCGATCTATGAGGCGTCGGAAAAAACCTGGCTTGCGCAAACCGTGCCGAGCGACGCGGACGGCGGCGAACTCGCGGTAGACGGCCGCGTGATGGAAATGCTCAGCGAGCACACGCTCGAAGGCTGGTTCGAAGGCTACGTGCTGACCGGCCGCCACGGGTTGTTCGCCACGTACGAAGCGTTCGTCCATGTGATCGATTCGATGTTCAACCAGCACGCCAAGTGGCTGGAAAAAGCCAAGCGCGATCTCGGCTGGCGCCAGCCGGTGCCGTCGATCAACCTGTTGATCACGTCGCTCGTCTGGCGTCAGGATCACAACGGCTTCACGCACCAGGACCCCGGCTTTCTGGATGTCGTCACGAATAAAAGCCCGGACGTGGTGCGCATTTATCTGCCGCCGGACGCGAACTGCCTGCTGAGCGTCGCCGATCATTGCCTGCGTTCGCGCGATTACGTCAACGTAATCGTCGCCGACAAGCAGCCGCATCTGCAGTATCTCGACATGGACGCGGCCGTCACGCATTGCACCAAGGGCATCGGCATCTGGGACTGGGCGTCGACGGATCAGGGCGCCGAGCCCGACGTGGTGATGGCCTGCGCCGGCGATATCCCGACCATGGAGGCGCTCGCCGCCGTGCAGATTCTGAAGGAGCAGTTTGCCGACCTGAAGATCCGCTTCGTCAATGTTGTCGACCTGTTTCGCCTGATGCCCGAGCATGCGCATCCGCACGGCCTGTCCAGCCGCGATTTCGATTCGTTGTTCACCGCTGACAAGCCGGTGATTTTCAACTTCCACTCGTATGCGTCGCTGGTGCACAAGCTGACCTATAACCGCACCAATCACGACAACCTGCATGTGCACGGCTATCACGAGAAGGGCAACATCAACACGCCGCTGGAGTTGGCGATCATCAATCAGGTCGACCGTTTTTCGCTGGCGATCGACGTGATCGATCGCGTGCCGAGGCTGCGCGGCGTCGGTGATCATGCGAAGGAATGGCTGCGTGGCCAGATCATTGAGCATCTGGCTTATGCGCACGCCGAGGGCATCGATAAGGAAGAAATCCGCAACTGGACGTGGAAAGGCTGAGCGAGGCATGACCATGCACACTGAAAACAGCGCTGACGATCGAACGATTCTGGTGCTGAACAGCGGTTCCTCGTCGCTGAAGTTCGGCCTGTTCAGGCACGCGGGCAATGACGAATCCCTGCTGCTGGAAGGCAGTGCCGAAGGAATCGGGCGCGACGACGGCAGTTTGCGGATCAAGGCGCCCGATGGCCGCGTGCTGGTGCAGCAGGAGCGCGTGCTCGAATCGCAAATCGACGCGTTGCAAAAGCTCGCGCAGGTGCTCAAAGAACAGCACCATGCGCGGCCTGCGGCGGTGGGGCATCGGGTGGTGCATGGCGGACCGCGTTTGCGCACGCATCAGCGCATTACCGCCGACGTGCGCCGTCAATTGCAGGAGGCCGTGCACTTCGCGCCGCTGCATATTCCGCCGGCGCTTGCGTTGATCGACGAGGCCGAAAAGATTTTCGACGACGCGCCGCATTTCGCCTGTTTCGACACGGCGTTCCACGCCACGCTGCCGCCGCGCGCGGCACACCTTGCGTTGCCGCGCCGTTACGCGGAGGCCGGCGTAATGCGCTACGGCTTTCACGGACTCTCGTACGAATCGCTGGTCGCGCGGCTCGGCGCCGGCTTGCCGGCGCGCGCGGTGTTCGCCCATCTCGGCAACGGTTCGAGCGTGTGCGCATTGCGCGACGGCAGATCGATCGATACGTCGATGGGCTTGACGCCCACCGGCGGCGTGCCGATGGGCACGCGCAGCGGCGATCTCGATCCGGGCGTGCTGCTGTACCTGATGCGCGTGGAGAAGCTCGATGCCGGCGCATTGGAGACGCTGCTGAATCGCCAGAGCGGTCTCGCCGGTTACGCGGATGGTGAAAGCGACATGCAGGCGCTGGAAAAACGCGCCGCGGCTGGCGATGCGAATGCGTCGCTGGCGCTCGATGCGTTCGCGACCGCCGTGCGCAAGACGATCGGCGGTTATGCGGCGTTGCTGGGCGGAATCGATTTGCTGGTGTTTACCGGCGGCATCGGCGAACACAGTCAGGAGATTCGCAAACGCGTGTGCGACGGGCTCGCTTTCATGGGGCTAACGGAAAGCGATCCGGCCGGCAAGGTGAGGGCGATTCACACCGAAGAAGAAAAGCAGATCGCGCGTCATTGCCGCACGCTATTGCAGCAGGCAACGCAGGCCTGACCTTCATTCAGGCTTGACGACGGTGTGATCCGATACGCCGGTCACACCGAACAGGCGTGTCACGTCTTCGAGCGCCGCGGTGCGTTGCTGATCGCGTTGCAGCTCGCCACGCAGTGTGATGCGGCCGTGCGAGACGTGGACTTTCACGGCGTGTTCAGGGACCGCGGCGTCCCAGGCGAGACGCCGAGTCGCCTCCGCGGCGATCTGCGCGTCGCTCAATTGTGCGCTGTCTGCTTTATGTTTTTCTGCTCGGGCGTGAGGCATGGGTTCTCCGCAGCGGTGATATGTATGGAGAGAACACTAGCAGACCTACGGGATTTTGTAGCCGGCAACGGCAGCCGTGTCGAAGCACGACGAATGCCTGGATCGGCTATATTCGACGCCACTGCCCAAATCCGCTCACTGAGGAGAATGCCGTGCCCGCCTTCACAACGCTGCTCGCCTTCGGCCTGGTCTCGCTCGGCATGGTGCTCACACCGGGACCGAACATGATCTATCTGATCTCGCGATCGCTGTGCCAGGGGCGGCGCGCGGGTCTCATTTCGCTCGGCGGCGTCGCGCTCGGCTTCGTGTTCTACATGTTCTGCGCCGCGTTCGGCATTACCGCGCTGCTGCTGACGGTGCCGTACGCATACGACGCGTTGCGCTTCGGCGGCGCGCTTTATCTGCTGTATCTGGCCTGGCAGGCGGTCAAGCCGGGTGGCCATTCGCCGTTCCAGGTCCGCGATCTGCCGCACGACAGCCGCCGCACGCTCTTCACCATGGGCCTCGTCACCAACCTCGCGAATCCGAAGATCGCAGTGATGTACCTGTCGCTGCTGCCGCAGTTCATTTCGCCGGGGCACGGCAGTGTGCTCTCGCAATCTATCGCGCTTGGCTGCGTGCAGATCGTCGTCAGCGTGACGGTCAATGCGCTGATCGCGAGCATGGCCGGTTCGATCGCCGTCTTTCTCGGCGGCCGGCCGGTGTGGCTGCAAGTGCAGCGCTGGCTGATGGGCACCGTGCTCGCCGGACTCGCGGTGCGCATCGCGCTCGATTCGCGCCGTTGAACTGCAAGCCCATGTCCGACTTTCCCATCGACAACCCGTTCCTCGAGTCGCTCGGCGTTCGTCTCACGCAATGGCGCGATGGCTACGCCGAACTGCTCATGCCGATCGATGCGAGCAAGCTCAATCGCCAGGGCGTGCTGCAAGGCGGCGCGATTGCGACGCTGCTCGATGCGGCGGCGGGCTATGCGGGAATCTTCGCGGCAAGCGGCGCGCCGGCGCGCCATGCTTTCACGCTCTCGCTGACCACCAACTATCTCGACAAGGGACTCGGCAAGTCCGTCACCGCGAAGGGTTTTCTGGAGCGCGCGGGCCGTTCGATTTTCTTCTCGCGCGGCGAGGCTTGGGTGGACGGCAAGCTGCTGATCGCCAGCGCGCAGGGCACGTTCAAATATTCACGGCCGGCTTGAGGCGCGAACGCTCATAGCGCCTTGTACATGATGCTGGTCGCATCGAACTCATGAGCGTGCGTGCCGCGAGCGTATCCAGGGATCACGCCGGCTGTGCGATAGCCGAGGTCCGTGTAAAGCGGCTCCGCGTGGTCGCCGGTGCGGGTGTCGAGCGTGAGCAGGCTGCGCTGCAATACCGAAGCGTGGCGTTCGAGTTCCGTCATCAGTGCCCGCGCGATGCCCTGGCGGCGAAAGCCCGGATGGACCAGCAACTTGCGCACTTCGGCGCGATGCCGTTGATTCGGCATCGTGTCGTAATCAAGTTGCACCGTGCCGGCGATCGTCTCGCCTTGACACGCGACCAGCAGCACCACACCGCCGGCACGCAGTGGAGGCAATACTTTGCCGCGCCAGAATGCTTCACTCTCGTCGACGCCACACGGCATCACAAAGCCGACGCTTGCGCCGTCATGCACGCAGGCGCGCAGCAGCGCGCCGAGTTCGGGAAGATGACGCACAAGATCGTCGGCGGTGAAGGTGGTGATGTTAGTGATGGTAGTCACGCTCATGCTCTTGCTCACACGATGAAGAGAAGGTAGCGGGCGCCGCTGTGCGCGGGCGTCACGAATGCGCTGGGCCCGAACAGTTGATAGCGCAGGCAGTCGCCCGGTTGCAGGCCGTGGCTCTGGCCGTCGACGGTGATTTGCAGTTCTCCGTCGAGCAGGATCAGATGATGTTCGAGCCCAGGCCGCGGCGACGCGTCGTAGGTGATCCTCACGCCCGCGTCGAGTTCGCATTCGAGCGCCTCGCCGCTCAGCGCCTGCGCGGGCGGCGACACGGAGCGCCGCCGGAAGCCGACGCTGGCGTCGGTCCAGAGCGGCTGGGCGGCGCGCGGCACGAGCGGCGCGAAGTCTTCCTCGACCATGTGCATCAGGCGCGACATCGGCAGGCCGTAGGCCACGCAGAGCTTGCCGAGCACGCTCGCCGTCGGGCTCACGGCGGCGTTTTCGAGGCGTGACAAGGTCGCGCGGCTCACGCCGCTGAGTTTGGCGAGGTCGTCGAGCGACCAGTTGCGCTCGGCGCGCAACGCCCGCAGCCGCTGGGCGATGCGGCGGTCGATGGCGTTGTCGTCGGTGAGTGTAGTTTCCATATTCGGGAAATTATCTCGAATGTGGAAACTCGTCAATCGGAAAAAATGTGCTGACGGTTCAGCCGGAGCAGCGCGTTTCGCTCACTCGTGCCGGGTCATCCGCAGCATCGACGTGTCGTAGCCGAGCGCGCGAACCCGCTCGATCAGCGCGTCCTTCACGCTCGCAGCAGGAACGGCCTCGCGCGTGAGAATCCATAGATAACGGCCGCTCGGCTCGCTGACGATCGACCAGCTATAGTCGTCCGCGTGATCGAGCACCCAGTAGTTGCCGAAGAAGAACGGTCCGAAGAACGACACCTTCAGCCTGGCATTCTGCGAGCCGGCGACCACTTTCGCGCGGCCTTTCGACACGTCGACCGCTCCATTCACGCCGCCTTTGTGGCAACTGTTGGTGACGTCGATCAGGCCGTCGTCGCGCGTGGCGTAGTCGGCGGTGACGGCTTCGCAATCGCGTTCGAAGCCGTTTTCATAGCGCGCCAGTTCGTACCATCGGCCGAGATAGCGGCTCAGGTCGACGGGCTTGGCGGGCTCGGGCACGTGCGGGTTGCCGCTCTTGCCGGCAGGGCTGAACGCGCAGGCGCCGAGCACGCACACCGTGCCCAGCACAAGTGAAAGGGCGCTCACGCGAAGCACCGATTGTCGGCGTAGTGGCATCGATCGACTCCATGAATGAAGGACTTCCTGTGCCAGCACGCGACATGCCAGATAGCGCCGCGCGCGCCGCGATGCAGCCGAGATTCGCACACTCGCGCGGCCTGGGCCGTTTATCATAGTGCCCACAAACCAGAAAACGCCGTCCGGCTGTGCAACGGTAAGGCACCTCATCCACGAGATCCGGCGGCATTTGCCGCGACATCACTTATGAATTCCACTCCCGACGCTTCTTCCCGTCCTTCGATCCGCGCGTTGACCCTGCTCGAAGGACGCGTGCTCGGCGTGCTCGTCGAAAAGCAGCACACGGTGCCGGACAGCTATCCGCTTTCGCTGAACGCGCTGACTTTGGGCTGCAACCAGAAGACCGGCCGCGCGCCGGTCATGAACGCCACGGAAGCCGAGGTGCTGACCGCCGTGGACGGCCTGAAGCGGCTGAGCCTCGTGATGGAAGGCAGTAGCAGCCGCGTGCCGCGCTTCGAGCACAACATGAATCGCGTGCTGGGGTTGCCGAGCCAGTCGGCGGCGTTGCTCACCATCTTGCTGCTGCGTGGTCCGCAAACCGCGGCTGAATTGCGCCTGAATAGCGCGCGTCTGCATGGCTTCGCGGATATCTCATCGGTCGAGGCGTTTCTCGACGAACTCGCGGCCAACGACCCGCCACGGGTCGTGAAACTGGCCCGTGTGCCGGGCGAGCGCGAGAACCGCTGGATGCATCTGCTGTGCGGTGAAGTGAGCGTGAGCGAATTGGCGCAGCCGGGCGATGAAGACGACTCGGTGCCGCTGTCCGCGTTCGAAGCAATCAAGGCCGAACAGAAGCGTCTCGCCGACGAAGTGAGCCGGCTGCAGACCGTGGTGCGCCGCATGGCGGCGGAACTAGGCATCGATGCCGGCGATCTCACGGCAGGCGAATAGCGTTCGCCTCGCCTGTCGCGCACGACTTCACGCGCGGCAGGCGGGAAAGCGGCAAGCCTAGAACTTGTAGTTCACTGAAGCGAGCGTATTGAGTTCGAAGCGCTTTTCGGTAATCGGGCTGTTCGCGGCATCATGCTGAAGACGCCCGAAGGTCGCGGCGACCGAGCCATTCCAGTGGCGCGAAAAATCATACGTCACCATCGCGTTCATATGAATGTCCCGCACGCCCGCGCTCGTTCGGTAGGCGGGCAGTCCCGACGCGGCGCTTTGCTGGTCCGACACGCCGAAGAAGGTCCGCGTATAGGTGCCGTTGGCCCACGTGAAACCCGGACCCACTGAAAACAGCCAGCCCCCCACCGGCGCCGACGCCAGCAGGTCGGTGCTGACCGTCGTCCCTTGATGATGTCCGGCGATGTCCTGATACAACGCGACCGAGCCGGTGAATGCCCACCACGTGTAGTCGGCGAACAGCTTCAGCTTGGGGCCGCCGTCCACGTCGCCGAGACCGTGCAGGCGCGGATCGTTCGACTCCTTGCGCGACTGGAAATCGAAACTCAGTGCGGCGCCCAGGTGATACGCGGGACCACGCAGCACATTCACGCCGAGCACGTCCGGGCCTTGTGAGAAGAACCGGTCGTCGTAAGAGATATCGAGCGCCGGAAAGGGGATGTAACTCAGCTGCCGCGAGCCCGGGTATTTCGGGGTTATCACGACGCCGGGGCCGACGCCGATCTTCCATTTGCTGTCGGCGGCGGTGCTTGCGACAGTGCTCGTGCCTGCATCCGCACCTGCATTCGCGTTTGAGGCCGCGTCGTCGGCATGGGCGGCTGGTGCGGCCGAAAGACCCAGCGCCGCGGCGAGCAGCAACGATGCCGGCGTCGGCCTCACAGGATTGCGCGCCGTCATACGCGTTCCTTGCCGAGCGCCGCAAGTTGCCTGAGGCGGCGCGCCAGTGCCTTCGAAACGACGGGTTGTTTGCCGCCTTCGTCGCCGCTGTGAGCGGCTTCGCTTTCGCGCAAAAACAGCGCGGTTTCGCGCGCGACGATCTCGCGCTCGTTGTCCGACGTGATCATGTGATACGAATCATCCAGCCAGATGGTGCGCAAGAAGGCCGCGCCGATATGCCCGGCGACGAAGCGGGCATTGCGCGGGCTCGAGGTTTCATCGTCGATCGCATGGACGATCAGGCAATCGGTCTTGATGTCGCGCACCAGCGCGCGCACATTCGAGGCGAGGCGGCTCGCTTCGTGCAACGCAGGCAGCGAGATCGTCGACGGCCCGACTTCGCTGAAATCGCTGCGCTGCATGGCGCGCGCGATCTTTGCCCGGAGCGCTTCGTTGCGCAGGCCGAACGGCGCGGCTTCGCGATAACGCCAGCGTTTGCGCAGCGGCGTGTAGTACGCCCAGTCGAGCAGGAAGCGATACCACGGCATCGCCCAGCCGTCGTACGAGAGCGTGAGCGAAAGCAGCACGAGCGACTGCGCCTGCGGCCGGCGCTGCGCCAGCGCGAGCGCCAACGCCGCGCCGATCGACAGGCCGCAGATCGACACGCGCGTGAAACGTGCGGCCAGCGCGTCGTACTCGCGCACGGCGGCCTCGATCCACGTTTCCATCGCGGCTTCGTCGGAACCGGCGCTATAGCCGGGCAACAACGGCGCGCAGGTGGTGAAGCCTTCGGCGTTCAGAAAACGCGCGAGGAAGCGCAATTCGAGCGGCGAACTCGAGAGGCCGTGCAACATCAGCACGGCGTGGTCGTCGCCGGGGAAGAACAGGGCGCTTGGCTGGGTGGTCGGCTGGCTGGTCGGATGGCTCATGGTTCAGGCTCCGATCCGCAGCACGAGAAAGTCGCCGGCGTGCGTCGTGAAACGCTCGCACACGCATTCGGTGAGCTTCGCGGCACCGTCGCCGCTTTTCATGCGTACGCGATGGCTGCCCGGCCACAGTCCCTTGCTAAGCCGTGCAATGTCGTCGGGATCAGCATCGGCAAAGCGCGGGCCCGGCGCGATTTCATTGGGCAAACGTGGTAGCGCGCTTTGCGGCTTGAGGTCGTCCGCCGGCTGCAAGGCATTGCGCTCGAGCGCCTGAATAAAAATAAAGGTCTTGTGATGATGCGACAGATGCCGCAGCAGCCGATGCGTTTCGTCGACGGCGCGCCGTGCCAGCAAGCGTTCGTTATCGTGGCGCAGCAGCATTTCATAACGCGACTGCGCGACCGAGGCAATGAGCTCCGCGCGAAATTGCGAGCGCCGCAAACGCTCGATCAGAACGATCACCAGCAGTGTGACGAGCGGATAGGAAATCAGCAGCGCCAGGTCCGCGCGATCGAATACGGTAATGTCCGCGTAAGGCGGCACGAATAAATAGTCGGCAATACACAGGCCGAGCAGCATGACCGTCAATGCCGGCGCCAGCCCAAAAAAATATTCGACCAGCGATGCCGCAATACAAAAGGCGGAGCCCGGCAGAAATGGGCCGATGAATGGGTGGAGCAACAGACGCACACCGCTGGCAATCGCCAATGCGGCAGCGGCGGCAAGCCAGGCGCGCGTTCCCCGTGGTGCCCAGCGTCGGGCGTTCTGAACTTCCATGATATTTATTTATGGGGAGCGACGGCGCTTCCCGATTGAGTGTGACGTGCGCATTTGAGCGTAGGCCGGACAATACCATAAGCGCGCTGACTCAAAATCGGGCAAGTGTAAAATTTGAATGTCCAGGCGCAAAGGGTGCATTTCGATTGGCTGACAAAATAGACGCTGATGAAGCGGGCTATTTTCAACGTGACGAATGATCGGGTATTCGAGCTTAAGTGACGCTTAAGCGTAATTGCGCGGCGCTTGCAAGGCCTTTGGGCAGTGCCCTTGAAATCGTGCGAGGCGCTTTCGCATCCAAAACGCATGAACAAAGACGCAAGCCGGCGCGTTCGGCGTTCGTAATGTATTTGTATTCGATCTGTGCCGATTCCAGTTAAGGCTATTTACACATGACACAAAACATTTACGACGATCCGGTCACGTATTAGTCGCCGCGCTTGCGCTGCGCATCCGCACAGAGCGTCCGCTGCGTGCGGTAGAAAATGCGCGGCGGCACGTTGGGCGAATCTTCGGCGAGCCGGTCGAGTTCGTCGCGGATAGCGGTGAGGTAGTGGCCGTCGCGCGCATCGGCGTCGCCCGCGAAGATCGCTTCGAGCCGGCGGCGCACCGCGCCATAGCGTGCGCCGGCCGCGCGATGTTTCTCGGCGCGCTCCGCGTAGCGCAGGAACGTCTGCAACGCGGCCGAGACCGCGGCCGTCACGCTCACGAGGCCGACCACGATCCTGAGTGCCGGCGAAACCGCCGACAGATTCAGCGACGCAAACACCGCCGTGCCCACGAAAGCGGTGAGGGCGGTCACCAGCCAGCCGACCTTGCGGTCGCGCGCCGACAGCAGATCGGCCATGTCGTAGTGGCTCATCTGGGATTCGCGCGCGCGCCGGATCCATTTCAACAGAAGCTGGTTCTCGTCGACCGGCGGCTCGTAGGCAGGCAAGTTCTTCATGTCGCTCGTCAGGGCTGTTCGGTTGCGCAAGCTTAGCGCATGCGGCTGACGATACTGTGCCACATGAAGCGGCTGATCCCCGTGGCAGCGTTCCTTATGCCGTCGCCGTTGCCGCTTCGGTTGCCGACGCCGCTTCCCGCGCCACGCCGAAGCGCTCGCTATGCGCGTTGCCGTTCAGGTAAAAGTCACCGATGGCGGCCTCGCGAATGATCGCGGGATTGTGCGACGCCAGCACGCGTGCGTTGCGCCAGTAGCGATCGAAACGGCGCGTCTCGCTGGTCGCCGATGCGCCGCCCACCTCGAACAGCAGTGTGGCCGCCTGCAACGTCTGCTCGATGACGATCTGTTGCGCCTGGAAAGTCTGGATGTCGAGGTTGATGTAAGTCTGTTCGCTGGTGCGGCCTTCCTGCCGGGCGACCGAGACATCGTCGATGGCACGCGCGAGCGACGCGCTGATGCTCTGCGCCGAGTAAGCCAGGCTCGCGAGCCGTCCGACCACGCGATGCACGAGCGGATTGTCACGCGGACTCGATTCGCCCGGCACACCGAAGGTGCGCGTTCTGGTTCGCGTGAACGCGACCGCGTCGCGCAGCGCAGCGCGGCTGATGCCCGCCAGGTTTGCGACATGCAGCGCCTGGTAGTAAGCCGTGAGCAGGCTGTTGCGGCGCGGTTCGGAGGCGTGATAGCGGCGGTAAAGATTGTCGGGCGTGACCGGCACATGCGTGAAGCGCGCCGTGCCGCTGCCCGTGAGCCGTTGCCCGAAACCATCCCAGTCGTCGATGCGTTCGAGGCCCGGCGTATCGGCTTTGATGAGCACGCGCACATCGCTCTGGCCATCGTGCGCGGTGACGTCTACCCAGTCGGCGTAGAGCGTGCCGGTGGTGTAGTACTTCTCGCCGTCGAGATGCCAGCCGCCCTCGATTTGCGTGAGACGCACGCTGTTGCTGGTGACGCCAGTGCGCTCCGACACCGCGCCACCGACAATCTGACCTTGTGCGATACGCGTGAGCCAACGGTCGCGCAACGCTTCGTCGCCTTGTTCCAGCAGCGATTCGATAAAGCCGCCATGCACGCGCAGGATTTGCGGCAGATTCGAGTCCGCTTCGCCGAGGCGCGTAACCAGCGCGAAGAACCGTGCAAGCGAGATGCCTTCACCGCCGTATTGTCTGGGGACGCGCAGTTTGGTGTAGCCGGCTTCGCGCAGCCACTCGACGGGCGCATAGGCGAGTTCGCGATGCTGCTCGCGCTCGACCGCGCCTTCGGCAATGCGTGCGAAAACCGGCGCGAAACGGCGGATCAGCGGGTCGTCGCCGAAGAGTTGCGCGGCGTCGGCAATGCTGTGATTGGGGTTTATTGCTAGCTCAACTGCGGACATGGGTTCTCCGAAACGGGGTGCGCGCGAGGCGCAATCAGAGAACGGTAAGGGACACGGCAAGGTGCTAGCAACGAAGTATTTGGCCGATTCTTAGCAGCGGGAGTGAAATGGTTGCGGCGCGCGCCGCGACAAGCGGCGCGGAAATGCTGCGCGTGCATAACGAAGTGACCGACCGTATCCGCATCGTGCGGCGGCTCGATTTTCTGAAACCGCGCCGCACCAGCGCCACTGACGATAGCAAACTGCCGTTCGTCTCCTGAGCGGCTCGATGCGCTCCAAGGCTCAATCGTAAGAGAACGCGCCGCCGAACTTCTCGATGCGTTCGAGCGCCATGCCCGAGCCGCGCACCACGCACGTAAGCGGCGCTTCGGCGACGAACACCGGCAAGCCGGTTTCCTCGGCGAGCAAGCGGTCGAGATCGCGCAGCAGCGCGCCGCCGCCCGCCAGCATGATGCCGCGCTCGGCGATATCCGCGCCCAGTTCCGGCGGCGTCTGTTCCAGCGCGATCTTCACGGCCGAGACAATCTGGTTGAGCGGATCGGTCAGCGCTTCGAGAATCTCGTTGCTCGACACCGTGAAACTGCGCGGAATTCCTTCGGACATATTGCGGCCCTTGACTTCCATCTCCTTGACCTCGGAGCCCGGAAACGCGGAGCCGATTTCCTTCTTGATCGCTTCGGCCGTTTGCTCGCCGATCAGCATGCCGTAGTTGCGGCGAATGTAGTTGACGATCGCGTCGTCGAACTTGTCGCCACCCACGCGCACCGAGCCTTTATAGACGATGCCGCCGAGCGAGATCACGCCCACTTCCGTGGTGCCGCCGCCGATATCGACGACCATCGAACCGGTCGGGTCCGACACCGGCAAGCCCGCGCCGGTGGCCGCGGCCATCGGCTCCTCGATCAGATAGACCTGCGAGGCGCCGGCACTGTGCGCGGCTTCCTTGATCGCGCGCCGCTCCACCTGGGTCGAACCGCAAGGCACGCAGATGATGATGCGTGGCGACGGCGCGAACATACGCGACTCGTGCGCCATCTGAATGAAACGCTTGATCATCTGCTGGGTGATGTTGAAGTCGGCGATCACGCCGTCCTTCATCGGGCGGATCGCCTCGATATTGCCCGGCACCTTGCCGAGCATCTGTTTTGCTTCCTTGCCGACGGCCAGAATGATCTTCTTGCCATTCGGACCGCCTTCCTGGCGAATCGACACCACCGAGGGTTCGTCGAGCACGATGCCCTTGCCGCGCATGTAAATCAAGGTGTTCGACGTGCCGAGGTCGATTGCCAGGTCATTGGAAAAATAGCCGCGCAGAAAACCGAACATGCAAATTCCTGTCTCTCGGAAGTCGGACGCAAAGCGCCGCTTGGAGTGCCGCCCGAAGGCGGCAGGCGACCAGTTGACGGTCGGGAGAGACGCAAGAATAACAGTTTCGGGTCTGCGGGCTTTTTAGCGGTTGCGAATCCGCAAGCCGTTCCGTCGTACCTGATCCAGTCCGAAACGTCGCGCCGCGCCTGCCGTGCGAGCGCAACAACATAACCGGATCGTAATCACCCGCCCGAGTGCTTGACGGTATGATTTCACCGTCAACGCCAAGCGGAGCAACCGATGCGCATCCTGGTGATCGAGGACGAGCTGAAAACAGCGGCCTACCTCAAGAAGGGCCTGGAAGAATCCGGCTATGCGGTCGATGTGGCCAACGACGGCCCGCAAGGGCTGATCCTCGCGCTGGAAGAAGAGTACGACGTGATCGTGCTCGACGTGATGCTGCCCGGCATGGACGGCTGGACCGTCGTCAAGACCTTGCGCGCGAAGCGCACCACGCCCGTGCTGTTCCTCACCGCCCGCGACGACGTCGACGACCGCGTGCGCGGCCTCGAACTCGGCGCGGACGATTACCTCGTCAAACCCTTTGCCTTCGTCGAATTGCTGGCGCGCGTGCGCACGCTGGCGCGCCGTGGTCCGCCGCGCGAAAGCGAACTGATCAAGGTGGGCGATCTGGAAATGGACGTGAACCGCCGTCGCGTAAAGCGTGGCGGCACGCGTATCGACCTCACGCCACGCGAATTCTCGCTGCTGCAACTGCTCGCGCGCCGTCAGGGCGAAGTGCTGAGCCGCACGCAGATCGCGTCGTATGTGTGGGACATGAATTTCGACAGCGACACCAACGTGGTCGAAGTGGCGATCCGCCGCTTGCGCACCAAGATCGACGACGACTTTCCCGTCAAGCTGATTCACACCGTGCGCGGCGTGGGTTACGTGCTCGAACTGAAGGACACCGCTTGATGCGCCGCCGCCCGCTTGCCGCGGCGCTGGCGCTGGCGTTCGGCGCCACTACGCTGACGGTTTTCGTGCTGGTCGGCAGTTTCCTGTATGTCGCGCTCGAAAAGCAGATCAAGGCGCAGGACAATCTCGACATCGTGCTCGCCGCGCGTCACGCACGGCGCCTCGCCGAGGAACTGGACTCGGCGCCAAGCATTCGCGAGCACAGTGAGCGCTTGACCAGCGTCGTGCTCGGCAACGAAGCGCTGTCGATGGAAGTGTTCGATCCCGACGGCAAGCGGGCGATCGAACACAATATCGCCGCCGCGCTCGCCGTGCCGGATGCGGCGAGCGGCGCCGCGACCATTGCGGCGCTGCCGCCGCTCACGCGCGTTGCCGCGACCGCGCGCATCACGGAAGCCGATATCGGCGACTGGACCAGCCGCGACGGCGCGCCGATCCGCGGCATTTTTACGGACGCGAGGCTGCGCAACGGCGACACGGCGAGCCTGCTGGTGGCGCGCAACATGAGCGACCGCTGGCTGCTGCTGGACCGCTACCGCGACAAGCTCACGCTCGCGGGCGTGGCCGGCGTGGTGCTGGCCATGCTGCTCGGTTACCTGCTGATTCGCGCCGCGCTGCGGCCGTTGCGCGATATCGCGGCGAGCGCGAGCCTCGTCACGGTGAATCGGCTCGATACGCGCATCGCGGTGGCGCGCGTGCCGAGCGAACTCGAAGCTTTGGTGGCCTCGCTGAACGCGATGCTCGAACGCGTCGAGCAGGGCTTCCAGCATCTGTCGCGTTTCACCGCCGACCTCGCGCACGACATGCGCACGCCGCTCAGCAATATGCGCGGCGCCGCCGAAGTCGCGCTCGCGCGGCCGCGTTCCGTCGATGAATACGAAGCGCTCCTCGCGTCGAATCTGGAAGAGTGCGACCGGCTCTCGCGCATGATCGAGAGCGTGCTCTTTCTGGCGCGCGCCGAACATCCGCAGTTCGTCAAGCAATTGCGCGAGTTCGACGCGGGGCAGGAGTTGACGCATATCGCCGAATACTTCGAAGGCATTGCCGACGATGCGAATGTTCGTTTGCGCGTGAGCGGCACGGCCGCCGTGACGGCGGATCTCGAGTTGTTTCGCCGCGCCGTGAGCAATCTGCTCGCCAACGCCATTCGCTATACGCCGCCGGGCGGCGAGATCGTGCTCGACGCCGGCGCGTCGGCCGACGCGGTGCGCGTGAGCGTGGCGAACCCGGGGCAGCCGATTCCCGCCGAGCATCTCGAACGGATTTTCGACCGCTTCTATCGGGTCGATCCGTCGCGCAGTTCGCTGCCGTCGGCGGGGCTTTCGCAAGGGTCCACGGGTTCGACGGGGCTCGGGCTTGCCATCGTGCGCGCGATCATGGAGCTGCACTGCGGCTCGGTGCACGCGGAGAGCGATGCGCGCGGCACGCGGTTCGTGCTGAGGTTTCCGCGGGTCAGGTGAGGGTGGGGAACTGCTTAAGTTGCTCCCGCCGCACTCTCGCCTTCCTTACCCCAAGTCCCACCTAACGCCTTCAGCAACAACACACTCGACTCCAATTGCCGCGCGGCGATCTGATCAGCGACGCGCTGGTTCGTCAGCGCAATCGTCTGCGCGGTCACCACGTCGAGATAGCTGACCGCGCCTGCGTTGAAGCGGTTCGTCGTGAGCCGCAACGACAGGTCCGCTGCCGTGGTGGCGCGCTGCTGGCTGGCAGCTTCGTCGGCGAGGGAGTGCAGGGCGGACAGGTTGTCCTCGACCTGCTGGAACGCCACCAGCACCGACTGCCGATAATCCGCGACCGCGCCGTCGTATTGCGCGGCCGCGCCGTGCAGGGCGGCTTTGCGCTTGCCGCCGTCGAACAGTGTGCCGGCCAGTTGCGGACCGAGCGACCAGAACAGGCTCGGCGCGCTCAGCCATGGCGCGAAAAACGTGCTTTCGAGACCCGCGCTCGCGGAGAGCACCAGATCCGGAAAAAACGCCGCATGCGCCACGCCGATTTGCGCATTCGCGGAAGCCACGCGCCGTTCCGCGGCGGCGATATCGGGGCGGCGCTCCAGCAGTTGCGAGGGCACACCAATTGGAATTGCCGGCGGAGTGACGGCCGAACCGTTCGGCGGCAGCGTGAAGGTCGATGCCGGTTCGCCGATCAGCGTCGCGATTGCGTGCTGCAACTGCGCGCGCGTCACGTCGATGTCGGTGTCCTGGGTGCGCGTCGCTTCGAGTTGCGTCGTGGCCTGGGCGACGGCGGAGGCATCGATCACACCGTTTTTCAGCTGCTGCTGCAACAGCTTCAACGCGGCGGCGTAGGCGTTCACGCTGTCGTCGAGCAGCTTCTTCTGCGTGTCGAGCGAGCGCAGCGAGAAGTAGTCGGCGGCGAGGTCCGCGCTCATCGACAGGCGCACGCCTTCGAGGTCCGCTTCGCTCGCCTGAGCATCGGCCTGCGCGCCGGTCACACTGTCGCGCACGCGCCCGAACAGATCCGGTTCCCAACTCGCCGACACACCCGCCGAATAGTCCGGCACCGTCTTGCCCGCGAGCGATTTCCCTTCGACGTTCTGCGAGGTCCGGTAGCGGTCTTGCGCGACACCGGCGGTGATGGTGGGGAAGAAGCCGGCGCGCTGATAGTCCACCATCGAGCGTGCCTGCTGAACCTGTGCGACGGCCTTGCGCACGGTCTGGTTCGACACGTCGATGCGCGCCTCCAGTTCGTTCAACACGGGATCGTTGAAGATCGTCCACCAGGGACCGCGCGGCGCAGAGTCGGCCGGGGCGGCCGGCGCCCAGCCTGGCACGGCGCCCGTATGCACGGCGCCGGTATGCACGGCGCCCGCGTACTGCGCCGGTATGTCGGCGCTCGGGCGTTGATACGCTGGCAGGGTCGAGCACGCGCTGAGCAGCGCGCCGATCAGCGTGGCCGCCAGCGCGCGGCGCGGCATCGACCGGGAAAGAGACAGGTTGATCATCGGCAAATCCTTTATCTGACGAAGCACTCAGCCGTGCAGGGCCGGCATGATCTGAACCATCTGGCCGGTGGAGATCGAATCGCCGGGGTTGTCGATCACGCGGTCGGTGGCGGCGAGTCCGGTCGTGATTTCCACGTGCGTGCCGAAATCGCGGCCGATATGTACGGTCTTGAGCAGCGCCCGGCCATTGCCGTCGACCACGGCGACCGTCACGCCGTCCGGCCTGAACAGCAGCGCGCTGACCGGCAGATCGAGCGCGGGCGTGACCGATTGCAATTGCAGATGCACCTGCGTGTAAGCGCCGGGCAGCAGCGCGCCGTCCTTGTTGTCCACGTCGACTTCGACGCGCAACGTGCGGCTCGAAGGATCGATCGAACCGGTGCTGCGCGCCACCTTCGCCGCGATGCGGCGGCCCGGATACTGCTGTGCGGTCAGATACACGCCCGTGGCCGGCGTGACGTACGGCGCGTCGTTCTGCGGCACATCGACGAACACGCGCAGCACGCCGATCTGCTGGATATGGAACAGCTCGCCCGACATGCCCGCGGCGCCGGGCCTGCCGCCCGCCGTCACCAGCGCGCCGACATCGACGTTGCGCGCGGTGATCACGCCGTCGAACGGCGCGGTGATCTTTTCGTACGAGACGAGTTCCGCGAGATGAGCGACGTTGGCCTGCGCCGACGCCAGCATCGCGCGCCGCGCTTCCATGTCGCTCACCTTGGTGTCGGCGTCCTGCTGCGCGACCGATTGGGTCTTGAGCATGTCCTGCCAGCGCTGCGCGGTGGTCTTCGCGTAGTCGAAATTGGCTTGCGCGGTGGCTTCGTCGGCGCGGGCCTGGCGCAGTTGCGCGTCCAGATCAGGGGCTTCGATCGTCGCGAGCACCTGGCCGCTTTTCACCTGCGCGCCGATGTCGGCGTTCCAGTGCGCGAGATAGCCGCTGGTGCGCGCATAGATGGAGGCTTCGGCGAACGGCGTGACGGCGCCGGGCAGCAGCAGTTCGTTGACGGCCGGCGCGGCGCGCGGCGCGACCACCGACACGCTAAGCATGCTTTGCGCTTGCGTCTGCTCTGTCAGCGCGGCGCTCGCATGCAAGCGCGGCACGATGCCGATGATCAGCAGGACGGCTGCAAGTCCGCTCAGCGCGAACGGCCAGAGACGGCGGCGCGGTTCCGCGTTCGTCTCGCGGTTTGAAATGGCGGCAGCGGTTGGTTTGTCATGCGTGGATTCAGAGGATGAAGCTGACGCAGTGGACGCAGCGGCATGCGCGCGCGCGCCGCTGTCTGATTCCCGCGCGGGCGGGGCTGTTGGAGCGGAGTCAGCGACGCCCGGCGCGTGAGTTCCAGCAGCATGAGCGGCGCCTGGCGCGCAAGTTTCAGCAGCGTTCGCCGCCAGTTCTGCCTGCCCACCCAACTCCGGCGGAAGTGATGAATCGTTCATAAAAAGGTCTCGTCGAAATCAAAGAGTGCGGGCGGTGACTGCGGATTCATGCTTTTCGCTGCGTGCCGCGCGGCGCTTATCGAGCCACGCATGCACCATCCCGTAGACGACCGGCACGAACAGCAAGGTCGACACCGTGCCGAGCGCGAGGCCGCCGATCACGGCGCGGCCGAGCGGCGCGTTCTGTTCGCCGCCGTCGCCGAGGCCGAGCGCCATCGGCAGCATGCCGATCAGCATGGCGAGGGCGGTCATCAGCACCGGACGGAAGCGGCTGAAGCCGGCTTCGAGCGCGGCCTGCAACGGCGGCTTGCCGCCGTGATGAAGTTCACGCGCGGTGTTGACGACCAGGATGCTGTTGGCCGTGGCAATGCCGATGCACAGAATGGTGCCGGTGAGCGCCGGCACGCTCAGGCGAGTGCCCGTGCTGAACAGCATCCACGCGATGCCGGCGAGCGAACCCGGCAAGCCGCTGATCGTGATGAACGGGTCGAGCCACGACTGGAAGTTGACCACCATCAGCAGATAAACGAGGCCGATGGCGAACACGAGGCCGCTCGCGAGACCGCTGAACGAATCGTGCATGGCCTGCACCTGGCCGCGTACGACGATGGATGCGCCAGGCGGCAATTGCGGCCGGATCTGCTCGACGAGCCGGTTGACGTCGGCCGCCACGCCGCCGAGATCGCGCCCTTGCCCCGACGCGAAGATATCGAGCACCGGCTGCACGTTGTAATGCGAGACGACGGCTTGCTGCGTGCCGCGCGTCAGCGTGCTCAACGCGCCGAGCAGATTTTGCGGCGCGGGGCCGGTACCGGTTGCCGGGAACGAGGCCGTGCCCGCGGCCGCTGCCATCGTCGCCGCACCACCGTTCGACGCGACCGGAATATTGGCAAGCGCCTGCAACGAGTTGATGTCGTATTGCGGCATCATCGCCATCAGCGGATAGCTCACGCCGTTGCGCGGATCGAGCCAGAAATTCGGCGTGGTCTGCGAACTGCCGGAGAGCGAGATCAGCAGGTTCTGCGATACATCGCGTTGCGACAGGCCAGCCTGAATCGCCCGCGTGCGATCGACGTTGACGTTGATCGCGGGCGCGTCGCCGGGCTGTTGAATGCGCGCGTCGACGAGGCCGCGCACACTGCGCAGTTGCGCGAGCAGGCGGTTCGCCACCGCGCGGTTGGCGTCGAGCTTGTTGCCGACGATCTGGATATCGATCGGCGCGGGCAGCCCGAAGTTGAGAATCTGGCTGACGATGTCGGCGGGCAGGAAGGCGAACGTGACACCGGGGAAATCCTTGGTCAACGTGTTGCGCAGCGTCGCCACATATTGCGCGGTCGGCTTGTGTTTCGGTGCGAGCGTGATCATCACGTCGGCATCCTCGGGGCCGATCGGATCCGACGAGTCGTAGGTCAGATTGATACCGCTCACCGGCACGCCGATGTTGTCGAGCACCGCCGCGAGCTCCTGCTTCGGGATCACGTCGCGCACGCGGGCTTCGACCTGGTCCGTGATACTCGCGGTGTCTTCGATGCGCGTGCCGGTCGGCGCGCGCAGATGCAGACGGATCTCGCCGGTATCCACAGCCGGGAAAAAGTCGCGACCCGTGAACGGCACCAGCGCGAGCGAGCCGAGGCAAAGCACGAGGAAGATCGCGATGAAGCGCTTCGGGCTCGCTATGGCCGCGCCGAGCACGCCGCGATAGCGTTGGCGCAGCGCCTCGAAGCGCTGCTCGAAGCCAGCCTGAAAGCGGATCAGGCGCGCAATCGGACCGTTGCCGGTGGCGGGCGCATTGCTGCGGGCGCGCATCAGATACATCGCGAGCGTCGGCACCAGCGTACGCGAGAAAAAGTACGACGCGATCATCGCGAACACCACCGCTTCGGCGAGCGGCACGAACAGATAGCGCGCGACGCCCGAGAGCAGGAACATCGGCACGAACACGATACAGATCGACAGTGTCGAGACGAAAGTCGGCACGGCGATTTCGCCGGAGCCGTTCAGGATTGCGTCCTGCAACGTTTCGCCGTTCTCCAGGTGATGCGTGATGTTTTCGATGGCGACGGTGGCGTCGTCGACGAGAATTCCCACCGCGAGCGCAAGCCCGCCGAGCGTCATGATGTTGATGGTCTGGCCGAGCGCGGACAGTGCGATCAGCGAGGTCAGCACGGCGAGCGGAATCGACACCGCGATGATCAGCGTGGCGCGCCAGCTGCCGAGAAACAGCAGGATCATCACGGCGGTGAGGGCGGCGGCGATCAGCGCCTCGCGCGCCACGCCCACCACGGCCGATTTCACGAACACGGATTGATCGGACAGCGCGGTGATATGCAGCGCGCTCGGCAGGCCGGCCGCGATATGCGGCAACATCGCCTTGACCTGCTGGATGATGGTCAGCGTCGAGGTGCTGCCGGATTTTTCGATGGTCAGCAGCGCGGCGCGTTTGCCGTCGCTGCGCACGATGTTGTTCTGCGGCGCATAGCCGTCGCGTACGTGAGCGACATCGCGCACGTACACCACGCCGCCGGCCACGGTCTTGATCGGCAGATCGTTGAGCGCGGCCACCGTGTCGGTGCTGCCGTTCATTTGCACGTTGTATTCCTTCGTGCCGATCTTCGCCGTGCCGCCCGGCAGAATCAGGTTCTGCGCGTTAACGGCGTTGACCACGTCGAGCGGGGCGAGTCCCTTGGCCTGCAACGCGCGCGGGTCGATATCCACCATGATCTGCCGGACCTTGCCGCCGAACGGCAGCGGCACCGACGCGCCTTGCACCGTCGCCAGTTGGGTGCGGATCTGGCTGTTGCCGAGGTCGTAGAGTTGCTGTTCGGAGAGCGTGTCGCTCGAGAGGCCGAGTTGCAGGATCGGCACCGTGGAGGCGTTATACGTGATGATGTTCGGCGGCAATGTGCCGGGCGGCAGCACGCGCAGGATCGAGGCCGAATTGGACGCCGCCTCCGCGATCGCGCGATTGATGTCCGCGCCCGGATGAAAAAAGATCTTCACCACCGAGACGCCGTTCAGCGATTGCGATTCGATGTGCTCGATATCGTCCACGTCCGAAGTCAGCGCACGCTCGTAGTTCGACGTGATGCGACTGGCCATGTCCTGAGCCGAGAAGCCGTTGTAGCTCCAGACGATGCTGACTACCGGGATATCGATGTTCGGGAAGATATCGGTCGGCGTGCGCAGTATCGCGAGCGGGCCGACGATAAAGATCAGCACGGCGAGGACCACGAAGGTATAAGGGCGGCGCAGCGCCAGCCTGACGATCCACATGACGGGTTCCTGAAAATAGGTGGAGGCACGCGTCGATGCAGCGCTGTGGGGCGCGTGACGCGGGCTTCGTGAGTCAGGAGTGTGGCGTGGGGGCGCTGACGGGCTGCCGTCGGTTAGATTACCGTTCTGTTATGTGGGCGCTGATGTGACGTACCGAAACGGCGCGTGGCGTCTCAAGAGGCTGGTGTAGATAACAGAACGGTAATCTCATGGTCAGTGCTCCGACAGGAGAAGTGACAAGAATGGGAAGCGTGGTTCAGGCCACTTATTCCTTGCCCCTACCCGGAGAGACATCATGAAATTATTTACCGCCGTTGCCGTCACCGCGCTCAGCCTCGTGTTCGGCGCGAATGCCTTTGCGCAAACGAGTCCGTCCGGGCTCACGCACGCCGATGTGATGGCGCAGTTGCATGAAGCGCAGGCCGAAGGATTGCTGCCGACACGCAAGAACGACTATCCGCCCTCGGCCGCCGAAGTGGCGCGAAATCGGGAGATCTATGCGATCCAGCACGGCACGGATGGCGCTGCGGCGACGCGCACCGCGCAGATGCCGGCGGCGCAAGGAGAACCGGCTTCGAATTGAGGCGTGGGCGAGTAGCTCAGCCCACATTCGAAGCGGACCGGTTGCCAGCCGTTCAGGATCGCCGGGAGGTGTCGGCCGCCGCCCACTCGACCGCGGCGTCGAACAGGCTGCTTCCCGCCGCCGACAGATTGCCGAACGTATCGTTGTTCAGAAAAAACATGACTCTTCGTGCGGGCGCGAGCGACTCGTAGTCCATCGTCGCGCCTTTCTCGTACGCGAAAATCGCCGCTTTCTCCGGCTGGCCGTACAGGGTTGCGATGATCGTCGCGCCGAGCCCCGGCTTGCCCCAACTCATCGCGGCCTGCTTGCCGTAGACATTCGTCACACCCGCGGGCAAGCCGGCCGCGATCGGATGCGGCGCATTGACGAGCCACAGATAGCGCTCCTTCTCCGCTTCGCCGAAATCGACATCGTGACGCTTGCCTGTCATCGCGAAGTCGTCGAGCAAGTCGTTCTCCCAGGTGAGCAGCGGTTTGGCCAGATAACGCCAGCCGCTCGCCACCTGTTTCGACGACACCGTCGACGAGATCAGAACCAGATCGGCGTCGCCGACGGCCTCGGGTGGCCGCGCCTGATCCAGCATGCGCACGTTGTAGCCGCGCGCGCCGAGGTGCGCGGCGATTTTCTGGTCGACGGTGATAGCCGGGCCGTCGAGTTGCACGACCATTGCTACCTTCTTGCCCGTGCCACGGCCGTCATTCGACGTGGCACGCGCTGCCGGCATCGTGAGTGCCGCGAGTGCGCCGAGGCCGGCAGCGGCGGTGAACAGCCTGCGGCGTTTGCGTGCGAACGCGTGGTCGCTGAGCGTGCCGCGATTGAGGAGTTTCATGAAATATCCCGTGCCGTGTTGATCGATTGAGCGCACATGTTCCACTTGCGCGCGATACGCGCGCCGTTCAGAACTCGAGCGTGGAGAGCAGGGCAACCTGACGCGCGTCGCCCACCGACACGAAATACTTGTTCACGCTCGACGGGTAGTAAGTCTTGTTGAACAGGTTCTTGACGTTGAGCTGGAACGACAGGTGGCGGTTGCCGAGTTTTGTCTCATACGTGGCGAAGGCATCCGCGACGGTGTACGAAGGCAGCGTAAAACTGTTCGCCGAGTCGCCCGGGCGCGCGCCGACGTAATGCGCGCCGCCGCCCACGCGCAACTGGTCGCCGCCGAAGATCGCGCCGAAGTCGTACACCGCCGCGAACGACGCCGTGTTCTGCGGCGCGTTCCACAAACGGTTGCCGGCATAGAGCGGATCTTCGGTGGTCTTCGCGTCGAGATAGGCGTAGCTCGCGATCACGCTCCAATGCTGGCCGATCTGACCCGCCACATCGAGTTCCACGCCGCGCGAGCGCGCCTTACCGGCGGTGCGCCAGTCGGTCAGCTTGGTGGTGTCGTTGTACTGCTGCACCAGCACGTTCTTCTTGTCGATATTGAAGAGCGCCAGCGTGCCGGTCAGGCCGCCGGGCATCGCCATTTTCGCGCCAAGCTCCCACGAGGTGGCTTGCTCGGGCGCCACCGACGAATCGATCACCACGCCGGACGAGAGCGGCGCGATCGTCGAAGTCGGCCTGAGCGACTGCGAGTAGCTGCCGTACAGCGACACCGTCTCGGTCCATTTGTACACCACGCCCGCGCGCGGCAGCCATTTGCTGCCGTTGATATCGGTGTTAGTGACGAACGGGCGGCCCTTGCCCGCGATCTGGTTGTAATCCAGAAAGCGCGCGCCGCCGCTCAGTATCCACTTGCCGCCCAGGTGCAGACTGTCCTGGAAGAACAGCGAGCGGTCGTGCAGCGTGTCGGTCTGATCGCTGTCGCTCGCCGACACCGTGGTCGACGGGCTTTCCAGACCGTAGACCGGGCGGAAATAGTTGAACGTATATTTCGTGGCCTGGCGCAGCAAGTCCTTGCGATAGATGCGCCGGTATTCATCGTCGACGCCGACTTGCAGGTCGTTGCGCAAACCGGCGATGTCGAAGTGCCCGTCCACATACGCAATCGCGTAGCTGTCCGTGCTGAGCGCGCCGTGCGTCGCGTCGTTGCTGCGCGAAACGGCGCCTGTCGTGCTGTTGATGCCTTGCACGCGCAACTGGTTTGCGTCGTAGGTCTCGCGGTTGTAGCTGTAGCCGAAGTGGGCCTTCCAGTCGGCGTTGATCTGATGATCGACGCTGAGTTGCGCGAGATGCGATTCGCCGTCCATCTCGTTGAAGGGTTCGTCCAGCCGTTCGCGGCTTGAAATCGCGAGGGGCTTGTTGGTCTTCGGATCGAGCGCGGTGCCGCGGTCGAACGGATACATGAAGTTGCGGTTTTCGTACGAGGCGACCACCTGCGTATCGCGCCCATACCATGCGAGCGAGGGCGCGACGAGCGTCTCGCGATGCTCGCCGAAATTGCGCCAGTACTGCTCTTCGGTTTGATCGACCACTAGCCGGTAAGCCAGCCCCGAGTCGCCGATCGGACCGGTCGTATCGAGCGTCACGTCGCCGCCGTTGCGGCCGTGGCCGTATGTCGAGCCGCCCACCGAGAGCGCGTGATAAGGCGTGAGCAAGGGCTGCTTGCTCACCACGTTGATGACGCCGCCCGGGTCCATGATTCCGTACAGCAGCGAGGTCGGCCCCTTGAGCACTTCGACGCTGTCCGCCGCCGCGTTCAGGCCGCGGCCCTGCACGAGCGGCATGCCGTTGTGCATGATCGAGCCGTCGCGGTTACCGCCGAACCCGCGCTTGAGCAAGGTGTCCTGCGTGCCGGCCAGCGTATTGCCCTGCACGATGCCGCTGACGTTCGCGAGCGCGTCGTCCAGATTGCGCGGACGCTGGTCGCGCAGCACCTGCGCGGGCACCACGGCGACGTCCTGCGCCGTGTCGAGGATCGGCGTGTCCGAGCGCGTCACTACGGCTTCGGCGGGTGGACGGTAGCTGCCGGCTTTCACCAGCCGCGACGTGACGGCCACGGTGGGCAGCGTCATGCCGTCCTCCGCTGCCGAACTGGCGTGCTCCACCAATGTGTAGCCGCCGTTGGACTGTTGCACCGCCTCGAGCCCGGTGCCGCGCAGCAGGCGCTCGAGCGCCTGCGGCACGGCGTAGTCGCCATGCAGACCTTCGCTGGCGCGGCCGGCCGTCAGCGCGGCCGGGAACGACAGCAGCAGTCCGGTTTCGCGACCGAAGCGATTCAGCGCGCCTTCGAGCGGCCCGGCCGGGATGTCGTAGCTGTTACGCGCCGCCGCTGTGCTGACGGATGTGTCGGCTGAAGGTTCGGCGGCGAGCGCCATGTTGAACGGCAGCCCCGCCGAAATCAGCGCGGCCGTCGCAATATGCCGGGCCATGTGCGCCGGCGCCCGCATGCGCGGAACGCCGCGGCTGCCGCGCTGACTCCGGCCGGCGCCGGTCTTTCGATACTGTCCCATGTTCAAAGCTCGCAGGAAGATAGACGATGTGTTGCTCTCATCTCCCTTGTCACGCGAGATTCGAAAACGGCTCACAACTGGCGAAATATTTTTTTCGGGCGAGGGGCGCGGAGGTTGTCATGCACGCGGCGCGCGCACGGTGACCCAATAGCGCGTCATGAAGACGACTTCCACCGGCAAGATTCTGGCGACGGTGTCGAGCACGCGATCGGTGTCCGCGAGCGGGTACGTGCCGGACAGACGCAAATTCGCCACGTCAGGATCGCAACTCAGATGGCCCGCCCGGTAACGCCCGAGTTCGTCGACGAAATCGCCGAGCCGCATGCCGCTCGCGACGAGCAAACCATCCGTCCATGCGGCATCGTTCTCGCTGATCGGCTCCAGCGCGCCGACGTCGGTGCGCGTGAAACGCGCACGCTGCCCGGCGCGCACGACCGGCGCGAGGGCCGGGGCCTCCGCGGGATTGATCCGTACCGCGCCCTCGAACACGTCCAGGCGGCACAGCGTGCTTTGCTGGCGGACCGCGAAGCGCGTGCCGAGCGGCCGCAAACTGCCCTGCGCCGTCTCGACGATGAAAGGCCGCCGCTCGCCATCGGCATGCCCGGTTGCGATCATGATTTCACCGCTGACGAGACGCACGCGCCGCTCGGCATTCGTGAAGCGGATGTCGATGGCGCTGTCGGTGTTCAGCGTGACGCGCGTGCCATCCGCAAGCGTGAGGCTGCGGCGTTCGCCAAGGGCGGTATGCGCGTCCGCATTCCATGCCCGCCACGGCGCATGCTCGCTGGCGATCCAGCTCGCGCCGCCGGCGAACAGCAGCGTCGCCAGCGCCTTGACGCCGGCCCGGCGCCGCGACGCGCCGGTGCGCGTGAGCGCGGCACGCGCGGCGGCCGCGCTGGCGGCGTCGCCGGTTGCATCGGTGAGGTTGCGCAAACGTCCGCTGACACTGCAGATGTGCTGCCATGCGCGTTCGTGGTCGGGATGCTCCGCGCGCCACTGCGCGAGCGCCAGCTGCTGGGCACGCGTGTCCTTGCCGGATTGAAGTTCCATCCACCACACGACGGCGCGCATGGCGACGTGCTGCGCAACGTCGGGGCGCTCGCTCCCGTTCAGGCCTGCCATGCGGTTACGCGGCGAGCGCGAAGAAGCACTGCGCACCGGCGCGCACCAGATGGCGTTTGACAGTCGCGATGGAGATTTTCAGTTGCGCGGCGATCTCGGCGTGCGTCAGACCGTCGAGCTGGGCGAGCAGAAACGCGCGCTTGACGGCGATCGGCAAGCGCTCCAGAAGGCTGTCGATCTCGCACAGCGCTTCGAGCAGCAGCGCGCGATCTTCGGGCGATGGCGCGAACTGTTCCGGCACGAGGGCGAGGGCCTCCAGATACGCGCGCTCGATCTGCTCGCGGCGCCAGTAATTGGCCATCACGCGTTGCGCGACTGTGGTCAGGAACGCGCGCGGCTCGTCGAGCGCCAGAGGCTCATCACGGGCGAGCAGGCGCAGGAAGGTGTCGTGCGCGAGGTCGGCCGCGCGATGCGCGCAGCCGAGCTTCCTGCGCAGCCACGTATGAAGCCAGCCGTGATGATCGCTGTAGAGCGCCTGCATGTCGCCATGCAGGGTCGGATTGTTCGCCGCCATGACCCGCCGTGTGCGCCGGATCGAATGATGCGGCGTCTCTGTAAATGAGAACGATTCGCATCATAGCATGTTGAAAATGTAAGGTGAAAATGCTTTTTTTACCTGGCGGCGAAGTCCGGAGGGAGGCAGGCTGGACGCTATGACCGGTCTCGGCTGCGTGCCCGCGTCGCGCCGGTGATAACGGCGACGCCGAGCAGAATGACCGCCACGATGGCGATCGTATGTTGCGCGACGTGCATGGCCATCAATCCCCATGACACGCCGCCGATCAGAATGATCCAGCCGACCAGGTAAATAAGCAGGGTCATCTTTTCTCCTCGTTCGAATCGACGTAGTAGGCCTATCGAGTAGCAGGATTCGCGCCCGAGGCCGGCTTGTCAGGCCGGAGTCCGGAAGCGGAAGGAGAGAAGTGCGATGGAAGAACGCGGCTTGTCCGCGTCAGCCGCAGGCCGGCGCGGCCTTCTTGCACGCATCCGCCAGTTGCGGCGGCGGATCCTTTTTGAACACCGTCTTATAGGATTCAAGCACGTTCGACTGAACCACCGGCAACGACTGCACACCGATCCACGCCGGCGGCGTCTGACCGATCAGCGCCTTCATCATCGCCATGGCCTCGGCCACGCCTTGATCGTATGGACGCTGCGAACCGGTCGCCTTCAGCGGCCCGCCCTTGGCGATTTCGATCGCGGATTGCAGGCCCAGATCGACCGTCGTCATGGGAATCGTCACCCCTTGCGCGCGCATCGATGTAAGCGTGTCCAGCGCCGGTTGGTCCCACACGGCGAACAGACCCTTCACGTCCGGATTGCCGGTGAGAAAGTCACCCGCGATCTGACCGACTTTAGACGGGTCCGTGAAGGCGACCTGCTTGATCTTGATGTCCGGACGATTCTTCTTCAGCCAGTCGTTGACGGCCTTGGTACGCTCCGTCGTGCTGAAGTAATCCACGCCGAAATTCACGAGCCCGACGGTCGCGCCTTGCGGCACGCACGAGGCCAGCACTTTCGCCGCGATCTGGCCGTTGCCTTCGCTGTCCGCCGAGACCATCGCCGAGTATTCTTCCGGATGCTTCAGGCCGGTCGGCACGTTGTCCATGAACACGAGCTTGATGCCGGCCGCGGACACTTTCTTGTAAGTCGCCGCCGTCGCCGTGCCGTCGACCGGAATGGAGATGATGCCGTTCGGGTGGCGCTGGATCGTGTTTTCGATATCGGCGATCTGCTTGTCGACCTGATATTCCGCCGACGCCGTGCCGATCACTTCCACGCCGTACTTCTTCAGCGTATCGGTAATGCCCGCCACCTGAAGTTGCGACCAGTCGAGATTCATGGTCTGCATCGAAATGCCCACCTTGAACTTGCCGGCCTTGATCTTGGCGATGTCGGCGTCGGTCAGCTTCACGGCATCCACCGAGGCGGCTTTTTCGCCGTTCGGTCCTTGCCCGACGATGCCCTTCGGGCCGATCGAGCCTGCGGGAATGCCGGTCACGCATTGCGCGTAAGCACCCGAGGAAGCCAGACAGGCGACGGCGGCGACCGCCATGACACTGGCTAACGCTATTCTTGAACCACGACGTTGTTTCATGTTTCTCCTCCGTTGGTCTTCATGTCTGTGCTTCGCGTCTTCACGTCCGAACTGCCTTGTTTCCTGCCTACTTCCTCGTAAACGCAACCGCCGCGACGATGATCACGCCTTTGATCACCAGTTGCAGCGACGAACTCACGCCGAGCAGCACCAGCCCGTTATTGAGCGTGCCGATGATCAGACTGCCGAGCAGCGTCCCCAGCACGAAGCCGCGTCCGCCGAACAGACTGCAGCCGCCGAGCGTGACCGATGCGATCACATCCAGTTCCATGCCTTGCACGACGTCGGGCCGTGCCGCGTGCGAGCGCGCGGAGAGCACGAGCGCGGCGAGTCCGGCCAGCATGCCGGTCAGAATGAAGGCGAGGGTGGTCACGCGCCGCGTGTTGATGCCCGAATACAGCGCCGCAGTCGGATTGCCCCCGGCCGCGTAGATTTGCCGGCCGAACACGCTGTAGTGCAAGAGCAGAATGCCGGCGATCACGGCGAGCAGCGTCCAGATGATCGGCACCGGCACGCCGAAAATATCGCCCTCGCCGAAGATCGAGATGAACGAGTCGTTATCGATGATCACGGGCTTGGTGGTCGTGACCATCAGCGCGAGTCCGCGCGCGGCGCTCAGTGTGCCGAGCGTGACGAGAAACGAAGGAATGTTCACGCGCGTGGTCACGATCCCATTGATCGCGCCGACTATCGCGCCGGTGCCGATGCCGGCAATCGCGCCGATCACCCAGTTGTTGCCCACATACGCCATGGCGAGCGCCGCCGACATACCCGAGAGCGCCAGCGTCGACCCGACGGAAAGATCAATTTGCCGCGCGATGATCACGAAGGTCATGCCGATCGCGATGATCGAGACGAGCGCGGTTTGCCGGCCGATATTCAGGAAGTTGTCGATGGACAGGAACCACGGCGACGCGAAGCTGAACACCACCAGCAGAATCGCGAACGCGGCATACAGCGCATAAGGTCGGTCGCCTTGCAGCAGGGCTTGCGCGATGCGCCGCATACGGCTTTTCTGCGGCGGCGATGCCTGCCGTTCGGCAGTCAGCGGCGAGACAGATTCATTCATGTTGCTAACGCCTCGAGGGAAGAACGGGAAAGTTGGATCAGGTGATGCAGCGCTTCGGCGTTGACGAGTTCCGCGCGCTCGACGGTGTTGACAATGCAGCCGTCGGCGACAATCGAAATACGGTCGCACAGGCGCAGGAGTTCATCGAGGTCCGACGAGACGACGAGCACGCCGGTGCCGGCTTGCGCGGCGTCGTTCACCACGCCGTAGATTTCCTCGCGCGCGCCGACATCCACGCCGACCGTCGGTTCATCGAGCATGAGCAGCTTGGGGCGCGGCTGATTCCACTTCGCGAAGACCACTTTCTGCTGATTGCCGCCGGATAAAAACTTGACTGCGGTGGAGGAGTTGGGCGCTTTCACGGCCAGCTCTTTCATGGAACGCTTCGCCTGCTGAACGGCGGCCTGGCTGCGCAGCCATCCCCAGCGGGAAAAATGCGGCAAGCGCGGCAGCGTCAGATTGCGTTCGATCGAATGATCGAGCACGAGCCCTTCCAGGTGACGATCCTCTGGCACGAGCGCCACGCCGAGTTGAATAGCCTCGGCGGGTGTGATGCGCGAGCGCGTTCGACCGTCCAGCTCGATGCTGCCGGCGTCGACGGATCGCAGGCCAAAGACCGTTTGCAGAATCTCGGTGCGTCCGCTGCCGATCAATCCCGCGAGTCCGTGGACTTCGCCGCGCCGAACCACGAGATCGATGTGATGCAGGCGGTCGTTGCTGACGTTCGATAACTTGAGCACGGGCGCGGCGTCGGCGTTGGACGCTGGTTCCGCTACCGGCAACGCGCTTGCGGTAGTGGCCACCACTGCGGCTCCATCGCCCACCGCCGTTTTCTGCCGCGCCTGCAACGCGGCATGAGCGGGACCGACGATCGCCGCCACCAGTTGCTTCATATCCGTTTGCGCCGTCTGGAATGTGCCGGCATTCGCGCCATCGCGGAACACGGTCACGCGCTGCGAAATCCTGAACACCTCGTTCAAGCGATGCGTCACATAGATCACGCCGACGCCGCGCGCCGTGACCGCGCGAATCGCGTCGAACAGAATCTGCTCTTCGCCGCCGGTCAACGCGGAAGTGGGTTCATCGAGTATCAGGACGCGCACTTCGCCCATCAGCGCCTTGCAGATCTCGGTCATCTGGCGGTAAGCGAAGGGCAGCGAGCCGACCGGTACTTTCGGATCGAGTGGAATGCCGTGCGAGCGCAGGAACTCGCCGACCGTCGCCATGAGCTGACGATTTTTCACGAAGCCCAGACGCGTGCGCGGCTCGCGTCCCAACATGAGATTGGCGCCGACCGAGAGCGATTCGACGAGACTCAAATCCTGATAGACCACGGCGACACCCGCGTCGCGCGATTGCGCGGGCGAGTCGAACGCGACTTTCTGGCCGGCGATTTCTATGACGCCGTCGTCGTAAGCATGCACACCGCTCAAGATCTTGATCAGCGTGGATTTGCCCGCGCCGTTTTCGCCGAGCAGTGCGTGGACTTCGCCGGGCAACACTTCGAGGTTGACGCCGCGCAGCGCGTGCACGCCGCCAAATCGTTTGGTGACGCCCGCAACACGGATCAATGGAACCTGAGGCGATGACGCGGCCGCGACCGCAACCGGCTCACTCATCTGACATGTCTCCTTCGTCCACGCGACGAAATTCTTTTCTTTGTATAACGCTATCCGGCCGAAACCGTGTTGTGATCTTCGCATCATGAATATGGTGCGTCAATAACATTCACGGGCGTTCACCGGGCTCAACCGCTTGATGATGTAACGATTGCTCGCAAAGCTTGTTATGATTCTATCAATCGTTGTAGCATAAGTGCGAACAAATTGTCGGCGGCTGTTGTGCGTCGCATCATATTTTCGGATGTCTTATGCCAGAAGCCCCAATGCAGTCTTCATCGGTCGTCGCGCTGCGCGGCACACCGATCGTTCATCCCGAGCGCAATCCCGGCATGCCGTTCGACGCCTCCTGGCTCGACGGCCTGCGCGTCAACCAGTCGGCGGTCGAGCGGCGCACGGCCACGCTCGGCACGCGCCGCAGCGTCAAGAAAGATGCGCAGGCGGCCTGGCTGCTCAAAGCCGTCACTTGCATCGACCTCACCACGCTCAACGGCGACGACACCGAAGCCCGCGTGCGGCGGCTCTGCGCGAAGGCCCGGCAGCCGGTGCGCGCCGATCTGCTCGAAGCGCTCGGCATCGCGCCGCAAAGCATCACGACGGGCGCGGTGTGCGTGTATCACCGCTTCGTCGCGGCGGCGGTCGATGCGTTGCACGGCAGCGGCATTCCGGTTGCCGCGGTCTCTACGGGTTTTCCTGCGGGCCTGATTCCGCATCCGTTGAAGCTGAAAGAGATCGAAGCCTCGGTCGCGGACGGGGCGCAGGAAATCGATATCGTCGTCACGCGTGAATATGTGCTGACCGGCAACTGGCAGGCGCTCTACGACGAAGTGCGCGACTTCCGCGCGGCTTGCGGCCCGGCGCATCTGAAAGCGATTCTTGCCACCGGCGACATTCGCACGCTCTCGAACGTGGCGCGCGCGTCGATGGTGTGCATGATGGCCGGTGCCGACTTCATCAAGACCTCCACCGGCAAGGAAGGCGTGAACGCGACGCTCGACGTGTCGCTTGTGATGGTGCGCATGATCCGCGAATACCAGGAACGCACCGGCGTGCTGATCGGCTTCAAGCCGGCGGGCGGAGTATCGACTGCGAAGTCCGTGCTGTCGTATCAGATCCTGATGAAAGAAGAACTCGGCCGTGCGTGGCTCGAACCGGAGCTGTTCCGGATCGGCGCGTCGAGCCTGCTGGCCGATATCGAACGCCAGCTCGAACATTACGTGAGCGGCCGTTACTCCGCTTTCAACCGTCACCCCGTAGCCTGAACAGAAGACCGATCCCATGAGCGTAGCCGAGTATTTTTCATCGATGGAGTACGGTCCCGCACCCGAGGACGATCAACCCGCGCGCGCCTGGCTGGCGCAGCATGAAGATGGCTTCGGGCATTTCATCGGCGGTGCGTGGCATGCGCCGGCGGCGGGTGAGCGTTTCGCTTCGAACGCGCCCGCGACCGGCGAGCAACTCGCTGATATCGCCCAAGGCGACGCGGCCGATATCGACGCCGCCGTAGCCGCCGCGCGCGCCGCGCAGCCGGGCTGGCTCGCGTTGGGCGGCGCCGGACGGGCGCGGCATCTGTATGCGCTTGCCCGTATGGTGCAGCGTCATAGCCGGCTGTTCGCCGTGCTCGAAGCGCTCGACAACGGCAAACCGATTCGCGAAACGCGCGATATCGACGTGCCGCTCGTCGCGCGTCACTTTCTGCATCACGCGGGATGGGCCCAATTGCAGGAGAGCGAGTTCGCGGATTACGCGCCGCTCGGCGTGGTCGGTCAGATCGTGCCGTGGAATTTCCCGCTGTTGATGCTCGCGTGGAAGATCGCGCCGGCCATTGCCACGGGCAACTGCGTCGTGTTGAAACCGGCTGAATACACGCCGCTCACCGCGTTGCTGTTCGCCGAACTCGCGCATCGCGCGGGTTTGCCGGCCGGCGTGCTGAACGTCGTGACCGGCGACGGGCGCACCGGCGCGGCGTTGGTCGAGCATCCGCAAGTCGACAAGATTGCCTTTACCGGCTCGACGGAAGTAGGCCGGCTGATCCGTTCGGCCACGGCGGGTTCGGGCAAGTCGCTGACGCTCGAACTCGGCGGCAAATCGCCCTTCATCGTGTTCGACGACGCGGACCTGGATGGCGCGGTCGAAGGCGTGGTCGACGCAATCTGGTTCAACCAGGGGCAAGTCTGCTGCGCGGGCTCGCGGCTGCTCGTGCAGGAAGGCATCGAAGCGCGTTTCGTCGCCAAGCTGAAACGGCGCATGGAGACGCTGCGCGTGGGTATGTCGCTCGACAAGAGCATCGACCTCGGCGCGATTGTCGATCCGGTGCAGCTCGAACGTATTCAATCGCTGGTGGAAACCGGCCGGCGTGAAGGCTGCTCGGTGTGGCAGTCGCCCGATACGACGATGCCTTCCGGCGGCTGTTTTTTCCCGCCGACGCTCGTCACCGGCGTGGCACCGGCTTCCACGCTGGCGCAGGAAGAAATCTTCGGCCCGGTGCTGGTGACGATGAGCTTCCGCACGCCCGACGAAGCGATCGCGCTCGCCAACAACTCGCGTTATGGACTCGCCGCGAGCGTGTGGAGCGAAACCATCGGCCGCGCGCTCGATGTCGCGCCGCGCCTCGCGAGCGGCGTCGTCTGGATCAACGCGACGAATCTGTTCGACGCGGCGGTCGGCTTCGGCGGTTATCGCGAATCGGGCTATGGCCGTGAAGGCGGGCGTGAGGGCATCTACGAATATCTGAAACCCCGGGCGTGGCTCAAGCTTGCGGAGCGTCGGACGGCGCAAGCCGTCGTGCGCGACGTGGCCGCGCTCGATCCGTTGTCGAACGTCACCTCGATCGATCGCACCGCGAAGCTGTTTATCGGCGGCAAGCAGGCGCGTCCTGACAGCGGCTATTCGCTGCCGGTGCATGCGCCGGACGGCACACCCGTCGGCGAAGTCGCCGCGGGCAATCGCAAGGACATCCGCAACGCGGTCGAAGCGGCACGCGCGGCGCAGAAATGGTCGCAGGCGAGCACGCATAACCGCGCGCAAGTGCTGTTCTATCTGGCGGAAAACCTCGCCGTGCGCGCGGACGAATTCGTGCGCCAGCTCGTCGTGCGAAACGGTGCGACGGAAGCCGCAGCGCGTGCCGAAGTGGATGCCTCCGTGCAGCGTCTTTTCACGTACGCGGCGTGGGCCGACAAATTCGATGGCGCCGTGCACACGCCGCCGTTGCGCGGCGTCGCGCTGGCCATGAATGAGCCGCTCGGTGTGATCGGCATCGCCTGCCCGGACGAAGCGCCGCTGCTCGGCTTCGTTTCGCTGGCGGCGCCCGCGCTGGCGATGGGCAATCGCGTCGTGGTCTTGCCGAGCGAAGCGTCGCCGCTCACGGTCACCGACCTCTATCAGGTGGCCGAGACTTCGGACGTGCCCGGCGGCGTGCTGAACATCGTCACGGGTGAACGCGGCGCGTTGCTGCCCGCGCTCGTCAAACACGACGACGTCGACGCGGTCTGGTGCTTCGGCAGCGCGGCGGATTCGACGCTGGTCGAGCGCGAATCGGTCGGCAACCTGAAGCGAACGTTTGTGGATTACGGCCGCCAGTTCGACTGGTTCGACCGCGCCAGCGAAGGCCGGCCGTTCCTGCGTCAGGCGGTGCAGGTGAAGAACATCTGGATACCGTACGGAGATTGACCGGCTGATCCGGTAACCGTACCGAACGTCTCAATGTAAAGACACGCACGCCAACCAGAAAATGGAGGAGACAACGTGCTGAAGAATCTGGATTTGCCGTTGCAGACAGCGGTGTTGTGCGCATGTGAAGCATCGGCTCAACGCCTTTTGAATCAGGCTGCCCTGCAAAAAGGGGAGCACGCATGAACACGCCTGCGCAACCCAAGGGAAAAGGGCGCGTCGTCATTCTCGGCATCTATGTGACCGATCTGACGTTCCGCGCGGGACGCATGCCGCAGATCGGCGAAACCATCGCGGGCACGGCGTTCGCCATGGGGCCGGGCGGCAAGGGCTCGAATCAGGCGGTCGCTGCCGCGCGGGTCGGCGCGGACGTGGTGTTCTGCACCCGCATCGGCAACGACGCGTTCGGCTCCATTGCACGCGCCACGTGGGCCGCTGAAGGCATCACCGCGCGCGCGTCGGTGATCGACGGCGTGTCGACGGGCGCGGCGCACATCTTCGTCGACGACAACACCGGCATGAACGCGATCATCGTCGCATCCGGCGCGGCCGGCACGATGGAAGCCGCCGACGTCGACGCAATTGAAGCGGACATCGCCGACGCCCGCGTGTTCGTCACGCAACTCGAGCAGCCGCTCGCGGCCGCGCGCCGCGGGCTGGAAGTGGCGCGCAAGCACGGCGTGATCACCGTGTTCAATCCGGCGCCCGCCATGCCGCTCGACGACGCCATCTTCCCGCTGTGCGATTACATCACCCCGAATGAAACCGAAGCGACCGCTTTGACCGGCGTGCCGATCGCGAACGCCGACGACGCCCGCCGCGCCGCCGACGTGTTGCTCGCCAAAGGCGTCGGCACGGCGATCATCACGCTGGGCGAGGGCGGCGCGCTGCTGCACTCGGCGAATCAATCGCTACTCGTGCCCGCGTATCACTGTGGCCGCGTGGTGGAAACCGCCGGCGCCGGCGACGGCTTCACGGGCGGCTTCGCGGCAGCGCTCGCACGTGGCGACGATGCGACCACCGCATTGCGTTTCGGTTGCGCGCTCGCCGGTATTTCCGTGACGCGTCCGGGCACGGCGCCTTCCATGCCGACGCTCGACGAAGTGAATCAAGTGCTGAACCAGCCGAGCCAGCCGGCCGGCGTATCCCAGCCATCCTGAACTGACCGTTTGCGAAGCCTGAAGGAGCGTGTCGTCACCATGAAGTCTGCGTTCACCGCTGGAAAACTGTTCGGCGACCGGCAACTGAATTTTCTGCTGATCGTCAACGTGCTCGTCGTGCTGGTCGCGACGTGGCTCTCGCGCGGCCAATTCGTCGATATCGACAATCTGCAGTCGATGGGCGGCCAGTTGCCCGAACTCGGCTTGCTTGCACTCGGCATCATGCTCTCGATGGTGTCGGGCAACGGCGGCATCGATCTCTCGGGTGTCGGGCTCGCCAACCTGTCGGGCATGGTGGCCGCGCTGGTCGTGCCGCGCTTCGTCAATGGCGACGACTCGCCGGCGCTGTACACGTCGCTCTTTTGCGTGATCGTCGTGGCGATGGGTTTGCTCGGCGGACTGCTGAACGGCGTGGTGATCGCGCGCCTCAGACTCACGCCGATTCTCTGCACGCTCGGCACGCAGTTGCTGTTCACCGGTTTTGCGGTGGTGCTCAGCAACGGCGCGTCGGTGCACGTCGATTACGTGGACCCGCTCTCGAATATCGGCAACGGTACGGTGTTTCAGGTGCCGATCGCGTTCTGCATCTTTATCGCGGCGGTGATCGTGCTCGGCTGGCTGCTCAAACGCAGTCCGTTCGGCTTACGTCTCTATCTGATGGGCACGAATCCGAAGGCGGCTTTTTATGCCGGCATTCCGCGCGCCCGCATGCTGATCACGACGTATGCGATGTGCGGCGTGCTCGCGTCGCTGGCCGGGCTGATCAGCGTGACGCATACGTCCAGCGCGAAGTGGGACTATGGCAATTCCTATCTGCTGATCGCGATCCTGATTGCGGTGATGGGCGGCGTGAATCCCGCCGGCGGTCATGGCCGCATCATCTGCGTGTTTTTCGCCGCGACGGTGCTGCAGTTTCTCTCCAGCCTGTTCAATCTGATGGGCGTGTCGCAGTTTTTCGGCGACTGCGCGTGGGGGTTTCTGTTGCTGTTGTCGCTGGCGTTTGCGGGCGGCGAACGGGTGCGCGCGATCTTCGGCTTCGGCGGCGGGACGGGCGCTACGAATGCGGCGAGTTCAGCGAGTTCAACGCCAAAAAGTTAGCGGCGTTGCATGGAGTTTCAGTACGCGGCGGACAACGAGCCCAGGCTGTCCGTGACGGTGAAGTGGGCGACATCGAACGATAAAGGAGACATTGCATGAAATTGACTCGACTGGGTGCCGCGCTCGCGGCAGGCGCGCTGACGGTAGGCGTGATCGCCGCCGCGCAGGCTGCCACGAACGAAACGATCGTCACGGTCGTCAAGGTGACCGGCATCAACTGGTTCAACCGCATGGACGACGGCGTCAAGCAGTTCGCCAAGGACAACCCCAACATCAACGCGTATCAGACCGGCCCGGGCCGTGCGGACGCGGCGCAGCAACTGAAGATCATCGAAGACCTGATCGCCAAGAAGGTCACGGCCATCGCCGTGGTCCCCTATGATCCGCCGACGCTCGAACCCGCGCTGAAGAAGGCGATGGATCGCGGCATCAAGGTGGTCACGCATGAAGCGGACAACGCCAAGAACACGATGGTCGACATCGAGGCGTTCGACAACACCGCTTACGGCGCGGGCCTCAACGAGCGGCTCGCTTCGTGCATGCACGACGACGGCAAGTGGGCCGTGCTGGTGGGCTCGCTCGGCAGCCGCTCGCAGGTGCAATGGGCGGACGGCGGCATCGGCAACGCCAAGGCCAAGTATCCGAAGATGAACCTGGTCGAGCCGAAGCTCGAAACCAACAACGACGGCGAGCGCGCCTATGAAGTCGCGAAGGAAGTGCTGCGCAAGCATCCGGACCTGAAGGGCTTCCAGGGCTCGTCGTCGCTCGACGTGATCGGCATTGGCCGCGCGGTGGAAGAGGCCGGCATGCAGGGCAAGATCTGCGTCTACGGCACGGGTCTGCCGACGGAAGCCGGCAAGTTCCTCGAAAGCGGCGCGATCAACGGCATCGCGTTCTGGGATCCGAAGCTCGCGGGCATCGCGATGAACAAGGTCGCGCAGATGCTGGTGGACGGCAAGACGGTTGAAAACGGCGCCGACCTCGGCATTCCGGGCTACACGAAGGTGACGGTCGCTAAAGGTCCGGGCAAGGGCATCATCGTGCGCGGGCAGGGCTGGGTGAACGTCGACAAGTCGAACTACAAGCAGTATCCGTTCTGAACTTTGCGGCTTCCGGTTTTTGTTTCATGTGCCATGGCGTCCTCGAAAGGGGACGCCTCAACCTGTGACTCGCTACAATGAATCAAGACGCAACCTCACCGCAGTCACCACGGTGGTCACCGCAGCCTGATGCCTCGCAGCCGTTTTTGCAGGTTGTCGGCGTGCACAAGCGCTTTACCGGCGTGCATGCGCTGCGCGGCGTGAGCCTGTCGTTCGAGCGCGGGCAGATCTATCATCTGCTCGGCGAAAACGGTTGCGGCAAGAGCACGCTCATCAAGATCATTTCCGGCGCGCAGCCTCCCGACGAAGGCGAGCTCGTGATCGAAGGCGTGCGGCATGCGCGGCTTTCCGCGCTCGAATCGCTCGCCGCCGGTATCGAGACTGTTTACCAGGATCTCTCGCTGCTGCCCAACATGAACGTGGCTGAGAACGTCGCGCTTACGTCGGAACTCGCCACACATCAAGGCAAGCTGGCCCGCACCTTCGACCGGCGCGAACTGGCGCGCACGGCCGCACGCGCGCTCGAAGCGGTCGGCCTGCCCGGCAACGCGGAGTTTCAGGCCACGCTGATCGAACAATTGCCGCTCGCCACGCGGCAACTCGTGGCGATTGCCCGCGCGATCGCGAGCGAGGCGAAGTTCGTCATCATGGACGAGCCCACCACGTCGCTCACGCAGAAGGAAGTCGACAATCTGATTGCCGTGTTAGCCAATCTGCGCGCGCAGGGCGTTACCGTGCTGTTCGTCAGCCACAAGCTCGACGAATGCTATGCGATCGGCGGCGAAGTGATCGTGCTGCGCGACGGGCAGAAAATGGCGCAAGGACCGATCGCGCAATTCACCAAGGCGCAGATCAGCGAGCTGATGACAGGGCGGCATCTTTCGAATGAGCGCTATCGCGAAGGCGCGCACGAGCCCAACGTCGTGCTTGAGGTGCGCGGTTATACGCGCGCCGGCCAGTTCAGCGACGTGTCGTTCGCGCTGCACGGCGGCGAAATTCTCGGCATTACCGGTCTGCTCGATTCGGGCCGCAACGAACTCGCGCGCGCGCTCGCGGGCGTCGCGCCGGCGCAATCCGGGCAAGTGAGGCTCGACGGCAAAGCGATTTCACTGCGCACGCCCTCGGACGCGAAGAATCACCGCATCGGCTATGTGCCGGAAGACCGCCTGAACGAAGGGCTTTTTCTCGACAAGCCGATTCGCGACAACGTGATCACCGCGATGATCTCCAGCTTGCGCGACCGCTTCGGCCAGATCGACCGCGTTCGCGCGCAGGCGCTTGCGGAGCAGACGGTGAAGGATTTGCAGATCGCCACGCCGGGTGTCGACAAGCCGGTGCAATCGCTGTCGGGCGGCAATCAGCAGCGCGTGCTGATTGGCCGCTGGCTTGCCATCGATCCGCGCGTGCTGATTTTGCATGGACCGACGGTCGGCGTCGACGTCGGCTCGAAGGACATCATTTACCGCATCATGCAGCGCCTCTCGCAACGCGGCATCGGCATCATTCTGATCAGCGACGACTTGCCGGAACTGCTGCAGAACTGCGACCGCATCTTGATGATGAAGAAAGGGCGTGTGGCCAGCGAATATCAGGCCGACACGTTGAGCGAAGCCGATCTGTATCACGCGCTGCTTTCGGAAGCCGCATAAAGGACGTTCCCATTTATGAACTCGCGCATCGATTCGCGCCTGAACCAGACTATGACCACCCCGACCGTCGTCGAAGTCGCCCCCGAGGTCAAGCCGCCGAGCTTGCGCACCAAGCTCGCGCGCAATCCCGAATGGTTCACCCTGGCATTAATCGTGGTGACGTGCCTGATCGTCGGTGCGATCAATCCGCGTTTCTTTCAATTGGCGACGCTGTTCGACCTGTTGCATTCCGCGACGACCATGTCGCTGTTCGCGCTGGGCACGCTCGTCGTGCTGGCCTCCGGCGGGATCGACGTGTCCTTCACGGCGATTGCCGCGCTGACGATGTACGGCATCACCAAGGCCGTGTTCGCATGGTGGCCGGATGCGCCGTTTGCGCTGATCCTGATCACGGGCGCGCTCGGCGGCGTCGTGCTCGGCATGGTGAACGGACTGCTGGTGCATCGGCTGAAGGCGCCTTCGCTGATCGTCACGATCGGCACGCAGTATCTGTATCGCGGGCTGCTGCTGACGTTTATCGGCACGACGTTCTTCATGAACATCCCGCACAGCATGGATCATTTCGGCCGCATTCCGCTGTTTTTCTATCACACCGCTGACGGCTTGCGCGCCGTGCTGCCGGCGTCGGTGGTGGCATTGGTGGCGGCCGCGGTGGTCACGTGGTGGCTGCTGAATCGCACGATGATGGGACGCGGCGTCTATGCGATGGGCGGCAGCCTCGCGATTGCCGAACGGCTTGGCTACAACCTGCGCGCGATCCATCTGTTCGTGTTCGGCTATACCGGCATGCTGGCCGGCATAGCGGGCATTCTGCACGTGTCGAACAACCGGCTCGCGAATCCGTTCGATCTGGTGGGCACGGAACTCGATGTGATCGCCGCCGTGATTCTGGGCGGTGCGCGCATTACGGGCGGCACCGGGACAGTGGCCGGCACGTTGCTCGGCGTGGTGCTGGTCACGCTGATCAATAGCGTGCTGATTCTGGTGGGCGTGCCGAGTACGTGGCAGAAGGTGATTATCGGCGCGTTCATTCTGATCGCCGGGACGCTGTTCGCCTTGCAGCGCAAGAACTGAAGATTTTTGAAGCGGCGGCCTCGGCGTTGCTCGCCGGGGGCCGCAAATGCAGCGGTGAGCAAGCGCGCCTAGCGGCGCTTGCGATGCTCCTGGCCTTTCTCGGTGATGATGGAGTCGAAGTCGTCCACTTGCGAGAAACGCACGGCTTTCACCACGCCGAACTTGCTCTGGTCCACCACCAGGTGCCGCTCGACCGCGCTCGCCATAGCCGCCTGTTTCAGCGCAACCTCATGAAAATTCCAGCACGTCACGCCGCGCGCCGTGTCTACGCCGCCGGCGGAAATGAACGCCTTGTTGATGCCCATGCGGCGCAACATCTCCAGACTTTCTTCGCCCGCGAACGAATCGGAAGAGGGCACGTAGACGCCGCCCAGCAGAATCATCCGCACATTGGGCTTGCGCCGCAAAATCTCCGCGACGTTCAGCGAATAGCACACCACCGTAACATGCCGCTCGACCGGAATCAGCCTGGCCAATGTGGTGAGCGTGGTGCCACAGTCGATGAACAGCGTCTCGTTGTTGCCGATGAGTCCCGCCGCGATCGCCGACGCCTCGGCCTTGGCCTGCGCGAAGTGGTCTTTCTCTTCTTCGAGTGAGTAGCCGGCGTTGTTGGGGACGTCGGTCGCGCTGACGATATAGCCGCCGAGATACGTGAATCGCTCGGGACTGCCGGCGATGTCGCGCCGCACAGTCATTTCCGAAACGCCCAGCAGGCCGGCGGCGTCGCGCAGGCGCATCACGTTTTGCCGGCCCAGTGCATCGGCAAGGGCGCGGAGGCGGTCGGGTTTCAGCATGGAGCTCCTGTCGCGCAGTGTGTGGAGGGGCGTTACGTTTTGTTCGATTTGGTGAAAGAATTATAACAAGAGGCGGTGCGCACGGCGAGCGGGATATCGTTGTCTGGGAGGATTGGAGGCATCCGTTTTCATTTGTTTCGGCGCTGTCTTGCTCGGGCACGTTGCCGAAGTCAATCGACAGATATAGCTCTCTTGCCTGAGGCTAGCCGCACAGCTACCGAACCTCATTCCGTCAAATGTTAAATGAAGCGAGGCATTTATTGATAAGCCGCGTGAATCGCGGCGACCCACGATTGCATTCAGAATAGACGCATCATTTTTAATCCGCACCGCATACGGCATTCATTACGGCATTCATTCATTTACATTTCTGTAAGCCTCGTTATAATCCGAACGCTTACGTCACGGCTTTTTTGCGGCCGGAGAAAAACTGACAACGTCACATGCAAAACGGATCACGACAATGGCTGGCGGACAAAACATCAAAACCCTGTGTGAGAACCACTGGACACAGTGGAAGGCCAATTGCAGCGGCTTCCTCAAGGCCGTCGCGGCGGACCTCGATATAACGCTGACAGGTGATGCGAATAGCATTATCGACAAGATCGGCCGTGCACCATGGACTCAACTCGGATCGGATGCCGATAAGGCCGTCGCTTATGCCGGGCTCGGCTATCTGGTGGTTGCCGGATTGAAGGCGACGCATCATGGCCATGTCGTGATTATCATGCCGGGCCAATCGAAACCTTATCCGCTCGCGTATTGGGGCCGATATGGCGGCGTCGGGCGGAAAAACACCGCCATTAACTTTTCCTGGACGCATGCGGATCTCGCGAACGTCCAGTATTACGCTATCAAACCATGAAGCAGAGTCTTATCAGGCGAGCGGTCATGGCCGTTGCGGGCCTGTTGATTGCAGCGCCGGTTGCTATCGCGCAGCCGTGTCATTACAGCGAAGTGAATCCCGGCACGGGCAGGGTCAGCGTAGGCGACCTGTCCATCGATCTGGGCCAGAACGACGGCACAGAAAGTCCGACGGCCTGGCTCGGTCCGGTCACGTTGAACCGTGCGGGAGGCGCATCGTGCTCCGTGGATCCGAATGTGAGCATCGTCGAGCGGCCGCTTTATACGAACGGCAAGCAGCTTTTCGTCTCCACGTATTCCGGCAGCGAGCAGGTGGTCTATGCGATCGATGCGTCGACCTGCAAGATCCAGTGGAAGAGCGATTCGTTTTCCGGCAAGGTCAGACTGAGCGGCAACCGTTTGCAACTGGATAAGCGCAAGGTGAGGTTGGGCGCGAACTGCACGCCGTGAGGTGGCTTGCGAGAGCGCGCTGCGCCATCAACACGTTCGAGTCGCGGTCGATGATCAGCCAGGCGCGACGCTCGGCTCCTGCGAGTCCGCCGCGAGATATCGGCCCGGCGTCGTTCCCATTGCCCTGCGGAACATATCGATAAACGCGCTGACATTGTCGTAACCCAATTCGAGTGCAATCGTCGTGACGGGTACGCCGTCCGCGACGAGTTCAAGCGCGCGCAGCAGCCGCGCCTGTTGACGCCATTGCGCGAATGACATGCCTGTCTCGCTCACGAAGCGGCGGCTCAGCGTGCGCGGCGCGAGCCCGGCCCACGTCGCCCATTCTTCCAGACGCCGGTTATCGGACAGATCGCTAGCTAGCGCGTCCGTGATCCGCACCAGCCTCGGGTCTTCCGGGCGCGGCAAATCCAGCGATTCCTCTTTCGACGCGATCAACTCGTCGACGATCACCTCTGCAATCCGCGTCTGCCTCTGATCGAGTTCCACACCCGGCCATGTGGCGACGCGCCTCACCGCTTCGCGCAGCAAAGGCGTGGTTTTGATCGCGCGCGGCTCACGCGGCAACTGCTCGCAGCGGTGTTCGGTAATGAAAACACTCCACCCCGAGAACGGACCATACGAGCGAACCGAGTGGACGCAATGCGGCGGAATCCAGATCGCGTGAGTGGCCGGCACGACCCAATGGCGCTTATCGAGTCCGACCGACACGAGCCCGCTCAATGCCCCCATGAGTTGCCCGCGCGCGTGACTATGCGACGACGTCGCGCGCGCCTCGCTCTGTGTCAACTCCGCCGCGGCGAGGAAAGGCCCTTCGGGCGAGGTGACGAGATCCGGTCGGATTAAATGCTTCGGCATGGCTAGAACACCGTATTGAATGGCCTTTATACCGGAGACCAGCCGCTTTTGCACGCCTACACTCGCTTCCATTCTTTCAATGACTGGAGGGCAATGACATGCGAGCCGAACAGGTTCTCCCCGATTCCGCCGATCGAATCGAAATCCATGGCGCGACGATTCGCAAGGGCACGGTAGGCGCTTTCCTCGCCAATGCGCGGCTCTGGACCGACCCGCAAACGAGTGAACAGGCACGCGCCGAAGCCGAGGCCGACATGCTCGACGCACTGCCCGCGCTACGCGCGATTGGCTTGTTCGACGTGCTCGACATTCGCGATGTCGCGCTGCGCGATTGGGTCGACGCGCGCTGAGCGACGCCTCGCGGCGACCACACAACAAGGAGTCACCATGAAAGCAGCAGTCGTGAAGGCAGCGGGCAAAGCGCCTGTGTATGCCGATTTCGAAGCACCCGTTGCAGCGGCCGGCGAGTACGTCGTCGACGTGACGGCTTCCGCGCTGAGTCACGTGGCGCGGTCGAGGGCAGGGGGCTCGCACTATTCGTCGACGGGGAGCTTTCCGTTCGTTGCGGGTGTCGACGGGGCCGGGCGGCTGGAAGACGGACGGCGTGTCTACTTCTTCAAGCCGCAAGCGCCGTTCGGCTCGATGGCCGAGCACAGTCTAGTGTGCGCCACGCATTGCATCGCGTTACCCGACGCGCTCGACGATGTCACCGCCGCTGCCATCGCGATTCCAGGCATGTCGTCGTGGGCGGCGCTGATCGAGCGAACGCGCTTCGTGGCCGGCGAGACGGTGTTCATCAACGGAGCAACGGGTACGTCGGGTCGGCTGGCTGTGCAGATCGCGAAGCATCTCGGAGCAGGGCGCGTTATCGCAACCGGCCGCAATGCCGCAGCGCTCGAATCGCTGGCGCTTGCAGGCGCCGATAGCACGATCTCTCTCGCGCAGGACGAGAGCGGTCTCACGCGCGCGTTCGAAAATATCTTCCGCGACGGCGTGGACGTGGTGCTCGATTATCTCTGGGGCGCCAGCGCGCAGTCGGTGCTTATCGCAGCAGCAAAGGCTTCACCGGACGACTATCCGGTGCGCTTCGTTCAGATCGGTTCGGTGAGCGGCGCGGATATCCAGTTGCCAGGCGCGGTGCTTCGTTCAGCGAACATCACGCTGATGGGCAGCGGTATCGGCAGTATTCCTTTCGCGCGGCTGCTCGACACGATGAACGCCGTATTCAATGCCGCCGTGCCCGCCGGATTGCAGATTGCAACTCAAGCCATCCCGCTCGCGGTGTTGAGCGCGCACTGGGAAAACGCAAGCAGCGCGACACGCACGGTGTTTATTCCCGCACCGTAAGATCGTCATGCCCCGATCACGCTGAAGATCGACTGCGAATGCGACGTCACCTTGCCGGTGAAAATCCGCCTGCGCCGACGTGGCCCTAGGGAATTACCCGAGACGCGAAAGCCATGGTTTTCGTCTACCTTGTCCGATACGAATCGGTTTGCGGTGAATGCCAGGTGCACAAGGAGCTTCAATGACTGCTCTGGACCAGATTGACACCATCGTGATCGTCATGATGGAAAACCGTTCCTTCGATCACGCACTCGGCTATCTGAGCCTGAACGGCAGCCAGGTCAACGGCCTTTCCGCAGATCCGGCGTGGCAGGCGAACTTCATCAACGTATACAACGGCAAGCAATATCCCATCCATGCATTGGGTCCGGCCGGGCCCGCCATCTCGGATCCGCCTCACGACCGCACCCCGATCGCCACGCAGATCAACACGCCGTGTGCGCCGGGAGGATGCCCGGAACTCGGCGGGTTCGTGCAGAGCTATGCAACCCGAAAACCGGCAGCGTCGAATCTGGCCGACGTGATGGGTTATTACGACGCTCGCACCGTGCCCACTTTCGACTTTCTCGCGAAACACTTCACTGTGTGCGACAACTGGTTTGCTCCATTACCCTCGGGAACCCAGGCAAATCGCCTGATGGCGATGGCGGGGACCAGCCTTATCAGCGACAACGTGCAAGGGCTGAGCTTTCTGCCCGATCAGCCCCTTGCGTACGATTGGCTTCGCGAGCGCGGCATACCCTGGTGTGTCTATCAGTCGGGGAGCTTCTTTCCGTTCTTCAGCCTGATGAAGGAATGGCTTCCGGAAATCCTGCTGTCCTTGACACTGCCGCTCAACGATGCCGGCGGAAACTTCCGGCGGTATTCGAGGTTTGCTCGTGACTGGCAAGGCAACAGCATTCTGCCGAAAGTGATTTTCATCGAGCCGGAATATACCGACGGTCCTCATAACACCGCTAACGACGATCATTGTCCAACGGGGATGGCCGAAGGGCAGGAGTTCATTGCGGATATCTACCGGACCTTGATTTCGAATCCGACCCGGTGGCAAGAGACGCTGCTGATCGTGACGTACGACGAGCACGGCGGGTTCTTCGATCATGTGGCGCCTTTGGACATTGCGGCCGACATCGCGGGATATTCTTTCAAGACCAGCGGTCTGCGCGTGCCGGCTTTTCTGGTGTCGCCGTATGTCACGCCGGGCGGCGTCTACTCGGGAAAACTCGATCACACTGCGGTGCTGCAGATGCTTGCGGAGAAGTTCGACGCGCAGAAGCAGTATTCCGCCGCTGTCAGCACTCGCAATGCGCAGCTCGATCCGCTGGCGAGCGCTCTGAATAGTCAGCCTGTGCTTCAACCTCCGCCTGCGTTGGCGGGTGCGCCGCTACAGACCACGGCGGCTGCATTCAACGGCGCGGTGCAAGCGGGCGTGTCGGATACGACGCAGGCTTTTCATAATGTCGCGCTGCAGGTGGCAAGGGATCATCCGCAATTGCTGAGCTCGCCGCAGTGGACGGGACTGGCGGAGTATCTTTCTGTGTATGGTAAGCATTGAGGACGGCGGTGTGGCGATGTCGGCACCGCCGGGTTTGATTTGACATAATATAAATTATCAACCGTTCGCCCTGACCCTGTTACATCCCGTTTCGTCCTGCTGCGCATCCTGCACGACGCGTAACATTTCCTCAACTATCGTGCAATCTGCACAGATAGGCACCTTCTATGGAACTGTTCGGAACCGCACCAATACAAGGGGTTCCAGGCAACTAGGTGTTTACCCTTATCTGTCTTATTTACCCAATTGCCGGGTTTTTACCGGTCAGTTCTGCGGTTACAGACAAAGATGCATCGCGCACACTCCGTTACCAAATATTTCCGCGAGCAGTGCAGGATGCACCACCACAAAGGGAGGCGCCGCATGAACCACGTGCCCCCGACCCCCGAGGAAGCCCAAGCCCTGATTGACCATGCGGTCCGGTCCGTGGGCGAAGCGTTCGCGCTCGACGTGCTGGGCGTGCACCGAACCACGCTCATGCGCTGGCGCACCGGCGCCGTGCGTATCCCGCATGCCGCGCTGGCGCTGCTGCGCATCTGGCAGGAAGGCCGCTTACCCGGCATGACCGACGACTGGCGCGGTTTTCACTTCTTTGGCGACAAGCTGTACACGGCGGCCGGCGTTGGCTACACCGCCCGCGACATCGACGGCTGGCACTGGCAGAAGCAGGCATGCGAAGCGAACGAACGGCGCATCAAGCAACTCGAAGCGCTCGTGACCGACCTGTCCGACAAGCTACAGAAAGCACCCGGCGCCGCCGCGAACGAGGTGTACAGCCCGACCAACCCGCCGCCGCGCCCGCGCCGGCACGTGGCATAATCGGCCCGCCACGCCTCTGGAGAACCACATGCAATGGATTGATGCCAAAACCCAGCCACCGACCGAATACCGGCCGTATTTCGTGCTTGTCGCCGGCCGTCCTGCCGTCGCCGAGTATCACGAATTTCATTACGATGTCCGCTCGCCCACCTGGAGCATTGACGGCGTGACGCACTACTGTGAGCCGCCGCCGATTCCGGCCCGCTGACAAAAAAGCCGCCCTGTTGAGGCGGCTTTTTTTTACTTCCGTTTCTTGAATCGGCCCTTGCTGTCACGCTTGGGCGTTGCTTTTCGCCTGGTCATTTGACGGCCCTCAAAAGTTGTTGGTCAATGCGCGTGTGTGCGCGCTTCACGTCCTGCTTGACGTCGCCTAGCTCGCGCCGGAGTGCCCGCTGATCTGCCCGGATGCCGGCATACACCGCGCCCGACGACGACACGATTGTTAGCACCGAAAGGATCAGCGAGCCATCCATTACGCGGCCTTGCCTTCCGGCATGAATGCGCCGAGCAGACCAAACACGGCCTGACCGACCACACCCACCTGTGCGACCACGTGCGGATCGACGCCCTGACCCACCGCGACCGCGCCCGCCACACCGACCAGCGTCGCCAGTGCCGCATGCGTGCTGGGTTCTTTCAATCGCTGCAAAAACTTGAACATGAGGACTCCTATTTTGGATGAACTACTTTCGGAAAAAACTGACTGCTTGTCATGCCGGCCTCCTTTACGGTTGGCCGTTCGGTTTAAATGCGTTGCCGTCCACGATGTTCCACAACCATGCACCGATGCCGCCGTTGCCTGTGTTGCCACCACTGCCGCCGATCATGCCCATGCTCGCCGCGTCGAGCAGATTGGACGGCCCATTCACAATGCTGGTTGCCGTGCTGTTGAACGGCCCAAGGTTCGTTTGCGGCGCCTGTGCGGCATTCCATGCGGTAGGCGGGAGATTCGCCACGAACGTGAAGCCCTCACCGACCGCATTCGCCGCCGAATCGTAAGCACTGCCGAGCGCCCCCGTCACCGAATCAATCACGCCCTGACCGGCGCCGGCCGCTTTCTTCGCCGCGTACGCCACCACCAGCACACCGACGCCGGCAATGATCAGCTTGAATTTGAGGTCGTCAGAGACAGCCATCACTTAGCCGTAGTTCGCGGGATTGTCGAAACCGCCGTATGCGTTCTGGTTGCTGTTGGTCAGGTCCGGGAGCGTGAATTGCGACGTGTTGCGGCTGTTCCACTGCGACCAGTCGTAATTCACCGGCACGGCGCCGCCGCCCAGCATCAGGTCAGCGCTGATCTGCGACGCGACCGCCGCGTTGGCGTTGTCGTACGAAGTGATATCGCTGAAAAACGAGCCCGTCGAACCATTCGAGTAGCCGCCCGATGCCACCACGTCAGGCGATCCCGTCACGTTGCGCACCGCCCCCGCGCTGGGGAAAAGACCGCCATTCGACAGCCCGCCCAGCACCGTGCGCGGCTGTGTCACCGTGCGCGGCGCCGCCATCACGGTACGCGAGCGCAGCACCATATACGCGCCGACCGCCAGCGCACCCAGCATCAAGACATCGCTATTGCCGCCCTTGCTCATGCGTACACTCCCGAATCGAACAGCATCATTTCGGCGTTGCGCCGGTTCTGGATGCCGTTCTGTAAATTGGCCGGCACCCAGCTAACCGACTGGTTCGCGATGCCGTCTATACCGTTGCCCGCGTTGACCGAATCCGCGAACTTCTTGAAGCTGCGCGGGCTCATGTTGTAGGCAATCGAGCACAGCGCGTCGAACTGTTCCTGTGTCACGTCCACCGTGACATACAACCTGACCCACTTCGCGGCGCGGCTCTGCACGTCATCGGCAAACATCGCATCCGCCTGCGCCTGCGTGATCGACGCCGGCAGCGTTCCATAGGCGCCGTAGTGCCCCCATCCGATTGTTTCTCCACCGTCGCCCAGCCGGTATTTCGTCAGCGAGCAGCGCTCACGCGAGCGGATGAATAGCTCGCCCTGTGCGCTGATATCCATCTGCGATGCCGGCGTAGGCGCCACCGCGTTTGCAATTCCGTTTGTCATTTCGTCGACCAGTGTTGTTGCTGCATCAAGCGCCGTGTAATCACTCTCGCCGGTCTGCGCCGCGACCGTCGCCGCCTGCTGGTACAGCAGGTACACAGAGACGCCAGCGATTAGCGCGACGACGCCGGAAAACAGAGCGCGGTCCATTACTCCTCATACCACTCGAAACCGGTCTGGTTGCCGATGCCCTGCACGTTCACGAACGCCGACACCACGCCCCAGCCGGGAGGGATAACCAAGGGTTCCTTGAACGTGTTCGTTACCACCGCGTTGGCAGCGCCGCCGACGCTGATCATCTGCGTGCCGGCCGGAACGGTTGCCTGCTGCGCCTTGTAAATCTGCGCGACGCCGGCCGCACCGCCCGCGAGCTTCGATGCGACCGTGGCCGCCTGCAATGTGCCTATCGTGGCGTTCTGGAAAATCAGCGCCGCGATATAGGCGCCGTTCGGACTGGTCGCATTGAACGATTCGACAATGACATTCTTGCCACTGCCCGGAGGGTTCCACAGCATCACATGCGAGTAGTTCGACGCGAGCGCCGACGCGAAGCCCGTGCCGAGAAACGCGCCGTTCTGCAACGTGCGCGACTTGCCGCCGTCCAGCACGTTGACATCTCCGCTAATGCGGAAATTGCGAAAGCCCGAGGTCGAGAGCATCACCTGACCGCTAACGGCCGTCGTGCCCTTGTTGACGATCAGCCAGCGATCCACCAGCGCGCCGAAGTCAAAACCCTGCCCGAGCTTCAGCACGGCCGAGCCCTGCGTAAAATTCGGCCGCACCTCGATCTGGTCGAACGCGGAGCCCGAGCTCAGGAAGTCGCAAATCTGCGCCGTCGATTCGATGATCTGCGTCGAGCCCTGCGAGCCGGCCGGCGCCAGATTGATGTCGTATGCCTGAATGCTCATTTCCGATGATCCCGAAGTGCCGCAATGGCCACGATGCCGGCGAGCACCAGCCCGCCCGCCACCATGAATTTCTGGCCGCTGCTGGTCGATGCCTGCGCCTGCCATGCCTGCGCGACATCCTGCGTTGCGGTCTGGTTCACGTCTTTCGCAGTCTGCATGACCGCGCTCGACGCATCGAGCAGCTTCGAAAAGCCGCTCATCATGTTCGCTGCGTTGATGCCGAACATCGCCGCATTGGTATCGACCGACTTGTTGAACGTCTGGTCCGCGAGCCCGACCGCCGATGTCATGTTGTCGTGCGAGGTCTGAATGCTGGTTTTCGCGAGGTCCATCGCGCCGGCAATGGCGCCGAGGTCCGTCGTGTTGTTCGTGACGTTGCTGAACGTCGCGTTATTGCTACCGTTGACCGCTGCGCCGCCGCCGTCCGTGACCATGCGCCGGTCCGTTACATTGGTTGTCGTGTTGGTCGTGTTGTTGGTTGTGCTGGTGTCCGTGCTCTGGCGCGACGCCGACGGCCCGCCGATGTTCAGCGGCGTGGCCGGCAGTCCGAGCGCCATCAATCCAATCTGTGCGCGACTCTTAATCACAATGCTTTCCTCATTTCCGCTACGCCGTTCGCCTCATTGACGACCGCATAGCCCGCCGCGCCCAGCTTGCGCATTAGCCCCCGCCGTTTTGTACGAATGCCCAGCCCCGCACACCCGGCACACTGCCGCTCGATCAGCGGCAACACTGCGCGGCACAGGTCGAACGCCGCGCGCCCGAATGCCGCCGTGATAAACGCCTCTGTCCGGTTCTCCACCTGGTAGAACTGCAGGACATACAGCAGCACCGGCTCACCGTCCGCATACACCCGGCAGAGCGTATGCCCATGCACCAGTTCCGCCGCGCCCAGCGTGCCGCCGCTTGTGTCCACCTTGGCCCACAGCCCCGGCGTTTCCTCGAATGCCCGCGCGACCTCCTGTAACCGCTCACCGTCGAACGGTTCCGGGATGCATGCGAGGTCTACGAGTGCCGGCGCCATACCATCACCATTGCCACCGCCGCGAGCAGCAGCATCGGATTCTGCGTGGCCGCAATCGCCGTCTGTGCGACTGCCTGCGTGGCACTGGCCGCCGTTGGCACGCTCGACGCCTTGGAACTCCCCGTCGAAACGGTCCAGCCGGAGCCGTCCAGCGTCGTTGCGCCGGTGTCCACCCGGTAGCCGCCCGTCACGCCCGACGAGTTGGACGGATCAGAGCCGCCCATCATCGAACTGAATGCCGAGCCTGCCGCCATCGCCGCCGCGCTATACGGGTTCGAATAGGCCAGCGACGACATGCCGCCCGCCATCATGCCGGCGCCGGCACTGCCGCCACCCTGCGAGCCCGCGTAGGCGCCCAGCGCCCCATTGGCGCCGCCGAGCAGCGCCATCTGTGCGGGAGAGAGCGCCATTAGTGCTTCGCCTCTGCGAACAGCACGATTGCGCCGATTGCCATCACCAGCAGCAGCGTGCGATTGATGCCGACCGCCGCGACCGGATAGCCGTTCGCGTTGACCGTCACCACACCCGGCATGAGCGGCTGATTGTTGTCAGGCGAGAGTGCCTTGATCGTCGCCACGTCGATGCCGCGCGCCAGCCCGTACGCGAGCACGTCGCCCCAAGTCCCAGCCGAAGGATTCAATTCGCTGGGACTCGAGACGGCGTTCTGCGTGCTGACCGGAGCCGACCACATCGACGCGGGTTGCGTGGTCTGCGTGCTGGTATCGACCCACACGGCTTGACCGTTTGCATCCGTTGTCCACATGCCAGCCCCTTAAGCGTTGTACGGCAGGTCGAGCATTTCCACGTACGTGCCGATGGTGTCGCCGGCCGTGAGGTACGTGTTGCACTCGAAGGATTTCGCGTCCTGCGTGATCAGCATCCCGGACTGGTTGTTGTCCACGATGAAATCGGTCACGAAGTGGCCGGCCTGCGGCACCTTGCGATACTCGTTCTGCACGAAGCGGCGCACGTGATCGGCCATATCCACGATGGTGATACCGTTCTTCTTGATTTCCACACGGTTGATGTTGCCGTCACCGTTGCCGGCCCACGACGTGCCCGCATAGAAGTGGTGGATACGCTTGATCAGCGCGCCCATCGGGTTGAAGTTCACCGGGAACTTGCCCGCGACCGCCGTCGATGCCGGGAAGTACAGGAGCTTGTGCACCAGCGCGCCCGCCTGACCCTGCGGCGCCGTCAGGAAAGCCCATGCGTTCAGCGAGGGAGCCGTGGCGCCTGCGATGGTCACTTCGACCTTGATCTGGTCCGGCAACGCCGACATGTCGTAACCGCCGATTTCCTTGCCGTCGATGCTCGGTGCGTCGCGCTCGGTAAAGTCGATGGTCAACTGGTTGGCCGCGTTGTAGATGCCCTTGTACTGGTTGATGGTGTCCAGCACCGCGCCCGAGCAGTTGTACACCGTACGCACGCCAATCTTGACCTTGATGTCGGTGATCATCGCCTTGGTGAAGGTCGTGCCGCCGAGGTCCATCACAATGCGCGTCAGCGTATTGGAGTACTTCGGCACCATCAGCGTGGCCACGCCGCTTGCGACGACGTTCTGAAACGCCGGCAGTTGTTGAATGATTGCCATGTGTTTAGCCCGCCGCAGTGTTGCCCGTCAGCGCGACGCCGACGAGGTTCGACGTGATCGGCAATTGCCGAAGCACGAAAATGACCGCGAGCACCGTCGCGGTTGTCTTGAGTGCCGCCTTGATGTCGTTCATGACTCAGGCGCCCTTGATGATCTTCTGCACCGACGCCGGCAGATACTTCGTGCCGTTGTTGATGATGATCATCGTCACGACCGTCACGCCGACGGCCTTCAGAATGTCTTTCACCTTCACTGTTCCCTCCACAGGGGTTTGAATTGGTTTGCAGGTCGAACAGTGGGCAAAAAAAAACGCCCCGGATAGGGGCGCCTGTTACGTTACGTACGGGCTCAGAACGTCAGTTTTCCGCGACGCACCGCGCCGGTTTTCTGCGCGCGCTCGATCCAGTCAAAATCCCCGGTCGTTTCATCGGCGCGCATGTCGCGTATTTCCTGCTGCGGCACGCCGAGCGAGTTCGCCATGACCTTGATGTCGTTCTCATACGAGAGCCGCGAGCAGTGCACCAGCGACGCATTGCCGATGAAATCCTTATCAATGTTCGCCGGCCGTTGCGCGGCGCCGAACAGCGTAATGCCTTGATGCCGTCCCTTGCGTGACAGGATCGACCAGCCATCCGGCGCGCGGCTTGGCTCGGTCACGTCGCCCAGTTCGTCGACCACAACACAACCGCCCTGCGCCATGTACGCCAGTTGGCAAAACACGTCGAACTTGCCGCCGTACGTACTGAACGCCATGCCCGGTTTGTACACCAGGCGATAGCCGTCGGCCGGCGCATCCTTCACCGCCTGCACCAGTTCGCGCATGTTCGACACCGGCCGGCCGAACTCGTCGAATTCGTCCTGCGGGTCCCATACGAGCAGGCCGCGCGGCTTGCCGGCGCGTAGCTGCTGCTTGATCCATGCCGATTTGCCCGACCCACTCGCGCCCATCACCGCGATGATGTTCGCCTGATTCTTTGAACCGTCTGCCATTACGCCCCCTGCATGCTCAGTTGCCCGCCTGTATCCCTGACCGCCACCATCGCCCGCACCGGCGCCACCGCGACCGGCGCCGCCTGCGCCTGCGGCTTGGGCATATCGACCGTGCGCTCTGCATCGAGCGCCGCCTTGTACTGGCCGTGCACCTTGTACGTGACGTACGCGAGCGGCAGCACCGTGACCGCGAGCGACAGTTCAGGCCCGAACAGGTCGCCCACGCCCTCAACACTCAGCCCGTACTTGTCCATGACCGGCACTACCTTGCCCGCGAGTTCCGCCACGACCTCATCGGTATAAATCCCCGGCAGATAGGGCAGGAGCGGCGTCAGGAGGTCACGAACGAGCTTCAGGCAGTCGCCCACCTCCTGCACCGGATTGACGGGCTCAGGCTCGCCCGGTAGCGGCGCCGTGCGCGCCTCCTGTTCCTGAAACTCGAAGGCCGCCGCGCGCCGTTCCAGTAGCTCCCACTCGACTAGTTCCATACGCCGAAGCCCTCCCCGTCCTGTACGTACGTTACGGGCGCCGGCTCGCCGGCCTCCTGTACGTTCGTTACGTTCGGCGCCACGCTGGCGCCGCCCGCGATGAATTTATCCCGCATCATTTCGTCTGCCTCATCACCGCGTGCAAACACCTGCACGCCGCACGCGCCATGCGTGATCGAGACGCGGCCGGTTTTCATCACCGACCAGCGCGCATCACCGCCGCATATCGGGCACTTGCAAGTCTGTTTCCCGGCCGCGCTCATGCTTACGCCCCGGCCGGCTTCAGTGCATCGACCTTGGCCGACACTGCGGCAATGGCCGCCAGCACGTCGGCCGTGTGATCGACCGGCGCCACCGGTTCAACCGGCGCCGGCAGTGCCGCGACCGCCGCGCCCACCGCATGCACGGCGTCGAGCACTGCGGCGCCGTCAATCGGCGCCGCCTGCGGCGCGGCTTCTTCGGCGCGCGACGTGTCCAGCGCGACCGCCAGCGTGTTGCGCGCGTCCGCGAGATAGTTGGCGCCGTCGTCCCGTACGAACTGCGACAGGTTTTCGATACTGGCGAGAGCCGCCGCGATCATTTCCGATGCTTTCATGTGATACCCCTACGTTGGTGTGTTGCGGCCGGAATCGGCCGGCCGCGTCCCGTTACAGCAAATCCACCGCTTCAATGAGGCGCAAAACCGGTTGCAGGTATTTCGCGCCCATCATTTTTTCGACCGCCGTCAGCTTTGCGATGCTCGCGCGCAGTTCCGTTGCCTGTTTTTGCGCCTCGATCAGCTTCGACCGGTCTACCGATTCCGTCATTTCCAGCCCCTTGCGTACAGTTATTGACACGAGTCCGAGTGCTCGCGGCTTCGCCGCTGCGCTGAACCTTCTTCCATTCATAGCGCGTTGCCGGAACAAAGATTTCCGTTTCACGCGTGTACTTGCACATCCCATCAATCACCGTGGCGATGCCGAGCGCAGCCACGCCGTGCGGCACCTGCACCGGCGCGATGCCATAGCGGCCGGCGCGATGTTCGGTCGTTTTCTTCACGACAATCCTGCGCGCCTCGCCCGCGACGCCGCCCATTGCGCGGGCGTATTCAGCCCAGTCCGCGCGATGCGTTTCGGTCTTTTGCGCCGCCTGCCACGCCGCGACAATTTCGGGCGATTCATCGGCCGTCGGCAGGTCTGCCGCCTTCACCCGGCGCAGCTCACGCCACACGCCGACCGGTGCGCCGCCGAACTGCTGAAACTGGCGGATGCCCCACAATGCCGCCCATGCCTCGACGCGTTGTGAAGGCGTGATTTCGTCCTCGCCCCACATGTCCGACTGCACGACGAATTTTTCCTGCGTCTTGTGTTCGCCCACGTGCGCGCCGTCGATGTTCTTCGCGATGTACTTCGCGATGTAGCCGACGGCCGAGCCCTTGGCGCTATCTATGCGTGTGAAGTTCACGCGCCGTTCTGCGGCGCCGCGTTCCTTGGGCGAATCCTTCAGGCCGTGCGCCTTCATCACCGCGCACACGCGCTCGACGTTGTTCGAAAAGATCAGCCCGTGCCAGTGCGGCGTCGAATCGTGGTGCGGCTCTGCCACGCGCATCCCGAAGTAGGTCACGCCCTCGCGTTGCAGTTGCGCCCGGATGCGCGCCCATACCTTGCGCAAGTACTGTTGACCGTCGCGCGCATTGGCGCCGTTGTATTTCTTGTTCGCAATGAACCGTGTGCCGCCTGCGAGTTGCCGGATAGCATGAAAGCGTGACGGACACGTGAGCGTGAACATCACACCTTCAAAGCCGGCCGCGACCGCGAGGTCTTCACAACCGCGTAGGCGCGTCATCAGTTCGCCGCGCTTGAGCGCCTTGTTTGATACCGACTTGGCCGCCAGTTCCGCGAGCGTGAAACGGTGGCCGAGTTCGTTTTCCAGCGTGACCGACTCGAGCGTTTTTTCATTGCGCCGGTTCTGTGCGATGCGCCGGCGCACCGCGTCATCGCTCGCGTACGGTTCGGACTTGTAGTGCACGTAATGCAGGCGCACGTTCGAATGTTCAAGCGAGCGGATATGCAGGCGGCGCAGTTGGCGGCGCCACCACAGTTCACACTTCACGCGCGCCACCTGCTGCGCGGCATCGTCGAACGCCGGCATCTTGACCGCGTAGTCATCGCATGTCCGCATGCACACCTGGCGCGCGTCATCCGCATCGAGCCCGAGCGTACGCAACACGACGTCATCAGCAATGCGCCGCGCCTTGTCGCATATCTGCATGTCTGACGCATCGGGGCGCACCGGCAGCGTGGCCGGCGCGTGTTCGTCGACGAAAGCGACCATCGACTTTTCGGCCGCCGCCGTGTCGAACATGTGCGGGGCGTTGGCCTTGCGCGCACTCGCGCGGCCGGCCGCTTCTGCGGCACGGTACGCGCGCCGATACCATTTCATCGGCAGGCGCTGGCGGGCGTTATTCATCGCGCCGAGCGTAGGCAGAACCGATGCGACGGCGTGCGCGTAGATCCACATCAGATGCAAGCCTCGAAACGGCGCGGGCTCGCTACTGCCCCGCGCCGGGTTGCCTTACGCTCGCTGAGTATCTGGTAGATGCGATCGAGCGCCGCGTCACCCGTCGGTGTAGCGGGTGCAGGCGCCGCGCGCGGCATCGTGCGCGGCGTGTGCGACAGGTGAGCCGCTACTGCAACACTGCCCGGAAACGGATACACGTTATCTTCGGGCGGGTCTTCGGGCGGGTCTTCCCGGTAGCCCAAATCGACAAAGGCGGCCGAGTTCCGCATTACCCGTTTCTCCACTTTTCAATCGCTGCGGCAATCACCACCGTGACGCCCGCGCCCGCGACGCACACCGACCACGTGCACACCCACTCGAAGCACGTCATACCGGCCTCCGCATCAGGCGTGCGAGCAGCGCATCAGAAAACAGCACCGCGTTACGCAACTGGCCCGGCGTGGCGATGGCCGCGCCGTATTCCGCGACGTAACAGCCTGCACGCCACGACAGGCACGCGGCTATTGCAGGTTGCACGCGATTGCTTTTTTTCATGATGATCCGACCCCGGTTCCATTACCGTGAAAAGCGGGGCGCCCGGTCCGGGGCGTCCGTTTTTCAGGAGAATGTGTCAATGAAACTGTTAGCTTTTGGTAAGCATTCCGGCGCGTGCAGGATGCACAGCCGGTTAGCCAACCGGGGCGAAACGGGAAGGTATGACGGGGGGGGAGTTCGGCGGGTAATGCGTCTGTCAGAAACTGCTTTACAGACTATAAATTATCACCCCTGTTGGTATGTTTTAGAGTGTTGCTTGCTTGACTACTTTTTGACCCTAGATACCGCAACAGAACTCTGTGAACGTAAATTTCTAACCTTTTTTGAGAAACATCGCCAGTTTCTCGCTTTTGGTGCAAATCCACCTTGGGTATGCAGATTAGGTACGAAACTCGTACGTCATGTTCAGGTAGGAGTTTTACGTCGGAAGAAAAACAAGCACGCCAGGCGTTCGTCATAGACAAATACCTAAAGAAGTGCGCAGGTCCGAGCTATGATGGACAGAACGCACGTGGGCCTTGACCTGCGCCGCGCGTGAGAAGCAAAATCAATTGCGAATTCGACAGCATCTGACCGGGGCCATGTCACACGACGAAGCGTTTGATTCCAGTGACGCCGCGCACTGCGTTCCACTGCGGCTGGATTACCTGCTTACGTCGCACCCGCAAACTCACGTCATTAACGAGGTGGCTTCAAATCGCGCTCCTGCCGAAAGTTGCGCCATTGACGCCAAGGACGATCTAGAAGCAATCAACGCCTGGCTACTTGAGCACCGTGAATCTGGCCCAACGCTCCGCTCGTACAGAAAGGAAATTGAGCGATTCTATAACTGGCTCGTTTTGATTCAACACAAGTCGATTGGCGGCGTAACCCCAGACGATATTGACGCTTACGATCTATTTATGAGGGCCCCGCCCGACACATGGTGCGGTCCACGTTATGGTAGGCGTAAGACCGAGCGATGGCGGCCGTACGAAGATGCGCTTTCCGCGAAAAGTCGGTCACAAGCAAAGATCATTTTGCGTGCCTGTTTTTCATATTTGGTAGCGGTCCGTTATGTTTTGGGAAATCCTATTCCGTTGGAGCGACCGACGAGGAAACGAGCAGTCGGTGAACGTATTGATAGCTTAAGAGAAAGCCACATTCCGCCCCCGGCGCTTAGGAAGCTGATCCAGGCGTTGGAACAGCAGGCTGCCGCCTCGCCCTTCCAGTCCGCTCGATCCATAGCTACGGCCGAACGACACCTCTTCGTGGTTCGTTTTCTGCTCAATACTGGTTTGCGGGGGGAAGAGTTGGCTAAAGCGGATATGTTCGATATCGCTTGTGAAAAGCAGCCGTCGACCCACCGCTCGTACTGGACAATGAGTGTCGGGCGAGGCGAAGCCTTTCCTCGAAAGATCGCAGTGAACTCCACCGCGTTAGAAGCTTTGCGCCGTTACCGGCAGGTATACGAGACGGATGACTCGTTTTGGGGCGAAAGCTCTCCCGTGTTACTTCCCTTGTCCGGCCGACGCACGCCACCAGGGTACCTTTCTGCGCAAACGGTCTATGCGATCTCAATGGATGCACTTAAGATCGCCAGCCTGCACTACGCGTCTTCCGACGTGCAGACATCTGCTCTGTTCGCCAAGGCTACGCCACATTGGTTTCGTACCACATTTGCAGCGATCGCTGCGCAGTGCGGCATAGCGCAGAATGTCATACAGAAGCAAATCGGCATCGCATCGTTGCAGCAGTCGGTCGCGAAATATCGGGATGTAGATCCCATTGAGCTTCTCGACATGGTGGCGAAGCTAAAGCTGTAGGCATTAGAAGCCGAGTGGTGTGTTCTAGGGATTGCCAGAGGGTTAAGTGCTGAACTCGGAAAAGGAATCAAGGGTCAAGGCTGAATCGTGTCCCGATACCGCGCCAATCGAAAGTGGCGCGCCGTCTGGTTAAGCTTTTGTCAATCGAACCCGAGCAACAGGTCGAGGACGTTCAGTGGTCCTCGCTCGGCTTGGCTCGGCACGACTTGGGGCTCCGGTGGAACCCCGAGGCAGGTTGCCCTCTCGCAGGCTTCGAACTGGAGCGCCGCGGATGGGCTAGCGCCATTGGCTATCGTTGCAGAACGAATTTGCCGGGTGGCGACGATACCCGTACTCGTGGCGGTTATTGACCGCGCATGTCCTATGTAACCCCGTGTCATTTTTGGTAGCAATGAAAACGATCTTTTTGGACATCGACGGAGTCTTACATCCGTCTACTGTTGGCGAGCTGGAGTATGGTCCGGAAGGACCCATGGTAACCGGACCAGGGGTATGTGCGCTCCAAGATAGGTTGGCAGAGTTGATTGCCGGCAAAACGGTTGAGATTGCGATCCATAGCACGTGGATTTACATGTTTGACGCCAGGATTCTGCGAGCGATGTACCTGCCACGGCTGGGCGCAGTTGCACACATCACTCTGACCGACAGGCACATTGAGAGCCGCGCACTTCGAATTCTCGACTACCTGCGGCGGAGGCGCATTCCGCCAGCCGACTATCTCATTCTCGATGACGCGCCAAGAGAATTCTCTTCAACCCCCGAGCTCCTACCCCGATTGGTCGAATGCGACCCAGAGCGGGGGATCGATGACCCACGAGTGGTTTCCCGAATCGAAGAATTTCTAGGCTAGTTGTCGATAATGGGGTTGGCGGCATAGTCTCCCTTTGAGAGCGAGACGCGATTGTCGCGTCAATTATTGTTGTCGTGTGATATCTTTGCTTATATAAAATCCGTAGTATAACTATGTACCTATGCAAAGCCCATGTCTTGGACTGGCGGAAGAGCGTTTGCTTTCATGTCCGTATACGTGGCCCGACTCGTCCGCAGATCTCGCTCATCTTCCGTACGCAAAAAACAGGTATATAGCTTGGAAGCGACTACCGCTGACAGGTCAAGATTGGAGACCCGAACGCGGCGCCTACAACCAGCAAAGTCGCGCGTGCTCATGGCACGCTCGATGACGTGGAAACGGTCATAGACAACGGCATTTACAACTGGCGCGGCCGGTGCCTCCCGCATGCGATGCCACCCCGCCCTGTTATGCAAGCAAACCCAACGCACCACCGGCTAAACGTGTTCGATGGTCCGAGTCCTAGGCTCTCCCACTCTGACAAGCCAGCCGCTCCCCTTGGCGGCACTTTTGTCACAGCCGGCGCTGATGGTAGGCGCAGGCGCGCGCGCTAGCATCCGCACTGTGGACAGGACGATAAGAATTTGAGGGAGATGATTTCGACGCTAGGTGGAACTGTTGCGATAGGCCACCAGGTCATCTTGGCGGCAAAGCTGCTGCATGACAATGTCGTTGTCCTTCGAGCCTTCGAAACCGTCGGTTTCCCCAAGAAGTGAAACAAGCTAGACGACGTTTATTTTTCATCGGCGCTGGTGCGCCTTAAAGGCGCCCTCCTTGCCTTTCAGGAGCTACTATATCAACGTGCGTTTGCCTACTGAGAATGAGCCGCGCCAATACGAACAAGCAGCAACGAGATGGGGAAGACGAGCCGGTTCCGCCACGGATGTCTTAAGGATTGAGCGATTTCGCATTGGCGACGGGGCGCTGACTGTGATTGAAAACGATGGGGTCCCCGCGTGGTGTTCTTGCTGTATGTAAGTTTGTCGAATCTGACGATCGATGAAATCCAGCCCTATTGTCGTCTAGCCAGTCCTGCGGCAGGTACTTCTCCAAAAAAAAATGGTCTGGTGCTGCTGACATCAATGTAGCTATCCTACGAGAATACGAAGTATGAACCGCCCCGGATTTCGTGGAGGCTCCAACTCTTGAGAGAATGGAGCCATGAACAAGTCGAACAAGTTTTCTGCTGAAGTCCGCGAACGTGCCGTGCGCATGGTGCGAGAGCATCGGGGCGAATATCCCTCACAATGGGCCGCGATCGAATCCATCGCCCCCAAGATCGGCTGTACGAGCCAGACGCTGCTCGGTTGGGTCAAGCGTGAGGAAGTTGATGGCGGTGAGCGTGATGGCGTCACCACGTCGGAGCGTGAACGCCTCAAGGCACTGGAGCGTGAGAACAAGGAACTGCGCCGTGCCAATGAGATTCTGAAGCTGGCGAGCGCATTTTTCGCCCAGGCGGAGCTCGACCGCCGCCTGAAGTCCTGAAGGCCTTTATTGATCAGCATCGCGACACCTTCGGGGTCGAGCCGATCTGCAAGGTCTTGCGGATTGCCCCGTCGGGCTATCGGCGCCATGCCGCACAGTTGCGCGATCCGTCGCGGCGCTGTGCCCGCGCGAAACGCGATGAGTTTGTGAGTGCGGAAATCAAGCGGGTCTGGCAGGCCAACATGCAGGTCTACGGTGCAGACAAAGTCTGGAAGCAGTTGAACCGGGAAGGTATGACGGTGGCACGTTGCACGGTCGAGCGGCTGATGAAGCGACAGGGTTTGAGCGGTGTGAGGCGCGGAAAGCGCATTCGCACGACCTTTCCCGATGCATCGGCTCCGCGTCCGCTCGACCGGGTCAACCGTCAGTTCAGGGCTGACCGGCCGAACCAGCTTTGGGTGTCGGATTTCACGTACGTTTCGACGTGGCAGGGCTGGCTGTATGTGGCCTTCGTAATTGACGTGTTCGCCCGTCGTATCGTCGGCTGGCGCGTGAGTTCGTCGATGACCACGGACTTCGTTCTCGACGCACTTGAACAGGCGCTGTACGCTCGCCGGCCGGAGAATGACGGAACGCTGATTCACCACTCCGACAGGGGCTCGCAATACGTCAGCATTCGCTACAGCGAGCGGCTGGCTGAGGCCGGCATCGAGCCGTCGGTCGGCAGCCGGGGAGACAGCTATGACAACGCGCTGGCTGAAACGATCAACGGCTTGTACAAGGCAGAACTGATTCATCGTCGTGCGCCGTGGAAAACGCGTGAGTCCGTTGAACTGGCAACGCTCGAATGGGTCGCCTGGTTTAACCACCATCGGCTCATGGCGCTGCTCGGCTATATCCCACCCGCTGAAGCTGAGGCAAACTACTACCGGCAACTCCGCAACGCAGTTGCAGTGTCGGCGTCAACTTAAACCAACCAGCCTCCACGATTCCCGGGGCGGTTCATTACATCGTTTGCGGTTTGCATTAGTAGGTCAAAGCGTCGCTTTGTTAATTCTTTCCGCGATTCGTGACGATGATTGGTTTTGTTTAAAAAATAAGTCGATGCCCCGCCTATTGCTGCGCCTGTTATGGTCCCGATAACGGGAAAGCCGATCTTAACGGCATCTGACAGTAACTGAATTTCTTGCGGCGTCATTTTTCTAAATATTGGTAACTGATCGAGATTGATTCTAAGGTTTCTGCACGTGTATGCCGATAATGCTATTCCTGCTCGCAGAGGACACCAGCCTTTTTGAGACGTCGCAAGGTATCGTCAATGCTGCGCTCAAGCCGTTTGTGGCTTTCCTGCAATACACCGGCGTATAGAACAAGCTGTTGATAAGTGGCTTGCAACGTTTGCCTGTTCGCGTCGGTAGGTGCTTGGTTGGTAATAAATGCGACCTGTTGATGTTTTTCAACAAAACCATTGTTTAACCGAAACGAATCTATAAGCGCTTTCGCGTAGGTGTAAGTCTGAATGAGGGCTTTTCTTAGATCGTTATCTTTTAGATGGCCGATGAATACAGCGCTACTATGGTAGACGCTAAAATATTCCGATGACACGGGCCAGAAATATAAAAATGGTTGCCCCTTGGGGAGTGCGCCGATTTGATTTCCAATCGAAGATTTATACACCTCGGAGACCGTTTCAAGTTCATCATGTAACGCTTGCAGAATTGCCCGATGATGATTTGTCTCTCGTCGTTTTTGCTCAACAGTGCCAGCGGCTAGTTGCTGCCTTACGCCCATTAACGTGCATAGACCCCCGATGATGGCACCGACTAGCCCCATCAAGGCTGATACCCAATCGCTTGACATTTTGCACTCTCGGAAGTGTTTGGTTTGATCTTTTGGCTATGGTGGTTTGTTTTCCTGCCGCTTTCCGTGTCCACCCCGCGCTATGGTAGCGCGAACTCGCAGCGGAGACGTGCGACCAGAGCGTGAGTGATGAAAGCTGACTTCAGCAAGCGTCTAAAGGCAACTGGCCGGATCATCCGTTATAGGCGCGTCTCGCTGACCGGGACGCCCCTTAAACGACGACAAGACGTCAAAACACAGTCTTAATGATCTTGTCTACTCCCACAATCAGGTCTTGCACCTGTGGTTGCGTCGGTTCCGGGTCTTTGCTGTGATCGCACAAGTTTCTGATATCTGCGAGGTGTTGTATGAAACGCCAATCTGGAACGCCGATTACATCATTGGACTTAAGACTTTCGTTGAAATCTGAAATGGTCGGGTTTTTCTTGCCCGGAAGAATACTTCTGTTCTGACAGACTTCGCGAAGGTGGCGTTCAAGTACGACGCCAGCGACAGCACCGGCGGCTCTGACAAACTTGTGCTTGTTTAACTCCTTGGCAGTAGAGATTTCTGAGTCCATCAAATCCGCGTGAACAATATTCCTTATGTCATATAAGGAACTATCGAATCGCGAGGTTGCAGCTTCCACTATCGCGCACTGCTGTTCGAATCGGTTTACAGCAGCACGCTGCCCAACTACCACTTCACCCATGCGCTTTACGACTGTGCCCTGTAAGTAGTCTTCAATTGTGTAATTGGTTTGGGTGATATCTCGTCTGCCTTTGGGTTTTTCGTAATGGCGAACAAAGTCGTCAAGACGGTCGGGCAATATCTGACGCAGCAAGCTAAGTGACTCGGAGTACCACGCTTGATATGCGGTCTCGAATTTCGGTAAACTCTTAAAATACGCGTCGGCTTTATCCCCAAGCTCCTGCTTGAAGTCTTTGACTTGTTCTGGCGTCGCAACAGAGATGCGCATGGCCATCACTAGGCTGTCCCCGCGCGCAATGAGCGATTCCAAATCTTTTTTAAATTTATCGATATTATTTGCCATTAATCAGCCTTTGTCTATTGTGCGTTTCGCTGGTCAAGCGGTTGTTTTCTATAGATGATAAGCTAGTTTTGCAACGGCTTCTCTTAGTGGCCCTGTACTGCCTGCCCGCCATGCCGGGCGCAAGTCGGCCCACAGGGGACAACCGGACTGCCCCGAAGCATACATTGGGCACAGCCTCGGACTACCGTCTCATATTGGCATACAGCCTGATACTGCTGGCCGCACTAGCCACGGGTAGATGCCTCATTGTTCAAGACGTTCCGCGATTGCTCCGACACATAACGCGTGATGGGCGACTTGCTCGTAGTCATGCATTTTGGTGCATGTCATTTAGCGCCGCGTAAAAATGCTCGAACTTCGGTAGATTAACGAGCACCCGCTCCTAAGGAGTCGTATCCGCGGACACACCGATTTTGCGGAAATTGATAGACGTCTGAGAGGCTTTCAGTGGTAGGACGCCCGGGAAAATCTTCGGCAGTAGTCCCGCAAATAATTCTTGATCATCGTTGGTTTGTGGCATCGGCTGCGCTTAAATCGATAATAGTGGAAATCCACGCTCTGACCTGGTAGGTCTTGTGCTTGCTCGTACGGCCCGAAATTACTAGCAATCATCCACAGAGGCGATGCCCTCTTGTATAAGCCAGTCGCCGGGCGCATGCGGATAGCTCTAACTAGAGTTCCAAATAGCGGCCATTCGCGGGAGTCCGCTCATGGCCGCTAATCGCCTATGGCCTTGCGTCGCCCCCCCGCTTCGATGGTGATACAGAAGTGGAGTCGATCCGTCGTTTCCGGAGATGTTTTCGTCCACTCCAGTGCGGCAGCACGGATTGTCTGGCGGCAGAAGTCGGCAGCATCCAGTACCGAAAGATCGTCTAAACTCGTCGTCCCCTGTGGCGCATTGCCGTGGCCAACCCGGCCATCGGGACACTGAACCCATCCTTCCCAACCCAGAATGTGAATCTTGTTAGTCGCACACCAATCGACCGCAGCTATAGCCGCGTCGAGCGGAAGGACGGTCTCCCTAGGTGAAATTGAGCGACGCGCAATCTCGGGCGGCAGAATTTCCAACTGCGGCATTTGACACACCAACAAGGTCCGGAATAGCGAAATTGTCGGCAATCTTTCGTCGAATGTCGAGCGTCCGCTCATGGCCGTACTGCGTCTCCCGACCGAGCCCTAGAGCGCCTCTGCGCGCTTTCCGCCGATATGCAGGGCGAACACGCCGACCGCCATGGCAACGAGCGCGCGCGAGAACCAGATCCTAAACGGGGTCGGCAGATCGAAAACGTCGAATGCTTGAATCAGGCTGTAAAGTCCGAAGCAGATCGACGCGATGCCCAGCGCGATCAGGGAGACGACAAGCATCTCAGGCGCCGACCGACGACGCACATCATTTACTTCCTCTGGAGGCTTTGCTGTCGCAGATCGCTCGTGACGCGGCTTGCAAACCGGCCTCATAGACTTAGCTTCCGCAACTGCGGGCCGCGACTGATAGGCGAACCGCTCGTGTCATCCGTAAGCTTGCCGACTTGAACAAACTGTGCCATGAGGCACAGCACAAAGCAGAGAATCATGACGCACCGGACCGTCGAGAAGAATGCACTCTTCCCTGGCACGACGATGTTCACGACGGCTACCCTGTTGTGGGCGACGACACCTTGTGCGACGGTGGATCGTGAACTCGGCCCCTGCAGTGCGGCGGGAATGCCCTGGATGAAACGAGTGATGGCAAGCGCGCCGACGAATGCGCAAGCCACATGTAAATAGATCAACCAGGACGGCTGCGGATATTCCGGACGGTCGAATACCAGGTTCAGGCATGCCACGATACCGGCACACGCTGCGCTCCAGGCGAACGCCAGCAGCCATGATTTGAATCGCTGGGTCATGAGTTTCGGCTTCAATGAAAAGGACACTCGACTTCAATATCGGCAAACAGTCGAAATTCTTGAGTGATCCAGACGCTGCACGCGACGCTTCCGGCCGATGACGTCGGCGTCCCGTCGCAAGTCAATGCTTTTTTGAAAATTAAAATGCCGCTCCCGCAAAGCCGCCTCCTGGCTGGCAGCAAGGGGGACGGAAACGCAACACTGAGTAGGATAAAACCACGCTAACCTATCTCACAGTGTTGCGTCCTCGGGTAGCAACGGGCGCAACAAATTGCTGCATCACGGTTATGCAACATGAATTACCAAAAAAGTAGATACCTTGTGGATAACTTGGCCGCCTTACCCGTTGAAATATAAGAAAAAACTGACAAGCCAGACTAACGCAACACTTCACCATAGGTACCAAGAAACAACAAATCTCTTGTTGTTGGTTGCGCTGTCAGTCTTGAACTCAAGACCTCGTCGATGGAGTCTTGCCGACCTTGACACCCTCGACGAATCGTTTGGACTGGCAGGTCGACACTAGCAACTCATTCGATAGCCTTGACGATGTCTTCGACCACCTTTTTCGCGTCGCCGAACACCATCATCGACTTGTCCATATAGAAGAGCTCGTTGTCGAGACCCGCGTAACCCGCTGCCATGGATCGCTTGTTGATAATGACGGTCTTTGCTTTGTAGGCGTCGAGAATCGGCATGCCGAAGATAGGGCTTCCCTTTTGCAAAGCCGCTGGATTAACCACATCGTTCGCGCCCAGAACAATCGCAACATCGGCTTGACCAAACTCGCTGTTGATATCCTCCATTTCGAAGACCTGGTCATATGGCACTTCAGCCTCCGCGAGAAGAACATTCATGTGACCAGGCATGCGACCAGCGACGGGGTGAATCGCGTATTTGACGTTGACGCCCTTTCCCGTGAGCTTCTCAGCCATCTCCTTGACGGCATGCTGGGCTCTGGCGACGGCGAGGCCATAGCCAGGAACGATCACCACGCTTTCCGCGTTTCCAAGCACAAAGGCCACGTCGTCAGCACTACCCGACTTCACGTTCCGTTGCTGAGACGCGCCTGCGTTCTGACTCTCTGCCGAAGCTCCGAATCCACCGAGAATGACGCTAAGGAACGAACGATTCATTGCCCGGCACATGATGTAACTCAAGATGGCGCCGGAGCTTCCAACGAGCGAGCCCGCAATGATCAGCATCGAATTGCCGAGACTGAATCCGATACCGGCAGCTGCCCAACCTGAGTAACTGTTAAGCATCGATACGACGACAGGCATATCGGCGCCGCCGATTGGGATGATCAGCAGGACACCGAGCGCCAGCCCCAGGATGAGCACCATAAGAATCCCAGCCCATGCTTGCGTAGCGACGAACTCGTAGCAGAAATATGCAGTCGCTAAACCGAGCAGGAGATTCAGTTTATGTTGGCCGCTGAAACGCACCGGTGAGCCCTGAAACAGACGAAATGTGTATTTGCCGGAGAGTTTTCCAAAGGCAATAACAGACCCAGTGAAAGTCAGCGCTCCGATAAAGATCCCGAGTGCCAGTTCCACACGATTTCCGGCCGCAAGCGGTTCGCCTTTTCCCACTACTCCGAACGCCCACGGCTCTGCTACTTCCGCGACCGCAACAAGTACGGCGGACAGGCCGATCATGCTGTGCATGAACGCCACCAGTTCCGGCATCTTCGTCATCTCGACCCGTAGCGCCAACCTGCCACCTATTGCGCCCCCAACGACGACTCCGACGATGGCCCAACCGATCGCCAGAGGTGTGTCCCGAACATTTTCGAGTACAAGTGCGGCAGTGGTCAAGACGGCGATGGCCATGCCACTCATCCCGAACAGGTTGCCTCGAATCGATGTAGTGGGATGAGACAACCCTTTTAAAGCCTGGATGAAACAGACGCTCGCCGTCAGGTATAAGAGCGCGACAATATTTGGACTCATTTCATCGCTCCCCTGCAATCGCTGTTTTTGTCTTTTTCTTGAACATGGCAAGCATCCGCCGCGTCACAAGAAATCCACCGAACACGTTAACCGCGGCAAGCGCCACTGCGACAACGCCAACTCCACGGCCCAGCGCGGTTTCCGTCTGCACAGCGGCAGGAATCGCGCCGACGATAACGATGGCGGAAATTGCATTTGTCACTGCCATGAGTGGCGTGTGCAATGCCGGCGTGACATTCCAGACAACGTGATAGCCTACATAGATGGCAAGCACCAGCACGGTCAGGTCGATTACGGTGTGACTCACTATCACTTCCATTTTGCGTCGCTCCTTTTCTCTTGACCGTTGTGCGCGATGAGGCACGCAGCAATAATGTCGTCCTCTAGGTCAATTCGTAAATTTCCATCATCGCCGGTCAAAAGACGGACAAACTCAAGGACATTCCTCGAGTAAAGCGTGCTTGCGTCAGTTGCGACGAGACCGGGAAGATTGGTTTCACCCACGATAGTGACGCCATGTACCGAGATCGTCTGTCCAGGCGTGGTCAGCGGACAATTACCACCCGCGGCGGCAGCGAGATCTACCACTACCGAACCCGGCTTCATGGTTTTCACCATTTCTTCGGTCACGAGAACAGGAGCCCGGCGACCTGGAACCAGAGCCGTCGTGATCACGATGTCCGCCGCTGCCACGCGGTTCGCCACTTCGACTTTCTGACGCTGCAACCAGCTCTCGGGCATCATCCGCGCGTAGCCGCCTTGCCCCTGCGCAGCGTCCTGTTCTTCCTGCGTCTCGCAGGGCACATCGACGAACTTTGCGCCGAGCGACTCGACCTGTTCCTTGACTGCCGGACGTACATCCGAGGCTTCCACGACCGCCCCCAGGCGCCTGGCGGTGGCAATGGCCTGCAGCCCCGCCACGCCCACACCCAAAACGAATACCCGTGCTGCTTTAACCGTACCGGCCGCAGTCATGAGCATGGGAAATATTCGCTGAAAACGCTCTGCCGCGATCACCACGGCTTTGTAACCGGCAATATTCGCCTGGGAACTGAGTACATCAATGCTTTGCGCCCGGCTGGTCCGCGGCGCGGCTTCAAGCGCGAAAGCGCTAAGGCCCGCGCGCGCGAACCCCGCAATACCGTCGGCATCGAAGGGGTCAAGCATTCCGACCAGTGCCGTTCCACTTCTGAGCTTCGTCAATTCGGTCCGGGTCGGCGCTCTGACCTTCAGAACCAGTTGTGCAGCAAGCGCATCTGTATCATCGGAAAGCTCCGCGCCTGCTGTTGAATACTGCTCGTCAGAGAGACCTGCGTGCATGCCGGCGCCACGTTGCACACGAACCGTATGACCTCTTGCGACGAACTTCTTTACCGTCTCTGGCGTGGCGGCTACACGCCGCTCCTCGTGCAGCGTCTCCGCTGGAATTCCTATTAACATCGAGCCTGTCCTCACATCGTGTTATTCGATCGGGTCGAGATCGCGCGTTACGGCGTGATGATCCGCTGCTGGCGAGGCGCGTGAATGTCCACGGTTTTCGCCAGGCCGCATGGTGATCTTCAATCGGACCTATCGACGTCGTGCCCGCTTGGCGATTACACCAACTGTTCGAGCAGGCTCCTCGGGTTCACGTATTCGTATCCAAGTGCCGAAGCGACTGCCTCATGGGTGACCTCGCCTTCACATACGTTAAGACCGTTTCGCAGATGCCTGTCGGCGCGCAGTGCCTCGCGCCAACCGTGATCTGCAATGGCTAATGCGTGTCCAAGCGTCGCACCGTTGAGCGCGAACGTCGAGGTGCGGGCAACAGCGCCTGGCATATTGGTGACGCAGTAGTGAATGACTCCATCGATCTCATACGTCGGCGCGGCGTGCGTCGTCCCTTGCGACGTCTCGAAGCAACCGCCCTGGTCGATGGCAACATCCACTGCGACCGCCCCTCTCCTCATCTTCTCGATCATTGCGCGGGTCACAAGTTTGGGTGCGGCCGCACCGGGCACGAGGACCCCTCCAATGAGCAGATCTGCGTCGACGACCGCGTCCTCGATACTGGACGCCGTCGAATAGGCGGTCGTAATCCGGTTGCCGAACACGAGGTCCAACGATCGAAGCCGGTCGATGCTTTTGTCCAGCACCGTCACGCGTGCACCCAGACCAATAGCCATCTGCAGTGCGTTCGTGCCGACCACACCCGCGCCGATGATCACGACGTGCGCCGGCGAAACGCCCGGAACGCCACCGAGCAATACGCCCCGTCCACCCTTACTTATTTCGAGGTGCGACGCGCCAGCCTGGATGCTCATTCGGCCTGCCACCTCGCTCATCGGTGCCAGCAGCGGAAGCCCGCCATTCGGCCCGGTGATGGTCTCGTAGGCAATACAGATGGCCTTCGACTTCACGAGCGCTGCTGTCTGTTCGGGATCCGGTGCAAGATGCAGGTAGGTGTAGAGAATCTGCCCGCTGCGGAGCATCTCCCATTCCGTTCTCTGCGGCTCCTTCACCTTCACCACCATATCGGCGCGTTCGAATACTTCCCCCGGGCCATTCGCGATAGTCGCGCCCGCCCATTCGTAGAGGTCGTCGTTGAGCCCAATAGCCGCTCCAGCCCCCTGCTCGACTACAACTCGATGACCGCGTCCAGTCAATTCGCGCACCGAAGAAGGCGTAAGCCCAACCCGATATTCGTGGTTTTTTATTTCTTTCGGAACTCCAATTAGCATGATGTCTCCTCCATTTCGTGAATGAAAACTTCGCAGGCAGATCTGTCGTTCGCAAGCGGCCTGCTCACTTCGCGCTCGTGGCACGCTCGAGCATCGCGTGAAGCAGTACGTTGCAGCCCGCCGCCAGGTGATCAGGACGAGCATCCTCAATTTCGTTGTGACTGATGCCGTCCTTGCACGGTACAAAGATCATCGCTGCAGGCGCTACGCGCGCTGCGTAAATAGCGTCGTGACCCGCACCTGAAACCACATCCATATGCGAATACCCGAGTTTCTCCGTTGCGCGGCGTACAGCATCCACGCAACCCGCGTCGAACGGACAGGGGGGATAATGCGAAACGCGTTGAAGCGAGATACGGACGCCGTGCGACGCCTGCACTGAGACGATGCAAGCAACCAGCTCTTCATGCATTTTGTCCAGCAAAGCCCCGGTTTCATTTCGCAGATCGATAGAAAACCGTACTTCGCCCGGGATCACGTTGCGGCTGTTAGGAAAGACTTGCACGAAGCCAACCGTGCCCCGCCCACTCGTTGCATACCGGTTTGCGATGGCCACGACTTCCTGCATCACAACCGATGCGGCCTGCAGAGCGTCCTTTCTGAGCGGCATCGGCGTAGGTCCGGCATGCGCCTCGACGCCGGTTACCACGCAGTCGTACCACGACAGTCCAAGTACCGCAGGCACGACGCCGATGACACGATCCGAATCCTCGAGAACCGGGCCCTGTTCGATATGTGCCTCGAAATACGAGCCAATCGGATGATTGCCGCATGGTTCGTCGCCGAGATACCCAATGCGCTCCAGTTCATCACGAACGTTATGACCATCGACATCCTTCGCGGCGTACGCATGCTCCAATGTGAACGCGCCGCAGAACACGCCTGAGCCCATCATCACCGGCACGAAACGTGACCCCTCTTCGTTGGTCCACGCCGTGACTTCGATTGGAGCTTCTGTCTCGATGCCCCTCTCATTGAGAGTCCGGACGATTTCGAGGCCAGCCAGAACGCCGTAATTTCCGTCGAACTTGCCACCGGTAGGTTGCGTGTCGATGTGGCTGCCCGTCATTACGGGAGGCAGGTGTGGGTTCCTGCCGCGTCTTCGCATGAAGATGTTGCCTATCTGATCGACCGTCACGGAAAGCCCTGCTTCTAGTGCCCAACCGACGACCTTGTCACGCCCTTTCTTGTCGAGGTCGGTCAGCGCCAATCGCTTCACACCGCCTTTCGGCGTGGCCCCGATTGCCGCCAGTTCCATCAGCGAATTCCAGAGACGCGTCTGATTCACCGATACTGTGTCGTCGGTCATTACCCCATTACTCATGGCCTTAACTCCATCGAAGATAGTTTCAGGTCGAGCGCTTACGCCTTCCGTGAGAAGGCCGGGATGATCTCTCGCCCGTACGTGGCGATGATGTTCTCCTCGTCTCCGTTGTCGAGATAGATGTTGAACTGCGTAACACCGGCTTCTTTCAACTCGTTCAGCTTTCGCACGTGATCTTGCGGCTGACCAAGCACGCAGAAGGACTGGACGATATCTGGCGTGATGAAGTCGAGAAACGGGTTGTCGCTCTGGCCGTGCTTTGAATAGTCGTAACCGCTGCGCTTTTCGACATAGTTCGTCAGGCTATGCGGAACAAGGTCAGTATCCTTGCCGTATTTCTCGACGATATCGGCCACGTGATTGCCAACCATCGCGGGGAACCACTTGGTCGCCTCAACGCCCTCTTCCAGGCTTCCGAAGTACGCTGGTGCCGCCGCCATGACGCGGAACTTTTGTGGATCACGACCAACCGCCTGTGCTGCCGACTTGCACTGGTCGGCGAACCATTTGCATAGTCCGGGCTCTGCGATTTGCAGCACGACGCCTTCGGCGTTCTCTCCTGCGCACTTCAACGCGAGTGGACCGTAGGCGCCGATCCAGGCAGGCATGTCATAGCCGACGGACCAGGGAAACTGAACCGGGTTCGGGCAGCCCTCATAGGTGACCGCTTCGCCACGCACCATCGCCTTGACCTTGTGGACGAATTCCGCCACGCGGTCCAGCGATGTCGGCTTTTTTCCCATCACGCGCAGGGAACTGTCTCCGCGGCCTACAGCGATTTCGAACCGGCCGCCACTTTGCTTGGCAAGGGAGCCGAACAGCGAAGCAGCCAGCGACCAGTCGCGCACTTCGGGGTTGGTGACGAGCGGGCCGAAGCGCATCTTTTGCGTATGCTCCATCAGCATAGCCATTGCGGGGTACGCCTCGCGCCAGAGAATATGGGAGTCGTAAAACCAGCAATAGCTGAAACCTGCATGTTCAGCCATGCGAACGAGATAACGTGCGCGATCAGCTTCGACGAAGCCCTTGAAACAAATTCCGAATTCCATGTCTGCTCCTTTGCATCTAATAGGGATGTCACGAAAATCAGGGCACACCAGGCGCCCAGATGCGAACACCTGCGTGACTGAAGGGAACTTTTTTGCTGATATTCAAACGAATCAGAATCGAAGTCATTGCCTCGACACATCGTGCGGCACTCGCCGGACCAGCGTCATATGCACTCACCTGCAGTTTCTTGACGAGTTCAATCACTTCTTCTTTAGCGCCGTCGTGATTTCCAACAACGAGCACGTCGCAATTGATCGGCGTGTCAATGCGATTGAGCGTGTGAGCGGACACGTTGTGGAGGGCGCCAACCACTGAAACAGCGTCTCCGAGCAGGTGCTGCGCCGCTTCAGTTGCCGAGCCTTGCGGAGGCATCTCGACCGCCCGCGGGTTGCCTGGCGCAAGGGGCACGACAATATCCACAAGGATCTTGTCGTGCAGTCGCCCGGACACGGCTCGCAGTGTTGTGTCGTGCGCCGAATAGGGCACGGCAAGCACCACTATGCGATCTGCCTGAGTGACCGCGTCCTCGTTCGACAAGCCGCGGATAGGCGTGAAAGAGCCGCAAGCCGCAAGTGATGCATTCAGTTCTTCAGCAATCTGTGCTGCCCGCTCTGCATCCCGTGAGCCGAGAGCAACGGGAACACCTGCGATTGCAAAGCGCTTCGCCAGTCCCTGGCCCTGGGGGCCAGTACCCCCAAGAATCGCGATAGTCATTTAAAGAGGTCCTCATGTAAAGGTCGCACGTAATCACGCGCGCTGGCGTGCGGATTAGCACGCCAGTGCAAACCGCGGAATACGACGACGGGGGTCGCCGCATCCTTGGGCATCAAAAGCCCGCTGGCCGCTGCAATTTCGTCAGCAACCGCTTGTTGCGAAACCAGTAGCTCCCGGCCGAATGCATCCTTCTCCCCGACCCAGTCGATAATGGGAGTTACCCCGGATAGACCAATCGCGACATTGACAAGTCCTCTGCGCCACGGGCGCCCAAACGTGTCAGTAATAATCACGCCCGGGCGGATGTGTGCCCGCTCCTCGATACCCGTAGCGATTCGTCGCGCGCTGGCGTCCGGGTCGACCGGCAGTAACAGGAGGCGATTCGCGGAGCCACCGAGGTTGCTTTCGTCAATCCCGGCATTCGCGCATACCCAACCGGAGTGGTGCCGAGCGATTACGATTCCATCGGGCTTGCAACGAACCACTCGCAGGATCTCGCTGCTTTCGTCGAGAATGGCTTGGACTTTGCGGGCGTCCTTTCCGCTCTTTTCGGCGATTTCACGGGCCGCTTTGCCCGGCGCGATCATGTCAAGTTCGCGCACGCGCCCTTCCGCTTTGGAGACGATTTTTTGTGCGACAACCACGATGTCGGTGGGATGCCACGTCTCACCCATCTCCACCATCGACTTGACAATGTGCGCGGCGATATCGTCCTGCGGTTGGACCTCGGGGATTCCACGCAGAGCGAACGCGCGCATGTCGCGCCATTCATGCATGGCGTGCTCCGACTCGCAACACTCCGCGTTTGATGTGCGCATCGGCCCGTGATTTCATCCTTGCAAACGCGGCCGCTGCGGATGCGGCATTCAGCAAAGGAATGCGTTCTCCGTTTGCCGCCCACCAGCTCGCGATCAGCATATAGTCGTCAGTAGTGTCCACGTCCTGAGAAAGCGCGGGAAGCTCAAGTCGCTTGACACCTATTCCAGCTTGCTCCAGCAATCCCGCATGACGCTCGGCCGATCCAAGTCCGTAGGCGAATGTCCACTCATGTGGAATGTCACGTACCGGAAGAAGAAGAGCGTTAGTGCCGCCATCATGTGAAGGGACAATCGTCGCGCGCCGCTCATTGCGTTGCGCGAGCAGTTCTCGGAACTCATGTTTTAGAAGATGCGGTAAATCACCAGGAAGAATGACGAGCCACTCATACCCTCCTTTGCGTGCGCGATTCAGCGCCAGCATCGCGGCCGCGTCTAGTCCCGTCTCCCCATCGCGGTTTCGACGTGCGGTGTCAGGCTCCCGAACCACTTCGCTTCCGTACCCGAGCGCAACCCGAGTGATCTGGCGACACGGTGTGACAACGACACGGTCGATCTCGGGGAACTCAGTAGAGAAGAATCTCTGTCCGAGATCGAAAAGGTCAAACGCTACCCGTTTCGTTTGGACAGCGCCTAGCTCCTGAGCAAGCCGGGATTTCGCCGACGGCAGATCCCTCATCGGTACGGCAATGACGGTTTTCATGCAAGCTCCTCGGTAAAGCCCAAGGGATTGAGCTGTCCAGCCTTGAGTACCGCCCGCGCAAGTTCGTTGGCTTTGTCGCGATCGCAAATATGCGTTGCCGCGAGTTCGATATGTGGAAGCCCTGCGTCCATCAGCGCCGGAAAGTCCGCGTCGTCGGATTTGTCGATCACCAGCGCATCCAGCAAATCACGGTAGAGTGTTGCGATCGCTCGATTCCCAGTGCCGAGTTTCAGATCGGTCAGCATCTCGGCGAGCGGCCCCTTCACGGCTCTCCCGCCAATGAGCGGTGACACGCCGACGCATCTGGCCGAGCTTCCCAAAAGCGCGTCACGAAACCCAGGTAGCGCCAACATTGGGTAGATCGACAAGAGCGGATTCGATGGAGCAATGACAACCAGATCAGCGCCGCTCAATGCGAGGGCGGCCGACGACGTCACGCGTGTGCCCACGGTTTCATACCGAATCGCACGAACGGCAGGACGTGCTCGTTCTTGCACAAACCACTGTTGAAAGCGCATCAATCCCTGATCAGTGTCGACAAGCGTCGGGGCGTCGCCGTCGCTGGCTGGAATGATGGTTGCGGGCGTACCCAGCGCGCTTGTAATGCGATTGGTAATGCTTGTAAGTGACTCGCCTCTTGCAAGACACTCACTCCGGAACAGATGTAATCCGATATCACCATCTCCAAGGTGCATCCACGTGTCTGGAGCCTTGAGTTTGCGTAGCATGTCGAGAGCATGAGTTGTATCTCCCGCAACTCCCCAACCTCGTTGCGCCTGAACGAGACCACTCAGCGTATAGACGACCGTATCCAGATCCGGGCAGACCTTGAGGCCGTGAAAGTGTTCATCGTCGCCGACATTGACAATGACGGAGAGACTCCCTGCCGGCAGGACGGTGGCCAACCCGCGCGCCATCCGCGCACCCCCTACACCACCGGCAAGTAGTACTACCTTGGGGATACGCTCACACATGTTCCACTCGCTGAACCGGCGGCCGGTAGGAAATAAAATGGATGGGGTTCTGGCCGCGCGGATTGAGGGTAGCCAGATTTACAGGGTCGTGATCGCGGTAGTTCTCGAGGGTCTGGTAGAGCGTCGAGCGGCGTATCGGGTCGCGACCCGCATCCCGGATCAGTTGAACCATCTCGAACGCCGTGAGTTCTTCTCCATGCGACGACCCGGATGATCGCGAAATGTTCTCGTCCATCAAAGTGCCGCCCATATCGTTCACCCCTGAATGCAGGAGCGTCTGGGACATGTCAGCTCCGAGCTTTACCCACGAAACCTGGATGTTGTCGATCCAGCCAGCCAGCATCAGGCGCGCAACAGCGTGAACCTTGATGTGTTCCGATGGCGTGGCGCCCGGCCGCACGCCAGGAATGCGCTTTTCGACGTAGAGCGGTGCCTCTGCATGGACGAAACCCAGTGGCACGAATTCGGTAAACCCACCCGTGTCTTTCTGGATATTGCGCAACCGATTCAGGTGATGAGCCCAATGCCGAGGCGTGTCGATATGTCCATACATCATCGTCGACGTACTGCGCAGACCGACTGCATGGGCAGCCCGGATGGTTGCTTCCCAGGCGTCGGCGGACAGCTTGTCTCGTGTCAACTTCTGCCGAACCTCTGTATCGAGTATTTCGGCCGCGGTGCCGGGTATGGACCCAAGTCCCTCAGCCTTGAGTTCTTCGAGGAACGCGGAAACGGGCATCTTTCGTTTGCGCGCGCCAAACCAGATTTCGAACGGAGAGAACGCGTGGACGTGTAGGTCGGGAACCTCGCGCTTGACTGCTCGAAGCACGTCACGGTAATACGTGGGAGGCAGGTCCGGATGAAGACCACCCTGCATACATACCTCTGTAGCGCCTCGCTCCCACGCGACCCGCGCCCGGTGAGCCACCTCGTCGAAGTCCAGCCAGTAGGCGTCTGAGCTTTCGCGACGTTGCGCAAAGCCACAAAACCGGCACCCCATGTAGCAGACGTTGGTGAAGTTGATGTTGCGCGTCACGACGAAGCTGACCGAATTGCCGCACCGAGTTTCACGCACGGCGTCAGCCGCGGCCGCAATGGCAGGGACATCCGTCTCGTCGGCGTCAAGAAGCCGTTCGGCCTCGATCCGGTCGAGTTCGTGCCCCTCGAGTACACGTTCGAGAATATCTCGGGTAACTGCGGTCGCGCTCGCCAGAACAGCTTCGAGGTTCGCACCGGCGGGAGGAAGAAGCTTGGAGAAGGCAAGAGACTTCATGCTAAAACCTCCGCGTTCAAACCACTATGAGCCTGATACCGCGCGTGACCGTCCATGCCCGCGAGCGACATTAGGGCGACAAACGGTTTCGCATCAAGGAATCGGGCAGCGTTCTCCAGATTCAGAAAGGCTGGATACGTAGTGAGTCTCTCCACAAGCTCCATGCCGAGTGCCGCGGAACGACGCGAGATCTCGTCGATGGCCGGCCAGGCGCGTTCCGGGTTGATATGGTCGGCAGTGACAGGCGAAATTCCGCCAAAGTCGTTGATCCCAGCATCCAGATACATCTCGAATGCTTCGTTGAGATTTGGAGGCGCCTGGATTGACACGCTGGGCTGTAGTAAAAGGCGCGCAACCGCGATCGTGCGCAGCATGTCGTCCATATCGGGCTCCGGCGCGTGCTCCATCAGTGTGCCTGGTTTAGCCCGAAAATTCTGAACGATTACTTCCTGAATATGGCCATAGCACGCTTGCATCTCGGCAATCGCAATGAGGCTATCGACCCGTTCGTCCCACGTCTCACCAATCCCGATGAGGATGCCGGTTGTCATAGGCAGACCAGCCTCACCCGCTCGCTTTAGCGTGCGTAACCGCTGGACAGGGGTCTTGTCCGGGCAGGCGAAATGGGCGCGCCCGCGACCAACGAGGCGGCGGCTGATCGTCTCAAGCATGATCCCGGCACTGCCGGCAACCGCCTTGACTTGACGAACCTCGGCCGCATCGAGCGTACCCGCGTTCACATGCGGCACAAGTGAGCTTTCTTTTAGAACCAGCTCGCACATCGCGAGAACATATTCAATGGTCGTCGAGTATCCGAGCGTCTCGAGAATGCGCCTTGCCTCCGGATAAAGAAGTTCCGGCTTCTCTCCTAGAGAAAAAAGCGCCTCCTTGCATCCGAGAGCTTCACCTCGGCGCACGATCTCGCGAACCTGGTCCGGCATCAGGTAGCCTGCTCCAGGCGTGCCGGGATCCTTTGCGAACGTGCAATAGCCACATTTATCACGACACAGGTTCGTAAGTGGAATGAACACTTTCCGTGAGTACGTGACTTTGCGGCCCCAAGTGGTATCGCGGGCGTCGGCGGCGTCGGCCATGAGACGCTGCAGTTCCATGCCGCGCACGTTTCCAAGCGCGTAAGCTTCTTCGCGGGTCAATGCACTCATGCAGATCTCCCGGGCATGCTCGACGCACAAAGCTCTGCCTTTCGCCGGTACGCCTCAAACATCGCCGAGAATGGCGGGTTCGGGATCTTTGTGAAGTACTCAAGACCCGTCGCTTTTTGAGCCGCGCTGAACGTGCAATGATCCTTTGATTGCATGCCTTCTTCCTTTATGTCCGGTAGTCTCGCCGCAATGCCGCACCGCGAATCTCCGAGGCGCCATGGAAAACAACAGTGCCAAGTTGGGCGCTTCATTGCGACTTGTCTCTCAGTCGCACTCCAAAGTTGATCACGCTCTTCCACAAGGTAAAAGTTTTTCCAAGTGGTAAATTGATGACTCAATGTACGAAGCCAAATTGAATCGGACCATGCACAGCGACGATAAAATTCGACCATCCGTACAGGACGACCGAACTGCACACCGCTCCAAACTCATAGATCCCGATGGCGCCTCGACGCTTTCGGCTGCCTGGAAGACACTCGTCTTCGAGCGAAGCGTGGCGAGTTCGTGTCGCAGCTTGTTTCGGGGATAAACGGATTGCTGGAAAGCGGCGCTTTGCACGCAGGGGGAGCGCCTTCCTTCGCGCGGGGCATTTCGAGAGCGTCAGGCGTAAGCACGTTCACGATCTGTGAACGGAGTGCTCCTAAGCTTCTGTTTATCCAGACGGCACTGCATAAGCCGATTGGTACGACTCTTGACGTAACCGACGCTCACCGCCTTGCAAAACAAAACCTCACGGAAAAGCACAACTCTTGAGGAACGCATCGTCAAATATGCGCTTGCTGCGAGCGAATACAAACGGATGGCCGCAGAGTTGCAGACGCGCCTGGAACCGGCAATTGACAATATTCTGAATACGCTGCGACACTATGGATTGAAACCGTTCGCCGCACGGCGCATTGTTTATCTTCGCCGGATTTACAATGCCAGATGACGAGGTCGGAGCGTGCTCCTTAAAAGGGTAGCGAGATCACAAGACAGACTGCCTGCTCAGGTAGGCCGCTCGTTCCAGGGCACAAGCCGAACAGGTCTTCGCTCAACTGGGCTTTGACGGCGCTTCGGTCGCTATCATTGCGGAGCGCTCCGGTGTATCAAAGCAAAATCTCCTTTACTACTTCCCGAACAAACTCGCGCTCTACAAGCGCGTATTGGACGACGTAATGGATGCATGGCTGCAGAGCCTTGATGCGCTTACTCATACCGACCTGCCACCCGACGAAGCACTCGACGCCTATATCGACGCCAAAATCGACTTCTCCATCAAGCGACCGTTTGGTTCGAGGGTTTACGCACTTGAAATGATTGGCGGCGCGAGGAACTACGGTAAGGAAATCAAGGCACGGCTCGTACCGATGCTTCATCAAAACATACGAACCCTGGAAGACTGGATGAATGCAGGGCTCGCTGACCGCGTCAACGCCGAACACCTTATTTTCGCTATCTGGGCAGCGACGCAAGCCTACGCGGATTTTGCTGCGCAGATGCACCTCGTCCTGGGAAAAAAGAGATTGATGAAAGCGGACCAGACTGTCGCGCGAGATACGCTCAAGACGATCGTGAGGCGGACGCTCAAGCTGCCCGAGAAGGGTCACCCCTTATAGAACATCTGCATGCGTTCCACGAACGACGCTACTCAGGGGTGCTCTGAGGCGTAAATCGCGTGGCAGGAGGAAGGCTCAGCGGAGATCGGTGTGCAGCTTCGACGGTAATAGCGCCGAGACTACCCAAATTTACTTGCACGCCGACCCGCTACAGACCTCCATATCCGTTCTTCGCCTTTCCGGAAACTCTCTGATAATGCCGACAATCCGAGCGAGCCGGAACGGGGATCCGCCGAACCGTTGGGTGCGTGGATCCACGACGCGGCATAGCACGGGCGTCGGCATAACCCTTGCGAAAACGCGATTTTCCCGTTCTTCGTCGGGCGCCGCTAATGGCCCTTTAGCGACAAGGCTGCGGGAGCAAACGCAAGTGCAAACCTGAAGAAGCCGATGTGGAATGCTTTTGTTTTTTATATTGATCGACAATAAGCATCAGGATGCTTAGCGCGTGAACACTTCCGTTCGCCGAGCAACGCTGACGTTGTCCGGGAACTTCGCCGCAAATTCGTTCAATATTCGCTCTCTTCGTTCAAAACACGATTCAGCGCTTCAGGGCCGTCCTTGGCAGCGATCGCAATCTCGCGTACCCACTTGCGCCAAATGATATCCGGCTTGTCCGCGGGAACGGAAACCTCCTCATGAGATTCCCCGATTGCCCGAGGACGATGCGACGCCACCAAAGGAAGGTCTTCGGTCAGAACAATAGATTGCAGCGCGAGATGTTCTTCCGTCGAAGAGTTGTCGCTGGTATGACAGGTGAACCAGTAGCTCCGGCAATTTTCTGCATCGATCGGAGTGGCATGCATAAAGATCTGAGTGTCTCGCGACTCTGACCACCTGAAGAATAGCAGGACCGTGAACGGCATATGTACATGATACTTAGCTGGTCCAAGCATTTTCGATTCTGGTCCGCTCGGCGGTCCGTACGTCGTATCGCCAGGGTTGAATGCGAGAAACGTGTCCACCATGAATTCAAGCCGCTTCTTTGTCTGGGTTACTGGATACGGTTTGAATCTGGTGTGCGGCGGACCGCCAAGTGTTCCCTGATGCCCATATGCGAAGTGCGTAACGTCAATGAAGTTCTCGATCCGGCGTCCCGCAGATGACGGCCACAAGTATGGCTCACCTGCGTGACACGTCATATCGCTCGCATCCCACGCCGGAAAGTGCGGGATCGTTGTGTCCGCTCCACTCTTGAGCCTGACCCAGATCAGGTCGTATTTGACTTCGCACTCGTACTCTTTGAGCTTGGCACGAGCTGGAATTGCGTCGCCTTCCTGCTGTGACGGAATATCCGTGCATTTCCCGGCGCTGTTGTAACACCAGCCGTGGTAACGGCAACGCAGTTCATCGCCCTCAATCCACCCCAGACCCAATGACGCACCGCGATGTGCGCAGCGATCATCGAAAGCACAGATCCGGCCGCCGAGATCCGCAATAACAATCCGTTCGCCCAACAGCATGGTGCTCATTGGGCCTTTCGCTCCGTGTGCGTGCGACCGAAATTCCTTAACTGTCGCCGCCACGTGCCAAAAATATTTCCACGTTTCGGCATTCGAGCCGAGGTCATATAAGGCCTCCGGACGGCTTAGTGGAACCAGTGTGCGGTATTCAGGCGGTTTGCACGGATTACCTGGATCGATATTGTCAGACGAGGCGAGCCATTCCGGTGGATGGTGGGGCAGGTTCGCATGCAGCCAGTTTTGCGCCATCTTAGTCTCCGAGTTTTCTAGTAGAGGTTAACTTCCTCACCATCCCTGAAAATGGTGATGCACTGAGTTGGGCAGCTTTTCGCCGCCTTCATCAACTGTTCGAATGGGCAGTCAAGCGCACCCGGCAGTACGCCCGCCACACCCGATTCGAGGAGGACGAAGGCTCCGGGCGCAAGACTCGCGCACATTTTGGATCCACAACACGTTGATTGATCCAGTTCCACTTTGATCACGAACATCTCCCGCGTTGGTTAATCGACCGCTTTCAATTGCGTTTCAATAGTTGCAACCGCAGCATCGAAGCTGCTGTTCGTCTGCAACGCCTGGCGTAGTCCAGCAAATTCCTTTGGCGCGTTGATCGCCACGACTCCGGTCAGCCGTCCTTCGTATCTGAATGCGCCAACGTATGGACGTTGGCGCAGTTCGCCGGCTAGCGTAATCAGCTCGCCTAGATCCGTGCGACCTGCCGCTTGAATGCGGCAACCGTATTGATCAGACCAGAAGTAGGGAACGGTAGAGAAGCGCGTTGCGTTGCCTGGGCCGGCAAGCAGGTTCCTTGCGGCGTGCCTGCCCTGCTCTGCGGCAACCAGCCATTGTTCGCCCCGCATTACGCCGCCCCACCAATCGTTGGGCCATGCGACGACGTCTCCGGCTCCAAACACGTTATCCGGTCCGGCGTTCAGATTCTCGTCGCACACCATTCCGTCACTGATCGTTAATCCTGAACTTGCCAGCCAGCCTGTATTCGGTGAAATGCCAATGCCCATCACCACAATGTCTGCCGGGAGCTCCCACCCACCCTCCAGATGGACGGACTCGACCCGGTCACTGCCACCAAAGCCGACAACGCGAGCGTTGCACACCGTGCTGACGCCGAACTCGTCATGCAATGCGCCGAGCACGCGCCCTAGTTGCGGGCCGACTGCACGCGTCATCGCCGAATCGGCGACTTCGAGAATGGTGACCTGAACGCCGCACGCCGCGGCGCTCGATGCCACTTCCGAGCCAATAAAGCCCGCCCCGATGATGATCAACCGCACGCCGGGCAACATCTGCTCCTTGACCGTGAGAGCGTCTTCGATGGTACGTAGCGTGTATATGCCCGCCAGCCCGGCGGTCCGCGCCAATCGGCGGGGCTGCGCACCCGTTGCGATGATCAGTCCATCGAACCGGAGCGACCGTTTCCCGACCTGCAGCACGCTTGACTGGACGTCCAGCGCACTGGCAGTGGTTCCAAGGCACAGCTCGACCTCGTTGCGCTCAAACCATTCCAGATCCCGGTAGTACAGTTGCTCTGCCGCCAGTTCTCCAGTCAGAATCTGTTTCGTTAATGGCGGGCGGTCATAGGGCAGGTGCGACTCGCCTCCGACCAGCATGACTTCGCCATCGAAGCCCTCCTGGCGCAGAGTCTCCACTGCACGCAGTCCCGCCACGCTGCCGCCCACTACAATCACCCGGTTAAGACACATAGTGCCGCCTCTTGACCTTATTCGACGGTTGACCTATCACGAACCTGAACCTTAATCATCCGTTAGATAGAGAACCAACAAAACTCGTTTGTGGTCATGTCCGGTTTGATAGTCGACGATCAAAACCGAATCGAACATGTGCAGTCCGCAGTTGCTTTCCTCAATCGTCGTGGTAGCAACGACAAACTGTGCAGCATGTTCGGGCAGTACAGTCCGTCTGGACGCCTATGCCGGCCAGGCGAGATGCCCTTGGGTCGCCTACAGACGCGCCTAGCTCAAATCGAGTTCGCTGATGGCGACTGACGGGCCTGTCAGTGACAAACGCCGCGTACAAAGCCGAAGCGCGTCCAGACATACGTAAAACTGCTACCCGCAGGGCATCTGGCCGATCGGATTGGAACTGATACTTAACCCAATCCAGCGGACACACCACCGCACCGTCGCGCTGCGTCGTCTTGATCCGACGCCAACGCTGCACATCTTCGACACCTATCGCCTTCATCAGCCGTCCAATAGTGCCGCGCGCGAACTTCGCGCCGTCGCACAGCAACCGGCGCCACACCTTGCGCACTCCGTACACGCCAAATTTGCCGCCGCACTTCCCTGCGGCGACGGAAGTGACACGCCCGGAAACCATTAATGCTCAGAACTTCGCCCGAATACCTACACCATATGTCTGACCGGACGATTGTTTGTTAAAGTGATCGTAAAGATACGCGGCGTAAACGTCGGTTCGCTTTGAGAGAGGATAGTCGTAGCCAATCGCAGCTGACTTGCGCGTCTGGTCCAGTCCTCCGCTGTCGCGAGAATATGCAACGGAGGCCATCAGCGTTCCGACGCCCAGCGGTACCGCTACACCGCCTTGACCAGTCTGGACGTGCCAGCTACCTGACTGCTGGGTGTCGCATGTATACATGTATTGCCCGAAAAATTTGACGAACTTAAGATCGTAAGACAGGCCAATTTGACCAATGCTTTGGCTCTTTAACCCAGTAACGAGACTGCTTAAATCACCCGGCTGAGCGTTAAAGTTTACATACTGGTACACCGCTGTCGCAGATAATTCAGAACCGGAGTACGTTACCTCCCCTGACCATTTCTTTGCACCGTTTTGCCCCGCCGCATTTCCGAGTCCATACATGATTGCGCCACTCCAGCCGCCGAAGGCCGGCGTTGAGTACTGCAACGCGTTGTTCCATGCAAAGCCACCGGCAGAACCTTGATCGGTGTTGTAAGACGGGAACGTACCGAGTCCCAAATACGTATGCTGGATCATGGGTGAAAACACGTATGAGTCAACGAATGGATTGAATAGAAGCGTCGAGATGAATAGCTGGGTCGTCAGATGACCCGCCGTTAACGTTCCATATGGCGATTCAATCCCAACGTATGCATTTCTAGAAAAGAACGTGTCACCAGGATAACTTCCGTATCCGCCATTTTGCGGTTGAAAAAAGCTTTCCAACGCGAAAATTGCACTTGAGCCATTCCCGAGATTTTCCGAACCTTTTAGCCCCCAATATGATGTGGACAATCCGCCTCCAGCGAGAAGCGCGGCGGTTTGCCCACCAGGCCACTTTCTAGCACCGACCCACTCATCAATCTGCCCATATAGCTGTAGGCTCGACTGTGCCAGGGCCGGTTTCAAACCAAATGTCGTGGCCGAAATTGCGCAGAAAGAGATCACAATGACTTTCGTCAAACTTTCAATCGTATATTTCATATGTTATCCTGATAATTATCTGGTGTGCCATTCAGAGTGATTCTGGAAAAGAGGAACATCGTCGCCGCCAACCAACTTTGACTAGCAAATCGCGACCTGCACAACCTCATAGAATCCGCGGGTCGAACGCTGCAAGGCCTTGTTCAATAGAGTCATCAATCAAAATAAACAGCGACATGTGCAGTATTCAATCCTGGCGCATGCGCGTAACGACTCTGTGCAAAAAGCGTATTGCCCCCTGTGCCTGTACAGCCTCCGGATCGGAAAACCTGGGCTTTTCACAATGATGGGATGGAGACAACAGCCGGGAACGATCATCGATTCCACAGCGCAATGCCGCTTGCCATCAGCGCTGCATGGCTCCTCAGCAAAATGGTCAACAAGGAAGTAGCGCACAAATACGCAAGTCTCCATGACGGTTCGAGCCATGCGCGTTGTCGAAGCCGAAGTGACGCCGAAAAATTTCAGCACGAATGTCTAGCCGAACGAGATGGCCATTGGCCACATCAAGCTGGATAGCATTACCGGCAAGTTGCCAGGCAACCTGCATGTGTACGGGCAGAGCGCGGTGTGCTTCTATACCGGGCGCAAGCTCTGGCGGCCGGCTGGCGTGCGGGAGAGCGCGGTGTTCAACTCAATACGCGCAGGGAAACAAACGCAAGCTCGCGTCCGCGAGCCAGTAAACCTGTGGCCAGCTGGCTCAATTCTTCGAGGCCAGCACCGGCTCTGAGCGGGCTATTGCTCACGAAGATGTCGTCACGATCTGCGAATCACCGTTAGCGAAAGCGAGGAACCTGTTTTGGGCGTTCTCTATACCGCGTTGAGGCTCGTCGATCGCGTCAAAAATGCCTCACCGTGCTGAGCACTCGACCAGTACGCAAAGTCTTATAACAGCTGATAACACTAGCTCGATCGAGGTAGACGCCAAGTCGAATGGAGTAGCTCATCGGCCATCAAGCTGCCGTCTCGAGCCTCGCGATAGATAGATTGAATTGACGCGCAATCGATTGAAGTCGCGTTTTCCACTCCCATTGTCCAAACGCATCGTGTACATTCTGCAGACAGCTGAGCAATTCAACGGTGACTGGATCGTAGACATTGATGTGAGCCCGCAATAACGCTTTCCTGAGCGCCGAGACACCGACATCCATATAGGCAGGCACCTCCCCCGATGATTGTTTGCCGATATAGCGGACAGGCACTCCTTCCATGGCCGTTATGTAGTCTCGAGGTTTGATGAAGCTACCGACTGGACAGCCTCCGCAGTATCCGCGATATGCGCCGCCACCACGTGGTAGCAACGCCGCGCGGCCCTGGCATAGGAGGTGCTCGATCGCCCGGTCGAAAATCTGCTGCTGACCCAAAAAATTCCCGCTCTCCATGATCGCACTCCAAGATTCGGTGATCTGCGTACCACGCGCTCGCTTGTAAATAGCGCATTGCGCTCAAGACACTGCAGTTGATATGAATGTCTTTCGCTTCTCTCGCTCCCTTATTGGAGCCGGCGATTCGTCGTGCAGTCGGCGGTCGCATCGTCGCAGAAGCCCGTTTCGCCAGAGACATGGATAGCGTCGGTTACGTCATCACTCACCAACGCGACGATCGTCTCGATGAGCTTCTTCAGAGAATTGACGGACCCGTAAACACTTTGATATTCAATCTGTCCGATTCTCGCATCGAGAACCACCGTCATACCCGATTGCCGAGCGATCTCTAAAAGGTCCATTTTTCGCCTCCATAGCTTCCTGGCGCTTGCAGCACGTTCACGCGTCGTCGAAATGTTAGATTGCAGAAGCGTAAAATGCGCTTCTTTCCATTTGCCTTGCCTCAGGTGGATAGACACGCCACGCACCGTCCCAATGTTGGAAAAAGAAGATCACATGGGCCATATCGGTGCTCCTGGACTCGACACGAACGCAGCGTCGTGCGCTGCTCACAAGCATGTTGCACTTGCTGATACGCAGACCTGAAGAAGGCTCAAACCACTTATCGATCAATGCGCGTAACGACAATGAACTCTCGGCCAATTTGCGCTCCTGAAGTTCGGCTGCTCGCCATTCTGAGTGACCAGACTAGGCCAACTCGCGCGCCTGTGAAATATACGGCTATCGCTTTCCGCGAGCTACCGTAGTTTCTTTCCGGAGCTAGCGCAATGTCCCAGTGGTCCACTGTACTAACGTAATGAACAGTACAGTTTTGGCGATCTGTGCGCGTTTCTTTGCCGACTCACTGCATAACCGCGCGGTGTGCTGAATGGAGGTTTCCTGGCGCGAATCTATGCGGCGGCTCACCGGACGGGGTAGGAACTCAAAGTCCGCATTCCCGGAAATCCGTATCAGAATTTGTGCGACACAACATCAAAAGATGCCGGCGCAGTGTTACCGGACTACGTCGCGTCCCTTCAAGTTGCGGTGATCGAGCAGGACAGTCCTTGGGCAAGGCCTTGTATGCGTCTGCGCTCCACACGGCTCTCGCGTGCCCACAGGCACGGTGCGAAGAAGTCGACCGTTTAGCCTCGCAACACCACTCGGCTTTTTGATCGACGGCGACATGCGGCTCGCACTCAGGCGTGAAGGAAACTGTGTTGCTCGATTTTCCTAACGGTTTTTCCTCCCCACCGAGACGCTAGACGACGTGACTTCAGAACTGCACATGGTCGGCTGGTGTTTAAACACGGACTATCCGGGCAAGCAACGCAAAGATGCACCCCCTGCACAGCACCGTTCGAGCTCGTATGACTGGTCGTCTTGAAACTGTTTACATAGGAGATGGGGCATGACAGGACGAGAATCACAGTCGGCAATCCAAGAGGCGTGTTCACACTTCGAGTCGCCTTTGGCGATGGACGATTTCGAAAGTATCCGACTGTTGCAGACCCGTCCTTCAGTTCGACGCTACTTACCGAAACGCATCCCTACCAGTCAAATTCTGAAGCTTATCGAGGTCGCAACTACTGCTCCGTCGGCACATAATCGACAGCCATGGCGCTTCCGCCTCGTTCCCTCGGAACAGGAGAAGAACAAATTGGCAATGAGCATGGGAGCCAGGTTGCGGTCGGACCGAATGGCGGACGGTGACGCTCCGGAGACGGTGGCAGCGGACGTAAGTCGGTCATATGATCGCATCACCGGAGCGCCGGCCGTTGTGATCGTATGCACTTCGCTGGTCCATATGGACAACTATCCGGACGCGGTGCGCACCGACGCCGAAAGGCTTATGGCGATCATGGGGACCGCCATGGCTGTACAGAACTTTCTTGTCGCGGCACACGCTGTTGGCCTTGGCGCTTACTGGATGCGCGCGCCGCTATTTTGTCCGGAACTGGTGTCGATCGTTTTGAAGCTACCGCCTGACTGGGAACCACTCGCCCTTCTCACTGTCGGCTACCCGGCAAACGGCGGCACGCCCAAGAAGCGTCGTCCGTTGAGCGAGGTAGTACGCCTTGAATGAAGTAAGGCGCCCTTCCATCATCGCGCGCCGGTTCAACACGGCCTTTGCAAAGAATGCGCCTGCCACTCCATGGGATGTCGCGACTTGCGGAAGCTGAGAGCACCATGATCCCTGCAAGGATTCCGAAAATCCAACAAGGAGCCTATCAATCTCGCTCCGATGGCTTTCAGGTATCCCCATCATTTCCCCTTTGATTTCGCCGCGAATTGTGGACGACTGCCACAACCCTCGCGTGCAGAGAAAACGTATTTTTAAACACGGGAAGGACCGCCATGAAATCACGTGCTGCAGTTGCGTTTGCGCCGGGCAAGCCCCTTGAAATCGTCGAGATCGACGTCGAACCGCCCCGCAAGGGCGAGGTGCTGGTCAAGATCACGCATACCGGCGTTTGCCATACCGATGCCTTCACGCTCTCCGGCGACGACCCCGAAGGCCTCTTCCCCGTCGTGCTCGGCCACGAGGGCGCCGGGATCGTCGTCGAAGTGGGTGAAGGCGTGACCAGCGTGAAACCCGGCGATCACGTGATTCCGCTCTACACCGCCGAATGCGGCGAGTGTCTGTTCTGCAAGAGCGGCAAGACCAATCTGTGCGTGTCCGTGCGCGCGACCCAGGGCAAGGGCGTCATGCCCGACGGCACCAGCCGCTTCAGCTACAACGGCCAGCCGCTCTACCACTACATGGGCTGCTCCACGTTCAGCGAGTACACCGTCGTGGCCGAAGTGTCGCTCGCCAAAATCAACCCGCAAGCCAATCCCGAGCAGGTGTGCCTGCTGGGCTGCGGCGTGACCACGGGCCTGGGCGCGGTGAAGAACACCGCTAAGGTGCAGGAAGGCGATACCGTCGCCGTATTTGGCCTCGGTGGCATCGGTCTCGCCGTGATTCAGGGCGCGAAGCTCGCCAAGGCCGGCCGCATCATCGCCGTCGACACCAATCCGGGCAAGTTCGATCTGGCCCGCGCCTTTGGCGCGACCGACTGCGTGAATCCCAAGGACCACGAGAAGCCCATTCAGCAGGTGATCGTCGACATGACAGGCTGGGGCGTGGATCACAGCTTCGAATGCATCGGCAGCGTCAACGTGATGCGCGCGGCGCTCGAATGCGCGCACCGTGGCTGGGGTCAGTCGGTCGTCATCGGCGTGGCCGGCGCGGGTCAGGAAATCTCCACGCGCCCGTTCCAGCTCGTGACCGGCCGCCGCTGGCTGGGCACGGCCTTCGGCGGCGTGAAGGGCCGCTCGCAATTACCGGGCATGGTGGAAGACGCGATGGAAGGCAAGATCCAGCTCGCGCCATTCGTCACCCACACCAAGCCGCTCTCGGGCATCAACGAAGCCTTTGACCTGATGCACGAGGGCAAATCGATCCGCACCGTCGTTCACTACTGATATACAAGGAGAGAGACCATGGCCTCAGCCATTCATCCCACCGTTGACCGCGAGATTCAAGAAGGCGCCGAAGACTTCGCGGGCGGCACGCTGCGCTGCCAGTGCGCGCACGACGCCGTCGAGGTCCGCGTCGATTCGCAGGTTGCGTTCAATCATGCTTGCGGATGCACCAAATGCTGGAAACCCGCAGGCGCATTGTTTTCCGTCGTGGGTGTCGTATCGCGCGACAAGCTGACAGTGACGGCAAACGCGGAGAAGTTGAAGGTCGTGGACGACAAAGCCGTGATCCAGCGCCACGCCTGCACAGCCTGCGGCACGCATCTGTACGGCCGCATCGAGAATAAGGACCACGCGTTCTACGGGCTCGACTTCATCCACACGGAACTGTCGAACGATACCGGCTGGGACGGCCCCGGCTTCGCCGCTTTCGTCTCGTCGATCATTGAAAGCGGCACGCCGCCCTCGACGCTTCCCGAGGTCCGGCAGACGCTGCGTGACAAGGGCCTGGAGCCATACGACTGTCTCAGCCCCACGTTGATGGACGTTCTGGCCACTCACGCAGCCAAGGCCAAGGGCACCTACCGCGAGGCTTGATTCTCCACGGAATGCATTGACGATCCGGCAGGCGCTGATGAGCAAGCTCAAACGTATGGAAGGATCGTTTGATGGCCGTCATTTCGATCGGGAAATCATCACGCCGCGTGTGCGCTGGTACTTGCGCTACAAGCTCAGTCCGCGCCAGCTGATGGAGATGATGGCCAAACGGGGCCTGTCACTAGCGCACACGACGATCATGCTTTGGGTGAAGCGCTTTACATCGGCGTTCGTGAAACGCTGGATCGGTTCGGGAGTCCCGTGGGGTGGTCCCCCCGGGAGTTCCCGCCAACCGCTGCATCATCAACCGAATGATGTCCACGTTTTCTGAGTTACAAGGTCAACTCCCCTGCTCCCCGGCCGATTCCTTTAACGCATGCCGCAGTCGATATCGATCGTCATCGCGTTCAGATACGCGTTCTCGACGATGTGCCGCACGAGCCCGGCAAACTCTTCCGCCTTACCCATACGCCTTGGAAACAGCATCTTTTCGATCAAACCGTCCGAGACTTTCTGCGGCATTCCCGCCGACATGCCCGACTCGAAAAGCCCCGGCGCAATCGACACGACCCGGATGCCGTGTTGGGCGAGATCGCGTGCGATCGGCAGCGTCATGCCGATCACGCCCGCCTTGCTCGCGCTATACGCGGCCTGTCCCATCTGCCCGGCGCGGGCCGCGCCCGAAGACGTGTTGATGATCACGCCACGCTCTCCGGTTTCTTCAGGATCGTTTGCGCTCATCACGAGCGCGGCGTGACGAATGACATTGAAAGTCCCGGTCAGGTTAACGCCCAGCACGCGATTCCACAGGTCGGAGGGAAACAGTTGTCCCTTCGATAAAGTCTTGCAAGGACCGAGAACGCCGGCGCAATTGACCGCTACATGCATGCGTCCATGCATAGCCACCACGGCGTCGATACCGGACTTCACACTGGATTCATTGGAGACGTCGACCGCGATACCTTTCATGTCCGCACCCAGCGCTTCGTCGAGCCGTGCCTGGTCGAGGTCGAAACCAACCACCGTGGCGCCGGCTGCCGCCAGCCCCTTGCATGTTGCAAGCCCGAGCCCTGAGGCTGCGCCTGTCACAATCGCCACCTTGTTCTGGAGATTCATCTTCTTTCTTGACCTTCTGTTACGCAACGAAAAGAACTTCCCGAACGACGGGCGCCAGCCGCAACGCCCATTCGAGATCAGAAGCGATACGACATGCCCGTGGCCACCATCGTCTGTGTGGCGTTCTGCCCGCTGACGCTGATACCGGGCCAGCTCATCATCGCGGAGCCGTTGTTCTTCATATAACCTGCGCGTGCGTAAAGTGTCGTCCGCTTGGACAACAGGTGCTCGAAGCCGAGTTGCACACCGGGCGTGTTGTCATGCACGCCACGCACGTCGCGCTCGATGGCTGCTATTTCCACCGTATCGGCCGGGCTCGCCTGAATCGTCGCCCCGACTTCCGCGATGCTGTAGGAATTGCTGGCACCCAGACGCGCGGCCAGTGACCCAGCGGGCGCGTCTTTCGAGCGGTTGTAGGTGTAGTTGAACTGCAGATTCACGATGCCGATCCGGTAACCCAAGGCACCGGTAAAGCGCTCCGTGCCAAGCAGATTCAGCGCAGACGGCAGCCCCGGAATCGCTGCAGTGCCTGCATGCTGGTTCTGGTACGCGAGACCCACGTACGCGCCATAACCCGAATAGGTCAGCGCAAGATCAAGAATATTGCCAAGGGTCTGCGGAACAGGCTGAGTGACAGTCGCGGAGAAACCGTACATCGCGTACAACTTCAGCCCCGCTACTATCGGCGACTGATAGACAATCGCGTTGCTACTACGCCCGGCCGCACTCTGCGTGGCAAACGTGTGCCTGTCGACAGCACTCGCCGCAGCCGACAACGGCGAAAGAACCTCATCGCCGCGGAACGGATCGGTGGGATACACCGCCCAGAAAGTGGGTTGATATTGGCGCCCAAAAGTAAGCGAACCATACTTTTCCGCGCTCAAGCCCACCCAGGCTTGCCGGTAGAACATCGTGGAACTGTCGACGAAGAATCCGCCGTTATTAATGGTGTATCCATTCTCCAGCGTAAATATGGCCTTGAGGCCGCCGCCAAGATCTTCACTTCCCTTCAGCCCGAAATTGGAGCCCGAATTGCCGCCGCTTCGCATTGACCACGAATGAACTGCACCGTTGCCGAGATATTGCACAAACGTATCTGCCACGCCATACAAGGTCACACTGGATTGCGCTGCCGCTCCGCCTGCCGCAATGAGCATCGAAACGCCCACGAGGCCTTTACCGATATTACGCATGCATGTCTCCTTCATTGTCGACCGCGTCTTGGACTGCGCGGGTAGAGCCGCTTGAATCGACATCAACCGGAAACCGCTGGGCGTGTCACGGGATTGATCTCGAACTCGGGTTGCGGCGCTTGCGATCAAGGATAGGCGTTTCGACTTATGCGCTACCCCCTCGCTATTGGGGGGCCTCAATCTGCTCTCGTATGGCACGGATCGAACGGAAATAAGCGAGGCGCAATGATATGTAGTGCGGTGCCTCGCAAGAATAGGCTCCGTAAAAGTCGCGCTGTCCCCCTCAAGATTGGGGGAGCGCGGCATTACTCGCACTCTCTACGATGGCTCCCGTCAACCTGTACCGAGACCATCACTCATGACAACAAAACGACAGGGTCCGCTCGCCGGGCTCAAAGTTCTGGAAATCGCCGGCATCGGCCCCGGTCCGTTCTGCGCCATGCTGTTCGCCGATCTCGGCGCGGACGTGGTCGTGGTGGATCGCATCGAAGCCGGTCCCGATGCGCTCGATCTCGGCGGCACGCAAATTGCCAATCGCGGCAAACGCTCCGTGGCGGTCGATCTCAAGACGGACGAAGGCGTCGAGACCGTGTTGCGTCTCATCGAGCAGAGCGACGCCCTCATTGAAGGCATGCGTCCCGGCGTAATGGAGCGACTCGGCCTTGGTCCCGACATTTGTCTCGCGCGCAATTCGCGCCTTATTTACGGACGCATGACAGGCTGGGGGCAGGACGGCCCGCTCGCTCACGCGGCCGGCCACGACCTGAATTACATCGCGCTGTCTGGTGCGCTCTGGTATGCAGGACAACCCGGCGAAGCGCCCGTGACACCCCCAAGCCTCGTTGGCGATGTGGGCGGCGGAGCGATGTATCTCGCGGTGGGCCTGCTCGCCGGAATCATGAACGCGCGCGCGACTGGCGTGGGCCAGGTGGTGGACGCTGCCATCGTTGATGGCAGCGCGCACATGACGACGCTGCTACTTGCATTGCAGGCATCGGGGCAGATGCGCAGCGAGCGCGGCCAAAGCCTGCTGGACGGCCCGCATTGGTACAACACCTATCGCTGCGCCGATGGCGGCTTTATTTCCGTCGGCTCGCTCGAACCCAAGTTTTATCGTGAACTGCGCGAAAAGCTCGGCCTCGGTGCCGACCCGCTCTTCGACAAGCCCTATGACGCGAGCAGTTGGCCGCAGTTGCGCGAACGTTTCGCCGCGCTTTTTTCCGAGCGCAGCCGCGATGAATGGTGTGTGCTACTCGAAGGAACCGACGCCTGCTTTGCGCCGGTGCTCAGCCCCGACGAGGCGGCCACCCATCCGCACATGCATGCACGCGGTGTCTATACGCGTGAAGACGGTGTGCTGCAAGCCGCGCCGGCGCCGCGCTTTTCGGCAACCCCAGCTGGCCGGCCCGGGGCGATCCCGCGGCGCGGCGAGCACCAGGACAACGTGCTGGGCGACTGGCTGCTCAACCAACCGAAACCTGCCTCAAACGTGAACGGAACACACCCATGACCGACACCAACCGCTCGTTCCTCACCGAGCAACAGACGTTGATTCGCGACACCGCCCGCCGAGTGGCGAACGAAATCATCGCACCCACCGCCGCCGAACGGGATCTCCAGTCCACCTGGCCGCGCAACGAATTGAAGGCGCTCGCCGAACTCGGCTTTCTGGGCATGCTGATCCCCGAGCAATACGGAGGATCCGGCGCGGGCATCCTCGACTTTTGCATCGCGCAGCACGAATTCGCGGCAGTCGATGCCGGGCTCGCCACCATCCTGCACGTGCACAATTTCACTGCGCTCACGATCGTCGAGCACGGCACCGAAGCGCAAAAGCAGCGCTACCTGCCCGCCATGGCGCGCGGCGAGTCGATCGGCGCGTTCTTGCTGACCGAGCCGCACGCGGGCTCCGACACCGCGGCGCTGCGCGCGAGTGCCCGCCGCGAGGGTGACCACTACGTGCTCAACGGCACCAAGCAGTTCATTTCGAACGGCAGCGAGGCCGGCGTCGGGATTGCGTTCGCCATTACTGACAAGGCAGCGGGCAAACGCGGCGCGAGCACCTTCATCATCGACCCGAAGGCGCCGGGCTACAGCGTCACTCGTATCGAAAGCAAGCTCGGTCAGCACACTGCGCACACGGCACAAATCGCGCTCGAAGACTACCGGGTGCCGGCGGAAAACCTGCTTGGTCTGGAGGGCAACGGCTATCGCACTGTGATGGGGGGTGTCTCGGACGGCCGTATCGGCATCGCGTTCATCTCGGCGGGCGTAGCGCGGGGGGCGCTGGACGCCGCCGTCAAGTACGCGCGCGAACGCGAGGCGTACGGCGCCCCGCTCACCAAACTTCAAGCCGTCGCTTTCGATCTTGCGGATATGGCCGCGCAGGTCGACGTTGCATGGCAATACTGCCTTCACGCCGCACGTCTGCGCGATGCCGGTTTCGACTGCATCAAGGAAGCGTCCATTGCCAAATTGTTCGCGAGCGAGATTGCGGAGAAGGTATGCTCCGACGCTTTGCAGATTCATGGCGGGTATGGGTACCTGACCGATTTCCCGGTCGAACGCTATCTGCGCGATGTCCGCATCTGCAAGATCTACGAAGGAACGAGCCACATCCAGAAGCTGATCATTTCGCGCAACCTGGATTGAGCGGCCATTGAGGCTCTAAGGTCGAAGAGAAGTCTGGCTTGCATGAAAGAACTTCATGCAAGCTTTTTTTCGCCCATCGTTTGCACGTTCCGTTGAATTGCTTTGAGCAAACGCTTGAGCGACAAAAAAACCGCCGCAAAAGCGGCGGTTCGTTCGGTTCACGTCACGTTGATACCGTTATATGTCGCAGACGAGCTTCAGGAAACGCTGCACCTGTTCGCCGGACTCGCCGTACGCACGCGCGCTGCTCCAGTCAGCGATATCGCCGAAGCGAGCGGCGACGCCTTCCGGCGTGACGTCGTCATCGGCCAGCAGCACCGGCGCGCATTCGACGACGGTCGCCGCGGCGAATGCACCGCCGCCCGCTGCGATGATGGTTTTCGACGGCGCGTTCTCGCTCGCGAGGAACAACACGGCCGGCGTCACGCGCTCCGGCTGGATACGCTCAAGCATTGCTTCGGGCAGGATGTCGGCGGTCATGCGTGTCGCCGCAACCGGTGCGATCGTGTTGACCAGGATGTTGTTCTTCCGGCCTTCGGTCGTGAGCGCGTTCATCAGGCCGATCACCGCCATCTTCGCCGCGCCGTAGTTCGATTGCCCGAAATTGCCGTACATGCCGGACGACGAAGTAGTCATGACGATGCGGCCGTAGTTCTGCTCGCGCATGACGTCCCATACCGCCTTCGAGCAGTTGATCGCACCCATCAGATGAACGTCGAGAACCGCCTTGATGTCAGCCATTTCGAGCTTCGTGAAGCTCTTGTCGCGCAGAATGCCCGCGTTGCTGACGAGAATGTCGGCGCGGCCGAACTCGCTCACCGCGCGCTTGACCATTGCCTGCACCTGCTCATAGTCGGCCACGTTCGCGCCGTCGACGATCGCCATGCCGCCTGCCTGGCGAATCTCTTCGACCACCGCGAGCGCTGCTTCGGACGAACCGCCCGTGCCATCGCGCGCGCCGCCGAAATCATTGACGACCACCTTCGCGCCACGCGCCGCGAACGCCAGCGCATGTGCTCGGCCGAGGCCGGCGCCCGCGCCGGTCACGATCGCGACCTTGCCATCGAAACGAATACTCATGCTTGAATCTCCTCGAACATTGTCAGTCATGGAATATCAGGGGAATAGGCGCGTAATCGACTCAGCGACGCACGCGGGCTTGTCCGCGCCCTCGCATTCGACGGTCATTTCGATTTTCATCTGCGCACCGCCGCCTTTCAACTCGCCCCACTCCATGAGCTTGAAGTGCGCGCGCAGCCGCTTGCCGACCGGGACCGGTGCGATGAAGCGCACCTTGTCGAGCCCGTAATTCAGGCCACTTTTCGTTTCCCTGATTTCGAAGGCGGTCGCGAAGAACGCGGGCAGCAGGCTCAGCGTGAGGAAACCATGCGCGATCGTGCCGCCGAACGGACCTTTCTGCGCGCGCTCCACGTCGACGTGGATCCACTGGTGGTCCCCTGTTGCGTCCGCGAACTGATTGACGCGTTGCTGATCGATCAACAGCCACTCGCTCGTGCCGAGCGATTCGCCGACGAGCGGCCGCAGATCGGTGATTTTCTGGAAACTCTTCATGCGTGGTTTTCCTTTTGAAGCAATTCGTTCTGCAACTGCGCGGCGCAAGCGGCATCGTGCTGGTCGCTGCTGCCGAACAGCACGTCGGCGACGACCGCCCGTTTGTAGTAGTGACCGACCTGGTATTCCTCGGTCATGCCGATTCCGCCATGCAACTGGATCGCCTGGCCGCACACGAAGCGCGCGGCGCGGCCGATCACCGATTTGGCCTGTGAGACCGCTCGCAGGCGAGCGGGTGGCGCGTCGTTTTCAAGCGAGCCGAGCAGCGCATAGAGCATCGAGCGCGCGAGTTCCATTTCCGCCGCCATGTCCGCGAGACGGTGCTGCAGCGCCTGGAAGCTGCCGATTGGCACGCCAAACTGCTTGCGCACGCTCAGATATTCGGCGGTGAGTTCGATGGACCTTTCCATCACACCGACCAGTTCCGCGCCGAGCGCCGCTGTCGCGTGAGAGAGTGCGTGCTGGAGCGCCGTGAGTCCGTGTCCCGGCACACCGAGCACCGCTTCACGGGGCACGCGCACGCCGTCGTACGTCAGTTCGGCGGCGAAGCTGCCGTCGTGCAAAGGCAGCACACGGCGAGAAAGGCCCGGTGCGTGCGCCGGCACCAGCATGAGCGTGATGCCGTCGGCGTCCTGCGCACGTGCCGATACGATGAAGCTGTCGGCATCCGCGCCGCCCAGCACGAGTGTCTTGCAGCCGGTGAGCGAGTAGCCATCCGGCGTCGGCGTCGCGCTCGTTTCGACCAACTCGGGAAAGCCACGCGACTGCGCCTCGCCATACGCGAGCGCGAACTTGCGCGAGCCGTCGGCGAGCGCCGGTAGCCATTGCTCGCGTTGCGCCCGCGTGGCGCCCGCGAGGAGCGTTTGCGCCGCCAGCACCGCACAGCCGAGGTAAGGCTCCACGACGAGTCCGCGACCGAGTTCCGAGGCGATCAACACCGTGTCGATCAGCGAACCGTCAAAGCCGCCACAGCACTCGGGCAACGCCGCGGCGAGCCAGCCGTTGTCCGCGAAAGTTTGCCAATGCGTTGCGCTGCACGTCGAACCTGCCTTGACGAGCGCCATGCGCGTTTCGAAGCTGTAATCCCTGTCGACAAAACGCCGGACGCTATCCTGCAGCAACTGCTGCTCTGCACTGAGAGTAAAGTTCATGATCCTTCCGACGACTCAGAGTTGAAACAGCATCTTGGCGATGATGCCGCGCTGGACTTCGCTCGTGCCGCCGTAGATGGTCGACGCGCGGCGGAAGAACATCTCGTTGGCAATGCCACGCGCCACGTCCTGGTGCGGCAAGGGTTCTGCCTTGCACGCGTCGTGCGGTTCGGGGTAAGCCACCGCGCCGTAATCGCCGAGCGCTTCGACCATCAACTCGCTGATGCGCTGCTGAAGCTCCGTGCCGCGCACCTTGAGGATCGATCCCATCGCATGGGCGGCAGGACTGTGGTCCTGCTCCATCGCCGCGACGCGCTTGACCATGGTGGCGACCGCGCTCACTTCGGCTTCGAGGCGCGCGAGGCGCAACGCGACGGCCGGCTGCGCAATCAACGGTTCACACCCCACGCGCTGCGTTGCCGCGAGCGTGCGGAGTTGCATCAGATAACGCCGTAGGATCGGCAGGTCGGCTGCGCTAGCATGCTCGTTATTGAGCAGGAACTTTGTGATCGTCCAGCCGGCGCCTTCCGCCCCGACGCGGTTCGCTACCGGCACGCGTACGTTGTCGAAGAAAGTCTCGTTCAGGTGATGGCAGTCGTCGATGCTGCGGATCGGACGCACCGTGATGCCCGGCGTCTTCATGTCCACCAGCAGGAAACTGATGCCCGCCTGCTTCTTCACTTCGGTGTCGGTGCGAACCAGCAGAAAGATCCAGTCCGATTCATGCGCGTAGCTCGTCCATATCTTCTGGCCATTGACAATGTAATGATCGCCATCGCGCTCGGCGCGCGTGCGCAGCGACGCGAGGTCCGAGCCCGAGCCCGGCTCCGAAAAACCCTGGCACCAAAGCCGCTCACCGGCGAGAATGAGTGGCACATGCTCGGCCTTCTGTTCCGGCGACGCAAATTCGTTCAGCACGGGACCGAGCAGCTTCTGCGCGAACCCGTCCTGGGTCGGCGCGCCCTCCGCGATGCACTCTTCATCGAAGACGAGCCGCTGCAGAACCGACCAGCCCGTGCCGCCGTCCTTTTGTGCCCAGTGCGGCGCGCCCCAACCTTGCTGATTCAGGATCTTTTGCCAGCGCACGAGATCGGGCCGCATGGAGCGGACGCTGCCCACCGGTTTGCCTGCAAGATCACGCGGCAGGTGCTCGCGCAGGAATGCACGCACTTGCTCACGGAATGCCTCGAGCCCCGCATCAGGTTGAAAATCCATCTACGTCTCCTGGTCAGTTGCGGTACATGGTCACCACGCACGCACCGCCGATGCCCACGTTGTGCTGCAAGGCAACGCGCGCGCCTTCGACCTGCCGCTCAGCGGCTGTGCCGCGCAATTGCTGAACCAGTTCCGTGCATTGCGCGAGACCCGTCGCACCGAGCGGGTGTCCTTTCGAAAGCAGGCCGCCCGACGGATTGACGATATAGCGCCCGCCGTAGGTGTTGTCGCCGTCGTCGATGAATTTCGCCGCGCCGCCATCCGGGCACAGTCCGAGCGCTTCATAGGTAATCAGTTCGTTGTGCGCGAAGCAATCGTGCAGTTCGATCACGTTCACGTCTTCGGCGCCGATGCCCGCGGCCTCGTACACTTGGCGCGCCGCGTTTCTCGCCATGCTGAAGCCGGCTACGTCACGCAAGTCGTCCCCTTCGAGCGATTCGGGGCCGTCCGTCGTCAGCGCCTGGGCGGCGATCCACACGCGCGTGTCGAGGCCGTGCTTCTTCGCGTAATCCTCGCTGCACAGCACGGCGGCAGCCGCGCCGCAAGTCGGCGGGCAAGCCATCATGCGCGTCATTACGCCAGGCCACATGACCTGGTCGGCCATCACGTCTTCGGTTGTGACTACCTTGCGGAACACCGCGTGCGGGTTGTTGGCCGCGTGACGGCTCGCCTTCGCGCGAATCTTCGCGAAGCTTTCGAGCGGTGTGCCGAAGCGCTTCATGTGCTCCATGCCCGCGCCGCCGAAAATGCGTAGGGCCGGCGCAATTTCAGGCGGCACGCCGAGGCGGTCGCACTGTTTGAGAAACAGTTCGGAAGGCAGCGGCCGGTCGTTGAAATAGCTGCCGAGTGCGCCCGGATTCATCTGCTCGAAGCCGAGTACGAGCACGACGTCGAGCGCGCCGGCTTCGATTGCCTGGCGCGCGAGGAAGAGCCCCGTCGAACCGGTGGAGCAATTGTTGTTGACGTTGATGATCGGCAGGCCGGTCATGCCGACGTGGTAAAGCGCGCGCTGACCAGCGGTCGAATCGCCATAGACAAAGCACGCGTACGCCTGCTGGATCGCCCGATAAGCGACTCCGGCATCGGTCAGCGCGAGGCGCGCCGCCTCGGCGCCCATCAGGTCATAAGTTTCGCTGGCACCAGGCTTCCGGAACGGGACCATCCCCACGCCCGCGACGACGACATTGCGCGTCATACGATCTCCTTCAGTTGTTGTGATCGCTGATCGGATCGATCAGCACTGACTCATCATAGGCAGACGGCTGCAGGGCCGACACCCCTCCTTTCAAGGGGTGCGTGCTTCGCGTCGGCGCGGACCACCCGAGGTCTGCCCGCGCCCGGCAAACGTCTCGCGGAGATCGACGAAGTGATCATCAACTTTGCCCGAATAGTCGAGCAGATGTCCATCTGCTACAGCAAAAAAGAACGCGACCCAAAAAAGAAAGAAGGCTCTTCACGCGAATGCGCGAAGAGCCACAGAACAGGCCGGCGCAAAAGCTGCCGGCCACGCACTCCCCCGTCAAACGAACGCCGCCACTCCGGTCAGCGCGCGCGAAATGATGAGCTGTTGGATCTCCGTCGTGCCATCCGGGATCGGGATGATGATCGCTTCGCGCAACAGACGCTCGACGTTGAACTCCTTCGTGATCCCGTTGCCGCCGTGCAGTTGCACGGCGTCCCGGCACACCTTGACGGCGGCTTCAGTGGCGAACGCCTTGGCCATCGAAGCCTGCATGTCGCAACGAACGCCCGCGTCGATCAGGCCGAACACGCGCTGACACATCAGGCGCGACGCGTCGACCATGATCGCCATGTCGGCGAGCTTCGCCGCGATCAGCTGATGCGCCGCGATCACCTTGCCGAACTGCTTGCGCTCCTTCGCATAGGCGATGGACTCCTCCAGCGCGGCGCGCATGATCCCGACCGAGAGCGTGCCCACGTGCGCGCGCGCGTTCTCGAAGACCTTCATCGTATTGCGCAGCCCTTCTCCTTCCTCGCCGATCACGTTGGCGGCCGGCACGCGAGCATCGGTGATGAAGATCTGCGCGGTGGACTGCGACCCGAGCGCGATCTTGTCGATGTTGCGCGACTCGTAGCCATGCTCCTTGCGGTCGATGAGGATGTGCGAGAGACCTTTTTCGCCGCGCACGGTGCAGATCAGTACGTCGGAATAGACGCCGTTGGTGATCCAGGTCTTTTCGCCATTGACGATGAAGTGGTCGCCGTCGCGCACTGCGCGCGTTCTCAGTTCAGCCACATTCGAGCCCACGTCCGGCTCGCTGATGCCGATCGAGCCGAAGATCTTGCCGGCCAGCACGCCGGGCATATAGCGCTCGCGCACTTCCGGCCGGGCGTTGGTCAGCATGGCCGCGAGGCCCATGTTGAGCATGACGCACAGCGCGATATCGCACGAGCAGGCCACGAGTTCCTCGAAAAGCATGCCCTGGGTGGTGAACGACCAGCCCATGCCGCCGTATTCAGCAGGGATGGTGCAGCCAGGCAGACCGAAATCGGCGATTCGCTCCGTGAGCTCGCGCATCTTTTCTTTCGGAATGAAGCGGTCGCGATACTCCTTGGCAACAGGTTTGACTTCCGCTTGCAGAAACTTCCGAAAGCTCTCGACGGCGAGGTTCTGCTCTTCCGTGGGCAGTTGATACGGCATGGTATGTATTCCCTGAATGGTTCTGGTTAGGCGCGACCGAAGATGCCGATGTGGTCGATGCTCTCTTCCACACCCCACAGCCCGCCGCCGTTGCCCTGGATCGCGAAGCGAGCGCCTTCGACCTGGCGCGGACCGCATTCGCCGCGCAGTTGCCCGACCAGCTCGAAGATCTGTCCGAGGCCCGTCGCGCCTATCGGATGTCCCTTCGATTCGAGGCCGCCCGACGGGTTGATCGGCAGACGCCCGCCAATCGTGCTCTCGCCGCGCTCGGCCATCACGCCGCTCTCGCCCGGCTTGCACAGGCCAAGGTTCTCGCACAGCGCGATTTCGCCGATCGACGACGCGTCGTGCAGTTCGGCTACATTGATGTCTTCGGGCCCGATGCCGGCTTCTTCATAGGCGAGCTTCGCCGCATGAACCGTGATGTGGTTGGCGAGATCCTCGCCTGCGCGCGCCGAGGCAGAGCGCACGATCGTCGCAAGCACGCGCACCGCACGATTGCGGTCGAAGCCATATCGCTTCATCGCGGATTCCGTGCACAGGATCGCGGCGGCGGCGCCATCGGAAATCGGCGAGCACATCGGCAACGTAAGCGGAAACGTGATCGGCGGCGCCGCGAGAATCTCGTCGATCGACATCGGCTTGCGATATTGCGAGCGCTCGTTGTGCACCGAATGACCGTGATTCTTCGACGACACGGCGGCGAACTGGCGCTGCGTGATGCCGTAGCGCGACATCAGCTGGCGGCCGATGCCGGCATAGACATCCATGAATACGCTGTACGGCTTGTCGGACTGCGTGCCCTGCGGCACCGTAACGCCTTTGCCCAATTCGACCATCTGCGCCACGTTGGCTTCGGCCGTTTCGATGTCCCATGCGGAGTCGAACACGGAGAACATACGCGCCTTGTCGCTCGAGTACATCTTCTCCGCGCCAACGGCCAGCACGACGTCCGCCATGCCCGCGCGCAGCTGCGTCACGGCGAGGTGAAATGCGCTGCTTGCCGACGCGCACGCGCTTTCGATGTTGTGGATTGGAATACCGCCGAAGCCGAGCGGGATCAGCGACACCTGGCCACGGATCATGTGCTGGCCCTGCATGTGACCCTGCGTCGTGTTGCCGAAATAGGCCGCTTCGACCCAGCCGCGCTCACAGCCCGAGTCCTTCAGTGCGTCTTCGACCGCCCAGGCCGTAAGCTGCTTGACCGATTTGTCGAGATGACGACCGAACGGGGTCATGCCCATGCCGACGATGTAGATGTTTTCCATTGTGTATCCGATAGCTTCGTGTAGAGTTCAGCAGCCCTTGAACTGCGGTTCGCGCTTTTCCGCAAATGCGCGCAAGCCTTCCTGAACGTCGTATGAGCGCTGATGGTTGCGCAGCTCCAGCAACTCATGGCGCAGTGCGTCCGCTGCCGATTTGTCGGCGGTCTCGTTGGCCACGCGCTTCATACGCGCCAGCACGAGCGGACTCTTCTTCGCGAACTTGTGGGCGAGCGCCTGAGCGCGAGGCCTGAGATCCGCGTCGGCCAGTACCTCGTTGACGAGGCCGTAGCCCTTGAGCTCGGCGGCGCTCATCGCGTCGCCCGTGAAAAGCAGGTAGCGCGCAACGTTCGCCGGTACTTTGCGCGGCAGAATCGCGGCGCCGCCGGCACCAGGGAAAACGCCGAAATTCGAGTGCGCGTCGCCAAGACGCGCCGACTCGGCGGCGAGCACCACGTCGCACGCGAGCACCACTTCGAGACCGCCCGCCAGCGCAAGGCCGTTGACCGCGGCGATCACCGGCTTCGGGAACGCGCGCAGCGTGTCGAAAAACTCGACAATCAGTTCCAGGAATTCCCGCTTGCCTGGCTGCGCGGCCTCGGCGGCCTCGATCAGGTCGGCACCGGCGCAGAAAGCGCGGCCGTTGCCGGTTACGACCAGGACCCGTACGGCATCGTCGTTGCGCCACGCATTCAACTGCGCGATCAGGCCCGTCGTCATCTCACGATTCAAACTGTTCATGGCTGCGGGACGGTCCAACGTCAACCAGCCGACCGAGTCCACCACTACATGCGAATAACTCATCTCCCCTCCGGAATCTTGCGAACGAATGTGATCGCCGCTTCGGTTGTGGTAAGTTAGTTTTCGCAACTTCGGATAGCACCCCTCGTTGTGAGGGGGCCACCCGCAGGCACATATTTGCGAAGGTGCAGATAACGGTGTTCAGCACCCGCCTTCACATGCCGTATCGCCCGGACTGGGTCACGCCTTGAATACACCGACGCCCAAACATCTCGTTTCCACCAAGTTTTCCCCGCCGCGTATCGGCGCGAAGTACATCACTCGCGTGGATCTGCTTGCGCAATTGCAACGCAAGCGTCATTGCCGGTTGTCGCTCGTCACCGGCAGCGCGGGTTATGGCAAGACAACGCTGCTCGCGCAATGGCGCAAGGTTTGCCTGAAGGCGTCCGCCGAGGTCGCGTGGCTCGCGCTCACTGCCGACGACAAGGGCTACGCCGATTTCTCCACTGCACTGTTCGCCGCGATGCAGCGCATCGGCATTTCGGTGGCGACGGACCTGTCGCTCGAAGTAGCCGGCGCAGCGGCCATGGATGCAGCCATTGCGGCCATCGTCGAAGCGGCGGTCGGATTGCCCAAAGAGCTGTACCTGATGATCGACGACTATCAGTACGTCGAGGCGCCGCTCGCGCACAAGTTCATGCAGAAACTGGTCGATCAGGGGCCAGGCAATCTGCATTTCGTGATCGGCTCGCGCCTCACGCCGCCGCTGAGCCTGAGCCGCCTGCGGATGATGGACCAGATCGTCGAACTGGACAGCGACGGTCTGCCCTTCGATCTCGCGGAGACACGCAGCTTTGTCGATGAAAACCTCGGCCCCGGCAAGATCAACGCCGACGAACTCACGCTCATTCACGAACTGACTGGCGGATGGCCGTCGTGCATCCAGCTCATCATCATCATGCTCAGAAACCGGCCCGATGCGCGGGCCGCGCTCGGCGACCTGATCTGGCGCTCCAGCGACCTGCAGGCTTATCTGAGCGAAGAGGTCATGGCGCAGCTTCCCGCCGAGCTGTCCGAATTCGCCGTAGCGCTCTCGATCTTTCGCCGCTTCAGCGCGCCACTTGCCCGTGAGGTCACCGGCAACGAACGCGCCGCCGATCTGCTCGAACGCATGGAAGACGAGAACCTGCTGATCACCCGCGTCGACTCGGACGACCGGACCGCGTGGTATCGCTTTCATCCGCTTTTCGGGGAGTTCCTTGCAACCCGCCTCGCGCGTCGTGAAGGCGATGCCGTGCGCGACTTGCATCGGCGCGCGAGCCGCTGGTTCGCCGCGCACGGGCTGCTCGCCGAAGCGGTACGCCACGCGAGCGCGGGCGAAGACGTCGAGTTTGCCGCGTCGGTCATCGAGCGCGCGGCGCCAGCCACGTGGAGCGTCGAATATCTCGGCCCCACGCTCCATCTGCTTGAACGGTTGCCGGAACAAACCCTGCTTAGCCATCAACGGCTGCTGTTCATCGCATGCCTGACGGTCGCGCTCACCACACGCCCGGCCAAGGCGAAGGCATGGCTCGCGCACCTGCAGGCAACCGCGGCGTCGGCGGACCCGGAGATCGCCAGCAGCCTGCCGCTGGTTCATGCCGCCATCGCGTTCCAGCACGACGACACGCAACGCATGATCGAGCTGCTCGAACCCCATCGCGGCGACACGTTCGACAATCCCTTTCTGCAGTATCTGCTGGTCGCCGAACTGTGCGCGGCCTACGCCGCGGCGGGCCGCTTTACTGAAGCGCGGCGCCTCTTCAATCTGCACCCAGTCCCGCCGGCCGAGCGCAACAACGACATGGCGCTCGTCGCACAGGCGACCCGTGCGTCGACGATACTGCTCGAAGGCAATGCGCGCGAGGCGGAACGCGAGAGCGCGGGCCTGCTCACCCGTTCCGTGCAGGCGGTGGGCCGCCATTCGATCAGCGCCAACATTTGCGCGAGCGTGCTGGCCGATGCCTGTTATGAACTCGACCGCATCGACGTGGCCCGCGAAACCATTGCCAACCGTCGCGGCCTGCTTCATTCTTCCGGCCCCGACGTATTGATTCACACGTCGCTCTGCCGGGCGCGTCTCGACCTGCTTCAGGAAAGCGCCGACGCGGCGCTCGACTTCGTGCAGCAGCAGACCGCACACCTGCGCAGCATGCGCCAGATCCGCGCGGTCGCGCACATGCTGGCCGAACAGGTCAAAATCCTGCTCCTCAAACACGACCACGCGGGCGCGCTCGAAACGCTGACGCTACTCGATGAAATCGCCGAGGCTCATGCCGCCGAACAAGGCTCCAAGGCGGAAATTCCTGCAATTGCAGCACTCGCGCGGGCGCGCGTGTTGCGCCACGACCAACCTGAGGAAGCGCTGCGGGCACTGCAAATCACCCGCCGCCATGCCGAGGCATTTGGCCGGGGCAGGCTTGCCGCACTTGCGGATCTGCTATCGGCCATCGTCTTCGCCGAGCAACGCAGCGACGACGACGCGCAGGCATGCTTCGCCCGCGCCGTGGAGGCAGCGCAGCGCTTGGGTCTCGTGCGTACCTTTGTGGATGAAGGCGCGGCCGCCGGCAGGTTGCTCGCAAAGATGGTGCGCGAGGGCAAGCTGGAGGGAGCAACGCTGCAGTATGCAACGGGCCTGCTCGAGAAGTTTCCGGACAGCGCGATTTCCGAGGGGCTGGCAGGCAATGCGCGCCGTACGGGCGCATCGAAACTGCAGCCCGTGCTCACTCAGCGCGAGCTCGAGATTCTAAGTCTCGTCGGCCAGGCGATGTCGAACAAACGCATTGCCCTCGCGCTCGACATTACGATCGAGACGGTGAAGTGGAATCTGCGCAATATTTTCAGCAAACTCGGCGTGTCGAGCCGCTATGACGCGATGGTCTGGGCTCGCAAGCAGGAGCTGATCCGCTAGCTTCGATCCGTCCGGTCTGCCCAGACCGGCGCGCATGATCGAACCGGAGATATCGGGTATCGGCCATAGCGGATACCCTCTTTGTTAATGGATCATTGCGTCTCGACGGACTGCGTTTCGAATATGACGGGTTGTCCGAGTTCAGCCCACGCCTGGGCCATCGGCAAATAACGTTTCTCGATCGCGCCGCGCCTGATCTTCATGGTTGGCGTGAGCAAGCCATTGTCGGACGTCCAGGAATCCGCGACGACCACGGCGAAGGCGAGCTTTTCGTGATCTTCAAGCGTGTCGTTGACCTTGTCGAGCATGCCGCGCAGATCGGCACGCAAGGCATCGTACGCAGGCGCGTTCTGAAGCTCGCCTCGCGCGGCGGCTGACAGCATCAACAGCGCGAACGGCTGGGCGAGCCCCGGCCCCGTCGCGCACACGGCTTCAACTTTTGGATGACTCAGCTTGTTCTCGATGGGCGCGGGAGCCACATATTTCCCCTTGCTGGTTTTGAAGTTTTCTTTCACCCGCCCTGTAATTTTCAAACGGCCGAGTTCGTCAAGTTCGCCGCAATCGCCGGTTTTGAAGAAGCCGTCCTCGGTCATGCTTTGCGCGGTCAAATCCGGCTCCCTGTAGTAGCCGAGCATCATGGTCGGCGCCTTGAGCAGAATCTCGCCATTGCCGGCAATCCGGCATTCGACACCCGGCATGGCCTGGCCGGAATAGCCCGACCGCACTTGCCCCGGACGGCTGTAATGCGAGTACGAGAAGTTCTCCGTCATGCCGTATACGTCCAGTAACTCCAGGCCGAGCATGCGATACCAGTTCGTGATTTCCTCAGGCAGCGGCGCGGAGCCGGTAAAGGCGATCCTTGTCGCGTCGAGCCCGAGCATCGTGAGGATCTGCTGCTTGATGACCGTGGCTTCGGGGCTCGCCGTGTCAAGCAAGGACTGCTGGCTCGCGGGTAGTTTCGCGCAGACGCCCTGATAGAACTTGGTCCACAGTCGCGGCATTGAAATGAATACGGTCGGCCGCGCGCGATGCAAGTCCTGAACGAAGGTAGCAAGACTATCGTTGAAGAAAACCTGGAAACCGTGGCAAAGCGAGTTCGATTCGACGAACGAACGCTCGGCCGTATGTGCGAGCGGCAGATAGGACAGAACACGGTCTGCCGGAGTGAAGCCGCAGAATTCACCTGCCTGCGCCGCATAGGCAAAGATCGTCCCGAAGCTGTGCAGGACGCCCTTGGGACGGCCGGTGGTGCCCGATGTGTAGATGATGGTCGCCAGTTCGCCCGGAGCCGGCAGGTGAATGTCTCGCAACGGCGCCTGGCTCGCGACGATATCGTCCCAGTGAAGAGCCTCCGGCACGGGCGACATGGGCAAGCCAATCAACCGCACATGCGGCGGCACTGCTTTGCGAATCTCATTCCAGCCGTCGGTCTTGCCGTCAAGCTTGCCGACGAACAGCAAACGAACGTCGCAGTGCTCGAAGATGTACTGCGCGGTGTCCGCGTTGATCGTTGTGTAGAGTGGTACGGAGAAGTGACCGGCCATCCAGATCGCCAGATCCGCGATGATCCAGTGCGCGCTATTTTTCCCGACTATCGAGATCGCACTGCGCGGCGGCAGTTGCAACGACTGCAAATACCCAGCCATGCGCCGGGCCTGATCGCCGACCTCCTGCCAGGTGTACTCGACGACCTGTCCGCCCGGCATCGACTCGATGAGGTAGGGTGTATCAGGCTGCACACGCTCCCAGTGCACAAAGCGATGAATCAGGGTGTCCGAATTCGTACCGCTCATCTCAGTCTCCATATATTTTTCTGCGGTCCGGCGCCATGCCGGCAGTTGCACCTTTCCGGGCCGCCGGTTGCCGGCGCCTCAAGTCCGCCGCGAACCGCCGCATCGACCAGCGCCTTTTCTCTATGCAACATTCAGATGCAGGGTAAGGCACGATAAGCGATCCGGGCAACAAATTCTCCCCCCCGTAATTAGGGGTGACTGCGCGGCACGCCGACACGAATATTGCGCCCATGATGGACCGGCGCGTTCGAGGCAATGTTGGCGTCTATCGTGCGAACCCGACGGCAGCTCGAGCGGTGTTCAGACCATGATTCGTCCTGCGGCCGTCAACCGTACCGTCGCCGCCCATCTCCACCATGGAAGGAGACGACATGAAACGTATCATCCCAGCCTTGCTTCTGGCGGCAGGAGCGGCGCTGGCCATCTCGCACCTGGCCGGCGCGCAGACGATCACCGAACCCACGAAGCAGCCGGGGCTGGCGGGTTATGACCAGCCTAATCAGTATCTGGCGGCCCGCACGGTCAAGCTCGCGGACAATATGGAACCGGCCATCGCGCACGCGGATCAGCAGCAGGAGGCCGTCCGCAAGCTGGAAGCCCTGCAGAAGAAAACCGGCAAGCGCCCCAACGTCGTGATCTTCCTGCTCGACGACGTCGGCTATAGCGATTTCGGCTTCAACGGCGGCGGCGAGGCGGTGGGCAACGCCACGCCCGACATCGACCGCATCGCGAATCAGAGTCTTATCCTGAGTTCGGCGTACTCGCAGCCGAGCTGTTCGCCGACCCGCGCCACCATCATGACCGGCCAGAACATGGCCCACCATGGCATCCAGATTCCACCCATGTACGGCCAGCCGGGCGGCCTCGCAGGATTGACGACGTTGCCGCAGTTGCTCTCGCGCGCCGGCTACACGACGCAGGCCGTCGGCAAGTGGCACATGGGCGAAAACTCCGGCTCGCAGCCGCAGAACGTCGGCTTTGACGACTTCCGCGGCTTTCTCTCCGTGTCCGACATGTACACCGAGTGGCGCGACCCGCAATACAACCCGGAGATCGCACTGAGCCCGCAGCGTTATCGCTACATCCTCAATCTGCCGTTCAACAAGAGCGACGTGCACGCCGTCAAGGGCGGCCAGATCGAAAGCCTGTACGAGATCAACACCGACACCATCAAGGATCTCGATACCAAGTGGCTCGACTACACAGTCGGCTTCCTCGACCGGCAGAAGAACGCCACCAAGCCGTTCTTCCTGTACTACGCTCCGCGTGCCTGCCACTTCGACAACTATCCGAACGAATACTACAGCGGACGTTCGGCAGCACGCACGAACTATGGCGACTGCATCGTGCAGGTCAACGACATATTCAAAAAGCTGATCGACACGCTGCAGGCGAACGGCGAGCTGGACAACACGATCGTCTTCTTCGCATCGGATAACGGCCCCGAGCAGGAGGTGCAGCCGGCTGCCCGCTCGATGTTCCGCGGCGGCAAGGGCTCGACCTGGGAAGGCGCGGTGCGCTCGCCGTTCTTCGTCTACTGGAAGGGAATGATCGAACCGGGCCGCTCGGACGGCCTGTTCGACTTCGCCGACATGTTCAACACGTCGGTGGCGCTGTCCGGTACGCCGGGCGCGGGCATCGCGAAGCTGGTCCCGGCAACGACCTATCTCGACGGCATCGACCAGACCTCGTTCCTGCTCGCCGACAAAGGCGTCTCCAACCGGCGCAGCGTTTTTTACTTCTGGAACGACGAGCTTTCGGCTGTGCGCGTCGACGAGTTCAAGCTCATGAAGAAGTTTCAGCTTCCCGACGCCGTCACGCAGAAAGGCTACAACGGCGGCTTCTCGGGAATGCTCGGCAATGCGTGGACCGCGCTGGTCTTCAACCTCTACACGGATCCCAAGGAAGAGGAGTCGATCGCGATCCGCCATATTCCGGTCAGCGTGCCGCTCGTGATGGAGTTCGCCCGCTATCAGCAGGTGCTCAAGAAATACCCCCCGAAAACCCAGGCCTCGCTGAAGTAGGCTTGACCGCGCCGACGTCCCGTCCGATGTCGGCGCTTCTGGCATTGGAAACAGCAATGAAGTTAGCGAACAAGCATTGGTACGGGGCGGCCGCGGTCGCGATCGCTCTTGTCATCGCCGGCACCGCTCTCGCCGCGTATGAGCACGTCAAGGGCCCCGCACCGCTTGCCGTCGGCGACGGCGTGGCCGGGCCGAAAGACATGGTGTGGATCGCGGGCGGCGATTTCATGATGGGCAGCGAGCATCCGCGCGCACTGCCCAACGAGCGGCCCGCGCACGAGGTGAAGGTTCATGGCTACTGGATCGACCGCTACGATGTCACCAACATGGAATTCGCGCGTTTCGTCGCCGCGACCGGCTATGTCACGACAGCCGAACGCAAGCCGCGCTGGGAAGATCTGGCGGTTCAGTTGCCGCCCGGCACACCGCGCCCCGCCGACGACACGCTCGTCCCCGGCGGCCTCGTCTTCACCGGCAGCGACGCGCCCATCGCGCTGAACGACTACTCGCGCTGGTGGAAATTCGTGCCCGGCGCCAATTGGCGGCATCCGGGTGGACCGGGCAGCAGCATCGCCGGCATGGATCATCATCCCGTCGTGCAGGTCTCCTACGAGGATGCGCTCGCTTATGCGCACTGGGCGCACAAGCGGCTGCCGACCGAAGCAGAATGGGAGTACGCGGCACGCGGCGGCCTCGAGCAGGCCGATTATGCGTGGGGCAACGAGTTCGCGCCAGCCGGCAAAAAGATGGCGAACACCTGGGACGATGCAGCCCGCCCGTTCCCCGTCACTACGGACCGTGACAACCACGAGAAGGTTCAAGTGGGGACGAGCGTGGTGGGCAGTTTCGCGCCGAACGGCTATGGTCTCTACGACATGGCTGGCAACGTCTGGCAATGGGTCGCCGACTGGTATCGCGCGGACGCGTTTCGCGTCGAGGCGGCGTCCGGACAGGTGGTTAGCGATCCTCACGGCCCGGCCTCGAGCTACGATCCCGACAACGGTCCGACCGCCGCGGCTCCTGAACGCGTGACGCGCGGCGGTTCGTTCCTGTGCAGTGAAACTTACTGCATCAGCTACCGAACCAGCGCGCGCCGCGGCACGGACCCGATGAATGGCATGTCGCATCTCGGCTTCCGGCTGGCGATGGACGAAGACGAGTGGAAGCGGAAGTCGCGCCATTGAGGTGACGCTGGTGCCTGCCTGGATTCCGGGCACCTCGAAAAAGAAAACGGTGTCTCGGGTTCACTTGCTGCGAAGGCGACAAGGTCCTCCCGGATCTCATTTACTTTTCAACCCATCACGCCAGGCGATCGCTTCGAGTTCAACCCGGACTGCGTCCTCGACGGCAACAACGGGGTGCGCCCGAAATTCAAATGCGGGGAATGTCGAGCAAACCTTGTGAACCGCCAACGGATCGTCGCAGTCGACCAGCATGTGGCCACCCCACTCCCCGACACGCACCACGAAAAATTCAATCTTGAAGTTCTCTGGCGCTTTCCACTGACCAAAGACATCAAGGATTCGCTTCTGCGCATTCTCGTACTCCAAAGGCGAACCTTGTGTGCGTTCGAACCAGCTAATGATGTACTTCATGGCCATCCTCCTTCTACATATCGATGTCGCCAGAAAGCTCGCCGTTTGGTCGGGCTAGCGAATCAGCAAACCACAACTGGAGCAGCGGCGACGAATGCCCATTGCTGTTGCCCGTCTTATGTGCCGCTTCGAAGCGGTCAGTGAGGGTCGTTTTACATGTTTAAAGTAGCTTAGTTCACGGCAAAAGACATTCGAGGGAGATGTCACTGCGAGCGGTGGTTCACGGCCAATTACCTGCTATTCACCGCTACTATCGACCAGGCACGCAACGCGCCGGCGCCAGCTCAAGACGACGCGCTATTGCGCCGCGCTGCTTCGATGGCAGGCGAGGCAACCGGTAGCGTGGCCCTCCGGTTGCCCTGCCAGACCCGCCAGGCGATCGCAGGGCTGAGCAGCGACGCCGGCGGCGTCGTCAGATTGACGACCTTCAGAAACGCAATCGCCAGCGTGCTGTCGCGCGTGGCGGCACGGTGAAGCTTGCCGATATACCAGTTGATGAAACGCAGCATCGGCGGGCGCGCGCCTTTGACTTGTGGATGGCGGAGGTCGTTGCCCACCGCGATGTCCCACGGAATATCGACGATCTTCGCGGCCGCCCTGAAGAATCGGCGCGCAAGATCTTGCGAACCCGTGCGCAGGCATCGCTGCAGCGCCAGCGCTTCCTCCGCCGCGACCGTCATGCCCTGGCCGTAGACAGGGTTGAAGCTGCAGATGGCATCGCCGAAAACCAGATAATTTCGCGGGAAGCGTGCGAGCTTCTCGTACCGCCGACGCAGATTGGAGACATAGCGATAGCGCCTGTAGTCGGTGAGCGGCTCCGCTCTTGCGACCAGGTCGTGAATCTCCATGGTCGGCAGCGTCGCCAGATAGGCGAGAAAGCCGGGGTCGTTGCCGGGTGCATCGTCGCCGAGAAAACCGCCGGTGCTGACGATCCAGCTATCGTTTTCCTGCGCAAGCACGACGCCGTTGCGCCAGTTCGGCGCACTCCCGGCGACAACGATACCGTGCTTACCGTCGAGATCAGTCGGCCGGCGTCGATAGGTACGGGTCATATAGCAGATGCCGATCTCGACCTCCTCCTTGGCGGGCGACGGGTAGCCGAGCTCCTCGAGCCACGGCGCACTGGATGAGCCACGGCCAGTCGCATCGACGACAAGATCCGCCTCGATGGTCTCTTCGGTCCTGCCCTCGACACATGCGCGCACACCGGTCACGCATCTGCGAGCGGGGTCGGTGGCAAGACCTCGAACAGCGCAATTTTCCACGACGCGCACGTTCGTCAACCCCGACAGCCGCCGGCGCAAATGACCTTCGAGCACGGGGCGGCTCGCCAGCAGACCGGTCAGGTCGCTCGCGCCGTTGGCAAGCCTGACGTTGCGGCCAATCCAGATCACGTCATTGGCGACATCGCCGATCAACCCGTTGCTTTGCGCGACAACCTCGTTGTTATATCCGGGGAAGAATTCGTCGAGTATCGCGCTGCCGCGCGCAAGGAGCCCATGGGTATGACGGCCTTGCGGCACCCCCTTGCGCGGCAGGTCAGTTGCCGCAAGCCCATCGCGTTCGAGCACGGTGACGGTGGTGAAGAAATCCGACAAGACGCGGGCGGCGAGGAGCCCGCCCATGCTGGCGCCGATCACGATTGCATGTTCGCCCAGGTTCTTCATGGCAATTCTCCAGTTCAATCCAACGCGATGCGTCCGGTGACCATCGCTTACATGGAATGGTAGGATTGCCTCGTCCCCTGAGCGTCCCCCGGACGCCATCATTGAGAGTCGACTCGCCATGGCTCTGTTCAGCCTGCGGACGCTTGGCTTTCCGGAGATCCGCCGCGACGGCCGGCTCTGCCCGTTGCCCTTGCGCAAAGGCCTGGCCCTGCTGGTCTACCTGGCCGAAGCGAATGGCCCGGTCGCGCGCGATGCCGTCGCCGCGATGTTGTGGCCCGAAGGCGGCGACGAGGTTGTACGGGCGCGGCTGCGGCGTCTGTTGCATCGCCTCCAGCACACGCTCGGCGACGAGGTTCTCGCGACAGACCGGTCAACCGTCCGATGGTCGGCGGCGATCAGTCTGCAAGTGGATTCCCAACTGTTCGAGCAAGCCTGCGATCGTGGCGACTTCGAGCGGGCGTGCCGCCATTATTCCGGCGACTTTCTCGAGGGTTTTTCGCCCGGCGACTGCCCGCAGTTCGACGAGTGGGCTTTTTTTCGCAGGGAGGCTTTGCGAAGCCGGGCGATCCAGGCACTCGAGCGAGTTGTGCACGACAAGAACGCCGCCGGCGACTACACGGCCGCAGCCGCGCACGCCGGCCGTCTTGTCGAGCTCGATCCGTTCAGCGAAGTGTACGGGCGGCACCTCGTCCGCAATCTTATGCTCGCCGGAGACCGGGCCACGGCCCAGCGGCACCTCGCGGCCCTGACCCAACGGCTTCGCGACGAGCTCGATGTGGCGCCCGAATCCGAGACCCTCGCCCTGCTCGATGCCGGCGCGGCGTTGCCCTTCGAGGACCCGCCGTCGACGCGCTACGTCAGCGGTGGCGGCGTCCATCTCGCGTACCAGACCTACGGCGCCGGCCGCATCGATGTGCTGGTGCTGCCCGGTTTCGTGTCTCACGTCGAACGAGTGTGGGAGGAGCCTCGCTGCCGGGCCTTCCTCTCCTCTCTTGCCGGGATGGGCCGCCTCATCCTGCTCGATCGACGCGGCGTCGGGCTGTCCGACCGGGTCGGGTTCAACCCGGCCGTCGACGCGACCGCGCAGGACATCGGCACCGTGCTGAATGCCGCCTGCAGCCGGAGGGTCGTGCTGTTCGGCGCGTCAGAAGGCGGACCGGCATGCATCAGGTTTGCCGTCGATCACCCCTGTCGGGTCGCAGGTCTCATTCTGTTTGCTTCGTTGGCGAAGGGAACCGCAACGCGCGACTATCCTCACGCACTTCACGCCAGTCAGTACGACATCTGGCTGCAGCAACTCATCGCAGCCTGGGGCGGCCCCACGGGCATCGAGACATTCGCGCCGAGCCTGTCGGGCGACCCACAGGCAAGAACCTGGTGGGCCGGCTTGCTGCGGGCCGCGTCGAGCCCGGGCGCCATCAAGGGTGTGCTCGAGGCTTTGCGCGACATGGATGTGCGGCATCTGCTGGGCCGAATTTCCGTGCCGACCCTGGTGCTGCATCGTCACGACGATCGCGCCGTTCGCATCGGCGCGGGCCGACATCTCGCCAGCCATATCGCGCAGGCGCGATTCGTCGAACTCGACGGCGCCGATCATTGGGCCTTCGCGGGCGATCAGCAACCCGTCCTCGATCACATCAGGCAATTTGTCGGCAGTCTCGCTGGGTAATCGCGACCAGCAGATGCGGCACAAGACGTCCGTTCGCGCAGAGCGCGGTTCAGAGGGAATAAGCCACATCGACTGCGCGCGAATGGCCCGATATTCATGTGTGCCTTCGTGCAGCGCACCGGCGTTTTGCACCGCCAAATCGCATGCTTCGGGAGACGGACCGCACATGCAGTGTTTGACGCAGCGCGCCTTATGCGGCACTGCGCAAACCACGCCAGTCACATCGGCATACCCTGCATGCGCCGGGCGAAGCGTATCCGCTCGGCTCGGTCCATCAAATCCAGGAATTGATCCGTGCCCATGTGAATCAGCGCTTCATGGTCGCCGGCCTCGAAATACACGTCGGGCTGCAGGGCGAGGCTCTCGTCGAGATAGGTTTGCATGCCGTAGGCCGTACAAACCGGCGGGAGCGCTCCCGCGTCGCAATCCTTGAACAACTCCCGCAAATCGGTCTCCTTGGCTAGCAGGAGGTGGCGTCCGGTCTTTGCCCAAAGCTCGGACAGCCGCACCGCGTAGGTCGACGGCAACACCGTTGCCACATAGCCATGCTCGTCTTCGAAAAGCACTGTCTTGGCGAGGCGATCGCCGGGAATATGCGCTGCCGACGCGGTTTCGACGCTGGAATGACTGTACGGATGATGCACGATTTCGTACTGCGAGCCTTTGCTGCGCAGGCAGTCCTGGAGCGTGGCTGACATTGACATGACACACCTCCACTGGAAGCAGACCGGAAATGCTTTCGCAAGATCCTTTAAGAATAGTTCGCTTTCGCTAGCGCGTGAGAAACATGCGCACGGCAGCGTCTGTCTGCAAAGTTGTTGAGTTGATTTCGAATGAAGATAGATCGGCTTTGATACGGTCATAGCGGCCATTCAAATGCAAATCTCGATGCCTGACTCGTCCTGAATCAGGCGCCGTATTGCCAGGCGGTATGCGGCCCGACCTGGTTATGCCGATCCGCGGATGAGATCGCTTTTCTACGCCTCGCAGATCCGGTTACGTCCGGTTGACTTCGCTTCATATAGGGCCGAGTCGGCCATGTTCACCAGCGTTGCGCCATCGTGGGCGACCCGCTCGTCGGAGGTCACCAGGCCGATGCTCACGGTCACCCGGCCATACCGGCTTTGGACGTGCTCGAGATTCAGATCGAATACGGCGCGCCGAATGGTTTCGGCGACATTTGTAGCGCCGGTCGCGTCGGTATCCGGAAGAGTCACCACGAACTCCTCGCCGCCATATCGGGCCACCTGGTCCGCGGATCGTAGAACGCACAGGCCCACACACTGGGCAACGGCTCTCAGCACTTCGTCGCCCGCCTGGTGGCCATAGTAGTCGTTGTAAGCCTTGAACTGATCGATGTCGATGAACAGCAACGAGAGCGGACGGCCCGAGCGATTGGCTCGTTGCCACTCCTTTTGCAGCGTATCGTCGAAGGTGCCGCGATTGCTCAACCCCGTGAGCGCGTCCGTACGCGCCAGGTGCTGCAGTTTCGATTCCGCACGCTGCCGCCGCCGTAGTTCGCGCGACAGCAGCAAGGATCCCGTCCCGAGAATGATGCTGAACACCGCCATCACGATCTCGAGGCGCAAGGCCCGGCGTCGCCATTCAGCGTAAACGTCGCTCTCCGCAGGCGCCACGTCGACGATGATGGGAAGCCCGGGCAAATGCTTGTACACGTAGAGCCTGCGGATTCCATCGATCGAGGCGGTGCCCATGAAGGCACCTTCGTTCGTCGACATTGCCTGAATGAAAACCGGAGCGTTCTGGATGTCGCGCCCGACCACCTTCGGATCGTAGGGCAAACGCGTGATCATGGCGCCGTTAGTCTCGATCACTGCCGCGGTGCCGCGCTGCCCCACGGACAGGCCGTCCAGCAAAGCGCGAAAATAGTCGACGCTTAGCGTGCCGACCACGACACCGCCGAACGAGCCGTCCGGATGCGCAATCCGACGGCTCAGGGCAATCGTGAGCGCCCCGTCCCGCAGTCGTGACGCGTAGGGCTTGCTGATGTAGAGGCCGGTATTGGCGCTATCGCGGTGAAAGCGGAAATAGTCACGATCGCTGAAATTGCCCGCTCGCGCCGGTAAGAATCCGGAGTCCAGGGTGATGTCCCCACGCTCATTCATCACGAAGATGGAGCCGAGGTACTTGCCCGAAGCGGCGCGGTCGAACAGCACCCCGTTGCGGATCTTCGCGGGGAGCGCCATCACCTGCGGATCCGCAACTCCTTCCACCACCGCCTGCAGCGACAGATCGTAGAGTTCGATGTTGCGAGCGATGTCCCGCTCGATAACCAGCATCAGATTCCGTGCGTTTTCCACAGCGCGGTTGTAGGCATCTTTACGCGACTCGAAAAGCACCCACGCGCAAAGACTGCACGTGAACAGTATCAGCAGAACGCCACAAACGATCACGCCAGATGGCGACAATACCCGCGACGCGGATGACGAAATGGATCGCCGCACAAAAAGCGGTAGTGACGAACGCATGGAGCCTCATGAAACGAATTCATACACACGGCCTGAAACAACATCGCCGGGCTCTTGGGGGCAGCGAATGCTGCCAGGCGATTAACCGGCTAACGCTATTCCTCTCGAAGCATGCAACCGCTGAAATGAATGCGATTATCGCCGCCCAGGGTCTGACAAAATCATTACTTGAGTAATTCAATGGAAAGCCAAAGACGCATTCTCGCCTTTTCGAATATTCGAGGCGGCACGCGCCGGGTCACCGCCGGCTGGACGGCTGGGCCGACTGAGTTTACCCGCATGAGGCAGCGGTCGCGATTGGGAGTACTTTCATTGCGACCGATCGCTATGGTATCCGAGAATCACAACGCGCCGCGTTTATCGAACGGCCAGCATCTTAGACCAGTCGCTTTTCAAACCAGTGATGGGCATACGGTTCCGCGCTGAACGCCTCGACTTCGACGTATCCACACTGCCGGTATAGCGAAATCGCCTCGCGCAAAGTTCGATTTGTTTCCAGCCGAATAACGCGCGCTTTGGCCTGACGGGCGCGTCTCTCCGCCTCGACGATCAACCGGCGGCCTACACCCATCCCGCGAGCGGAGGGACTCACCCACATCCTTTTGAGTTCGGCCGGAGACTTCTTATGAAACTTCAGCGCGACGCAGCCGACCGGCCTTCCATGCAGTCGCGCCACAATCAACGCGCCTTCCGGCGGCGTCAGTTCATGGGCGTCCGCCGACAGGCTCATGGACGGGTCGAATCCGGCGTCAAAGCGCTCATCAAGTTCGTTGAAATACTGTTCGAAGCACCACCGCGCGTCGTCGCTATCCGGCTGTTCAACCGCAAAACGCACAAGAGATGCCTGCAGCAAACGCTCGACCTCTGACATCGCTGCGACCAGTCTGCGGCGCTGCTCATCGCCGAGCGGTTCGAGCGCGCGTAGCGCGACCGCGTCGGACAGCCGTTCGAGTTCGGCCCTTTCCATGAGGCCCTTCTGAGTCAGACAAGCCCGGCGTACCCGGCGGTCGTCAGGATGGGCGAGGACAGCGACAAGTTTTTGCCGTTCAAGAGACGCCAACGTGCGGCTGATATAGCCTGAATCAAGATTTAGCCGCGCGCGAAGGGTACGAATGTCCGCGCCTTCGGCTCCGATCTCCCATAGTAGGCGCGATTCGCCCATCTGGCGGCCCCGGCCGAGGAAATGATCGTCGATAGCGCCAATGCTTTCGGCGACTACGCGGTTAAAGCTACGAACCTGGAGAATGTCGGATGCGTCCATATCTCTGACTTTAGTCAGAGATATGGATTCCGTCAACCTGGAGTCGGGAAACATCTTTCACATCGACATATCGCGTCATGCTTTTAGCTCCTTGTGCGCAGGCGACAGGCAGATTGCGCCGCGACGAATCGGTAGAACGACATCAGGCTCTGCCTTCAAAGCCCAACAGAACGTTAACCGCGTTGATTCCAATCTCATCGACCATGTAACCGCCCTCCATGACGAAAAGCGTGGGGACGTCAAGGCTTGCTATCGCTTCGCCGATGCGCAGGTAGTCTGGCGTGCGCAAGCGGAAGTGGCTGATAGGGTCGTCTTCGAACGTGTCGACCCCGAGAGAAATGACCAGAGCGTCGGGTGCATGCCGCCCGATCACCGCGCCGGCGTGGCGCAACGCGTGCTCGAAGGCTTCCCAGGCCGTTCCCCTCGGAAGCGGGAGGTTCAGATTGAACCCCTCTCCGGCGCCAACGCCACGCTCGTCGGCATGCCCCGAGAAATATGGATAGGAGACCGTTGGATCGCCGTGAGTCGATACGAATAGAACATCCGGTCGATCGTAGAAGATGTCCTGCGTGCCGTTGCCGTGATGGAAGTCGATGTCGAGAACGGCTACGCGCTTTGCGCCGCCATCGATGCAATGCTGGGCCGCAATCGCCGCATTGTTCAGATAACAATAGCCGCCCATGTATTCACGGCCGGCGTGGTGGCCGGGCGGACGGCACAGCGCGAATGCGGCGCGCGCGCCGCTCGCCAGCGCGTCCATGCCGGTCAATGCCGAGTTGGCGCTGGAACTGATCGCGGCCCACGTACCCGCGTTGATGGGGGAACCGGCGTCCATCGAAAAGAAGCCGAGCTTGCCATCGATGAACTCGGGCAACTCATTACCCGGCAATCCCCTCACGGGCCAGACGAGCGGCAGCGCCTGACAGGTTCTGCCGGTCGCCAGCCACTCGTGCCACGCTCCTGCCAGAAAGTCGACGTACCGCTGGCTGTGCGCGCCTGCATAGTCCGCTCGCGTGTAGGCCTTCGGGCTGATGACATCGCCGAGTCCGGTTGCCCTCACTTGCGCAAGTACCGTCTCGGCGCGCAGGGGCTTCTCGAAGGAATCGGAGATGGCGCCGTCCTTGAGTTCGACCCCATGATGCAAGCGATGATCGCTACTGTAGATGGTGAGCATGATTGTCTACCGCGTTGAAGATAGCCAACAGTTTATCGAGCGCTTGCCGCATCGGTTTTGCTTTTGAATGCGGAAAAGCCTAGTATTTTGGTAAATTTGTCTAACAGGAGCAAAAAATGAGCACAAATCGTCCAAAATTAGAAATGGACGCAATCGACCGCTCGATGTTGCGCCTGCTTCAGGACGATGGTGCCGTATCGAATGCCGCACTCGGGGAGAAGCTCTCGCTGAGCGTCACGCCATGCTGGAGACGGCGCAAGCATCTGGAAGACGAAGGTGTGATTACCGGTTACCAGGCGAACATCGACCGGCGCGCGGTCGGCCTGAATCTTCTTGCGTTCGTGCATCTCCGGTTCAATGTGCACTCGGACAAAACCGCGGACAACTTCGAAGCCGTTATCCGCGGTCGACCGGAAGTTCTCTCGTGCCACAAGATCACAGGCGATGCGGACTACATTCTGCAGGTGGTCACCGCTGATCTGGATGCATACGGTGAATTTGTCGAGCGGGTGCTACGGCGGCAGCCGGGCATCGCGTCGATACAGTCGAGTCTTGCGCTACGCGAGGTGAAGTTTTCGTCCCGGGTTCCAATTCCTGACGCCTGAAAAGATCCGCTGGATAAACATCTTCACGCCGCGCTCCATGACACAAAACGGCCGGGACGCAATCGGGTTCAGTCCGTTACGTCCCTACCGTGAGGCGCGACTGAGTTTCTCCTACACGGCCCACTTTGTATCGCAACGTATCTCCCGGATGCAGCGACACCTGCGCATACAAAACCCGCCCTTCTCCGACACATGCGTGATACCTCCGCACGCTCCAATACGTCCACCCTACGTCGAACACCGCCTCGCGACGGCGCGTGAAATCGTTAAATCATGTCGTCGTTGATGGGTAAGCCTGGCTTCATCGCCGATCGGAGAATTTATGTCAGACAAGCTCCCTCCCCAATCGCTCTCGCGCCGCCGTTTTGTCAGCGCGGCAGCGGCGGCCGTCGCTGCCGGCTCATTGAGCCAGCTCGCGTTTGCCGAAACGAATCAAGCCATTACTGAAGTTGCCCCGGCGACGGGCAGCGACAAGACCGCCATTCGCCCGCTTCGCGTGCATGTGCCGGATTCGCAACTCATCGACCTGCGCCGGCGCATCAAGGCGACGAGATGGCCTGATCGGGAGACCGTCACCGACAATTCGCAAGGCGTGCCGCTCGCGATGATTCAGGAACTCGCGCGCCATTGGTCGACCGATTACGACTGGCGAAAGTGCGAAGCGAAGCTCAACTCGTTGCCGAATTTCGTGACCGAGATCGACGGACTCGATATTCATTTCATTCACGTCCGTTCGAAACATGAAAATGCGATGCCGCTCATCGTCACGCATGGGTGGCCAGGCTCGGTGATCGAGCAGTTCAAGATCATCGGTCCGCTGACCGATCCGACCGCCTATGGCGCAAGTGCGTCCGATGCGTTTCATCTGGTCATCCCGTCTTTGCCGGGCTATGGATTTTCAGGCAAGCCGACCACGACCGGGTGGGGTCCGGAGCGTACCGCGCGAGCATGGGTCGTTTTAATGAAGCGCCTTGGATACGAAAAATTCGCCGCGCAAGGTGGCGATCTGGGTGGCATTGTCTGCAACGTCATGGGCAAGCAGGCGCCGCCTGAATTGTTAGGCATCCATGTCAATTTCCCCGCGACGCTTCCGCCCGAAATCGCCAAGGCGCTCCAGGCTGGCGATCCACCGCCCGCCAACCTCTCCGCCGACGAAAAGCACGCTTACGAGCAACTGAGTTCAGCGGCCATGAAGCGACGCGCGTACGCACTGGAGATGGGCACACGCCCGCAAACGCTCACTGGACTGTCGGACTCTCCCGTCGGCCTCGCGAGCTGGCTTCTCGATCACGGGGACGGGTATGAGCAGCCGGCGGCGGCATTGACCTCGGCGGTGTTCGGGCACCCGGTCAACGGGGAATCCACTGGCGACTTGACGCGCAACAACGTACTCGACGACATCACACTCTACTGGTTGACGAATACGGGAATTTCCGCAGCGCGTTTCTACTGGGAGTCGCACTTCAACTTCCTGGCCGCCGCCGACGTATCCGTGCCTGCTGCGATCAGCGTCTTTCCTCGCGAGAACTATCAGGCGCCGCGCAGTTGGACAGAGCGGGCGTATCACAATCTGATCTATTACAACAGGCTCGACAAAGGCGGACACTTCGCGGCGTGGGAGCAACCGCAACTATTCGCCGAAGAGGTCCGCGTGGGGTTGAGGCCGCTGCGGACATAAATGAGAGCCTGCCGGACCCGGCCCACTAATCGCAACGAGCAGCGAGGGTCCGGGTTCGGCGTATGAAGCGGCCACATCCTCACACAGCATTCACACGCCGCCGAGCCTGTTCCTCGACAAAAAGCGCCACCTCTTCGGCCAATGCCTTTGCGACCTGCGGACGATGCACCGTTCGCTTGTAGTACGCCGCAACGGAAGGCCACTCGGCAAGGTCGACACCGCTGTGCTGCGCCCAATTGAGGACGGTGACGAGATAAGCATCCGCCACCGTGAAATGCTCGATGAGAAATTCCCGCCCGCGCAAATGTTCTTCGAGCACGCCGAGCCGGAGGCTGACTTTCTTGCGCGTGTAGATCTGCACATCGGCCGGCGCATGCGGATCGAGCAGCGGCACGAATACGCCTTTATGCAGTTCGGTGCTGATGAAGCCCAACCATTCCTGCAACTTCGCGCGCTCCGCGGTTCCGACTGCCGGCGCGAGCTGCGCTGCCGGAAATGCGTCGGCGACGTACGGCAGGATCGCGGTATTTTCCCTGAGCAGCCAACCGTCGTCGGTACGCAAGACAGGTACCTGCCCCAACGGGTTGATGGGGTAAAAATCGGAGCCGTCACGCAACTGCTTCGACTTCGTATCGACTTCGATGAACTGCGCGTCGGCGTTGGCTTCGTAGAGCGCAATCCGTGTGGCAAGCGAACAGGCGAGCGGCGAGAAGTAAAGCTGCATGCTGATATCTCCGGTCGTGGGATGATTTTTGTACTATAGTGTATAAAAACCAACGCAGCCATATAATTTTATGCATACCGGTACAAAAAGTGAAAAGCGTGCGCGCGGGCGGCCTCGCGGCTACGATTCGGAGCAGGCGCTGCACGACGCGCGGGACGCATTCTGGCAGGGCGGCTATTCCGGCACGTCACTCGACTCGCTAAGCGACGCGACCGGCATGAACCGGCCCAGTCTGTACGGCGCGTTCGGGGATAAACATGCGCTCTATCTGAACACGCTGGATCAATACATCGAACTTGGGCGTCAGGGGATGGAAGCCGCGCTGGCCGGAGATCGCCTATTGGCGGAGGCATTGCAGTCGGTGTATGACGCCGCGCTCGCCATATATCTTCCGCCCGGCGAGACGCCTCGCGGATGTTTCCTGATCGGCACGGCAGTCGTGGAATCGAGAACCGATGCCGAGGTTCGCGACAAGCTCCTCGGCGGCCTGACTATCTATGATCAGGTATTCGAGAGACGGCTCGAACGTGCCAAAGCGCAGGGCGAACTCAGTGCCGCGTCGGATCCGGTCATGCTGGCGAAAATCGCCTCGGCGATCCTTCACAGCATCGCGCTGCGCTCGCGCGCGGGCGACTCGATCGATTCGTTGCGAGCGACTGCCGAGGCTGGCGTCGCGTTGATCTGCGGCACGCGCGACGCTCCCCCGGCCGCTCCGCCACCAAACGCGCGCCGCAAATCGAAGTCCTAGGTTTTACGGAACGCCAGAGGCCGTCGCTCACAGATCCAACGTCACACCCGCGTCGCCCGCAACCGGATGCGCCATGCAAACCAGCGCCGCGCCGGGTTCGATTTGCGCCTCCACTTCGCCGTCGTACTTGACCTTGCCCGACAACAAACGCGTCGAACACGTCCCGCACATACCCGACCTGCAACTCGACGGCGCGTCGATACCGTGCGCCTCGGCGAATTCAAGCAGGCTGCCGTCGCGCGGCAGCCATTGAATCGTGCGCTCCGAGCGCGCGAACGTGACCGGCACAGCGCCCGCGTCTAGTGCCGACGTATCCGCCGGCATTGGCTCGCTCTTGACGGCAACCGCGCGCTTGACGCTCGCCGGACCGAACGCTTCGAAACGAATCCGTTCATCGGCAACGTTCAATCCGCGCAGACCTTCATACAGGTCGCGCATGAACTGCTCGGGGCCGCACAAATAGAAGTCGTAGTCATCGAACGGAAGCGCGCGCTTTAACGCGTCGATGCTCACACGACCGGCCGACACGCCTTCGGCGACTCCATCAGCGGTGCTATCGAAAAGATGCAGTGAAAGCGCCGGATTGCGCGCGGCAAGCTCTTTCAATTGCGCACTGAACGGACGTTCACGATCGCTACGCGCGCCGTGAAAGAAGAACACCCGCTTCGCCACCGCCCCCTCAGTGCAAGAAGCTGCCAACGCGTACCGAAGCATCGCCATCATCGGTGTGATGCCGATGCCCGCCGAGAGAAACACGGCGGGCCGTGGGCTCTCATCATCGAAAACGAAAGCACCGCGCGGTTTCATCGCCTCGATCTGCGCTCCGGCAACCAGATGCTCATGCAGCCATTTCGATGCAACGCCTTCGCGCTTCACGCTGATTCGATACCGCTGCGGATCGTGCGCATCGGAAAGCGTATACGTCCGCGACAAAGGCGTGGTTGAGCCCTTCACAGGCACGCGAATCGGCAGAAACTGCCCCGGCTTGTACGACGGCAACGGCACACCGTCGACCGGTTCAAAATAGAAGGAACGGATCGACGCAGTCTCCTCGACCACCGCCGAGACCTTCAGCTTGTGCCACGGCGACGCAGCCACCGGCTTTTGCACCGCCGCAGCAAACTGCGGCGCGTACTCGACGTCCGACCAGCGAAACGGTAGCGCGCTCCGGCTGCGCCGAACTTCCAGCACGTGAAAACGCACGAGCCGTTGCGCGCCTTCGAAGGCCGCCACTTCCGCGCCGTCCCAGATGATTTCCGCGCGCGCCGCGATATACAGCAAATCGCCGCTCGCAAAGTCGATGAACAACAGCCCGGCGCGCGGATCGTGGATCAGGTTGCCAATCGTGTTGAAGAAGTTGTTGCCGACAAAGTCGGGGGTCGTCAGCGTGTGTTCATCGTCCACACGCACAAAGCCCGGTGCGCCGCCGCGATGCGAAACGTCGACGCCGCGCGCGAGATCGGCGTCATCTGCAAGATTCGCGCTCGCGATGAAAAACGTATCCGCCCGCGCCAGAAACGCGCGGTCGGCATCGCTGAGTTCCGCCGCTATTTCCGGCGGCATGGAAGCCCCGGACGCACTCGGCTCCGCCCAGGTCGGTGTACGGCTCTGGATGTACTTGTTGCAGTTGCCGAAACTCTGATGAACCTCGAGCGTCAACGCCGCCCCGTCCGCCGACGTCACCATGCCGTTGATCCGGTTGCGCCTGCGAGTCTGCGGCTGCAGCCCGAGGCCGCCGATCATCGAGCCCTTCTGCCAGCTATCCGCGAGCGGATCGCCGGCTAATGCGCCGCCCTCGATGCGCAAGGTCTTCGCATCCGGCGACGACACGAAGCCCGGCAGGCCGGCGCGCACCGTCGCCCACGGCTGCCCGTGCGCATCGACGCCGCCGATCACCATGAACGGCTGTTCGGCAAAGAACTTGCGATGCTGGTCTGGCATGTAGCGCCGGATCCCCCGGCGTCCCGACGCTTCCGCCACGCTTCTCACGCCCACGCGCTGCTGGACGGCGACTTCCGCGGCATGAAACGGCGAGGTGTCGACGCCCCAGCCATTCAGAGGGATAACGGTGGACATGACCGGACTCCGGTGTCGTGAAGGATCAGCCGCTTATTCGGCGAGCAGCCCCGCTTTTGTCGAAGGCATCGCGATGAACCGCGGCAACGCCTCGACGCGGCGCAGCCACGCACGAATGTTCGGATATGGGTCGAGCGACACGCCGCCTTCCGGCGCGTGCGCGATGTAGGTGTGCGCGGCGATATCGGCGATCGTCACCTGATTGCCCGCCGCGAGCGGCTTGTCCGCCAGTTCGCGGTCGAGCACGTCGAACAGCTTCACCGCCAGCTTCTTCGCGGTCTCGTGATCGTGCGGCGCACCAAACACGGTGACAAGCCGAGCCGTGCACGGCCCGTACGCGATCTGACCCGCCGCGAGCGACAGCCAGCGCTGCACCGCGGCCGCGCCGAGCGGGTCTGCCGGCAGCCATGAGGCGTCTCCGTAGCGCCTGGCCAGATACACCAGAATCGCGTTCGAGTCGAACAGCGTGAGGTCGCCGTCCTGAATCGTCGGCACCTGGCCGAACGGGTTGAGCGCCAGATAGTCAGGCTTGCGGTTGTCGCCGGCCTTCATATCCAGTTCGACCACTTCGAACGGCAGATCCAGCAGGGTCAAAAACAGCTTCACCCGATGGCCGTGGCCGGAAAGCAGGGTCGTATAGAGGCGGATCGGTTGGGCGGGTCGGGCAGCGGGCATGACAGGTTCCGGAAAGCGTGAAGGGATGGAGCGAGCATAATCCGCACGCGCCACCTTGCAGAAGCCTGATAATCCGGGAAACACAGTCAATCGAAGATGGACAATCCACCATGGCCGACGTACGCGACGTAAACCTGAACCGGCTGGCGATCTTCGTCGCGGTCGTCGAGGCGGGCTCGCTGACTGCCGCGGCAGCGCGCCTGGGCCTCGCCAAGACGATGGTCAGCACGCACATGCAGCGGCTCGAGGCCGAGGTCGGCGCGAGCCTGCTGGTGCGCACGACGCGGCGGCTCGGCTTGACCGAGCCCGGCCGCGCGTTCTACGAAGCGAGCGTGAAAATCCTTCGCGCCACCGAAGACGCGCTCGCGGCGATCGGCGGCGAAACGGCGCCCGTGCGCGGCACGTTGCGCGTGAGCTCGCCAATCGATTACGGTTCGCTTGCAGTGGCGCCGGTGCTGGTCGAACTGCGCCGCACGCATCCGCAACTCAATGTCGAGTTGCTGTGCACCGATCGCTATGTGGATCTGATCGCGGACGGTATCGACGTCGCGATTCGCCTGGGCCGGCTTGCCGATTCCAATTTCCGCGCGGTGAAACTCGGCAGCTTTGTCAAATGGCTCGTGGCGAGCCCGGATTTCGTCGAGACATGGGGGCAGCCGCAGACACCCGCTGAATTGTCGGCGATGCCCTTTTGCGCGTTGACGGTGTTGCCGCGTCCGCTGACGCTCGACCTGCAACGCAATGGCGGCACGGGCGATGGCGACGCCGAAAGCGTGCGCTGTGAAAACGCGTTGCTGGTGAACACCGCCGACGCCTGCCGTGCAGCGACACTCGCCGGCGGCGGCTTCGGCCTGTTGACGGACTTCTCGATCGGCGGCGACATCGCGGCCGGCCGGCTGATTCGCCTGCTGCCGCAATGGGCGACCGAGCCCGCGAGTATTCAGGCTATCTTTCCGCCCACCAGTCATCCTCCGCCCAAAGTGCGGGCGCTGATCGAGACGTTCAAGAAGCAGCTTGAGCGCGCCGCGTAACGGCGCTTGCTGGTGTCTCGTGAACCGGCACGCCAGCAAGCCTTCGCATATCAGCGTATCAACGTGTCAGAACGAATGCCGCATGCCGATCCGCACATCGGTCTGCGTGTTCGACGTGGACGGTGTGAAGCTGTAGCCGATCACCGCATTCACGCCATCCGATGCGCGCAGATAGTCGCCGGAGATATAGACGTCCGTGCGCTTGGAGAGCAGGTAATGCAGCCCGAGCGAGCCCTGGTTCCAGTGATTGCCTTCGAAGCGCGTATGCTGATAACCGCCGTACAGCATCAACGCGGGCGTGAAGGTGTACGAGGCGCCCGCTTCATACACCTGCATATGCGAGGTCTCGCCGAGTCCCTTGATCGTCGTGTAGGTGAAGTCGCCGCTCAACATGACCTTGCCGATCGTATAGGCCGCGCCGACTGCGAATGCCCCTTGCTTGTCGACCGGAAACGCCGACGAGCTGTACAGATCCGTCACCGCGCCGGTTGCCGGATCGACGGACACGGTCGGCTTGCCGAGGAACGTGCGTGTGCCGATCATCGCGTACGGGTCGAATGCATAGATGCCGTTCGGATTGTTCAACTGCGTATAGGCCGCGCCCATGTTGAACGCGCTGTGCTCGTAACGCGCGCCCACGCTCCACGCGCTCTTGTTGTGGAAGTCACCGGCCGTATTGCCGAACGAGTACATGCCGCCGAACGAGAAGCCTGCATAATCGTTGGAGAGGAACTTGATCGAATTCGGCAGCCGGTCGCCGTTCATCCGGTCGAAGTCGCCCTGATGGATCGCGTAACCGCTTGCCCACGCCGAGATGTTATAGAGGTAGACGAACTCCTCGGTCATGTCGAGCTGATTGCCCAGCGAGAGTTGCCCCCAGTTGTTCTTCAGGCCCACATAAGCCTGACGTCCGAACTCGGCACCGCCGAATGCATATTGCCCGTTGCCCACGTGAAAACCCGATTCGAGCACGAACACTGCCTGCAAGCCGCCGCCGAGATCCTCGACGCCCTTGAAGCCGATCCGGTTGCCGTATGAAATACCGTCATCGAATTTGAACTGGTGAGCCCCGCCGGCATTGTTCACGTAGGTAATGCCGGCATCCAGAATGCCGTAGAGGGTGACGCTGCTCTGTGCATGGGCAACCGTCGGCGTGCATACAGCGCTTGCCGCGATAGCGAGTGCCGAAAGGCTGACGGCATTTTTCTTCTTCATCTAATTCTCCCCTGCTCTTTGCCTGCGTATTTCGTTGGATAAAGCGATCCCTGCTGCGTGCTGTTGACCAACGCGCGGCGCTTCTCGCATGACGGGCAGTTCAGAAACCGGCTGAGACCGAGTGAAACGAATTGAAGCTATCTACGATGCATGCAATAAGCACTCGTGTTCGCATCGCCGGATCAAGAATACGGGTCCAGATTTATGAGGATTCGACCGGATGCGACATAAATCTGTCGCACCGCGACCTCATTGTTAGGAATACGGCGGTTATTTCACGCCAAGCGCGGTTTGCACCGCTTGCAGGCCATTGGCGCCGCTCGCGGTATTCACGCCGTCGAGCCACGACTTCAACAATTCGGGGTGGCGCTTGAGCGCTTCCGTGGCTGCGACATCCACGCCGGTTTTCTTTTCGAGTACTTCGGTAATCACGCCATTCTCCAGATCGACGTTGAAAGTGAGTTGCCTGAAAAGCCGCCCGACATTCGGACACTGCGCGGCATAGCCGCTGCGCTCCACCGTATTGACCGTAGCGCCGCCGTAGTTGGGCCCGAAGTACTTGTCGCCGCCGTCGAGATAGGTGAGCTTGAACTTCGTGTTCATCAAATGCGGCTCCCACGCGAGAAAGACAATCCACTTCTTGTCGCGCACCGCGCGCTCCACTTGCGTGAGCATGCCGGTTTCGCTCGATTCGACGAGCTTCCAGCTGCCGAGGCCGAACGCCTTGTCGTCGACCATTTTCTTGATGTTCTGATTGGCCGGCGCGCCAGGCTCGATGCCGTAAATCTTGCTGTCGAACTTGTCGGCATTCTTCGCGAGGTCCTCGAAAGAATGAATGCCGGCAGCCGCCACATAGTCGGGCACGGCCAGCGTGAACTTGGCGTTGCTCAGATTGGGATGCACGACCTCGATCGACTTTTCTTCTTCGAACGGTTTGACGACCGGCGCCTGCGCCGGCATCCAGTTGCCGAGGAACACGTCGATCTGTCCTTTCTTCAGGCCTTGATAAGTGATCGGCACCGACAGGTTCGCGACATTCTGCTTATAGCCGAGCGCCTTCAACAGTACTCCGGTCATTGCATTGGTCGCGTCGATGTCGGTCCATCCCGGCCCCGCCATGTTGACCTGCGTGCATGACTGCGGCTCGGCAGCCGACGCGAAAGTGGCTGCCGCGCACAGTAGCGCTGCGCCGGTTACCGCCTGTTTGAAGAGCTTTTTCATTATGTCGGCTTCCTGTTGGTGGGGTGGATTGGATCGTGATCAGCGTGAGGATCAACGGGCGACGGCGGGAAAGCGCGCCATCGCTTCGAGCGTATCGAGATCGATGTGGTTGCGCATATAACGCTGGCTCGCATCGACGAGCGGCTGCCAGTCCCATGATTCGACCGTGCCTTGTGTCGTCGACGCGAAGTGAAAATGGCGGCGCCGCTGGCTTTGCAGCACTTCATTGTGCAGCGCGGCGAGATTCCAGCGTTGCGCGACTTCCTCCCGAAATGCCGCGACCTGTGATGCATATTCGCTACGCGCGGCAAGATTCTCTCGTTCAAGCGGATCGGCTGCGACGTCATAGAGTTGATCGGGATCGGCAGGTGTATGAATGAATTTGAACCGCCCACGCCGCAGCATCACAATCGGCGCAATCGCACCCTCCGCCAGAAATTCGCCGATCGCTTCGTCGTGACCGCCTTGCTTGCCCAGCAGATGCGGCACGAGGCTTTGTCCATCGAGCGAATCGGGCCACACGGCCGGCTGTTCGCCGCGCGCCAGTTCGACCAGCGTCGGCACCAGATCGAGATGCGAGACCGAGGCCTTGACGCGATGCGCGTCGAATTGCTGCGGCGCGTGCACGATTAGCGGCACGCGGCAACCGCCTTCGAAGAAAGTCATCTTGTACCAGAGCCCACGCTCGCCGAGCATCTCGCCGTGATCGGACGTCACCACGATCACCGTGTCTTGCGCGAGCCCGGCCTGGTCGAGCGCCTCAAGGATGGCGCCAAACTGGTCGTCGACGTAGGAGATCGCGCCGTAGTACGCGCGGCGCGCGTTGCGGATCTGCTGATCGGTAGGCGGCGTGCGATCGGTTTCGCAGACATGGCGCAGGCGCTTCGAGTGCGGGTCGGCGTCTTCGAATGAATCGCGAAACGCGGGCATATCGATGTCTTCGTCGCGATACATGTCCCAGTACTTTTGTGGAATCGCGTACGGGTCGTGCGGGTGCGTCAGCGAGGCGACCATGCAAAACGGCCGTGCGTCTTTGTCCGCATGACGTTCGCGCGCAATGTCGAAGAGTTTCTGGCGAGTGGTGAACGTGACCTCGTCGTCGAAGTCGAGTTGATTGGTGCGCACGCACGGGCCCGCGTCGATTACCGAACTCATGTTGTGATACCACGTGGGACGTGCCTCGAAATTGTCCCAGTCGGGCGTCCAGCCGAAATCGGCGGGATAGATGTCGGTGGTGAGCCGTTCTTCGAAGCCGTGCAACTGGTCGGCGCCGCAGAAATGCATCTTGCCGGACAGAATGGTTCGGTAGCCTTCTGCGCGGAGATAATGCGCGAATGTCAGCGTTTGCGACGGAAATTCCGCTGCATTGTCATAGGCACCGATTGCGGACGGCAGCTTGCCCGATAAAAAAGAGAATCGCGAAGGCGCGCACAGCGGACTCGCGCAATATGCCGATTCGAACACCACGCCCTGTTTCGCGAGGCGATCGAGATTGGGCGTCTTCGTCAGACGGTGCCCGTATGCGGCCAACGCGAACGGCGTCATCTGGTCGGCCATCAGGATGAGAATATTCTTTTTGCTGTCAAGCATGAGTGCGTGCCTCGAATAGAATCGCAAGTGTCGATGCAGATGCCGTGATGGATGCAACGGCCAACGGGCTGCCGGCGTACCGGGCCCGCCATGAGCACCACTATTGCCGTCCAATTCGCCGCTGTGAAGACGGCAATTCGTTATGTGCCTATAAGGGGGTGTTATGTCGAGACAGGACCGCTTGCCGCCTATGCAGGCATTGACGATGTTCGAGTCCGCCGCGCGTCTGGCCAGCTTCACGGCGGCCGCGCGCGAACTGGGTTCGACCCAGCCCGCGGTGAGTCAGCGCGTCGTGCAACTGGAGGAAGCGCTGGGCGCGCCGCTGTTCGAGCGCGGCCATCGCGGCGTCACCCTCACCGAAGACGGCGAACGGCTCTTCCAGGCGGTACGCCACGCGCTGGACACGATTCGCCTCGCCACCAGCGAAATCCGCGCGCGGCGCACGCCGCAAACGCTCACACTCTCCACCGACTTCGGCTTCGCCACCTATTGGCTGATGCCGCGTCTATCGCAGTTCAAGGCGCTGATGCCGGACGTCGACGTGAAAATCATCACGTCGCAAAGCGTGTTCGATCCGTCGCACGATCAGGCGGACATCGCCATTGCATTCGGCGATGAACACGCGGACTGGACCGCGCGCGGCGTGGTCAAGCTGTTCCCCGAGCGCGTCACGCCGGTGTGCAGCCCGGCGTTTCTCGCGGCGCACCCGTCATTGCGCGCGCCCGCTGATCTGACGAATCTGCCGCTGCTGCATCTCGAGCCCACCCAGCCAGCGCGCTGGCTGTCATGGGCCGACTGGTTCGCCGCCCACGAACTCGATGCGCCCGCCGCGCATCGCGGCATCACGTTCAACAGTTTTACGCTGGTCGCCCACGCGGCGATCATGGGCCAGGGCGTCGCGCTGGGCTGGGCGCCGCTGGTCGACGAACTGCTTGCCACCGGGCAACTCGTCGAACTGTTCGAGCCGCCGGTCGTCACGGAGCGAGGCTATCTGCTCGTCACGCAACGCACGGCGACACCCGTGCTCAGCGCCTTTCGCCACTGGCTGCTCGGCGAATGCGGGCTCGACGCGGAATAACGCGTGCGGGCCGGCCTGACGCTCCCGTTCCAGCGCGACGGCGGTTAGCTTCTATCCGCGTGCCGCCTGATTTGCTCTACTGCGAAGTAGCATGCCGCGCCCCGCGGCAGCGTCCTATCTTCCAGGTGGAGTGCGCATGTCCGTCGATTCCCGTCCCGATCAGCTGGTTCTCACCGTCGCCTGTCCGAGCGCGGCCGGCCAGGTTGCCGCCGTCGTCGGCTTTCTCGACCGGCATCATTGCTATATCGACGAACTGACCGTTTTCGACGACGACCTCAGCGAGCGCTTTTTCGTGCGCTGCGTGTTTCATGGCGTCGACAGTCAGGAGACGCTGCGGGTCGCCGCGCTCAAGCGCGAATTCGAGCCGATTGCCGAGCGTTTTCGCATGACATGGGCGATGCACGACGTCGGCACGCGGCCAAAGGTTCTGATCATGGTGTCGAAACTCGAACACTGTCTCGCCGATCTGCTGTTCCGCTGGCGCATGGGCGAGCTGAAAATGGACATTGTCGGCATCGGCTCGAATCATCGCGATCTCGAACCGTTGGCGCAGCAGCACGACCTGCCCTTCCACCATCTGCCGATCACCGCCGACACGAAGCCGCAACAGGAAGCGCGCTTGCTCGATCTGTTCGAGACTTCCGGTGCCGAGTTGATGATTCTCGCGCGCTATATGCAGATTCTCTCCGGCGAAACGAGCCGTGCGCTGGCCGCGCGAGCGATCAATATCCACCATTCGTTTCTGCCCGGCTTCAAGGGCGCCAAACCGTATCACCAGGCGCATGCACGCGGCGTCAAACTGATCGGCGCGACCGCGCATTTCGTCACCGACGATCTGGACGAAGGCCCGATCATCGAACAGGTGGTGGAGCGCGTGGATCATTCGTATAGCCCGGAGCGTCTGCTTGCCACTGGGCGCGACGTCGAGTGCATTACGCTCGCGCGGGCCGTCAAGGCGTTTATCGAGCGGCGCGTGTTTATCAACGGCGATCGGACTGTCGTGCTGCAGTAAACAAAAAACGCCGCTACAAAAGCGGCGTTCCTGGTTAATCAGGCGTTGCCGCTTCATCGAAGCGGCAACGCTTTCGCACGGGCACGTGCAGCAGGATCACTTCACCCAGCTATCCACCCGGTCACCATGCGCACTGATCCACGCATCGGCCGCGGCGGTCGGCTTCTCGCCGTTCTGTGTCGCCAGCATCACGCTGTCGATCTCACCCGGCTTCCATTGGAACTTCTTGAGGAACGCGACGACCGGCGGCGCCTTCTTCTCGAGTTCCGGATTCACGACGGTATCCACGTGCTCCGCTTCGCCGAACACCTTCTTCGGGTCGTCGAGGAATTTCAGCTTGTACTTCGCGAACATCCAGTGCGGCTTCCAACCAGTCACGATAATCGGCTTGCTCGCCGCTTCCGAACGCGCCAGCTCAGCGGTCATTGCGCTGCCCGAACTCGGCATCAACTGATAGTCGAGTCCATAGGCCTTGATCGCCTCGCTGGTTTTCTGCATCACGCCCGCGCCAGCGTCGATACCGACGATGCGCGAGCCGAACTCCGCCTTCTTCGCTTCCAGATCGCCCAGGCTCTTCACGTCGACGTTATCCGGCACGATCAGCCCGATCTTCGCGTCGTTAAAGTTCGCCCCGAGGTCGACCACCTTGTCCTTGAAGTTGTTCCAGTACGCACCGTGCGTGACGGGCAGCCACGCCGACAGCGTCGCGTCGAGGTCGCCGCGCGCCACGCCCTGCCACATCACGCCGGCCGCAACCGGCACGAGTGTGACCTGATAGCCGAGGCGCTTTTCGATCACGCGCGCGGCCACGTTCGAGGTCGCGACGCTATCGTCCCAGCCTTCCACGTAGCCGATCTTGATGGTCGGCTTGCTATCGGCCGACACGCTCACGCTGCTTGCCGCCAGCGCCGCGCCCAAGGCGCTCAACACGAATATCTTTTTGATCAGTCTCATCGCCGTTCTCCCTTTTGCCGTCAAAACAACCCAATGAGCATTTAGAATCGCCAGCCAGAATTACCGGGTAGCGTTGTTTTCCGACATCCAGTTGTCCGCACGCGACTTCGCGCCACTGGACCCATCTTCTTCTAGTCTTACTTATCCACGACGAGATCGCTCAAGGGCTTGCTGCAGCACAGCAGCACCATGCCCTGATCGATCTCACGCTGGCGAATCCCGCCGGCGTGTTTCATCGCGACTTCACCCGACACCAGCTTGACCTTGCAGGTGCCGCACATGCCTTGCGTACACGACGCCGGCAACCGCACGCCGGCTTTCTTCGCCGCGTCGAGCACGTGCTGGCCGCTGCCGCATTCGATTTCGCGATTGCTTTTGGCGAAACTCACCTTGAAGCGCGTTTCGGTTTCGATGGAAACGGGCGCGGGCGCGAAGCCCGGCGCTTCCTCGCGCGCCTCGACGAAGCTGTCCGCGGTGACGGGCGCGTCAATGTTCTGCAATGCATCCGCGACATGCGCGGTGGTCAATTGCGCGGCCACTTCGCTGACTGTCTCGAAGGAAAAACTTTCCTCGTGATAATGGCGCCGGTCGAAGCCGCCTTCGTCCAGCAGATTGCGCACGGCTTGCATATACGGCGCGGGGCCGCACGTGAAAACCTCGCGCTCCAGATAATCCGGGGCGATGAGCTTGAGCAACGGCAAGGTCAGAAAGCCGGTCACGCCAAGCCAGTTCGTGCGCGCGCCCACTCGCTCGCAAACGAACGCCGCGCGGAAATGGGCCTGATTCGATGCAATCAGATCGAGCTCGCGCGCGAAGATGATGTCGTCCGGCGTGCGGGCGCTGTGCACGAACACGATATCGCTGTCTTCACCGAGTTCGTGGTGCGCGCGGCTCATCGACATCAGCGGCGTGATTCCTGAACCGGCCGACAGAAACAGGAACTTGCGCGCCGGATGCCGCGCGCAGGTGAATTCGCCCGACGGCCCCAGCACACGAACCTCGGCGCCCGCATGCAGATTGTCGTGCAGCCAGTTCGACACTTTGCCGCCCGGCACGCGCTTCACCGTGATCGAGATCGTGTGAGGACGGGTGGGCGGTGAAGAAATCGTATAGCATCGGTTGATCGATTCACCGTCGATCTCCAGTTCCAGCGTGATGAATTGCCCCGGCTCGAACACGAACGCCCGCCCGGACGGCGCACGAAAGAAAAAGCTCTTCACGTCGTGCGTTTCCTGGCGAACCTGGCAGCACACCAGCGTGTCGTCGGTATCGCTATTCCAGCGTGGCGGCAACGTCTCCCAGAACCGCGGCTGCGTGACGCGGCTCGCAGCGTGATCTGGAGCCGGTTCGGGGCTCAGTTGAAACGTCGCCTGATCGCGCATCATTGTTTTCTCCGACTTCTGGTTGCTGCGTCGCGCTCAGCGCATGAAGGACACGACTTTTTCGCCATGCGAAGCCGGCGCGGTATCGCCGGCGTCATGGGTTTGGGGCGCATTGCTGTAATCGGCCATGCGCGCGATGTACCACTCGCAGAACTTTTCGACGAGCCCTTCCGTGAACGGCGAATACGGACCCGGCTCATACGCGCTGCTGGTCGCGCCGCGCTGCGAGTATTCGACGAGCGCGCGATCCTGGTCGTTGGTGGCGCGCCACACGGCCGTAAGGTTGTTCACGTCGTAATCGATGCCTTCGCGCGCGTCCTTGTGAACGAGCCACTTGGTGCGCACCAGCGTCTTACCCGCCGAGAGCGGAATCACCGAGAAGCTGACGATGTGATCGCTCATGAAGTGATGCCACGAATTCGGCTGCGTCCAGAACGACAGTCCGCCGAGGTCGGCCTGCTCGAATCCGCCGAGCAGTTTCTTCGACGCCACTTTCGCGTCGAGCGTCTGCGATTCGCCGTCGCGATCGAGCGGCAGGCGTTGCGTGCGGAAACCCGTGACCAGATCGGCGAGCCGTTCGATTTCCGCCGACGGCAGCTTCATCGCTTCCCATTGCGCGGTACGGCGCGCCACGGTCTCTTCGAACGCGGCCATGCCTTCTTCGTTGGCCGGCGTGCGTTGATAGCCGAAGCCGTATTCGTAGAGCGAAATGGTCAGCTCGGGATGGTTCGCGACGCAGTGATAGCACTCGCGATTGTTCTCCATCGTGAGCTTCCAGTTGCCGTCTTCGATAATGTCGATCGAGGCCGCGATCTTGCAGCTGGCCAGATCGTGCGGCTGCAGATACGGTTCCATCGCGGCGCGCATCACGCCGAAGTCGGCCGGCGGATTGTCGGCGAGGCAAATGAAAATGAGGCCCGCCAGATTCTCGACATGCACGGCCTTCAAACTATGCTTGCAGCGGTCGAACTGATCGCCCATGTGTTCGGCGAACATCAGATCGCCGTTCAGGTTGTAGGTCCAGCTGTGATACGGGCACACGATGTTGCCGAGCGAGCCTTTGTCGGTATTGCACAAGCGGGCGCCGCGATGGCGGCACACGTTGTGAAACGCCCTCACCTGCATGTCGTCGTCGCGTACGATCAGGATCGAATCGTTGCCGACCTCCACCGTGATGTAATCGCCCGGTTCCGGTACGTCCGGTTCCACCGCGACCTGGATCCAGTGCTGCCGGAAGATCGCCTCCATATCGAGCGCGAAAATCGCCTCGCTCGTGTAGAACGGCGCTTCCAGTGTGTAATTCTTTTTGCGGCGTTCGATCATTGCACGAACGTCTGCCGAAACTTTCATTGTGTGCTCCGTTGCATGTCACGTCTGGCGCCGCGCCAGGCCCTCCTGGTCGCGTGCTGGCCCGAACCGGAAATCAGTAATCCACGAGTTGATGCTCGCGCAAATACGCCAGAATCACTTGTGCTTTTTCGACAGAACTTCCTTCAATTACGACGCTGCCGCCCCGGCTCTCGGTCGTCGTGGCCGAAAGCATGCGGGCGTGGCCGGAGCGCTTTTCGGCCGCGGCGAGCCGCACCGGCTTGGCGGCCGCCGGGCGCACGGTCCAGGCAAGGTTGTCGGGATTCGCGGCGGCGGGCGTCGCGACCGGGCGAATCGTGCCTTCGCGCAGGCGCGCATAGGCGTACGTCGGCGCGGCGTTGGCGAGCGGATGCACGGCGATCAGCGCGGGCAGCCGCACTTCCACGCGACGGCGCAAACCCTTCGGCATGAATTGACGGACTTCCGCGCAACCGTCGCGCAGCGTGATGTCGACGGCGGCGCCGACCAGCGGCATTTCCAGCGCGCCGGCGATGCGATACGGCAGCATGCCGCTGTCGAATGCGCCTTCAGCACGCGTGCCGGTCAGCACGAGGTCGTAGCCGCGCAGACGCGCGGCCAGCGGCGCCGCTGCATCGGCTTGCAAGTCAGGCGTCGTGGCGATTTCGAGCACTTCGACTGAGCGAGCTCCGAGCGCAAGATATTCCTTCAACGCGGGGTTAGACGGATCGCCTGCATGCAACACGTCGAGCGTTGCGTTGTGCGTTCGGGCAAGCGAGAGCGCGAGAGTCAGCGCGGCGGCATCGTTGCGGCTGTAGCGCGCGGTGCCGCTCACCGGATGACGGCCCACGGAAACGAGGACGGCGATCTTCATGCGAGCGCTCCTTCGGTGACAGCCGTTGAATTCAGCAGCGCCGCACCGGTTCCGCGTGCGGAGCGCGCCGCGGCCGCCGCTTCGTTGAGTGCCGCGATGGTTTCCTGTGCGTCCGCGATCACCGTGAGATTCGCGCGTTTGGCGATCGGCGCACTGGCGTCGAGGTTCACCGCGATCACATGCCGGCAATCCTTGATGCCTTGCAGATGCTGCACCGCGCCGGAGATGCCGAAGGCGATATACACGCTCGCCTCGACGGTCTTGCCGGTCGCGCCGATCTGCTTGTCGCGGGTGAACTTGCCGTCGTCCACGGCCACGCGGCTCGCGCCTATCGCTGCGCCGAGCGTGTTTGCAAGGCGCTCGAACGCCGGCACGTCGCTCACGCCGTTGCCGGCCGAGACGATGAAGTCGGCTTCTTCGAGCGCGAGTTGCGCGGCGTCGATTTCCTCGATGCCGAGATCGCGTACAGCGCCTTGGCCTTGCTGCGAAGCGGGATCTCCGTCGAAACGCCACATCACCCGTTCGCCCGCGCCAATGAACGGCAACTTCGGATCCACCGCATTGGCCGCGAGCAATACCACTTCAGGCAAGGCGCGCGCCGCGAACGCTGTATTCGCCTGAACATAGCTGGCCACATGCGCGGCATCGATCTCCACGACATGCGCCGCGACACTTGCATTCGCGGCGGCGGCGTAACGCCGGCCCAGATCGCCGTCTCCGGTTGCGTTATCCGGCAGGAAAATATGCACCGGCGCGTAAGCCGCGACGCACGCAGCCAGCGCGTTCAATTCGTCCAGCGGCGCAAACTTGCGGCGATCGAACATCGGCAACTCGATCAGTTTGTCGGCGCCGAGCGTGGCGGCATCGCCGCTGAACTCGCCGAATACCAGCAATACGACTTCGGTCGCGGCGTCGGCTATCAAGGCCGCTGCCGCCAACGTCTGGCGTGCGTGATCGTCCAATGCGCCGCGGTCCGCATGCGCGGCCACGAGTATCACGCGCTGCGGCGCCGCCGTGGTGCGGCGCGCTTTGGCGTGTTCGCGGTGTAAGGCGCCGCCGTACGTGGCCGTTTCTATTGACCCGGCAGCACCGATTACGCCGAGCGTGATGCGTTTGAGTCCGTCGGCCGTGATCGTGAACGGACGGCGCGGATCGATTCGTTTGAGAGTGTTCATCGCGTTACTCCAGCGCCGCTGCAACCAGTTCGGCGACGTCCAGCACTTCCGGACGCGGGCCGACCACGCCTTCGAGCATCGCCGTGCAATTCGGACAGCCCACCGCGACGATCTCCGCGCCGACGGTTTTCGCGTCGTCGATACGGATATCCGGAATACGCCGCTTGCCCGGAATATCGGTCAAGGGCGCGCCGCCGCCACCGCCGCAGCAACGTCCGCGCATGCCGTTACGCTCCATCTCCACGACCTTGATGCCGATGGTCTTCAACAGCTTGCGCGGCGCTTCGGTCTCACCGTTATAGCGGCCCAGATAGCACGGGTCGTGATACGTGATCTTGCGGTCCGCGAAGGCGGCGACCGCGCGCGGCGTCAGCTTGCCGCTCGCGACCAGTTGCTCGATCAGCGCCGTGTGATGCTGCACTTCGTAGAAACCGCCGAGCGCGCGATATTCATTGCGCAGGCTATGCAGCACGTGCGGATCGGCGGTGACGATCTTGCGGAACGAGTACTGCGAGAGCGTGCCGATCAGCTTCAGCGCGAGTTGCTGGAAGGTGGCTTCATCGCCGAGACGCCGCGCCGTGTCGCCGGTATCGGTTTCCACACCGCCCAGCACCGCGTAGTCGATGCCCGCGCGATTCAGCACTTTGACCAACGCGCGCAGCGTGCGTTGATAGCGCATGTCGAACGCGCCTTCGCCGGCAATCAGCAGCACGTCCACCGGACGTCCCGGCTGCGCGACCTGCACCTGCAGATCGACGGCCCAGTCGTAGCGCGCGCCGATGTCGTAGCCGTTCGAGCTGCCCGTCTCGCGCAGGTTGGCAAGCGTGATCGGGCCTTTGCCCGGCACACTGCCTTCCACCAGCGTCTGATTGCGGCGCATATCCACGATCGCGTCGACGTGTTCGATCAGCATCGGGCATTCCTGCACGCACGCGCGGCAGGTCGTGCAGGACCACAGCGTGTCCGCTTCGATCATCGTCGAGATGAGTGGCTTGTCGGGCGCGCCGGCATGCTTGCCGACCGGAATGCCCGGCGTGGGACTGCCCGCGTATTGCGCGTCCGTGCCGCCCACCATGCCGGTGACCAGATCCTGAATCAGCTTCTTCGGATTGAGCGGCTGACCGGCGGCGAACGCGGGACAGGCCGCTTCGCACTTGCCGCACTGCACGCACGCATCGAAACTGAGCAACTGATTCCAGCGAAACTCGACCGGCTTGCCGACACCGTATTCTTTCGCGTCGAGCAGCGGCGCTTTCAATGCGGTCGGCGGCACCACGTCGGTGTCATTGCGCTCGGCAAAACGCTCCTGGCGCGGATGAAACGCAAGGTGCAGCAGACCGGCGAGCGCATGCTTCATCGGCCCGCCGCGCGCCGCGCCGAACGTCATCGCGAACGCACCCGCCGCGATCAGCAGCGCGACGATGATCGCCAGCGCGCCCGACATCGCGCCAGCCGGCAACGCGACGAAGAGCGCGAGACCGAGTGCGAACGAACCGAGCAACAACGGCAAATGATCCCAAGGTCCGCGCGAGAGCCTGGCCGGCACCGCTTTCGCGCCGTGGCGACGGCGCCAGACGAACACCGCGCCGACCAGCATCACGAGCGCCGCGAGGAAGATCAGCTTGTCGAGCCACGGCGAATAGATCGCCAGCCCATAGTTGACGAACACCAGCGCCATCGCGAGGATCGCGCCGCCCGCGGTCGCCACGTGCGTTTTGGCGATGTACGGATCGCGTGCCACCACGTGATGCAGATCCACGAAGTAGCGCTTGGGAATCGACAGCAGATTGGTCCAGCCGTACGCGCCCGCCGCCGTCGCGCGGCCCTCGCGCCAATACGCGGCGCGTTTGAGGAGCGCGAACGCCAGACCAGCCACCGACAACCACAGCAGGACGGTGATGACAAACACGGGGCTCATCGTCAGAAATCCTTGCAAAGGCGCAGCGCGTCGTAGATCGCGCCGTGAATGTTGTGCATGGAAATGCAGTCGCCGACACGGAACAGCAGGAAGCGGCCATTGCCGAGTTCTTCGCTCAAAGACGGTTGCGGCTCGGAGGCGAACAGCTTATGCACGTCCACCTGACCGAGATTGACCGACTCCGGCTTGAGCTTCCAGTACAACTCGTCGTTCGGCGTGCTGCCGTTCTCGATCACCACTTGATCCACCGCGCGCTCTTCCTGCTCCTCGGTGTACTCGTTGCGGATCACGGCGATTTTCTTGCCGTCTTCCTCGTAGACCTTGTCGAGCCAGTAGTTCGGCGTGTGGATCACGCCTTGCGCGTAGAGCCGGCGATAGAAAATCGGGAACGTGGTGCCGCCTACGTCGTCGGCGACCTTCACGTCGGGCGTCACAATCTCGACGTTCGAACCGCGGCTCGACATGAAATCGGCCACGCCCGCGCCGGCATGCGTGCTGACGCCGTCGTACACCAGCACGTTCTTGCCCGGCTCGACCTTGCCCGAAAGCACATCCCACGAACTCACGGCAAGCCCTGTATCGACGCCCCATGCCGCCACTTGCGATGTGAACGCCGAGCCGCCCGTGGCAAGCACCACAATGTCCGGCTTTTCGGCCATGATGGCTTTCTCGTCGGCGGCGACACCGAGGCGCCGGTCCACACCGAGACGCTTCGTTTCCATGTCGAACCAGCGCACGATGCCCGCCATCTGTTCGCGTTGCGGCGCTTTCGCGGCCAGCATGATCTGTCCGCCGACGTAGTCGTTCTTCTCGAACAGCACCACGTCGTGACCGCGCGACTTTGCCACGCGTGCCGCTTCGAGTCCCGCCGGACCCGCGCCGACCACGACGACCTTGCGCTTCGGCCCGCGCGTTTTGGCGATCACGTGCGGCATCGTTTCTTCACGCGAGGTCGCGGCGTTCTGCACGCACAGCACGTCGAGTCCGTTGTACTGGCGGTCGATGCAATAATTCGCGCCGACGCATTGCTTGATTTCGTCCTCGCGGCCATCGCGGATCTTGATGACCATATGCGGATCCGCAATCTGCGCGCGCGTCATGCCGACCAGATCGACCATGCCGCTGGCGAGCAGGCGCTCGGCCTGGCCCGCGTCGCGAATGCTTTGCGCGTGCATGACGGGCAGCTTCACCACCGACTTGATGCCGGCCGCCAGATGCACGAACGGTTCGGGCGGCAGCGCCATCGGCGGCATGCAGTTGGCCAGCGTGTTATGCGTGTCCGCGCCCGAGCCGATCACACCGAGGTAATCGATCAGGCCTGTCTCACTCATGGCCTGGGCGATTTCCTTCAGTTGTTCGTGATCGAGCCCGTCTTCATGGAACTCGTCGCCGCACATGCGCAAGCCAACGCAGAAGTCCGCGCCGACTGCTTCACGCACGGCCTTCAATACTTCCGTGCCGAAACGCAGGCGGTTTTCGAGCGAGCCGCCCCATTCGTCGGTGCGGAAGTTGGTGCGCGGGCTCCAGAACTGATCGATCAGATGCTGGTGCGCCGCCGAGATTTCCACGCCATCCATGCCCGCGTCTTTCACGCGCTTCGCAGCCGCCGCGAAATCGCTGATGATGCGGCGGATTTCCTCGACTTCGATGATCTTGGCGTTGCCGCGATGCACCGGCTCACGCACGCCGGACGGCGACATCAGATGCGGCCAATGCTCGCCGTGAAACGCCGAGCGGCGTCCCATGTGCGTGGCCTGAATCATGATTTTCGCGCCGTGCGTGTGCATCGCTTCGGCGAGCCGCGCGAGCGGATCGATGATCTTGTCGGTCGACAGATTCACCGACTTCCACCAGCCTTGCGGGCTGTCGATCGACACCGGACTCGAGCCGCCGCATACTGCGAGGCCGACGCCGCCCTTGGCCTTCTCTTCGTAGTAACGGATATAACGGTCGCCGGGCAGGCCGCCCGGTTCCGCATAGACCTCCGCGTGCGCGGTACTGACGATGCGGTTGCGCAAGGTCAGCTTGTTCAGCGTGAGAGGCTTGAAAAGGTTCGGGTAACGCATCGCGATCGACCTCGGAATGGAGTGCTTTTTTGCGCTGTGCTGTGCGCGGTCAGGAAGCCAGCGGCGATACTTCGAACACGCAGTGGTCGTGATGCTCGGCCGCGCATTGCGCTTCTCTCGAATGCGACGGCGGGCCCTTGCGCGACGCGTCCGGCGCGGTGTCGTTGACCCAGTCCATCGCGCCCGCGAACCAGCCGGCGAACATGTAGCACAGCTTGCCGACCTTGCCCGGCTGTGCCAGCACGAACGACGAGTGATGCAGTTCGATGCGCGCATGCGAGCTCGACGGATCGGCTTCGGTGATCCTGAAGATGCCCCAGCCGCGCTGCGAAAGACGCTTCAGGTAGTGCTCGAATACCGCCATGCCGGCAAGGCCGTGCTGCTTCGCTTCCTTGTCGCACCAGAAATACGCCGACTTGTAGCCGGCTTTGTAGAGAATCTCGGCATACGTATCGAGGCCGAGCGCTTCTTCCACGGCGGTGTGGTTGTTGGTGAAGAAATGGCGCGGCACATACAGCATGGGCAGCGCGTCGGTGGTCCAGACGCCGGTGTTCGCATCGACGTCGATAGGCAGTTGGGGTTGCATGTGGAGACTCCGTTTCTTATGTGTGCGAGTGAGGTTTCGTCAGCGCTGGAACGTCACACCTTCCAGACTTCGCCGAACACCCGTACCCAGTTTTCACCCATGATCTTCTTGATGCGCGTTTCGCTCCAGCCTGCGCGCTCCATGGCGGCCGTCAGATTCGGAAACTCGCCGATCGTGCGGATGCCTTCCGGATTCACCACCTTGCCGAAGTTCGTCAATTGACGATAACGGCCCTTGTCGTGCGTGATCCAGTCGAAGAACTCGGTGCTGTAGCCTTGCGTGAAATCGGTGCCGATGCCGACCTGATCTTCACCAATCAGATTCACCACATACTCGATCGCTTCGATATAGTCTTCGACGGTCGCGTCCGCGCCGCGCTTGAGAAACGGCGCGAACATCGTCACGCCGACGAAACCGCCCGCGTCCGCGATCTCTTTCAGTTGCTCGTCGCTCTTGTTGCGCGGATGCTCTTTCAGCCCCGACGGGCAGCAATGCGAGTAGCACACCGGTTTGTTCGAAGCCGCGATCGCCTCAGAAGAAGTCTTGCCGCCCACGTGCGAGAGATCGACCATGATGCCGACGCGGTTCATCTCCTGGATCACTTCGCGGCCGTAGCCCGAGAGACCGCCGTCGCGCTCATAGCAACCGGTGCCCACGAGGTTCTGCGTGTTGTAGCAAAGTTGCACCACGTTCACGCCGAGGTCCTTGAACGCCTCGATATAGCCGAGGTTGTCCTCGAAAGCGTGCGCGTTCTGGAAGCCGAAAATGATGCCTGTCTTGTTCTCCTTCTTCGCGCGCAAAATGTCGTCCGTGGTGCGCACGAGCGTGAGGATCTCGCCGTACTCGCGAATCTGCTGCTTCATTTCGGCGATGTTGTCGACGGTCTTCTGGAAGCTTTCCCAGACCGAGACCGTGCAATTCACCGCGGTCACGCCGCCCTTGCGCATGTCTTCGAACACTGAGCGCTCGAACTTCGAAATGTTCAGACCGTCGATGATGATGCTGTTGTCGTGCAATGTGCTCATCGTTTGCTCCAGGCGTACTCAGTAGATGGGAAAGCGTTCGCACAGCGCGAAAATCTCGCGGCGCACGCGTTGTTCGGTGGCGGCATGGCCTTCGGGATGATCGCGCAGCGCGTCGAGCACCTCGACGATCAGCCGGCCGATTTCGCGGAACTCGCTGACGCCGAAGCCGCGCGTGGTGCCCGCGGGCGTGCCCAGGCGAATGCCGGAAGTGACCGTCGGCTTCTCGCTATCGAAGGGAATACCGTTCTTGTTGCAGGTGATGCCCGCTCGTTCCAGGGCCTGCTCGACCTGATTGCCTTTGAGGCCCTTCGGCCGCAGATCGACCAGCAGCAGATGGTTGTCCGTGCCGCCCGTGACCAGATCGACGCCGCCTGCCTTGAGCACTTCGCCGAGCGCCTGCGCATTGGCGAGCACGCTGTCGATATACGTCTTGAAGCCCGGTTCCAGCGCCTCGCCGAACGCGACCGCCTTGCCGGCGATCACATGCATCAGCGGGCCGCCCTGCAAGCCGGGAAATACGGCGGAGTTGATCTTCTTCGCGATGTCTTCGTCGTTCGTCAACACAAAGCCGCCGCGCGGGCCGCGCAGTGTCTTGTGCGTGGTCGACGTGACCACGTGTGCGTATTCCACCGGGTTCTGATGGCGACCCGCCGCGATGATGCCGGCGATGTGCGCCATATCCACCATCAACTTTGCGCCGACGCTGTCGGCGATCGCGCGCAGCCGTGCAAAATCCAGCGCTCGCGGATAAGCCGAGAAGCCCGCGATCAGCAGCGCGGGTTGATGCTGCTGCGCGAGTTCCTCGATCTGCTCGTAGTCGATCAGCATCGTGTCGCGATTCACGCCGTACTGCACCGCGTTGAACCACTTGCCGGACATGGCCGGCTTGGCCCCGTGCGTGAGGTGGCCGCCCGCGTCGAGCGACATGCCGAGCACGGTGTCGCCCGGCTTCACCAGCGCGAGCATCACTGCGCCGTTCGCCTGCGCGCCGGAGTGCGGCTGCACGTTGGCGAATTTCGCGTTGAAGAGTTGCTTGATGCGATCGAGCGCCAGCGTTTCGACCACGTCGGCGTATTCGCAACCGCCGTAGTAACGCTTTCCCGGATAGCCTTCCGCATACTTGTTGGTCAGCACCGAGCCCTGCGCTTCGAGCACCGCGCGCGACACGATGTTTTCCGACGCGATCAGTTCGACTTGCGACTGCTGGCGCTCGAGCTCTTTCAGAATGGCGCCGCGCACCGCCGTGTCGCGCGTGGCGAGCGTTGCTTCGAAGAAAGGATTCGGGTTCGACATGGAAGGTCCGTGGAGTCGTTGACGGAAAGCCGGAAGCCGCGTCTGGGCTTTGCTTCGCCCCTGCAGCTACCGGTGTGCATTGCGTCTATTCTTGACGCTTGCCTCGCCGGTCAATTTATGAATTCAGACGCGTTCTTTGCCTTTTCCGCCATACACGTCCTTTTTTCACAAGTCGGCGCTAACGCGCTCTCTCCACCTGCCGAACGATCGTGCTGAACTCGCGCCCATGTTGCACTGCACGCGTACCTCGTGCGCGCTTCGGGTGCGCAAGCAGACCGCTACGGCGCCGTCGTGGTGCCATTTGTCTAGCTATCCGAGCCGAAGACGGGCCAACCGAGGGTTTAGCCTGATGGCACGGTAGTTGCCCTAGTCCTCAAAATTGAAGAAGTCGCTGCTCCCCACGGCGACGTGACATTACAGATTCGAAGGAATCATTCCTCTCATGTCCACCGATCGCACGGCGTCGTTGTCGCATTTCGCATTCATGCCGGTTCCCAACTTCACCATGATTGCGTTCACCAACGCTATTGAAGTCCTGCGCATGGCGAACTACCTCACGGGCCAAACGCTTTACCGCTGGTCGATCGTGAGTCCGGACGGCGGCCCGGTCATGGCCAGCAATGGTTTGTCGGTCGACACGGGGCCGGTCGAATGTGTCGGCCAGCCGGACATCGTGTTCGTGGTCGGCGGCATCGACGTGCAACGCGCCACCACGCCGGCCCATCTTTCTGCACTGCGCCGCTTCGCCCGGCTCGGCTGTGTGCTCGGCAGCCTGTGCACCGGCACCTATGCGCTGGCGCGCGCCGGTTTGCTGGCCGGTTATGCGTGCGCGATTCACTGGGAGAACATGTCGGCGCTCAAGGAAGAGTTTCCCGACACGCGCTTTCTGAAAGAACTGTTCGTGGTGGACCGCGATCGCGTGACATGCACGGGCGGTGTCGCGCCGCTCGACATGATGCTGAACCTGATCGCGCCGCGCGTGGGCACGGCACGCGTTACGCAGATCGCCGAGCAATTCATCGTCGAACATGTGCGCGATACCAGCGCGCAACAGAAAATGCCGCTGGTGGCGCGGCTCGGCTCGGCCAACAAGTCGCTCTTCGAAGTGATCTCGCTGATGGAGAACAATATCGAAGAGCCGCTCTCGCGCGAAGAACTGGCGCGGCTCGCCGGCATGTCGCAACGACAATTGCAGCGTTTGTTCCGCGAACATCTGGGCATGACGCCGACGCATTACTACCTGACCCTGCGCTTGCGGCGCGCGCGCGAGTTGCTGCTGCAAACGGATATGTCGATCATGCACATCACGATGGCATGCGGATTTCAGTCGGCGTGCCACTTCTCGAAGAGCTATCGCGACGCGTTCGGCACGGCGCCGACGCGTGAACGACGCAAGCAGGCGCCGTCGCTCGCTGCGGTGCCGGTGCTGGCGGCCTGAGGCGGCTGATCGCTTGACAGGTTGAATACGCGGCCATAAAAAGAAACGCGTTGAGCGGTTCTCCGTTCAACGCGTTTTTTTTGTAGCGCTGCGCGAGACTGCGCATGCAGTCCCGCCGCCACCTCATGGCGCGATCAAGCCGCCTTCAACAACCCGTGCGGATCGATCACAAACTTCTTCGGCGCGCCGCCATCGAACTGGCGATAGCCATCAGGCGCCTGGTCGAGCGACACCACGGTCACGTTGACGATATCCGCAATCGGCAAGCGATCCCACAAGATCGCCTGCATGAGATTGTGGTTGTACTTCATCACCGGCGTCTGTCCGGTATGGAACGAGTGCGACTTGGCCCAGCCCAGACCGAAGCGGATGCTCAGGCTGCCTTTGCGCGCGGCGGCATCGGTGGCGCCCGGATCGTCCGTGACGTACAGACCCGGAATGCCGATCGCGCCCGCGGCCCGCGTGATTTCCATCAGCGAGTTGAGCACGGTGGCCGGCGCTTCCTCGTGCGAACCGCTGCTACCGTGGCCATGCGCTTCGAAGCCGACGCAGTCGACCGCGCAGTCCACTTCGGGCTTGCCGAGAATCTGCTCGATCTGCTCGCCGAGCGTGGCGTCCTTCGACAGATCGATGGTCTGAAAGCCCATCTTGCGCGCGTGCGCGAGACGCTCCTCGTTCATGTCACCGACGATCGTGCAGGCCGCGCCCAGCAAACGCGCCGAAGCGGCAGCCGCCATGCCCACCGGACCCGCGCCCGCGATATACACGGTAGCGCCGGGCTTCACGCCGGCCATCACCGCGCCGTGATAGCCGGTCGGCAAAATGTCGGACAGACACGTAAGGTCGCGGATTTTCGCCATGGCCTGCGCATGGTCGGGGAATTTCAGCAGGTTGAAGTCGGCGTACGGCACCAGTACGTATTCGGCCTGGCCGCCGATCCAGCCGCCCATGTCCACGTAACCATACGCGCCGCCCGCGCGCGACGGATTCACGTTCAGACACACGCCGGTATGTTGCGCCTTGCAGGTCGGACAGCGTCCGCAGGCCACGTTGAACGGCACCGAGACGAGATCGCCGACCTTCAGCGTTTCCACGTCCCGGCCCACCTCGATCACCTCGCCGGTAATCTCATGGCCTAGCACGAGGCCGACTTCGGCGGTCGTGCGGCCGCGCACCATGTGCTGATCCGAGCCGCAAATATTCGTGCTCACCACCTTCAGGATCACGCCGTGACCGATCGACCGGCCACGCGGATCGACCATCTTCGGAAAGTCGATCGACTGCACTTCCACCTTGCCCTGCCCTAGATACACGACGCCGCGATTGCTGCTCATTGTCTGTCTCCATGTCTGTGAGCGGCGCGCCCGGTTCACCCGGTTCGCCCAGTCCGTTTAAGCACGCCGTTCAACGAGGGTAGCGCCCAGTGAACCGAGCGCATGTGCCGAACGCGACATAGGTTTGGCCGGAACCGACACGGCGGCCGCAGCCCTTGTCCACGCTGATGCACTTGGCTTTTTATTGATTGACCGTTCAATATAAAAAAACTACCATGGCCGTTCGAATCCATTTGAGCGGGCCGCTTTCGTCTTCGGCAGTCCGCCTGGAACCAACCACAGCAACCCCAGCTATTAGCGCCCGCACCATGCCCAAGCTCGGAATGCGCGAAATCCGCCGCGCGCAGTTGATCGACGCCACGCTCCACACGATCGACCAGACCGGTCTCGCGGGCGCCACGCTGGCTTCGGTGGCGCAGCGCGCGAGCATTTCCACCGGCATCGTCAGCCACTATTTCGGCGACAAGGACGGCTTGCTCGAAGCCACCATGCGTCACGTGCTGCGCGATCTGTGGCAGGCCACGTCGCGCCGGCGCCGTGCGGCGAGAGCTGACCCGCGTTCGAAGTTACGCGCGGTGGTCGCCGCGAATTTCGACGCCGAGCAGACCAGCGGCCCGGTCATGAAAACCTGGCTCGCGTTCTGGTCCGAGAGCATGCACAAGCCGCCATTGCGGCGGCTGCAGTACGTGAACACGCGCCGCCTGAACTCGAATCTGTGCGCGGATTTTTCCAAAGCCATGCCGCGTGCCGCGGCGCGCCGTGCGGCGAGCGGCCTCGCCGCGCTGATCGATGGCTTGTGGCTGCGCGGCGCGCTCTCGGGCGAGCCCTTCGACACCAAAGCCGCGCTGCGCGTGGCCAACGACTATATCGATCTGGTCCTCGCCTCGCGCGAGTAAGCACGTAGCCGGACCGGCGACATCTTCAGAAAGGAGCAAGTCATGGCGGTATTCGCAACGCAACGTCTCTATATCGGCGGAGGCTATGTCGACGCCACCAGTGGCGAAACCTTCGACACGCTCGACCCCGCCACCGGCGAAACGCTCGCGAGCGTGCAGCAGGCCGCGGCGGCCGACGTCGATCGCGCCGTACGATCCGCACAGCAAGGCCAACGCGAATGGGCTGCGCTCACGGCCATGCAGCGGTCGCGCATTCTGCGCCGCGCCGTCGAGCTTCTGCGCGAGCGCAACGACGAACTCGCCGCGCTCGAAACGCGCGACACCGGCAAGCCGATTGCTGAAACCCTCGCGGTGGATATCGTCACCGGCGCGGACGTGATCGAGTACTACGCGGGGCTCGCCACTGCGATCGAGGGACAGCAGATTCCGCTGCGGCCCACGTCGTTCGTCTATACGCGGCGTGAGCCGCTCGGCGTTTGCGCGGGCATCGGCGCATGGAACTACCCGATCCAGATTGCGTGCTGGAAGTCGGCGCCCGCGCTCGCGGCCGGCAACGCAATGATCTTCAAGCCGAGCGAGATCACGCCACTGTCGGCGCTGAAACTCGCCGAGATCTATACCGAAGCCGGCGTGCCCGCAGGCGTGTTCAATGTCGTGCAAGGCGACGGACGCGTCGGCGCGATGCTCGCCGCGCATCCGGACATCGAGAAAATTTCATTCACCGGCGGCGTGGAAACGGGCAAGAAGGTGATGTCGATGGCGGGCGCGTCGTCGCTGAAAGAAGTGACGATGGAACTTGGCGGCAAGTCGCCCCTGCTCGTGTTCGACGACGCCAACCTGGAACGCGCCGCCGACATCGCCATGAGCGGCAACTTCTTCAGCTCCGGCCAAGTGTGCACCAACGGCACGCGCGTGTTCGTGCAACGCGGCGTGCTCGAACGTTTCGAGGCCCTGGTGCTGGAACGCGTCAAGCGCATTCGCGTGGGCGCGCCCACCGACGCCGCCACCAACTTCGGCCCGCTGGTGAGCGCCGCGCAATTGCAGAAGGTGCTGGGCTACATTGAAAGTGGCAGGCAGGAAGGCGCGCGGCTCGTGGCAGGCGGCAAGCGTCTCACCGAGGGCCATTTCGCAAATGGCCAGTACGTCGAGCCGACCGTGTTCGCCGACTGCCGTGACGACATGCGCATCGTCCGCGAAGAAATCTTCGGGCCGGTGATGAGCATTCTCGTTTTCGACGACGAAGACGAAGCCGTCGCGCGCGCGAACCACACCGCTTATGGTCTTGCCGCGGGCGTCGTCACAGAGAACTTGGCGCGTGCGCATCGCGTGATTCATCGTCTGGAAGCGGGTATCTGCTGGATCAATACGTGGGGCGAGTCGCCCGCGGAAATGCCGGTGGGCGGCTACAAGCAGTCAGGCGTAGGCCGCGAAAACGGCATCACCACGCTCGAGCACTACACGCGCATCAAGTCCGTGCAGGTCGAACTCGGCCCCTATCAACCGGTGTTCTAAGGAGAGCGCGCGATGGCTGCGAACGAATACGACTACATCATCGTGGGCGCGGGTTCGGCGGGCAACGTGCTCGCTTCGCGCCTCACCGAAGACGCGGACGTCACCGTGCTGCTGCTGGAAGCGGGCGGCCCCGACTATCGCTTCGACTTCCGCACGCAGATGCCGGCCGCGCTCGCCTTTCCGCTACAGGGACGCCGCTATAACTGGGCGTACGAAACGGACCCCGAGCCGCATATGAACAACCGGCGCATGGAATGCGGGCGCGGCAAGGGGCTCGGCGGATCGTCGCTGATCAACGGCATGTGCTATATCCGCGGCAATGCGCTCGATTACGACGGCTGGGCCACGCACGCCGGTCTGGAAAACTGGACCTATCTGGATTGCCTGCCGTATTTCCGCAAGGCCGAAACGCGCGATGCCGGAGCGAACGCGTACCACGGCGGCGACGGTCCCGTGCACGTGACCACCAGCAAGCCCGGCAACAATCCGCTCTTCGCGGCGATGGTCGAAGCCGGCGTGCAAGCCGGCTTTCCACGCACCGACGATCTGAACGGCTATCAGCAGGAAGGCTTCGGCCCGATGGATCGCACGGTCACGGCGAACGGCCGGCGCGCCAGCACGGCGCGCGGTTATCTGGATCGTGCGAAGGCGCGGCAGAATCTCATCATCGTCACGCATGCCGTGACGGATCGCGTGCTGTTCTCGGGCAAGCGCGCGGTCGGCGTCGCGTATCTGCATCATGGCAATGCGGTGAACGCGCTGGCGCGCCGCGAGGTGCTGGTGTGCAGCGGCGCGATTGCGTCGCCGCAATTGTTGCAGCGCTCGGGCGTGGGCCGCTCCACATGGCTGCGCGAACTCGACGTGCCGCTCGTCCACGATCTGCCTGGTGTCGGCGAAAACTTGCAGGACCATCTGGAGATGTACATCCAGTACGAGTGCAAGGAGCCTGTTTCGCTTTATCCGGCGTTGCAGTGGTGGAATCAACCGGCTATTGGACTCGAATGGATGCTCAAAGGCACGGGCATCGGCGCGAGTAATCAGTTCGAAGCCGGCGGCTTCATCCGCACGCGCGACGACGATCTGTGGCCCAACATTCAGTATCACTTCCTGCCGGTCGCGATCAATTACAACGGTTCGAACGCCATCAAGATGCACGGTTTTCAGGCGCACGTCGGTTCAATGCGCTCGCCAAGTCGCGGCCGCGTGAAGCTCACGTCGCGCGATCCGAACGCGCATCCGAGCATCCTGTTCAACTACATGGCCGATCCGCTCGACTGGCGCGAGTTCCGCGACGGCATTCGCATCACGCGCGAGATCATGCGGCAACCGGCGCTCGACCGTTATCGCGGCCGCGAACTGAATCCCGGCGCGGAACTGACTACCGACGAACAGCTCGACACGTTCGTGCGCATGCGGGCTGAGACGGCGTTTCATCCGTCGTGTTCGTGCAAGATGGGCTATGACGACATGGCCGTGGTCGATAACGAGGGCCGTGTGCACGGCATGGATGCGCTGCGCGTGGTGGATGCGTCGATCATGCCGCGCATCACGACGGGCAATCTGAACGCGCCGACCATCATGCTGGCCGAGAAGATCGCCGACCGGATTCGTGGACGCGAACCGCTGGCGCGGGTGGACACGCCCTACTTCGTGGCGAATGGCGTGGCGTCGAGAAAACGGGCGACCGCGACGGTTTGACCTGACGCCTTTGTTCGCGCATAAGATTTTCTTTACCCTCGCGCAACTTATCGTCGATTGTCAGTGTCTGGCAAAAGCCGGATAGTGCGGCCTCGAGGCGTTTCAAAGAACCTTTTGGAGCGCCTCTGCCGACAGACATTCAAGGAAACGCGAGAGATGAAGTTGAAAGCCCTCTGCCTCACGGCAACCGTGGCCTTTGCGTTGGCCGCTCCCATGTGCCACGCAGCCGATGCCACGCAAGACAGCATCAAACATACGGTCGACGCGGCGATCCAGCCGCTCATGGCGAAAGACCGCATTCATGGCATGGCGGTCGGTGTCATCGTCGGGGGCAAGCCTTATGTGTACAACTATGGCGTGGCGTCCACGGAAACCGGCAAGCCCGTTACGCGCGACACGCTGTTCGAACTCGGCTCGATCAGCAAGACCTTCACGGCGACGCTGGCTTCGTATGCGCAGGTCAGCGGCGATCTTTCCCTGTCGGATACGACGAGCAAATATTTGCCTGTTCTTCAGGGCAGCCGGTTCGGCAACGTGAAGCTGGTCAATCTGGGCACGCATACGCCCGGTGGGCTGCCCTTGCAGGTGCCGGACGAAATCCATAACAACGACCAACTCATGCAGTATTTCAAGGCATGGCAGCCCAGTTGCGCGCCGGGCACGTGCCGGACTTACGCCAATCCGGGCATCGGCGCGCTCGGATTGATCACCGCAAAAAGCATGGGGCAGGATTTCACGGCGTTGATGGAACAGCGCATGTTTCCCGCGTTGGGGTTGAAGAACAGCTATATCGACGTCCCGACAGCACGGATCCCGGACTACGCGCAAGGCTACAGGAAAGACGGTGCGCCGATCCGTATGGCGCCCGGCGTGCTGTCAGCCGAAGCCTACGGCGTCAAATCCACCGCCGCCGACATGACGCACTTCATGCAGGCCAACATGAATCTGGTCCCACTCGACGCGAAACTGCAGCGCGCGATCACGGACACGCACACCGGTTACTTCAAGGCAGGCGTGCTGACCCAGGATCTGATCTGGGAGCAATACGCGTATCCGGTCCCGCTGAAGACATTGCTGGCGGGCAATTCATCGGCGATGGTCTTGAACGCGACGTCCGCGGTCGAAATCAAGCCGCCGCTCGCGCCTCGTTCAAACGTCTGGATCAACAAGACCGGTTCGACCAATGGCTTCGGCGCGTATGTGGCTTTCGTGCCCGAGAAGCAGTTGGGCATTGTGATGCTGGCCAACAAGAACTTCCCGAACGACGATCGGGTGGCTGCTGCTTATAAGATTCTGACGGCGCTTGCCGGGTCCGCGCATTGAATAGGGGCGACTCGATCATGAACAGCTTGCGTTGCGTGCCGCTGATCGTTGCGGTCCTCATCAATCTGCCGTCGGCCAATGCCGGCGAAAAGGCGCCCGGCGCCAAAGACACAGTGGTGCTTCAACGCGTCCCCATTCCGGGAACCGATCGCGAAATGGGCATGGGCATCGCCGAATTTCCACCGAATGCCGCCGAACCGAAGCACAAGGCGACCGGGCCGGAGCTCGCCTATGTACTCGAAGGTGAAGTCACGGTGCAGATCGAGGGCAGACCGGCGCAAGTCGTTCACGCCGGCGAGAGCTACCGGATGCCGGCAAATGTCGTTCACGTGACGAGCGCCGGACCGGCGGGCGCGAAAGTGCTGGCGACTTGGGCCTGGGTGCCTGGGAAGCCGTTTAATGTTCGCGCTCTGAATTGAACGACCAGGGGTGCAGTTCAATGGACTGCACCCTGAGCCACGCGCTCACTCCCGCGCCGGACTCAACACCCCCCGCGCATCCGTCTCAACCGCCTCCGACACCAGCGTCTCGAGCGCCAACCCGCGCGTCTCGATGCCCAAAATCCACACCGCCGCCGCCGCGATCACAAAACACATCGCGCCGAGCGAGAACACGCCGCCCTGGCCGAACATCGGCAACACCACGCCCACCACGTAAGGTCCGATCAGCGAACCTACTCGGCCGATCGCCGACGCGAAGCCCGAACCCGTCGCGCGCGCACCGGTCCCGTACAGTTCCGGCGTGTAGGTGTACAGCACCGCCCACATCGCGAAGAGGAAGAACTGCATGGCCAGCCCGGCGCAGATCAACAAGGTCGGCGTCTGAGCATGCAGCGCGGTTTGTCCATACACATAAGTCATCACCGCACTGCCCGCGAGCGACGCGATACAAGTCGGCTTGCGTCCCCAACGTTCGACCAGCCACGCCGCGCAAATAAACCCGGGAATCCCGCCGAGAGAAATCAGCACCGTGTACAGCACCGACTTCGTCACCGCAAAGCCTGCCTGCTGCATCAACGCGCCGAGCCATGACGTCAGCCCATAGAAACCGAGCAGCGCGAAGAACCACAGCGTCCACACCATGATCGTGCGACGCCGGTAAGCCATGCTCCAGATCTCGCGGAACGCCCCCGTGCCCTTGGCAGCCGGCGGTTCCGCGAGCATGACGGGCGCGCGCAACTGGCTCAGCCCGGCCGCTTTCATTACCTTCCCTTCGACCTCGGCGAGAATCTTGTCGGCTTCGCCGAAACGTCCGCGATGTTCGAGCCAGCGCGGCGATTCCGGCACGACGCGGCGCACGATCAACACGAATACAGCGGGAATCGCGAGCAGCGCAAACTCGGTGCGCCAGCCGAAGGTCGGCAAGACAAAGTACGACACCACGCCCGCAGTAATGAAGCCGAGCGGCCAGAAACCATCCATCAGCGCGATCAGACGGCCGCGCGACGCAGCCGGCACGAACTCCGACAACAACGTCTGCGCGATCGGAAACTCCATGCCCATGCCGAAGCCGAGCAGCACGCGATAAAAGATCAACGCTTCCACGCTGTGCGCAGTCGAGCACAGATACGACGCGAGCCCCCACAACACCATGCTCCACTGAAAGACAGGCCGCCGGCCGAAGCGGTCCGCCAGCAAGCCGGCAATTGCCGCGCCGATCACCATGCCGAAGAAACTCGCGCTGGCCACCAGCCCCGCCGTCGCGGTCGATAAGCCGAATTCCGTCTTGATCGAACCGAGCACGAAGGTCATCGTGCCGAGATCGACCGAATCGAAAAAGAACGCGATGGCGATGATGATGAAAATGGTCCGGTGATAACCGGAGAACGGCAGCCGTTCGAGTCGGGCGGCTGCGCTCGCGCGCGGCGGATAGGCGGTGGACATGTCATCCCCTGGTGGATGCGGCGCGTGCCGCGTGGGTACTCCTGAGTGTTTTCAGTAGAAGCCGACATAAATCGGCGACATAGAGGAAATACGTCATCGGGATGGAACGGGTGCGCCGTTCCGTGCGCGCGGATCGTGAGACTCAGGCCCGCAGACGCGCCCGCGCGGTGCTTGCAATGCGCGCGAGCGCCTCCGCGCTCAACCGTGCGGCGATCCGTTCGACGTATTCATGGTGACGCGCCTGCAACGGCGCGCCGAGTTGCTGCGCGAGGAGATAGCGGATCAGCGCAATGCGCCGATGCCGCAGCACGATGCTCTGATCGAGCAGCGCGAGCGCGGCATGGGCATCGCCTTCGTGGCACGCGCGCTCGGTGAGACGCGCGGTGGCTAGACGTGTCGACGTCATGGCGAATATCGAGGGATGAAACGCGCGAGCGGTTCGAACAGGACCACTCGCCGCGCTTTACGACATCAGCGGCTCGGCCGCGTCGAGCATCATCTTCACGAAGTAATCCGCGAAGCTGCGGCGCACGATGACATCGAAACTGCTCGCGCCGGTGGGCAGCAGCGTCATTGATGCCTTGAAATAATGGCTCTGCGCGCACTGCCCTTCGCCGAATAGTTTGGGGTGCAGATCGAGCGGGCAACCGCGCGACAGCACTTCACGCGTGCGCGCGCCGCTGATTTCGAGCACCGTGTAGCCGCTGCCGATATCCACCGCCGAAGCGAACACACCCGCGAACGCCGCGCCGAGTTTTGCCTGCAACGGCGCGGTGCGCGTCGCGTCGTGCGCCGTGGCCGAGCGCACCAGCCACTCGTCCGGGCCGAGCCACATCACGTCGTAGCCGTTGCCGCGCGCCACGGTGTTCGCCTTCTCAGGCGGACGGCAACCGAGCACGCTTTCAAAGGCGCGCACGAACGCGGCGTCACGCGTATCGCCGCGCACGTTCACGAGTTCCAGAAACGGCCGCTCGTTCAATCTGAACGCCGCGTTGGCCGTTGCCTGATGCTTCTTCAGCAACGCGTCCGTGCCCACCAGCGGCGATTCCTGCCACACGCCGGTCTGTTTGCCGACAGCACGATCCACGACCGACGCCGTCCCTCTCGTTTCATTCCACATGTTGACGTGCTCCTTCGCTGTCGTAGAACACCGAACTGGTGACCTTCGCTGCAATCTGTTTGCCGCTCGAAAGCGGAATCGTGACCGTTTCGCCGATCTTGTCGAGACCGCCCTTGACGACCGCCATCGCGATCGAACGCTTCAGGATCGGGCTGTAGTAGCTCGACGTGACGTGGCCGAGCATCGCCGCCGTCTCGCCCTGGAACGGACCCGCGACGATCTGCGAGCCTTCCGGTATCACGAACGATGGATCGTCCGAGAGCAGGCCGACCAGTTGCTTGCGCCCGGCCTTCGCGGTGTCCGAGCGCGTCAGCGAACGCTTGCCGAGAAAGTCCTTCGACTTGGCGACGAGCCCGCCCATGCCGAGGTCGTACGGCGTCATCGAGCCATCCGTATCCTGGCCGACGATGATGTAGCCCTTCTCCGCGCGCAGCACGTGCATCGTTTCGGTGCCGTACGGCGTAATGTCGAACTCGGCGCCTGCGGCCATCAGCGCTTCCCACACCGCGCGTCCGACGTTCGCCGGCACGTTCACTTCATAAGCCAGTTCGCCCGAGAAGCTGATGCGCATCACACGCGAAGCCGCGCCCGCCACCGTGCCTTCCCGATAGCTCATGAACGGGAACGCCGCGTTCGCGAAGTCGATGTCCTGGCAGACCTTCTGCAGCACCTTGCGGCTATTCGGACCGACCACGGCAAAAGTCGCCCAATGATCCGTTACCGAGGCGAGCCGCACGCGCATGTCCGGCCATTCGGTTTGCAGCCAGCGTTCGAGCCACGTCAGCACGCGCGCCGCGCCGCCGGTGGTGGTCGTCATCATGTAGTGCTGGTCGGCGAGGCGCACGGTCACGCCGTCGTCGAAGATCATGCCGTTTTCGTCGAGCATCAGACCGTAGCGGCACTTGCCAACTTCCAGCTTGCTCCACGGATTCGTGTAGACCCAGTTCAGGAGCTTCGCCGAATCGGGGCCCTGAATGTCGATCTTGCCGAGCGTGGACGCATCGAGAATGCCGACGCTCGTGCGCACCGCGAGCGATTCACGCGCCACCGCCGCGTGCAGGTCTTCACCCGCTTTCGGGTAGTACCACGGACGCTTCCAGTTGCCGACGTCCTCGAAAGCCGCGCCGTTTTCCACGTGCCATTCGTGCACCGCCGTCTTGCGCACCGGATCGAGAAACTCACCCAGCTCGCGGCCGGCGAACGTGCCGAAGGTGACGGGCGTGTAGTTCGGACGGAAGGTCGTGGTGCCGGTCTCGGGAATGGTCTTGCCGAGCGCCTGCGCGAGAATCGCCATACCGTTGATGTTGCCGAGCTTGCCCTGGTCGGTGCCGAAACCCATTGCCGTATAGCGCTTTACGTGCTCGACCGATTCGAAGCCCTCGCGCGCCGCGAGGAAAATATCCGCAGCCGACACGTCGTTCTGGAAATCGATGAACTGCTTCGGCCCACGCGTGGCCATCTCGCGGCCGCCCACCAGCCACAGCGGCAGCATCTTCGCTTCCGTGATCTCGGCGACCTGAACCGGATTGGGTCGAGCCACGATATGACCGGCCGCGCGCGCGGCTTCGGCGCCCGCGTCCATCGCGAAACGGATGCCCTGGCCGAGCTTGAAGTCGCCCGCGCATGCGCCGACGCTGGTTTCCGGCTGCATCGCCTTGCCCGGCACGAAGCAAGCCTTCTCGTCATGCCAGTGCGCCTTGCCGCCCGATTGCGCGAACAGATGCAGCACCGGGCTCCAGCCGCCGGACATCGCGAGCAGATCGCAGGCAAGTTCGCTCTGCTTCGCACCGACCTGTCCGTTCGAATACGACGCGAGGTCCACCGACGCCACGCGCAGTTTGCCGTGCGCCGCCGTGATCACGACACCGTTCAACACCTTGACGCCGTAGCGGCGTGCCAAAGCGGGCAGCGTGCCCTTCGATTCGCTCGCGCGCGGATCGACCACCGTCACCTGGGCGCCGGCTGCTTTCAGATCGAGCGCGCATTGATAACCGTCGTCGTTATTGGTGAACACCACCGCGTTGCGGCCCGGCAGCACCGCATAGCGATGCAGATAGGTCGACACGGCCGACGCCAGCATCACGCCCGGCAGATCGTTATTGCCGAACACGATGGGACGCTCGTGCGCACCGGTCGCGAGAATCACGCGTTTCGCGCGGATCTTCCACATCAGTTCGCGCGTGCCCTTGCGTTGCGACACCGGCAGATGTTCGGTGAGCCGCTGCGTCACCGTCACGAGATTGTGGTCCTGATAGCCGAATGCCGTGCTGCGGCACAGGATCTTCACTTCGGGCATCTGCCGCAATTCGTCTTCGATCTTCTGCACCCAGTGCAGCGCGGGCTTGCCGTCGATCTCCGCGCGGCACGACAGCAGCGAGCCGCCGAGTTCAGGCTGATCGTCGACCAGCGTCACGCGCGCGCCGGACAACGCGGCGGCATGCGCGGCCGCGAGGCCGGTCGGGCCACCGCCCACCACCAGCACGTCGCAATGCGCAAAACACTTGTCGTAGCGGTCCGCGTCAGTATGTTCGGGCGCCTTGCCGAGACCGGCGGCGTCGCGAATCACTTCTTCGTACTTCGGCCAGAATTTGCGCGGCCACATGAAGGTCTTGTAGTAGAAGCCCGCCGGAATGAAGCGCGCGAACTTCTGGTTGACCGCCATGCGGTCTTTCTCGATGCTCGGCTTCGCGTTCACGCTGGTGGCCACCAGGCCCTGATACAGCTCGACTTCGGTCGCGCGCGCATTCGGCACTGTGTATGCGCCGGTTTCGAGTTGCACGACCGCATTCGGTTCTTCCACGCCCGCCGTGACGATGCCGCGCGGCCGGTGATATTTCCAGCTGCGCGCGACGAAATGCTCGCCGTTCGCGAGCAGCGCCGAAGCCAGCGTGTCGCCCTGATAGCCCTGGTACTGGCGGCCGTTGAAGGTGAACGTCAGCGGCATGGCGCGATTGATGCGGCCGCCGTTCGGGAGTCGGTCTTTCTGGCTCATGATGCCTTGCCCTCTTGTGCCGTGTTTTGTGCCTTGTTTGGTGCCGTGTTTTGCGCGTTAGCCTCGGCGCTATCCATGGCGAGCAACGGACGCTCGAACGTCTCGTAGCCCTGGATCTCATAGCTCACCGTGTCGCGCTGCGCCTTGAACCAGCGGCGGCAGCCTTGCGTGTGCATCCACTGCTCGCGATGCACGCCGCGCGGGTTCTTGCGCATGAACAGGTAGTCGCCCCATTCGCGGTCGGTGAGTTTCTCGGTGTCGAGCGGACGGGCAATGTCCGCTTCGCCGCCGCAGGAAAATTCGGTTTCGGCGCGGGGCCCGCACCACGGGCATTCGATCACTAGCATTTCTTTGTCCTCGTCCCAGTGCGTGACGTTAGTGGGCAACAGCGGCGGCGCCGTGTTCGTCGATCAGGTGGCCGGTATAAAAACGGTCCAGCGAGAACGCCGCGTTCAACGCATGCGGCTCATCCTTCGCAATGGTGTGCGCGTACGCCCAACCGGAACCCGGCGTCGCCTTGAAGCCGCCCGTGCCCCAACCGCAATTGAAGTACAACCCCTTCACGTCGGTCTTGCTGATGATCGGGCACGCATCCGGCGAGACGTCCACGATGCCGCCCCACTGGCGGTTCATCCGCACGCGCGAGAACACCGGGAACATTTCGACGATCGCTTCGAGCGTGCCTTCGATAATGTGGAAACTGCCGCGCTGCCCAAAACCCGTGTACTGGTCGACGCCCGCGCCGATCACCAGATCGCCCTTGTCGGACTGGCTGATATACGCGTGCACCGCGTTCGACATCACCACCGTGTTGACCACCGGCTTGATCGGCTCCGACACCAGCGCCTGCAACGGATGGCTCTCCAGCGGCAGCCGCACGCCGGCCATGTCGGCGAGGGTCGAGGTATTGCCCGCCGCGACGATCGCGACTTTCTTCGCCTTGATGAAACCCTTCGTGGTGTCCACGCCGACCACCTGACTGCCGTTGCGGCGAATGCCCGTGACCTGGCAGTTCTGCACGATATCGACGCCGGCCTGATCCGCGCCGCGCGCGAAGCCCCAGGCCACCGCATCGTGACGCGCCACGCCGCCACGACGCTGGATCGATGCGCCCAGCACCGGATAGCGGCTATTCAAGTTGATGGTCGGCTCGATTTCCTTGATCTGCGCGGGCGTGAGGAATTCGGCGTCCACACCGTTCAACCGGTTCGCATTCACGCGGCGCTCGGTGTCGCGCACGTCCTGCAGCGTGTGCGCGAGATTCATCACGCCGCGCTGGCTGAACATGACGTTGTAGTTCAGATCCTGCGAGAGCCCTTCCCACAGCTTCATCGCTTTTTCATAGAGCGCAGCGGACTCGTCCCACAAGTAGTTCGAGCGCACGATGGTCGTATTGCGCGCCGTATTGCCGCCGCCGATCCAGCCCTTCTCCAGCACGGCGACGTTGCGCACGCCATGTTCCTTGGCGAGGTAATACGCGGTGGCAAGACCATGCCCGCCGCCGCCGACGATCACGACGTCGTATTCACGTTTGGGCTCGGGGCTCTTCCACTGTCGCTCCCAGTTCTCGTGATACGACATCCCGTTGCGCAACAGGCTGAATATCGAATAGCGGCTCATCGTTGATCCTTGTGGGTACTGTGCTGAATGCTGACGCTGGTGCTGATGCTGCCTCTCAGGTTCCTGCTTTACTATTTGCGGCTTTCCCTGCTTTACTTCGCGATTCCGTTCTCAACATTCGATGACGTTGACGGCCAATCCGCCGCGCGACGTCTCCTTGTATTTCGTCTTCATGTCCGCGCCGGTTTCGCGCATCGTCTTGATCACGTTGTCGAGCGACACGTAATGCTGGCCGTCGCCCTTCATCGCCATGCGCGCGGCGTTCAGCGCCTTGATCGCGCCCATCGCGTTGCGTTCGATACACGGAATCTGCACGAGCCCGCCGACCGGATCGCAGGTCATGCCGAGGTTGTGTTCCATGCCGATTTCGGCGGCGTTTTCAACTTGCGTCGGCGTGCCGCCCATCACGGCGGCAAGCGCCGCGGCAGCCATCGAACAGGCCACGCCCACTTCGCCCTGGCAGCCCACTTCGGCGCCCGAGATCGACGCCGTCTCTTTGTAGATGATGCCGATCGCCGCCGCCGTCAGCAGGAAGTTGACGATGCCCTCGTCGTTCGACGCGTGCATGAACTTCACGTAGTAGTGCAGCACCGCGGGAATCACGCCGGCCGCACCGTTGGTCGGCGCCGTCACGACGCGGCCGCCCGCCGCGTTTTCTTCGTTGACGGCCATCGCGTAGAGGTTGACCCAGTCGAGCATGGAAAGCGGATCGCGCAGCGACTCTTCCGAGCGCGAACGCAATTGTCCGCACAGATCGGCCGCGCGGCGCTTCACGTGCATCGGACCGGGCAACTCGCCGCGCACCTTGCAGCCGCGTTCGACGCACGCGGACATGGTGCGCCAGATCGCCAGCAAGCCTTCGCGCACTTCCTGTTCGGGACGCGACGCGCATTCGTTGCGCAACGTGATCTGCGCGATCGACAATCCGGTTTCACGGCACACGCGCATCAGATCGTCGCCGGTACGAAACGGATACGGCACGTCAGCGCCGGCGCGCACGCCGTTCACGCGATCGCCTTCGCGATTCACCACGAAGCCGCCGCCGACCGAGTAATACTCTTTCTCCACCAGCAGTTGGCCGTTCTCATCAAACGCCTGAAAACGCATGCCATTCGGATGCACGACGCCCGAACCCGGCGCACCCGGCATCAGCTTGCGGAAAAAGCCCAGATGCTCCCGCTCGTCGAATTTCACCGGGTGCTTGCCGAGCAGCACCAGTTGTTTTGTCGCGCGGATCGCTTGCAAGCGCGGCTCGATCAGGTCCGGGTCGATGGAATCGGGCAGATTGCCTTCGAGTCCCAACAGCACCGCCTTGTCCGTGCCGTGGCCCTTGCCGGTCGCGCCGAGCGAGCCGAACAGGTCGACCTTCACGCCGCGCACGAAGCCGAGCAGATTGGCGTCTTCGATATGCGACGCGAAGCGGCATGCAGCGATCATCGGCCCCACGGTGTGCGAGCTCGACGGACCGATACCGATCTTGAACAGATCGAAGACGCTGACGTTCATGGCGTGCCTTGTGCGTTGCGATGCTTTGGGTGGATTGGCCTCTATTGCACCGCAGGTCAAATTGAACCGATAGAATAAAAACGGCATGGCAGTGGGATAGTGGCGTCAACAAAGCCGCGCGCCAAGCGGCACGGCGCTTTTACGACGAGTCCTGACGCATTTGCGAAAGGCCCACAGTTCGCGCGGGCCGCCGCGAGCATGGCTGGCGCTGCCGCCCGGGTTGCTGCATGATGCCGGGCGCAGGACGCACCCGGCGCGGTGCTATGCTTGATCCAACCCTTTCCCTTGCTGGCTGCATGCATGAATTCCGCTGAACCGCTTCCCCCTCAATCGATCGACGGCACTTCGAAGCAGCGCATCCGCTTCGGCATCATCCTGTTGCCGAACTTCACGCTGACCGCGTTTTCGGGTTTCGTCGACCTGCTGCGTCTGTCCGCCGATGAAGGCGATTTCAGCAAGCCCGTGCGCTGCTCGTGGAGCGTGATAGGGGAAACCCTTGCTCCGGTGCGCGCGAGTTGCGGCATCCAGATCACGCCGTGGGAGACGTTCGACACTGCCGAGCCGTTCGATTACGTCGTGGTGGTGGGCGGCCTCCTGCATTCCGGGCCGGCCGCGAACGACGCCACGCTCGCGTTCATCCGGCGCGCCGCCGCCACCGATGCGACGCTCGTCGGCATGTGCACGGGCGTGTTTTCGCTGATGCGCGCGGGCGTGCTCGACGGTTACCGCATTTGCGTGAGCTGGTTTCACTACTGGGATTTCATCGAGCGCTTTCCGTCGGTGAACGAGGAGGCGCTGATAGCCGACCGGCTGTTCGTGATCGACCGCCGGCGCATTACGTGTTCCGGCGGACGCGCGTCGATCGACGTGGCCGCCGCGATCCTGTTGCGTCACTTCGAAACCGCCACGGTGCAGAAGGCGCTGCGCATTCTGCTCGTCGACGACATGCAGAAAGGCAACGCGCCGCAGCCGCATCCGCCGGGGCTCGCGCCCGCCACGCATCCCAAGGTCAAGCGCGCGATCCTGCTGATGGAGCAGCATGTGGGGCGCTCGCTGTCGCTCGATGAACTAGCGGGCAAGCTCGATCTTTCGCCGCGTCAGTTGGAGCGGCTTTTCAAGGCGGAAACGGGCAAGGCGCCGCAGGCCTACGCGAAGCAGGTGCGGTTGCGGACAGCCGCGTGGTTGTTGACGAGTTCGGATAAGACGGTGGCGGATATCGCTTCGAGTTGCGGATTTTCCGATGCTTCGCATCTGGGGCGGGAATTCCGCAAGCAATTCGGTTTGCCGCCGATGATGTATCGCGAGCAGCGTGGCACGGCGGCGGAAGCTGAGGATAGTGGGGATTATGACGAGACGTTTCCGGGGCGGGCGCAGGCGATTTGAGGTTGTCTCACGCGCCATGGCACTGCCAGACACGCCTCTGGTATGCGCGCGTGTCACGGACTGTTGATCGGGACACGCGCGCGACGGCGAAAAATCAAAAACTCAACGCGGGTTCTCGTAAAACCCGAAATGTTGCCGAGCAAATTTCATGACATCCGGAGGACCACCGAGAACGCCGGTTCCGCCGTCCCATCCTCGATCGGCATAGAAGAACCATTCTCCCGAAATCGGCAAGACTGCATACTGCTCCGAATAAACACCGATCGCATCAGCCGGACTGTCGCCAGGGTCCTTCATCAGTATTTCGAAGAAATCGTCGTCGGAATGTTGCGGCTCGACTATGAATCCCGGGTACTTGCCGAAATGCATATTGAAGTAGCTGAACGGGTCCGGATTGAGAACCACAACAGCGAACTTTCCGGTTCCATTGAACGCCGCAATGTTCCGGACAAGATCGTGGAAAACCTGCGTCGCAATGTTAGAAGAGTCACAGTGCAACAACTCCGATGCCGGGGTGACTGATACCCGCTCCATACACTCACGTGCACGCTGCCAAAGCGGCGTGAATATCTCGCGGTCGTCGATGTGATCAATCTTGCTCATAAAGTCCCCAAGCGGATTTTGACGGTTGCACCTTTCGAACCTGCAGGAAAATAATCCGCCGTGGGCTGGCCTTGGTTCGACTGGTCACGAACGCCGTAGCGATTCCCATCTTTAGTGAAGATATCCATCTTGCCATCCTTGCTAAGCGTCTGCTCCCAGCCGTCATTGCGCAAGTTTGCCTCAAACTCCGCTTTGCCCACGTCGGTTTCAATGTTACGAACGCTGTCACCGACCGTTATATCTTCATACTCGGATTTGATCCGCCCCGGCGGAATCCCATCCACCTCCGTCTCCGCAGCGGGCTTGCACATCTGCTTGATGCGGTCCCAGTTTTCGGCAGCTTTTCTGGCTCCCTGACCGATGCCATAGCGCACAACTGGGTTCTGCAACAGCCGATAGACCATCGCGATACCGCGGACCGTGCCGTCGATCAGCCCAGCCGAAAAATGACAGCCGCTGCATACGGTTGACGTGCCCAGGAAGTTATCCCCCAGCAGTCGACGCGCGCCCTGAAGGTTCGCAGGCGGCCCCACCGGCGAGTCACCATAGTTATAGTTATCGATCCATTGATTGGTTTCGTCGCTGGAGACCGGAATGTCCGTGCCATCGTTCAGGTCAAGAACGCTGCCGTCCTTCGCAACCGTACCTGTGCGCGATACAACCCGTCCGTCTGGCGAGTAGCCGAATCTCGCCTTGAACACGCGTCGAATTCCGCCGTTCGCCGGACTCGCATATTCATTGAACTTGAAGTTGTCGATACGTCCGCGCCGGTCATAACGGAGATAAAAATCGCCCGTTGGGTTATAGCCGTACTGGACGCGGTGTGCCGCGTCGCGCGAGATGAACTCAGTCGCTTGTGGGATGTCTCCTAGCGCGATAATGGCGAACACATTACCCGTTGAGTCACGATTGACCTTCCACTGAGCCGCGGACTTTCCGTCCGCCAGTTGCATCACAAACGCAAGCCGGTTGTAGGCGTCGTAGGTCATGCCGTACGCGGTAGTCACCCCATCGGTCTTCGTTGCATCGAAAGCGCTGGAGCCCGTCGCGTCGGTAGTCGGCGTCTCACTTATCCCCGTGACATTGCCGTTCGCGTCATACACGAAAGACTGGATCAACCTTGGCGATGCGATCATCGACGGACGCAGACCGCTCGCGTCGTAGTAACGGATCGTGGTGATCGATGTGCCGCCCGTGCTCTTCACCGTCGCCCGAACCGGCCGCCCGGTATCGTCGTAGCTGTATTCAGACGTGCCACCGCTGGCGTCAGTGTCTTTCAGCAAATTGCCTGATGCATCCCACCCCGAGTTCGTATTGCCCTTGGTCGAGGCGCTCCCGGTAGGCCGGAGCATGCCGCCGATCGACGACAAACTCAGCGTGGTGGAACCCTTGCTACCGGTGATAATCGTCGAGCCCGCGTTGTAGGCCAACTGCACGTTCTGTCCAGCATTCGGATGAGTCACCGCCACCGCTCGACCTTGAGCATCGTAGCTCCACGTCGCAATGCGATTGCCCGACTCGTCGATCTCTCCGGTCAATGCGTTCTTGAACCGCGTGTCGTCATAGACGTAGCGGCGCACGTATCCATCCGGCCACGTGACCGAAACAAGATTGCCATTCGCGTCGTATCCGTACTGGGTCAGACCACCCAGTGGATCATTGAGACGCGACAGACGACGCTTATCGTCGTAGTCAAGCCGAAGCGTGATGTCTTTGTTGGCGTCCGTGCCTTCGGCATGCTGCGTAACAGTGGTCAGCAGACCGGAACCGTCATAGCTCAGCGTGCGAACAAAGCCAGTCTTCGTGCGTTCAGTCTGGAGCACACCTTGGCCGGAGTACGATTCAACGGTCTCTGTGCTGAGGTCGGTGAGTGTCCATCCAGAACCGGTCTGCGCCAGCGCCAAACCGGTGAAGGCCTTGGTGCGCCAGGTACCAGCCGACCAGACGAAAGTAATGGGCTCACCACTCTCCCGATAGACCAGCACCGTTGACGTGCTGCCGTTATTGGCATTCGCTAGTCCGAGGTTACGCTGCCAGCTATGGAACCAGACCGGCCCCATCGCCGTCGCCGATGCTGTCAGCGACTTTGAACGATACGTCCGCGCGAAAAGCATCGGAATCTCGTCGCCGCTGACAAAGTCGGCCTCCGTCAACGTGACTGCTCCGCTGCCGGGATATACCGGGTCAGCAACCGGACAACTGGCCTCAGGCTGATCATCCGCCGGTGTCGCGCACCACGCGTCGATCAGCGGCAAACTCACGCAGTTGTAGTACTGTATGCCGCCAGGTACACCGGCGTAAGCATCCCACCGGCAAGTGGGTGAACCTGGCTTTGCGCCAGTGGCCGCCCACACCGCATTACAATCAGCGGCGTTCGCCCCGAACGCCATGATTAGCAGCATGAACGCGGCCAGCAAGCGGGCCGCCATTCCCGCTGAACTCTCGTTAATTCTGTTTCTTATCATCGTTGCTCCTATTAGTTGTACTTGGTAAAGCCCAAGCACCCTATAGGAACAGGCACAACCGAAATATCCGACAACTCCTAAAATTACAACATGCTTGCGCCGACTCTAACGCGAGTCGAAAAAGCCCGACGCACGTTGAAGGAACATTGAATCGCAATGACCAGACAACGCCGAGCTACTCTATGGAAATGTCCGATCCGACATCGGCCTGGCAAATTTCCGGTTAAGCGTCAGGGAGGTTGCAAGCACAAGAACAAACGAGGCGGCGTAGAGACATTTCTGCGCGAACGTCCCTGCCCGCCAAATGCTACAAATCCCACCTATTTCCCCGCCACATACGCCTTCACAGCCGGCAACCCATCCTTCCCGTCATACGTCTTCACCCCCGCCAGCCACTTGTCCAGCACCGCCGGATTCGCCTTCAGCCATTCGCGTGCGGCCTTGTTCGGATCGGTCTTATTCATGATCGGCAGCATCACGTGATTCTCGATGTCGGTCGTGAATTGCAGATTCGACACCAGCTTCGCGACGTTCGGGCAGCGCGTCGAATAATCGCTCGGCGTCACCGTCAGCACTTTGGCTTCACCATAGTTCGGGCCGAACACCGCATCGCCGCCGGACAGATAATCGATCTTCATCTGTACGTTCATCGGATGCGGCTCCCAGCCCAGAAACACGATCGGTTTCTTGTCGCGGATCGCGCGGTTCACTTCGACCAGCATGCCCGCCTCGCTCGATTCCACCAGCTTGAATTTGCCGAGCCCATATTGATTGGCGTCGATCATCTTCTTGATCAACGCATTGCCGTCGTTGCCCGGCTCGATCCCGTAGATCTTGCCGTCGAGCTTGTCGTAGTTCTTCGCGATGTCGGCGAACGTCTTGATGCCGGACTGATACGCGTAATCCGGCACCGCCAGCGTGTATTTCGCGCCGGTCAGATTCGGCGTCGGCAACACGCTGAGCTGACCGGACTTCTTGAACGGGTCGATCATCGGGTCCATGGTCGGCGACCAGTAGCCGAGGAACACGTCGATCTGCTTGCTCTTTACGCCGGCGAACGTGATCGGCACCGAAGCGATCGTCTTGGTCGGCTTGTAGCCGAGCCCTTCGAGCACGGTCGACGCCAGCCCGGTAGTCGCCGCGATATCGGTCCAGCCGACGTCGGCGAATCGCACGTCGCGGCAAGTGGCAGGTTCCGCGGCCAACACAGACGACACAGACAGCGCGCACAACGACGCAGCCCACAAACGTTTCATGGCGTTCCCTCAGGGTGATTGATGTTTGACTGGATTGGATGAAGCGGATTGTTTTTTTGCCGCTCATTACGCAAACACTAAGCGGACAAGCGCCGCTCGACGCTCGGCGCATGACCGAACTGCGCGCGATACGCCTTGCTGAAATGACACGCCGAATGAAAACCGCACACGGTCGTCACGCGCGCAATCGACGCATCCGTATTCCGCAGCAACTCGCGCGCGCGCCGCAATCGCAGCGTCAGGTAATAGTGCGTCGGCGACACGCTCAGGAACATCTTGAACATGCGCTGCAAATGCCGCTGCGACAGATGCACGAGCCGCGCGAGTTCGTCGAGCGATAAGGGCTCCTCGATATTCGCTTCCATCAGCCGTACCACCTCGACGAGTTCCGCGCGTGAGAAACCGACCCGCGCGTCAACGGGAATATGCTGGTAATCGGTCGAGCCGCGAATCCGTTCGACGATGAACTGCTCGGACACCTGCGCCGCCACCGCCTGACCGAGCCGCATGCCCACCAGTTTCAGCATCAGGTCGAGCGGCGCGGTGCCGCCGGTGCAGGTCATGCGATCGCGGTCGATCACGAACAGTTCGTCGGCGAAACGCACGTGCGGGTAGCTCTTGTGCAACGGCGACATGTCTTCCCAGTGCACGGTGCAGCGATAGCCGTCGAGCAGGCCCGCGGCCAGCAATGCATACGGTCCCGTGCAAATACCGCCGAGCGGTACGCCCTTTTCCGCGACTTCGCGCAGCAGCGCGATCACCGTGTCGTTCACGTAGTCTCGCACGTGCCAGCCGGCGCAGACGATCAGCACATCCGGCATGCCCGCTTCAGCGAGCGTCGTGGTGGGCTTCACCGTGATGCCGTTGCTCGCTCGCGCGGGCTCGCCGTCCGGCGTGATCACCGACCACCGGTAGTGCTGCGCGCGGCCCACGTAGTTGGCCATGCGCAGCACCTCGACCGCGCTGGTGAAGGCGATCATCGAAAAGTTCGGCAGCGTCAGAAAGCCGACGTGCGCGAGCCCGGACAGCGGAGAATCGGCCTCGGACTCGACAGGCGTGAGCGCATCGCGCTTCATAGGCGGCTCAGCCGTGTTGCGCAGCCGGCTCGCGGCGCACTTTCATGACGCTGCGCAGGCCCGACAGCAGCGGCGCGCGCGCCGTGCCCGGCGAACGGCCGAAGCTTTCCGTGATGCGGTCCAGAATGATCGCGAGCATCACCACCGAGAGTCCGCTTTCAAAGCCGAGCCCGATGTCTAGCCGCTGAATACTGGCCAGCACGTCGTTGCCGAGGCCGCCCGCGCCCACCATCGACGCGATGATCACCATGGAGAGCGCCATCATGATGGTCTGGTTGACGCCGGTCATGATGGACGGCAGCGCATTCGGAAACTGCACCTTGTAGAGCAGTTGCAACGGCGTGCAGCCGAACGCCTGCCCTGCTTCGACGATCTCGCGATTCACATGCTTGATGCCGAGCGACGTGAGACGCACCGCCGGCGGCATGGCGAAAATCACCGTGGAGAGAATCCCCGGCACGCGGCCGAGACCGAACAGCATCGCGGCCGGAATCAGGTAGACGAACGCCGGCATGGTCTGCATCAAATCCAGCACGGGGCGCACGATCATCTCGACGGTACGGCTCTTCGCGGTCCAGATGCCGAGCGGCACGCCAAGCAGCAAACTGATCAACGTCGACGACAAGGTCAGGCCGAGCGTGATCACCATCTGATCCCAGAACCCGGTGCCGTAGATCAGCAGCATGGCGAGCAGCGTGAAGAGCGCGAAACGCCAGCCCACCCGCCATAGCCCGATGCCGACGAAGAACGCCATCAGCGCCCACATCGGCACGGCTTGCAAGCCGTGTTCGATCACCGCGGCAAAGCTCTCGATCACCTTGCCGATCGAATCGAAAGTTTTTGCGTCGTGGTCGAGCAGGTAGTGAACGCCGTGATCGACCCAGGCGCCAAGTGGAATGATTTCAGACATGGGAACTCCGATGGCGCGTGAGAACGTTCAGCACGTTCGTCTTGTTGACGGAACCACAGTAGGAGCCGTCGGCTTCGACAACCGGCAGCGGCGCGCGGCTCGCCACCACGAGTTCGACCACATCGTCGAGCGGCGTGGTGCGGCGGATGCATTCGATCTGGTTGACCTGCGGCGAGGCGCTGCCCATCGCGTCGCGGCATACGAAGCCGCGAATCTTGCGCTCGCTGTCCAGCACGAACGCGTAGTCGGCGCTGCCGTTGAGCGTGGCGGCCACGCTCGACGCGTCGATCTGCGGCGAGTGCTGCATGAGCGGCACGGCGTCGGTCTGCATCAGGTCGCCGGCGGTCAGATAACGGCTGGTGTCGATGCCTTCGAAGAAGGCGCGCACGTAATCGTCGGCGGGATTGGTGATGATCTGCTGCGGCGTGCCGACCTGCACGACCCGGCCGCCTTCCATGATCGCGATCCGGGTGCCGATGCGCATCGCCTCTTCCAGATCGTGCGACACGAACAGGATGGTGCGCTGCTGTTCGCGTTGCAGATCGAGCAGCACGTTCTGCATTTCCTTGCGCTTGAGCGGATCGAGGGCGGAGAACGCCTCGTCCATGATCATCAGCGACGGGTTGACCGCCAGCGCCCGCGCGAGACCCACGCGCTGCTGCATGCCGCCGGACAGTTGCGCGGGCAGCTTCTGCGCGAACGGCGCGAGGCCGACCTGCTCGAGCACGGTCATCGCGCGCTTCTCGCGTTCCTTGCGACCCACGCCCGCCACTTCGAGCCCGAACGCCGCGTTGGACAGCACGGTGCGCTGCGGCATCAGCGCGAAGGACTGGAACACCATGCTCATGTCCTTGCGGCGCAGCGCCGTCAGCTCGGAGCGCGGCACGCTGGCCACGTCGCGGCCGTCGATCAGCACCTTGCCGGCCGTCGGCTCGACGAGGCGATTGATCAGGCGGATCAGCGTCGACTTGCCGGAGCCGGACAGGCCCATCAGCACGAAGATCTCGCCTTCCTTGACTTCGAACGATACGTTGTGGACGCCGACAATCTGACCGGTGCGCGCGAACACTTCCTCTTTCGTCGCGCCGCCTGCCAGCATGCCGATCGCCTGTTTCGGGTTGGTGCCGAACACCTTGCACAACCCTTCGACCACGACCTTGGGGGAATTCATTGAATACTCTCCTATGTCGACCGAAGTTGGCGCTTTAGCATAACGACAGCTAAAAACACTTACTCGGCCCCATGCAAGATAGTTGTTGCGGTGACAAACGCTCGTCCGCGCTGTGCATACATAGTTGCCAGAAAAAAGTATCGCTAGCCGACTATTTGCGACAGGCACATGTGGAAATGCGACACCCGTTTTTTGGGCGCGTTGGCGGATGGAGTGCACAGCCTTGTGGGGCAAGGGTTTGGCGGATGTCGAGGCGCGTTCTGAGGCATGTCGCGTTCGAGCAAGTGGAGGACATCCGATGCAGAAAAACGCTATTCGCGGAGGTCTTCAAGCCTTGTTGCCGCAGCGCAGCAAGCGCACGTACCCGAAACGTCAGCCGAAAAAACCGTTATTCCTGCCATGCAACGGCGAAATGCGCTCGCCAAGGCAAGCGCTCACGACACCGACACGCCCAGCAACCGTCCCACCCCGAACGTGAACGCAGCCGCGATCAGTCCGATCACGACCTGCCGCAACGCGGAGAACCCAGCGCTGCGTCCGTTGAAAAGCGACGTGAACACGCCGATCGACGCAAGCGCCAGCATGCTGAGCACCACGCATTGCATGATCGCGCTGTACCCATGCGTCCACAGAAACGGCATCACCGGAAAAATCGCGCCCACGGAGAACAGGCAGAACGACACGCCCGCCGCGGACCATGGATTGCCGCCCAGCTCCGCCGGATCGAGTCCGAGTTCTTCGCGAGTGAGCGTGTCGAGCGCCTTGCTCTTGTCGCGCATCATTTGCGAGGCAACCCGTTTGGCCTCGCCCGCGTCGAGGCCCTTGGCGCGATAGATCAGCGCAAGTTCGTGCTCTTCGGCTTCCGGCGATTCTTCGAGTTCTTGCGCCTCTTTCGCGATCTGCGTGCTGGCCAGCTCGCGCGCATTGGTCACCGAGAGCCATTCGCCCAGCGCCATCGAACACGCGCCGGCGATGAGCCCCGCCAGTCCCGTCAATAGAATCGCCTTGTTGCCGGTGCCCGCGCCGGCCACGCCCATGATCAGGCAGAAGTTCGAGACGAGGCCGTCATTGGCGCCGAGCACGGCGGCGCGCAAGTCGTTGCCCGATCCCGCGCCCTTGTGCCACGACTCGGCCGCGGCAATCCGCGCGCCCGGCGCGAGACTCGCGTCGCCGCCGCCGTGAGCCAGCGCCTGCACCATCGCGGCGTGATGATGTTCGTCGGCCGACATGCGGCCCGCGTCCGGCTGCCCCTGGTATTTGTTGCGATCGGCATATTCCGCGGCCGCCAGCGTGGGCAGCACGAAGCCCGCACCGAACAGGCGGACCAGTCCTTTCATCAAACGCGTTTTGACGGCCTGGCCGGTGCCTTTCGGATCGAGTCCGTTGGCTCTCAGTTTGTTGGCCCAGACTTGCGCATGATCGCGCTCGGATCTGGCGAGCTCGCTGTAGACCTGCTTGCGAGTGCCGTCTGTCTCGACCTTCGCGAGCGTTTCGTACAGCGCGGCGCTGTGCAGTTCATCGGAGAGATTGGCTTTGTATCGTTTTACTTCGCGTCTGGATGCCATGATGCTGTGCCCGCGTATCGAGTCCACAGCACCAAAGCGTAATCGATTCAGATACGCAAAAGATCAAAGCCCTAAAGCGCGTCGTGAGCGAGAACGACAACGCTTCTCATGACCATTCGACCGCGCTGGATCATTGCGCCGCGTGCGCGGTCCGATACCCGCGCCGGCCGACCGCCAACGTAAGCAGAGCCGAAACCACGAGACTCGCCGCCACCACATAGAGCCCGGCGGCATAGCCGCCCGTCACGCTTTTGAGCCAGCCGATCGCGAACGGTCCGACGAAGCCGCCCAGGTTGCCGATCGAATTGATCATGGCGATGCCGGCGGCGGCCCCCGCACCCGAGAGAAAAGTGCTCGGCATCGCCCACAACGGCGCCTTCGCCGCGCTGATGCCGACGTTCACCACCACCAGCGCCAGCACGACGCCAACCGCCGTATCCGCGAGACCGGCCCAGGCAAGCCCAATGGCCGCCGCCACGCAAGGAATCACCACGTGCCACGTGCGCTCGCCGCGGCGGTCCGAATGACGCGCCCACACCACCATGCCAAGTACCGCCAGCACGCTCGGAATCGCATTCAACGCGCCGGTGCCGAGCGCGCTGAAACCGAACTGGCGAATGATGAGCGGCGCCCACAAGCCAAGCGTGTAGAGGCCCGCGGAGGTGCCGAAATAGATCATCGACATGATCCACACACGCGAGTCAAGCAGCGCGGCGAGCGCACCGGCGGCATGGCCTGCCTGCGATTCGCGTCCCATGCGTTCTTCGCGCAAGGTGGCGATGAGCCACGCTTTTTCATCGGCGGCGAGCCATCTGGCTTTGTCCGGCGAATCGGTAAGCGCCTTCAACACCACGAAGCCGAGCAGCACGGCGGGAATCGCTTCGATGACGAACAGCCACTGCCAGTCCTTCAGGCCGAACAATGCGGGCATCTGCATGATCGCGCCGGAAATCGGCGAGCCGATGGCCGTCGAGAGCGGCGCGGCCGCCATGAACGCGGCGGCCGCGACGGCGCGCTGGCGAGCGGGAAACCACTGGCTCAGATACAGGATGATGCCGGGAAAAAATCCGGCTTCGGCGACGCCGAGCAGAAAGCGCAGCGTATAGAACGAAGTCGGCCCCGCCACGAATGCCGAGGCCGCCGAAACCAGCCCCCACGTCACCATCACGCGGGCGATCCAGATGCGCGCGCCGACCTTGTTGAGGATGAGGTTTGACGGCACCTCGAACAGAAAATAGCCAAGGAAGAAAATGCCGCCGCCGAGCCCGAACATGGTCGGCGTGAGGCCGAGATCCTTGTTCATGGTGATGGCCGCAAAGCCGACGTTCACCCGGTCGAGAAAGCTGACAAAGTAAAGCAGCATCACGAAAGGCAGGATGCGCCAGGTCAGCTTGCGCACCACTCGGGCCTGCAGTTCATTGTTCATACCTGTCTCCACTCAAGCTCTGCTCGATGCAGTGAGATCGCCAGTGACGCGTTCGTCCGGGCGTTATGTTTTTGCGTGACTCTTTGCGCGTGGCAGCCGGCTTCAGGCGGCCTTGACGCTCGCAACCGGTTCGGCTGGTGCGGACGTAGACGCATTGGTCGGCGATCCCGCCGCCAGGATCGCGCACACGGCATCGGTCACCTGCATGGTCGTGGCTATGCCGCCCAGGTCGCCCGTGTGCAGCGACGGGTCCGCCGTGACGCGCTCGATTGCCGCCATCAATTGCTGTGCGGCGGCGTGCTCGCCGAGATGCTCCAGCATCATCACCACCGACCAGAAAGTGCCGACCGGATTCGCGAGACCTTTGCCCATGATGTCGAACGCGGAGCCGTGAATCGGCTCGAACATGGACGGATAGCGGCGCTCGGGGTCGAGATTGGCGGTCGGCGCGATGCCGAGACTGCCGGCCAGCGCCGCGGCCAGATCGCTGAGAATATCGGCGTGCAGGTTGGTGGCGACGATCGTGTCGAGCGTGGCCGGCCGGTTGACCATGCGCGCGGTGGCGGCGTCGACGAGTTCCTTGTCCCAGCGCACGTCCGGAAACTCCTTCGAGACCTGCACGGCGATCTCGTCCCACATGACCATGGCGTGACGTTGTGCGTTGCTCTTGGTGATCACTGTGAGCAGCTTGCGGGGCCGCGATTGCGCGAGCTGGAACGCGAAACGCAGAATGCGTTCGACGCCCGCGCGGGTCATCATCGAGACATCGGTGGCGACTTCGATCGGATGGCCCTGATGCGCGCGGCCGCCCACGCCGGCATATTCGCCTTCCGAGTTCTCGCGCACGATCACCCAGTCGAGATCCTTCGGTCCGCAGCGCTTCAACGGCGCGTCGATGCCGGGCAGGATGCGCGTGGGGCGCACGTTCGCGTACTGGTCGAAGCCCTGGCAGATTTTCAGGCGCAGACCCCACAGCGTCACGTGATCGGGAATATCCGGATCGCCCGCCGAGCCGAACAGAATCGCGTCCTTGTGACGAATCGCATCGAGTCCGTCGGCCGGCATCATCACGCCATGCTCGCGGTAGTAGTCGCCGCCCCAGTCGAAATTCTCGAACTCGAAACCGAAGGCGTCGCTGCGCGCGGCGATGGCTTCCAGAACGCGCCGGCCGGCGGGTACGACTTCCTTGCCGATGCCGTCGCCGGGAATGGTTGCGATGCGATAGGTCTTCATTGGGTATCTCCATGATGTTGAAAGCATGGAGCGCATCGTAGAACGTCCACTGCCTGGAAAAACGCTGCTAGACTCAAAGCATCCTTAACTTCAGGTTAACAATAGGCCGCTTCATGACCTCGTCGATCCAGCCGGACGATCTCGCTTTTTTCTCGACGCTCGCCGCGAGCGGCAGCCTCACGGCGGCCGCGCGCGAACTCGGACTGAGCACGGCGGCCGTGAGCAAGCATCTGGCGCAGATGGAATCGCGGGCGGCCGTCTCGCTCGTCAACCGCACAACGCGGCGCATGAGCCTCACGCCGGAGGGCGAACTGTATCTGACGCGCGCGCGGCGCATTCTGAGCGAGATGGACGACCTCGCGCAGTTACTCGGCGGTTCGCAGGCGGCGCCGAAAGGCCTGCTGCGCGTGAACGCGACGCTCGGTTTCGGCCGCAGCCACGTGGCTCCGCTGATCTCGCGGTTCGTGCGGCGCTTTCCCGAGGTGGATGTGCAGTTGCAGCTTTCGGTCGATCCGCCGCCGCTCAGCGACGACGCCTTCGACGTGTGCGTGCGTTTCGGCGAACCGCCGGATGCCCGCGTGATCGCGCGCCGGGTCGCGTCGAACCGGCGCCTGCTGTGCGCCTCGCCGCGCTATCTTGCCGAGCGGCGCGCGCCGCGCAGTCCGGCGGACCTGGCGCAGCACAATTGCATCGGCATTCGCCAGGGCGGCGACGCTTACGGCGTTTGGCGTCTGACCAGCGGACGCGGCGCCGCGGAAAAGACCGAGACAGTGCGCGTGCGCGGCAACCTGACCACCAACGACGGCGAAATCGCGGTGAAGTGGGCGCTGGACGGCCAAGGCATTCTGATGCGCGCCGAATGGGATATCGCGGAATATCTCGCCGATGGCCGGCTCGTCCATGTTCTGCCCGACTACCGCACGCCGGGCGCGGATATCTATGCAGTGTATCCGCATCAGTTACAGATGACGGCGCGGGTCAAGGCGTTCGTCGACATGCTGGTCGAGACGCTCGGCACGCGTTGAGTGTGGGTCGTGGAGTAGATGCGGCTGAAGTGGGCAGAGTCGCGTTGCATGACCCGCGAAGGCGATCCGTACCGGCAGCCGCGCGACGTTCAATCCTGCCGCGCGGCTGCCTGAGCGATGGCTGTTTGGGCGTTTACTGGCTCGCGCCTGCTCCAACGCCGGCCTTCTTCTGCGCTTTCTGCAGTTTGTCCGGATAGTTCGGGTCATTTTGAGCCGGCTGATAACCTGCATCTTCGAGTTTCTTCAACTCGGCATTCTTCTTGGCCCGGGCTTGTTTGCGCGCCTCTTTGCGCTCCGCCTTGGTGGGTTTCGCGCTGCTCGCCGCCATGCCGGGCGCGGCCGACATGGCAGCGTCGCTCGCGCTTTGAGCCGCGGCGAGCGGAATGGTGCCGGCGACCATGGCGATAACGGCAACGCCGAGCATGATCTGTTTAATGGCAAAGCTCTTCATTTTCAATTCCCCTCTCGAAAGTTGGCAATAGCAGTCAGGCGCATTCAAGCTTGCCTGTGAGTCTTCTGTTCACCGCCGCGAGCCGCGCACGACACTCAGTACGAACTCGCGCTCAAAGCTTACAGGCAAACCATCAAAAGAGTCAGTTCAACACCACGAGCGGGCGTTGCATCAAGCAGACGAATCTCGCGAGCCGGCCACGCGCGCCGCATCCTCTTCCTGCAATGTGCGCCACAAGATTTTGCCGCTGCCCGACTTCGGCAGCGACGCCACGAACTCGACGATGCGCGGAGCCTTGTACGCGGCCATCTGCTCATGCGCCCAGTCGATGATCTCCTGCGCAGTAATCGTGCCCGCGTGCGCGGCGTCGGGCACCACCAGCGCCTTCACGGTCTCGCCGCGTTTTTCGTCCTTCACGCCGATCACACAGACCTCGTGAATCGCCGGATGCCGGTACATCAGCGCCTCGACTTCAGCCGGCCATACCTTGTAACCGGACGCGTTGATCATACGTTTGAGACGGTCCGTCATGAAGAAATAACCGTCTTCGTCGATATGGCCGAGATCGCCGGTTCGCAAAAACCGCTTGCCGTCGAGTTCGATGAACACGTCCGCCGTCGCCTTCGAATTTCTCCAGTAGCCCTGCATGACTTGCGGCGCATGGGTGACGATCTCGCCGGTTTCGCCTTGCGGCAGTTCCTCCAGCGAAACCGGATCGATCACGCGCGAGTCCACGTCGAACACGGGAATGCCCAGGCACTGCGGCTTCGGACGATGCGGCGGATTGATGTGCGTGCCGGCAATCGTCTCCGTCATGCCGTAGCCTTCGACATAGTCGAGCCCGGTCAGCGCCTTGAGCTTTCTGGCAATCGCGTCCGGCATCGCCGCGCCGCCGCCGCGCGTGCCGGTGAGGCTCGACAGATCGTATTCGTCGAGCTTCGGGTTCGAGAGGAAATCGACCATCATCGTCGAGATGGACTGCCATGCGGTGACGCGATATTTCTGCATGCATAGCGCGGCGGCCTCGCGATCCCAACGCGGCAACAGCACGATGGTCGCGCCGGAGAAGACCGCGCTGTTCATGCCGCCTTGCATGCCGGTCACGTGAAAGAGCGGCAGCACGGACAGATAAACGCCGTCCGGCGGCGACGAAAACCAGACGCAGCCGCCGAGCGCCGTGCTCATCACGCTGCGGTGCGTATGCATGCAGCCTTTGGGCTTGCCGGTGGTGCCCGACGTATAAGGCATCACGCACAGATCGTCGGGACCGGTGGTGAGCGGCCCCGGCGCAATGTGTCGATCGAGCATCTGCTGCCAGGACGTCACGCCGGCAATCGCGAACGTCTTGCGTGGCGCAGCGACGAATTCAGGCACGGGGATCGGCGAGGTCTTCTTCAGATAATCGCTATACGTCGCGACGATTGCGTGCTCGATGCCCTTGCCAGGTCCGCTCCCGATCAACGGCTCGACGTTCGCGAACAGGCATTGCGGCGCGATGATCGTGGTCGCGCCGCTGTCCTCGACGTAGTGCGCCAGTTCGCCCGTCATGTTCATTGGATTGACCGGCACCACCACCGCGTTCGCCCGCAGGATGCCGTAGTAGGCGATGATCCATTGCGGGCTGTTCTGCATATACAACAGCACGCGGTCGCCGGCTTTGACCCGACACTCCTGTTGCAGAAAGCCCGCGATTCGTTCGGCTTCGTCCTTGAACTCGGCGAACGTGATCGCAGTGTCGTAGAAGACGATGAACGGCTTGTTGGGATAACGCGCCGCCGAGACTTCGGCGTTGTAGAAGAGATTGGTCTCGGGCAGCGTCAAGTGCAGTGGCAGTTGCGGTGGCCAATGCGGGCGATGGCGTTCGTTCATCAGTGTCTCCAGCTTTTTACTGTCGGTGCGCGTTGGTTTACCGCCGCGCGCTTGATTCACAGCGCCGCGTCAGACCCGCGTGACGCTCAGATGATGATCGCGCCGCCATCCACCGCGAACTCCTGGCCAGTGATGTGGCGCGACGCTTCGCTCGCGAGAAACACGATCGGACCTTTGAGATCTTCTTCGCCGCCCAAACGCTGCAAGGGCGTATGCGAGACGATCGTTTCTCCGAGCTTGTCGAGCAGACCCGCCGTCATCTTCGAAGGAAAAAAGCCCGGGCAGATCGCATTGACGTTGATGTTGTACTTGCCCCACTCCGCCGCGAGCGCCCGCGTGAAATTGATCGCGGCGGCCTTGGAGGTGTTGTACGCAATCGTGTTCATGCCCGGTGGCGAAGCCTTCAAGCCCGCCACCGAAGCGATATTGACGATCTTGCCGGCGCGCCGCGGGATCATGCTGCGTTTGCCGACTTCGCGAGCGAGAAAGAACGGCGCGTTGACGTTCAGGTTCATGACCTTGTGCCACGCTTCGTCGGGATAGTCTTCGGCGGGTGCGCCCCATGTCGCGCCCGCATTGTTGACGAGAATATCGATGCGGCCGTGCACGCCCAGTACTTCATCCACGAGACCGGGGATGCCTTCGAAGCGCTGCAGATCGTTGACCACCGTTTGCACTTCGATGCCGAGTTGTTGCAGATGCGTTTTCGCTTCGGCAAGTTCGTCGGCCTTGCGCGCGGTGATGGCGACGCGGCAGCCCATTTCGCCGAGTGCCTCGGCCATTTGCAGACCGAGGCCGCGCGAGCCGCCGGTGATGAGTGCCACCTTGCCGTCCAGTTGAAACAGGTCCTTCACAGACATTGCGTCGCTCCTCCAGATTTGTTCTGCTATGCAGATCGGTATGCCGTGTTTTGCGCCCATAATACTTGCCGAAATTCGGCGTGTAAATAAAAGCACGATCATTCACTTTCGAGATAAACTGACATGCATAAGTGGGTGGCGAAGCATCGGGAATTACCCGAACGCCGCGCGTTTCAACCGCACCGAGCCGATATGTTCGAGGGCGCTTTTACGCTTTGCCTTAGGTCAATGTTCCGCATGGCGGCTTACTTTTTCACGGGTCTTCTCTCATGCAAGATGCGCAGATCATCAACTCACGTGATCTCGAGTTTCAGTTGTTCGAAGTACTCGAAGCACAGACGCTCACACGCCGCGCGCGTCACGCCGATCACAGCCGCGAGACCTTCGACGCGGCGCTCGACACCGCGCATACGGTCGCCGTGGAAAAGTTCGCGACGCACAACCGTCTCTCGGACGAACACGAGCCGCAGTTCGACGGACAACGCGTCACCCTGCCCGCCCAGGTGAAAGACGCGCTCGACGCCATGCGCGCCACCGGCTTTCTCGCCGCGGGCAAGGACTACGAATGGGGCGGCATGCAGTTGCCGTCGGTGATTTCGTTTGCGTGTCTGTCGCTCTTTAAGAGCGCGAACATCGCGACCGCGTCGTATGCCATGCTGACCACGGCGAACGCGAACGTGATCGAGCGCTTCGGCAGCGAAACGCAAAAGCGCAAGTATCTGCAAGCGCTCTTTGAAGGACGCGCGTTCGGCACCATGGCGCTGACGGAGCCGCAAGCAGGTTCGAGCCTGTCGGATCTCGTCACGAGCGCCACGCCCAATGCGGACGGCACCTATTCGATTCGCGGCAACAAGATTTTTATTTCGGGCGGCGACCACGAGTTGAGCGAGAACATCGTGCATCTGGTGCTGGCGCGCATTCCCGGCGGCCCGCCGGGGGTCAAGGGCATTTCGCTCTTCACCGTGCCGAAGTTCCATGTCAACGAAGACGGCAGCCTCGGCGCGCGCAACGACGTCGCCCTTGCGGGACTGATTCACAAGATGGGCTGGCGCGGCACGACGTCGACCATGCTGTCGTTCGGCGAACATGGCGAATGCATCGGCGAACTGGTGGGCGAGCCGCATCACGGTCTCGCCTACATGTTCCACATGATGAACGAGGCGCGCATCGGCGTGGGTCTCGGCGCGGTCATGCTGGGCTACCGCGGCTATCTCGCGTCGCTTGATTACGCGCGCGAACGGCCGCAAGGACGCCGCCCCGACAACAAGAATCCGCTCGACCCGCAATTGCCGCTGATCGAACACGCCGACGTGCGCCGCATGCTGCTCGCACAAAAAGCCTACGTGGAAGGCGCTTATGCGTTGTGCCTGTACGCGGCGCGTCTCGTCGACGAACAGAACACCGGCGAGAGCGAAACCGCGCGCGCCGAAGCGGTCCTGCTGCTCGATCTGCTCACGCCGGTGGTGAAATCCTGGCCGTCCCAATGGTGTCTGGAGGCGAACAGTCTCGCGATCCAGATTCACGGCGGCTACGGCTACACGCGTGAATATCCGGTCGAGCAGTTCTATCGCGACAATCGGCTGAACATGATTCACGAAGGCACGCACGGCATTCAGGCCATCGATCTGCTAGGCCGCAAGGTGACGATGAAACAGGGCGCGACGCTCAAACAACTGGCCCGCGAAATGCAGCAGACAATCGGTCGAGCGCGCGAGCATCCGGCACTGCACGCGCACGCCGATGCGCTCGGCGCAGCATGGACCGATCTGACTGCCACAATCGAGGCGTTGCTGCCCGCGCTGACCCATGAGAGCGAACGCGCGCTCGCCAACGCGAATGCGTTTCTCGAAGTCTTCGGTCATATCGTGATTGCGTGGACATGGCTGCGTCAGGCGATTGTCGCAAGCGCCGCGCTACCTGCTTCGCATAGCGAAGCAGACGCGGACTTCTATCGCGGCAAGCTGCATGCGTGCCAGTGGTTCTTCCGCTGGGAACTGCCGCGCGTCGCGTTGATGCTCGCCACCTTGCGCACCCTGGACGACACCACGCTCGGCATGGCGCCGCAATGGTTCTAGGCGTCGCCGCCAATGCGCGCCTTGGTACGCACTGACGCGCATTGACAAACCGCCAACCCGATATATGGAACATCGTCGTCACACGTGCGCAACACAAGCCTGGCCATGATTGCCGGAATGGCTCCCAATGCGGCGTTCAGGGCAGTTTTTCCAGCATGAGCGCTTCGGCTGGAGTATTGTTTAAGCGCGCCGGGAGCGTCGCGGCATCACTCTTCTACAAGACAGGGTGCTCCTCGTGGGCGGAAAAGGGCTCGCAAGCGCGTGGTTTTTTGCATGCAACGAAGCGACATCAACTTTTCGAGGATGGAGAAAACGTGAAAACAGTCAATCTTTTGAAGGCGCTCGGCATCGCATTGTGTTTGGCAACGGCGGCCAGCGCCTATGCGCAGGCGAGCGACGCAATGGCGTCCGGCGACATGGCGGCGCCCAGTGCCAAAACGGTCAAGAAGACAGACCGCGCGCTGGGTCTGCAAGTGCGCAAGGCTCTCGCTAAGGCGCAGGGTTTTGACGTGTCGAACGTGTTCGTCCGGGCCCGTGGCGGCGCGGTGACGATCACCGGATCGGTGCCCGACGGCGCGCAGATTCCGCAGGCAGAGGAAGTGGCGAAAGGTGTGGCCGGCGTGAAGTCGGTGAACAACAGGCTCACCATCGGCACGCAAGGCGGCGGCGGAGGTTGAGCGCCCGCTTTCACCTGATGACTTGCCGGTGACCTCAGGCAACGCCGCTCGTCGCTCGATGCGAACGTGAGGCGTTGCCTGTCGTCCTGGCATTTGAAGCGCTTATTGAAGCGTCCGTTGAAACTTACGTGCAAGCGCCTACCGTCGAACGAGGCCGACCACGTAACGGCACACGTCTTCGCCCGCGTTGAAGAATTCGCATTCGAGCGGCGCGCCGAGCTGCAGACAATCCCCCGCCTCCAGCCGATAAACCTGCTTGCCCTCCCGGAAGGTCAACACCCCGAGCGTCACCCAGATCTGTTGATGCTGGAACACGAAAGCATCCGGCGGGTACGGTACTTTCACACCCGGCGGCAGCTCGATCTCCAGCAATTCCAGCACACCGCCCGTGGGTGGCGAGATGCGCCGGCGCGTGTAGCCGGTCTCCGGGTCTTGCCAGACCGACTGGTCCGCATGCCGCACGAGCCGTTCGCCAGTCTGCTCGGCAAGCGCCAGCAAGGTGGACAAGGTCAGGCCAAACGCGCCTGACAGACGCCCGAGCACCGTCGCGGTGGGGCTCGCCTCGCCTCGTTCGACCTTGCTGATCATCGCCTTCGACACGCCCGAGCGCTCCGCCAGTTCGCTCAGCGACCAGTTGCGCGCCTCGCGCTCGGTCTTCACGCGCAAGGAGATTGCCTGGGTCAGATCGATGGCAGTGGACTCGGACATGGAAAAATGGACGCGTTGGAGAGTGAGGAAAATGAGCCCCGCAAATTATATCGAGGCGGTGCGGCCATCGGCGCTGACGTCCGCGCTCGCCTCGCCGCTCATTAAAAGCCGAAATCAATGTCTTGCATAGTGATTTTTCGTCCACTATATTAAACGAACGATCGCGACTGCAACCCGCAAAAGCGCACGCGACTCGAACGCGCAGCCGTGAGCATTCGTCCACCCAGCCGGAAGACCCCATGCCGAAGGAAATCGTTCTCAACGCTTTTGACATGAACTGCGTCGGCCACATCCAGCAAGGCATGTGGACCCATCCGCGCGATCAGTCCGCGCGCTATACGGATCTGCAGTACTGGACCGACTACGCCCGCATGCTCGAAGCGGGCCTGTTCGACGGCATCTTTTTCGCCGATGTCGCCGGCGTCTACGACGTCTACGGCGGCAACCCCGACGCAGCCATTCGCGGCGCCGTGCAGGTGCCGGTCAACGACCCGACGCTGCTGATTCCCGCCATGGCGGCGGTAACGCGTCATCTGTCGTTCGGCGTCACGTCCAACCTCACGGTCGAGCAGCCATATCTGTTCGCCCGGCGCATGTCGACGCTCGATCATCTGACGCGCGGCCGGGTCGGCTGGAACATCGTCACCGGTTATCTGGACAGCGCGTCGCGCGCGATCGGCCTGACCGGCCAGATGGCGCACGACGACCGCTACGACCTCGCCGACGAATACATGGAACTGGTCTACAAACTGTGGGAATGCAGTTGGGAAGACGGCGCGGTGTTGCGCGACAAAGTCCAGGGCGTGTATGCGGACGCGTCGAAAGTCCACGTGATCCACCATCACGGCAAGCAGTATCGGGTGGACGCCATGCATCTGAGCGAGCCGTCGCCGCAGCGCACGCCGGTGCTGTATCAGGCGGGATCGTCGGCGCGCGGCAAACGGTTCGCCGCGGCGCACGCGGAGTGCGTGTTCGTCAACGGCCAGGCGAGGCCGGCCGTGAAGGCGATCGTCGACGATATTCGCGCGCACGCGGTGGCAGGCGGCCGCAATCCCGGCGACATCAAGGTACTGCTCGGGCAAACCGTCATCACGGGCCGCACGGACAGCGAGGCGCAAGAAAAGTACGCAGAGTACCGCCGTTATGTCAGCTCCGAGGCGGCGCTCGTGCATGCGGCGGCGTCGCTTGGCATCGACTTCGCGCGCTACGACCTCGACGAGCCGATCGAAACCGGCAAGAGCCAGGCGATCGTATCGAATGTCGAGGCCATGACGCGCGCGGCGGGCCCGCAGTGGACCAAACGCAAGCTGCTCGAACAGATGGTGCTGGGCAGCCGTCAGGCGCCGCTGGTCGGCTCGGCCGAACGCGTGGCGAACGAACTGATCGCGTGGACCGAAGAAGCGGGCGTGGATGGTTTCAATCTATCGCGTACGGTCGCGCCGGAATGCTTCGAGGATTTCATCGCGCACGTCGTGCCGGTTCTGCAGGAACGCGGCGCCTACAAGCATGCGTATCGTGACGGCACGTTGCGCGAGAAACTCTTCGGGCATGCGCGTCTGCCCGCGAACCATACGGCGGCGAAATTTCGCTCGCCGGATTGTGCCGCCGCGCCCATTTCATACGATGCCTGACACCGGCGCCGTGAGACACGCGTCAGTCACGCGCGGTCGACTGCCTGGCGCAAAGCTGCGAGATGCCGCTTGCCTATTTACGCCGCCGCACTGGTTCCTGGTCATCCTTATCGATGGCATCGTCATGCGGATTCTCACTTCGTGCCGTCCGCCCAGTCATGCAGCGACACAACGATTTTTTCGCAGAGGCTCATATGCTTGACAGGAGCACCTTCCGCGACGCGATGGCCGGTCTTGGCGCCGCCGTCAACATCATCACGAGCGACGGCGCGGCGGGTCGGGCCGGCTGCACCGCATCCGCGGTGTGCGGAGTGACCGACGAGCCGCCCACGCTGCTCGTCTGCATCAATCGCGGCAGCCGCAACAACGCCGCTTTTCGCGCCAACGGCAAACTCTGCGTCAACGTGCTCAGCGCCGAACAGCAGACGCTCGCCGCGCACTTCGCCACCGGCACGCTGCCGATAGCCGAACGCTTTGCCGCCGCGCAATGGGACACCCTCGCGACGGGCGCACCGGTCCTGCATGGCGCGCTCGCTTCGCTGGACTGCGAGATCGAATCGGTGACCGAAGTCGGCACGCACACGGTGTTCTTCTGCGCGGTGAAAGCCGTGCATACGCATGTCGAAGGCGACGCGCTGATCTACTACGGCCGCCGCTATCACCGCGTCGGCGCGCGCTCCCTGCACGCGACGCATGCGGCCGCGGCCAGCGACGCGCTCGCTGCCGAATCGGCCGGTTAACGGACGATGAACCGCACGATATACCGCACGATGTCCCGCACAACACTCGCATGAAAGAAGCCTCGGCAAACCCGCATCGACCGAGCCGCGCGGCAGCCGGCAAGACGCGTTCGCTCGTGATTCTGCTGCTCTGCCAGGTGGGCGCGATGAGCGTGTGGTTTTCATCGTCGGCGGTGGTGGCGATCGTCAGGCAGGCCGAGAGTCTGTCCGCCATGCAAGCGACCCTGCTCACCAGCGCCGTGCAGGCCGGGTTCGTGGCCGGCACCGTCACGAGCGCCCTGCTCTCCCTTGCCGACCGCTTCGATCCACGGCGGCTCTTCATGCTCAGCGCGCTGACGGCGGGCGCGGCCACCGCGTGTCTCGTCTTCCTCGCGCCCGCGAGCCCGCTCGCGATCCTGCTGCGGCTGCTGACTGGCATCTGCATGGCCGGCGTTTATCCCGTCGGCATGCGGCTCGCGGCGACGTGGGCGAAAGGCGATCTCGGTCTGTTGATCGGACTGCTGGTCGGCGCGCTGACCTTCGGCTCGGCGAGTCCGCATCTGCTGGCGGCGCTCGGCGGTTCGAACTGGCGCGCGATCTATGGCATCTCGGCGTGCTGTGCGCTGCTGGCGGGCGTCGCGATTCTGCTGTGCGGCGTCGGGCCGAATATGGCGCGCGCGACGCGCATCGAATGGTCCGCGCTGGCCGGCGCCTGGCGCAACCGCGCGCTGCGGCTCGCGAACCTCGGTTATCTCGGCCACATGTGGGAGCTGTACGCGATGTGGGCGTGGCTCGCCGTCTTCCTGCAAGCGAGCTTTGCGGCAGCCGGCATGCAAGAGCCGCGCGCGGCGGCCGAATGGCTCACCTTCGGCGCGGTCGCGGCGGGCGCGCTCGGCGCGTGGCTCGGCGGCGTGCTGGCGGACCGGCTCGGCCGCACCACGGTGACGATCGGCGCGATGGCCGTGAGCGGCGCGTGCGCGGCCTTGATGGGCTGGCTGCTCGGCGCGCCGGTCTGGCTGGTCGGCTGCGTGGCGCTGTGCTGGGGGATTTCCGTGATCGCCGATTCCGCGCAGTTCTCGGCGAGCATTGCGGAGCTCGCCGAGCCGGCGTCGATCGGCACGTTATTGACCGCGCAGACCTGCGCGGGTTTTCTGCTGACGCTCGTGAGCATTCATCTGGTACCGGACGTCGTCGCGTTGGCGGGTTGGCGCGGCGCCTTCAGCATGCTTGCCGTCGGGCCGCTGCTCGGCTGTATCGCGATGGCGCGGTTACGGCGCCTGCCGGATGCGCGACGGCTTGCGGGCGGCCGGCGTTAGAACGCCGGCCGCTATTTGCCTCGTCATCCTCTCCAATGTCCCGGCACCCACGCCCAATGATTGCCTTCCCAACGATAATGGCCCTTCACCCAGTGATAGCCGGGCGCGGGCGCGGCGGGCACCACCTCGACGAGCGGCTCGGGTTGCGGTGGCCGCGCGGGCTCGACCACGCAGGCCGATAACAGTGCGGCGCAAAGAGCTGCGAGCGATGCGACGCGTACGTTCGATTTGATTTTCAAGTTCCTCTCCTGAGTGTTTTCGTTTGATGTGAGCCGGTCATCTTGCCCGCTCGCTGGATGACAACGTGTGTCCCGGCAACATGCCGGCTCGCCGGTTACTTCATGTGAGCGGCTCGCTTTGCCGATCTTTGAACGACATCATTTGCACCGCTCCGTTGGCGGATCTATGCCCGGCAACATGGACGAAAGCGGATCGATTCGCTGCATCCGCTCAGTGTCCGTGCGCCACCACTACGCGCGCACGATGCCGCTCAGCGGCCGCCCCGCCGACGTCTGCCCGAACAGCGCGGACGCCGTGCGCTGCGGATCGAGCCCGAGACTTTCGCTCGCGGTGCCGGCGATCAACGCGTCGAGCGAGGTAGTCGGCTTGAGATCACGCGCCTCGTACAGATTGTGAGGCGCGAGACCTGGCCAATCGGCAATCACGCGTCCGCCCTGCACCGAGCCGCCGAGCACCATCGCGACCGACCCCGTGCCGTGATCGGTGCCGCCCGTGCCGTTGGCGGCGGCAGTTCTGCCGAACTCCGTCGCGACCAGCACGGTGGTCTTGCTCCACAGCGGGCCCATGCCGTCGCGCAACGACGCAAGCATCGTGTCGAGCGCCTTCAACTGGTTGCCGAGGCGCGCGTTCTGCGCGCTGTGCGTATCCCAGCCGCCGGTTTCGATCATTGCGATGCGTGGCCCGTTCTCGCGCGACAGGAAACCCGCGGCGAGCTTGCCGAGGCTTGCCGGATCCTGGCGCGCGCCGGCGTCGCCCGCGAGGCCGCGCGCGGTCATCGCCGACTCCCACAGGGGACGCAACTGCGCGTCCTGATCGTAGAGTTGCGAGACGCGCGCGAGCAGATCGTCAGGGGCTTGCGGCAGCGCCGAAGGCGCATACGACGTCACCGCCGCCGGCCCGCGCAACGCCATCGGCACGGTCGGCGCGAACGCGATCGCGTTCTCACGCGTGGCGGGCAGTTGCGCGACGAGCCGGTTCAGCCAGCCGTCTTTCATCTGATACGGCGAGATGCCGCCGGTCTCGAGCACGTTCTGTCCGTCGAAGTGCGATCGATCGCGATACGGCGACGCCACCGCATGCACGAACAGCGCCTGATGGTTCGCATACATCGCGGCGGTCTGGACCATCGCGGGATGCAGCGCGAAGCTGCCGTCCAGGCGCGGCGCGTTCGACGTGTCGACGGCAAGCGCGCCGCGCAGTGTGGCGTAGGCCGGTTCGGCGTACGGCACGACGATGTTCAGACCGTCGGCGGCGCCGCGCTGGATCACGAACACGAAACGGCGCTCGGTGGCGACGCTCGCGAACGCGATGTGCGGCGACACGAGCATCGCGCCCGCGCCCGCGGCGGCGACGCTCAGAAACTTGCGGCGTGACAGCATGGCATTCATCTCCGTTGAAAATCCGGCGAGACCAGCAACAAAGCGATCGCCGTCGACGCGCTTTCGGCGCGCGATACAGCCGTGGCCGTCGGCGCACTGAGCGAACCGGCGAGCAGGGTCTGGCCGAGTGCGCGCGCATCGAGCCGGTCGCCGACTTGCGACGCGAACCGCTGCGCCACTTCGACCCGGCGCACTAGCGCGTCGGGCGCAGCCCAGCTCGCAGCGATGTCGTCGTAACCGGCGGGCGAGCCGGGACGCCATACCGGCTGACCGAGCTGCGTGAGAATGGGCGCCGTCTGCAGCCTGCCGAGGTCTTGCCAGCCGAGGCCGCGCATCGAGGAAATGGTCCACTCCCATGGCGTTTTGAATTTCACGGCGGTGGGCGACCACGCTTGCGGCATGTCGATCAACGCGCGATAGACCGCCGGCAGATCGCCGCCGCTGCGCTCGAACGCGCTGGCCAGATGTTCGCTCACACCAGGCGAAGGATTGTCGGCGACGAAATGACGGGCCAGTTTGCCGCCGATGTGCTGCGCGGTCGCCGGCGCGCTAGCGAGGTCGTGCAGGATCGCGAGCGCCTGCTCTTCTCCGGGCTGATCGTAGCGGCGTCCCATGATGGTCCGCGAACCGGGTTCGTGCAGCGCGGCGCGAAACACGAAGGTGCCCGGCGCGGCGTTCTGCTGCATGGCCAGGCGGCCCGCGTTGCCGGCATTGCCGGGGTTGGCCGGATTGCCCACGACGCTCCAGCCGGTCAGCGCGCGGGCGAATTCGGTGACGTCGTCCTGGCTGTAGCCGCTGCGCACGCCGAGCGTGTGCAGCTCCATGATTTCGCGCGCGAGGTTTTCGTTCAGACCGCGCTTGCGCTCCGGGTTGCGCTGCGCGGCGCGCATGGCCGCCGTGCTGTCCGGTCCGACCGAGCGCGTCTGATCGAGGAACACCTGCATGGCCGGATGACGTTCGACGGCCACCAGCATGTCTTCGAAGCGGCCCAGCACGTGCGGACGAATGGCTTCGGCCTCGAACGAACCGGCAAGCGCCGCGACGCCGGGCTTCTCGGTGGAGACGGCGAAATGATTGGCCCAGAAATGCACCAGCCGCTCGATGAACGGCGTCTGCGTGGTCAGCGCACTCGTCACCCGTGCATTCACCGATGAGCGGTACATGTCGAGTATTTCGCCGCGAATCGCTTTTCGTTCGGCCTGCCTGGCGGTTTGCGCGTTCGCTTGCGTTGAGTTGGGCGTGTCTGCCTGCGCGTTTGTTTGTGGGTTTGCCTGTGCGTTTGCCTGAGCACGGGTTTGCCCGTCAGGCACGGCCATGTTTTGCGCGTTCGCGCGACTCGCCGCCGTGCCCTCACCGCCACTCTGACGAGCCTGCTGATTGAACTGCATGCGCTGCTGCACGAGTTCAGTAGAAAGCGCCACCGAGTCGGGCTGATTCGCCCACGCGGCCGGCCGTGCCTGGTACTGTTCGAACTGCGCGAGCAGCCAGCCTTTCGGATCGGCGGGCGGCGTGTCGTCGGCGCGCGCGCCCAGGCCGAAGCGGTTCAGCGCAATCGCCGCGGCGTTCAGGTTCGGTGAGTTGGCCATACCATCCTCTTCGGCTGTGGATAGTCCTTAAACGGCTGTCACGCGAAACTCCGTCGCAGCTGCTGCAGTTTTTTTACTCGCCCGAAGTCTCGCTCGATGCCTGATTCGCCGGCTTCTTTGCATTCAGCGCGGGCACGGGTTCGCGCCATTGCCCACGCAGCTTCAGGCTGTCGGCGAATTGAACGCGCTCCTCGGGCGACAAGGTCGCCGCGAAGTCGGCCACACTGCCTTCCACCTGCGCGCGCAGATGGCTGTCGGCCTCGCGCGTGCGTTCGAGCGCGGCGTCCAGCGCGGCACGGTCGAACTGCGGCGCCGCCAGCAGACGCAACACTTCACGACGCCCTTCGCGGCCTTCGCGCGCGTATTGCCGGCCGTCGCGGCGCGCGTCTTTCAGGCCGTCGATAAAGGCTTTCTGGCGCTCGGCGGACAGCGTTTGCGCGGCGAAGCGCAGCGCGCGCTGTTGCGCCAGCACGGGCGCCGTTGCGCCGCGCGCGGCAAACCATTGATAGGCACCCCCGACGATCGCGCCCACCAGGAACACATTCAGCACCAGCGAGGCCACCAGCACCACTTTCCACGATCGGCCGTTCATTCGTCGCTCCAATCGGCAGATGCTCCACCGAAGCTCGAAGTCAAATAAGACGACTCATGCGCGAGCGGTGCCTGCGCTGCGGTCTCCGTCAACACGAAGAACGACACGGCAAAAGCGCCGGCTAAGCCGCCCAGCAGCCCAACGCCCGCGACCGCCGCGCCCGACCACCACAGGCGGCGTCGCGGCGCCACCGGCTGCCGCACCGGCGCGCTGTCGAGCACGCGCTCGAACAGGGCCGCGCCCGGCGGCTCGACCTTGTCGGCGGCGAGCCACGCGTCGACGCCGGCCGCCTGCGCCAGCAGCGCGTCGGCTTCGGCGCGATGCGAGTGCGCCCACGCCTGCGCCGCCGCACGCTCCTGTTGCGGCCAGCGGCGCGGCTCGGCGCCGTAGGCCTCGACGATCTGCTGAAATCTTTCGGGCGTCATGACTTGTCCTTGCTAAGGCCGCTGCCGGCCAGTTGAGCGCGCAGATTGCGGCGCGCGCGCGCCAGCAGACTTTCCAACGCGTCGACGCTGATGCCCATCAGGGCGGCGGCGTCGATGTTCGACATTTCCTGGTAGTAGTTGAGCACCAGCGCCTCGCGCTGGCGTGCCGGCAACGCGGCGAGGGCGTCGCGAACCCGCTGGTCCTGGGCGCGCGCTTCGAGTCCGGCCTCGGGCAGCGGCGCGGGATCGGCCTCCTCGGGCATCTCGTCGCGCGGCTCTTCGCGCCGGCCGCGCAGCCGGTCATAGCAGAGATTGAGCGCGACGCGATGAATCCACGTGTCGAACTTCGCCTCGCCTTCCCGCCAGCGCGATGCCTGCTTCCAGATGCGCACGAACACCTCCTGCGCCACGTCTTCCGCTTCCATGCGGTCGCCCAGCATGCGGGTGGCAAGCGCAAGCAGACGCGGCAGCTTGCGCGCGACGAGCGAGCGGACGGCGGCCGGATCCTGCCGGCCGATCTGTTCGAGCAATTGCGCGTCGGGGTCGCGTTCGCTCAAGACATGGCGCTCCTCGGCGCGAGTGCGTGGCGCCGCATGAAACGCGCCGCGGGACGGACGTCAGCCGCGCACAAGCCGCTCCTTCCAATGCCTCTCATGCCGGCTACACCTCACATGAATGGTTGCACGCGCACCGGTTCGAACGGTGCGCGCGGTTGGCGAAGACGGCGCGTCTCGCCATGCATAAGCGCAATCAATATACGACGACCGCCGGCCGATAGTAGGCCGGCCGCGCCGGGTACACCACACAGCCGGCGAGCGTGGCCGCCAGCAAAATCATCACGAGCGTTTTCATAGCAGTCTGCCTGGTTGGAGAACGCAGCGGGTCGAAGAAAATCGACCGCCTTGGCGCTCGCGGGTCATGCCCAGTGGCCTTCCACCCAGCGCCAGTTCGGACCGCGCGCCACCCAGTGTCCCGGCACCCAGCGATGACCGACGCGCACCGCCTGCCAGTGGCCGCCCACCCACACATAACGGCCCTGCACCCAGCGCCAGTGGCCCGGATCCCATGCGTAACCCGCACGCGGCGCGGGCGCCACTTCGACGCGCGCCGGCGGCGGCGCCATCGGCGCGACGATCACTGCCTGCGCGAAGGCGGGCGCGGCGCTGAACGTGGCGGCGCCGGTCAGCGCGGCAGTCAGCATGGCGGTAAGCAGGCGAACCGGTTTGTTGGATGTCATGTTGGTTTCTCCCATTAAAGCCGAAGCCGGAAAGCGGCTCCGTTTCCTGTTGAACGCAGCAGCGACAACAATCCGTCGCTGCTGCGGTGTGAAAAATCAAAAAGGAAAGAAGGATGCGGGAAAAACCGCGGTGAAACGCGAGGCGCAGCGTCGCAGCCGGTTCCGCATTGCAATGCGGCGTCAGCAGAACGACAGCAAAGGTTAGGCAAATGAATAAAAGACAAGGGCTTCGGTAAGGTTCACGCCCCGAAATCTTAATTAACGAATGGTCCAATGCGCGCAGTTTGTCGCGGTGAGACTACCAGCACCAGCTGTATTTCTAACAATATCCCCAGCGAAACATCCACACCTGCGTCGATGCAAACGCTGAACGGCGAAGTCGAATCTGGAGCCTTTCAAATGTTCCGTAGAACTCTCTTACCCATCCCGTTTGCGGCGCTGCTTACGCTCGCAGCTTGCGGCAACAACAGCGTGAACTCGCCCGCGCCGGTGGTATCGGCACAGGACGCGGTGGCCACGGCCACGCCGATCAAGCACGTGGTGGTGATTTTCGGCGAGAACGTTTCGTTCGATCACTACTTCGGCACCTACCCGAACGCGTCCAACCCGACCGGCGAGCCGCAATTCGCGGCAGCCGCCGGCACGCCGACGGTCAACAACCTCAGCAGCAACAACCTGATCACGGCCAACCCGAACGCGCTGGCCACCTCGCCGAACACGGCGGGCCGGACGGTCGGCAGCGTGACGATCGCGGGCCTCGGCTTGCCGGCAGCCGATCTGCTGCCGTTCCGCCTGGACCGTTCGCAAGCCAATACGTCGAGCCAGAACCACGCCTACGCCGCCGAAGAACTCGCGTATAACAACGGCGCGATGGACGCGTTCCCGCTGTTCACGGCAGCCACCTCGACCATCGCCGGCAGCACCGGCGCGTTCGCCACGAAGGGCCAGGTGCTCGGCTACTTCGACGGCAACACGGTCACGGCCATGTGGAACTACGCGCAGAACTTCGCGATGAACCAGAACGCGTACACGGACACGTATGGTCCGTCGACGCCGGGTGCGATCGAAGTGGTGTCCGGCCAGAACAACGGCGCGGTCGTGACGGGCGGCACCTCGCCCAACGCGATTCCGGACTCCGCGGGCGGCTTCACGATGATCGGCGACCTCGACCCGACGGGCGACGTCTGCACGATCGCGGCGAAGAGCTCGCCGACGGCGGTGATGTCGTCGAATAACAAGAACATCGGCGACCTGCTCAACGCGAAGGGTCTGACGTGGGGCGGCTTCATGGGCGGCTTCAACCTGCAGACCACCAACGCCAACGGCACGACCGGCTGCGCGCGTTCGACCTTCTCGCAAGTGCTGAACGCGACCAAGGCCGACTACGTGCAGCATCACGCGTGGTTCCAGTATTACGCGAGCACGGCCAACCTGGCGCATACGCGTCCGTCGTCGGCGGCGGTGATCGGCTCCACGGATCCGCTCGACAACACGGCAACGCCGGTGCACCACCAGTACGACACCGACGACTTCTTCGCCGCGGTGAAGGCGGGCAACTATCCGTCCGTCAACTTCCTCAAGGCGCCGGCGATCGGCGACGGCCATCCGGGCAATTCGGACCCGATCGACGAACAGGCTTTCGTGACGAAGGTGATCAACTTCCTGCAACAACAGCCTGACTGGAAGAACACCGCCGTGATCATCGCCTACGACGATTCGGACGGCTGGTACGACCACCGCTTCAAGGCACCGACGAGCGCCTCGTTCGATTCGACCACGGCGCAATCCGCGGGCGGCAAGTCGGTGGCGGGCTCCGACAACCTGAGCGGCGTGGGTCAATGCACGGCAGCGGGCGCGGTGCAGCCGCAAGGCGTGAACGGCGGCGCGGTGAACGGCCGTTGCGGCCCGGGTACGCGTACGCCGTTTATCGTGGTGTCGCCGTGGGCCAAGGTCAATTTCGTCGACGATACGCCGATCACCCAGGCTTCCGTGGTGCGCTTTATCGAGGACAACTGGCTGGGCGGTCAACGTCTTGGCGGCGGTTCGTTCGACGCGACGGCGGGCAGCATCATGAACATGTTCAACTTCACGGGCTCCGGCAACAATCCGACGCTGTTCCTGGATCAGAACCTGGGTACCAAGCTGGCAGCCGCGCCGGCGATCTGATCCGCGGACGTGCCTGGCGCTCTTCTCCTCCGCTTGCCGTTGCGTGATGCACGAGTCGCATGCGTGCCACATGCAACGCGACGGCGCGCAGTGAAAAGCGTCACGCATTCCGAGTCGTAGTTGGGCGTCGAGCCAGTGCATACGTGCTGGCTCGATTTTGCTTTTTTATCGCAGCCGATCGAATCATCTGTCATCACCGCCATGAACCATCCTTCTGACGCCGCCTTGCCTTCGCATCTGCCCGCGGGCGGCGAGCCCGGCCCCGTGATTACCCGCCGCTCGTGGCTCAGGCTGCTCGCGTGGAGCGCGGCCGGTATCGTGCTCGCGATCGTCGTCTATTGCGCGTATGCGCTCGTGTACCCGGAGCGCGCGCCGTCCGCTATCGGCGAGATCGTCGAGGAAATCACCGGCGCGAATCCGCATCCGGTAGCGTTGATGCGTCCGCAAAATGCGCCGCTGAGCGCCGTGGCGCTGCTAGGCAAACAGATTTTCTTCGACCAGAGTTTGTCGGCCTCGGGCACGCAATCGTGTGCTTCGTGTCACTCGCCGCAGCATTCGTATGCGCCGGATAACGCGTTCCCGGTGCAACTCGGCGGCGCGCATATGAACCAGGCCGGTTATCGTCCGCCGCCGTCGCTCACGTATCTGTACCGTCAGGCGCCGTTCAGCATCGGTCCGGATCAGGGCGACACCGACGTGCCGGTGGACATGACGCAACTGGCGACGCAAGCCGCCGGCGTGCAGCGCGCGCAGAAGACGGCGCTCGCCGCGCCCGCCGCTCCGGCAATGGTGCCGCAAGGCGGCTTGTTCTGGGACGGCCGTGCCGATACTTTGCAGGACCAGGCACTCGGACCTTTGACCAACCCGGTGGAAATGGCCAACGCAACGCCGGCAGATGTCGCTCACAAGCTGCTGGCGACCAAATATGTGGATCAATTCAAGCAGATCTTCGGACCGGGTATCGTCACCAATCCGAGCCTGATGGTGTCCGAGGCGATGTTCGCCGTGGGGCGTTATCAGATCGAGGATCAGTCGTTCCACGCTTTCAGCAGCAAGTACGACTACTGGCTCGAAGGCAAGGCGCGCTTGACGCACGCCGAGCTGCACGGCTTGCAGTTGTTCAACGACAAGGACAAGGCGAACTGCGCCGGCTGCCACTTGAGCCAGCCGAGCAAGGACGGCTTGCCGCCGGTGTTCACCGACACGCAATACGAAGCGCTCGGCGTGCCGCGCAATCCGGCGATTCCGGCCAACAAGGATGCGAAGTTCTTCGATATGGGCGTGTGCGGCCCGTTCCGCGGCGACCTCGCCAAACAGACACAGTATTGCGGCATGTTCCTCACGCCGACGCTGCGGAATTCGGCTGAACGCAAGGTGTTTTTCCACAACGGCGTGTACCACGATCTCAAGCAGGTGATGGACTTCTACAATCTGCGCAACACGTCGCCGGAGAAAATCTATCCGCGCGATGCGTCGGGCAAGGTGCAGAAGTACAACGATCTGCCGGCTCAATACCACGCCAACGTGGACGTGGCCGATGCGCCGTTCGACCGCAAGTTCGGCGATCAACCGGCAATGAGCGATGAGGATATTCAGGACATCATCGCGTTCATGAAGACGCTGAGCGACGGGTACAGGAACTGAGTTGCGTGTGTCGTCGCGCTGCGAAGGCCGCACACGCGGCCTTTGCGCTGCGGCGCGCGAGCCGGTGAGGTATCCTTGCCGGTTCCGCGAACTTTATCCGTCCCCTGCCCGATGGCCGATTTCCCCTTCGACGCCGTACTCTTCGACTGCGACGGCGTGCTCGTCGACTCCGAACCCATCACCAACCGCGTGCTCACCGACATGCTCGGCGAGCTGGGCTGGCATTTGAACGTCGAGGAGACCATGCGTATTTTCGTCGGCAAAGCGGTTCGGGACGAAGCCGCGCTGATCGAAGCGCGCACCGGCGTCGCGATCACGACCGACTGGCTCATGCAGTTTCGCGAGCGACGCAATGCGGCGCTGGATCTTGAACTGGTCGCGATTCCCGGCGCGCCGGATGCGGTGCGCGCGCTTCATGCGGCGCTGAACGGGCGCATTGCGGTGGCGTCTGGCGCGGATCGTATCAAGGTGGAAATGCAGTTGGTGAAGGCGGGCATTTTCGACTGCTTCGAAGGACGCATTTTCAGCGGCCATGAAATGCCTCGCAGCAAGCCCTTTCCTGACGTCTATCTGACGGCGGCCGCTGCGCTGGATGTGGATCCGCGCCGCTGCGCGGTGATCGAAGACACCGTGACAGGAGCGACCGCAGGTGTGGCTGCGGGCGCTACGGTGTTCGGTTATTGTCCGCTCGAACTCGGCCACAGCAGCGCGACCGCGTTGCATGGCGCGGGTGCCGCGCATGTGTTCAGGGACATGGGCGCGTTGCCCGCTTTGCTGGCGGAATGGCGCGCTCAAACGCACTGACGAAGGTGCCGACTTCGGCGCTGGCCTGCGCGCCGCAGCCCGCTTTGACGACGGCGCGGAGATATCGCGCCGACTCTGACGCTTGCCGCCGCGCCTACTCGAAAGCCGGATCGACCGGCACGCGGTATCCCACTGCCAGCCGGTTCGTCTCGTTGGCCATACCTACGACCGCGAGCAATTCGCCGAACATCTCGTCGGTCATACCGGCGCGGCGCGCGGCCGCCGTGTGACTCGCCACGCAGTAGCCGCAATTGTTCGTCACGCTCACCGCGACGTAGAGCAACTCCTTGATGAGCGGATCGAGCGCGCCGGGCGCCATTACGTCCTTCAGGCTGTCCCACGTGCGCGCGAGAGTGGGCGGATGCTGGGCAATGTACTTCCAGAAGTTGTTGACGTCGTCGACCTGACGGGTCTGCTTGATATCGTCGTACACGGCTTTGACTTCCGGCGACGCCGCGGCGTATTCGACGGCTTTGGGCTGGCTCATGCGTTCTCCTTTCCTTGCTGACGAGATTCCGTGAACCCTGCGCGCCTTGTGCACGGTTCGCTGTAGCGGTCTATTGTGACGTGGTTTTCAGCGCGCCTCACAACTGCATGACGCGGCAGACGGATGTCGCTGAATTGCCGACACTCGTTATGCACCGAGTTGGCCGCTCGCCATCACACCACGGCGGGGAAATCGCGGAAAAGCACATGGCGCGCCGCTTTGGCGCCGATGGCATGGTGCGTGCATTCAGGCGACGTGAGCGCGGCATTTTTCCGCTCTCCTCGATCCACCTCGATGCACTCACTCCGCTGGAGATCCACCATGAAAACGCTCGTCCTCAAAGACCTCGCCCGCCTCGACGAACTCGACCGCGCGGTATCGCTATCCGTTCGCGGCGGCACTGGCTGCCTGACACGCCAGGCGCCTTCCGGTTGTGGCGGACTGGATCAGCCGATGCACATCGAACGCGGCTGGAGCCCATGCCCGCCGGTTCATTTCGGCTGCGGACCGGTCTACTTCCCGTTGGACGGCTTGCCTCCGCACAAGGAACTGAAGGTGGTGCCGCTGTAGTGCCGCTGTAGTGCCGCAGCAGGCCGAAAGGCAAACGGCGCCGCCTGTTTGCGCCGTGGCGTGGCGAGCGCGCAAGCCTGAACGCGCTCACCACGCCTTTTTTTCGTGCTACCCGGTCTGATCACGCAGCCGCAATATCTGGCCACCCGCGCTGTCTTCCACCAGCCAGCCGGCCGCCGTCATCACGTCGCGCAGACGATCCGCTTCGCTCCATTGCCTCGCGGCGCGGGCTCGTTCGCGTTGATCCGCGAGGGCCGCGATCTCCGCCGGAAGCTCGGGCGTATCGACGTCCTTCCAATCGGCGAGACCCAGTCCAAGCACGGCGTCGAAGCAATCGACGCTCGCCCTTCGCGTTGCCGGCGGCAGATCGCTTCTGACCACGTCCCACAGCACTGCGAGCGCGCGCGGCAGGTTCAGGTCGTGATCGACCTCTGCCTTGAAGCGCGCCAAGCTCGCGGCGTCCGGCGTGCCGCCTTGCGGCCATCGCGCATAGCTGCGGCGCAAACGGTCCAGTGCGGCTTGCGCGGCATCTAGTGCGGCCTCGCTGAAACGCAAGCTGCTGCGGTAATGCGCGCTCAGGCATAAATAGCGATACGCGAGCGGGTCGTTGCCCCGTTCGGTCAACGTCTGCAAACGTAAGGAGTCACCGCCCGACTTCGACATCTTGCCGGCGTCCAGCAACAGGAAATGGCCGTGCATCCAGAAGTTGGCCAGACGCGTACCGTGGCGCGCCTGGGTTTGCGCGATCTCGTTGCTGTGATGCACGGGAATGTGATCTTCGCCGCCGCAATGGATGTCGAACCATGGGCTCAAATACTTCGCCGACATCGCCGAGCACTCGATATGCCAGCCGGGAAAGCCGCGCCCCCACGGACTGTCCCACTCCATTTGCCGCGTGGCGCCGGGCGGACTGAATTTCCACAGCGCGAAATCGGTCGCGCGCTGCTTCTCGCCGGACGCGACACGTTTGCCCGCCTGCAAGCCCGCCACATCCAGACGCGCCAGATAACCGTAGTCATCCTGCCTGCTGGTGTCGAAATAGACGCCGTCGGCCGTGCGGTACGTAAAGCCGTTGCGCTCGAGTTCGGCAATGAAATCGATCTGCTCCGCAATGTGATCCGTCGCGCGGCACCAGAGCGCGGGCTCCAGCAGATTGAGCGCGCGCCAGTCGTTCATGAACGCCGCCGTGTACCGCTCGGCGATCGCCCACGCCGATTCGCCGGTGCGCCGGCTGCCCTTCTCCATCTTGTCCTCGCCTTCGTCGGCGTCGGATACGAGATGGCCGACGTCGGTGATATTCACCACGTGCCGCACGTTATATCCGTTCAACACCAGCGCGCGCCGCAGTAAGTCTTCGAACACGTAGGTCCGCAGATTGCCGATGTGCGCGTGGTCGTACACCGTCGGGCCGCAGCAATACAGGCCGACGTGACCCGGATGAATCGGCGTGAATTCGCGCACGGTGCGCGTCCAGGTGTCGTACAGACGAAGCGGCATGTGATGTCTCCAGGCGCCGGGTGTTCAAAAAGCGTTCAAAAGCAAAAAGGCCACCGGTCGCGTGACGGGTGGCCTCAGGGATGCGAATGCGCGCAGATCGACTTGCTAGACGCAAGCTCCCCTCGGCAGGCCGTGACAGCATGCGCGCAAAGAATGCAGGCGGGAAAGGATAGAAGCGATCATGGCAACGATCCTAACGCGGGTTTGCCGGTTCGGTCAATCTTCAGCGCGCGTCAGGCCGCCAGCGTGCTCGCGTTCGTCGCATGAAAAAAGCCCCGCAGGACTTTCGCCTTGCGGGGCTTCGCTTCGAACGGAATGCTCGTTCGTTCAGCGCGACATCATGTGCATGCTGACGTTGTGCATGACCCACAACGTGCCGCCGATCACGATGATCGCGGTCAGCAGCGTGAAGGCGAACGCCATCACATTCCAGCGCTGCTCCGACGACGTATTCAGATGCAGGAAGAAAATCAGGTGCACGACGATCTGCACGAGCGCGAGGCCCGCGATCGCGAGCAGCGCGTTCTCGCCCGTCAACGTGCCGGTCATGACGAGGCCGAAAGCGGCGACGGTCAGAACGACGGAGAGAATGAAGCCCGTCGTATAGCTGCCGATACTGCCGTGATTTTCACCTGCGTCGGCGTTATGGCTATGGTCCATTTAGATCACGCTCGCGAGATAGACAAAGGTGAAGACGCCGATCCACACGACGTCCAGAAAGTGCCAGAAAAGGCTCAGGCACGTCAGGCGGATCATGTCGCGTTCGGTCAGATCACGATGGCTGATCACCTGAATGGCGAGCACCACCATCCAGATCAGGCCGCATGTGACGTGCAGGCCGTGCGTGCCGACCAGCGTGAAGAACGACGACAGGAACGCGCTGCGGCTCGGACCGGCGCCTTCAGCGATCAGGTGCGAGAACTCGCGCAGTTCCAGCACGAGGAACGCGAGACCGAGCAGGAAGGTCACGCCGAGCCAGAACAGCAGCACGCCCTTGCGGTTCTTGTGCGCGCCGAGCATCGCGAAGCCGTACGTGATGCTGCTCAGGAGCAGCATGGTCGTTTCGAGCGCGACGCCCGGAATCTCGAACAGATCCTTGCCGCTCGGACCGCCCGCGAACTGGTGGCCCATCACCGCGAACACGGCGAACAGCGCCGCGAAGATGATGCAGTCGGTCATCAGATACAGCCAGAAGCCGAACACCGATTGCGACGGTACGTGGTCCGCGTCGTGATGCGAGTGCGCATCCATAGTCTTGGTCAACATCAATCCACCTCCAACGCGACCCGCGCGCCAGCGCCAGAGCGTTTCTCTTCAATTTCCGCGACCGTGGCGGCCGGGATGTAATAGCCTTCGTTCTTCTGGAAGCTATAGACGATCACGGTGCCGATCGCGCCGACCAGGCCGACGATCGCCAGCCACCAGATGTGCCAGACACCGGCAAAGCCGAGCACCAGCGAGAACAGACCGGCGATCACACCCGCGGACGTATTCGACGGCATGTGAATGTCGCGATACACCGGCTTCGCTTGCGTATCCTTGCGCGACTTCATGTCGGTGAACGCGTCGAGCTTGTGCACCGTCGGAATGATCGCGAAGTTGTAGACCGGCGGCGGCGAGCTCATTGCCCATTCCAGCGTGTGGCCGTTCCACGGATCGCCCGTGACGTCGCGGTTCTGCGGCAGATTGCGGTCGCGAATGCTGACGACGATCTGCAACACCTGCAACGCGATACCGATAGCGATCAGCGCCGCACCGCCCGCGGCCAGGATCAGCCACGGATGCCACAGCGGGTTGTCATAGTGGTTGATACGGCGCGTCATGCCCATGAAGCCGAGCACGTACAGCGGCGTGAACGCCACCCAGAAACCGATCTGCCAGAACCAGAACGATGCCTTGCCCAGCTTTTCGTTCAGCTTGAAACCGAACGCCTTCGGGAACCAGTAGTTGAAGCCGGCCAGATAACCGAACAGCACGCCACCGATGATCACGTTGTGGAAGTGAGCAATCAGGAACAGGCTGTTGTGCAGCACGAAGTCCGCGCCCGGGATCGCCATCATCACGCCGGTCATGCCGCCGATGGTGAAGGTGATCATGAAGCCGATGGTCCACAGGATAGGCGGCGTGAATGTCAGCCGGCCTTTATAAATCGTGAACAGCCAGTTGAACACCTTCACGCCGGTCGGAATTGCAATGACCATGGTGGCAATACCGAAGAACGCGTTGACGTCCGCGCCCGAGCCCATCGTGAAGAAGTGATGCAGCCACACGAGGAACGACAGCACCATGATCGCGCAGGTCGCCCACACCATCGTCTTGTAGCCGAACAGCGGCTTTTTGGCGAAGGTCGCCACGACTTCCGAGAAGATACCGAACGCCGGCAGGATCAGGATGTACACCTCGGGGTGACCCCAGGCCCAGATCAGGTTCAGGTACATCATGGCGTTGCCGCCGCCATCGTTCGTGAAGAAGTGCATGCCGAGGTAGCGGTCCAGACCCAGCAGCGCGAGCGTCACGGTCAGGATCGGGAACGAAGCCATGATCAACACGTTGGTGCAGAGCGCCGTCCATGTGAACACCGGCATCTTCATGAACGTCATGCCCGGCGCGCGCATCTTCACGATCGTCGCGAAGAAGTTCACACCGGTCAGCAAGGTGCCGATACCGGAGAGCTGCAGGCTCCACAGGTAATAGTCGACCCCGACACCCGGACTGAATTGCAGTTCGGAGAGCGGCGGATACGCCAGCCAACCCGTTTGCGCGAACTCACCGATCACCAGCGAGATGTTGATCAGGATCGCGCTGACCGCGGTCATCCAGAACGAGAGCGAGTTGATGAACGGGAACGCGACGTCGCGTGCGCCAATTTGCAGCGGCACGATGATGTTCATCAGGCCGATCATGAACGCCATCGCCATGAAGAAAATCATGATGACGCCGTGCGCCGTGAACACCTGGTCGTAGTGATGCGGCGGCAGGTAGCCTGGGTTCGCATAAGCGAGCGCCTGTTGCAGACGCATCATGATCGCGTCCGCGAAGCCGCGGAACAGCATGATCAGCGCCACGACGATATACATCACACCGAGCTTCTTGTGGTCCACCGACGTGAGCCACTCGGTCCACAGATAGCGCCACTTGCCGAAATAGGTGATCAAACCCAGCAGCGTCGCACCGCCGATGGCGATCATCGCGGCCGTGACCATGATGATCGGCTCGTGGTACGGAATCGCGTCTAGTGAAAGTTTACCGAACATGCGTTACCCCTTGCCCTTTGGCGCACAGTTGGCGTCCTTCATGTTGTCGAGGACGTTGCCGTTGTTGTATCGGGCAATGATGTTGTGAAAGAGCTTCGGATCGACGCTCGAGAAGTAGCGCACCGGCTCTTTTTCGGTCGGCGCGGACACCGTGTGGTAACGGTCCATGCTGAGGTTGTCCGACGAAGCGCGCACTTTCGCAACCCATGCGTTGAACTCGTCAGGCGAGGTGGCGAGCGCGCGGAACTTCATGTCCGAGAAGCCCTTGCCGCTGAAATTCGCCGAGGCGCCCGCGTAGTTGCCGGCTTCGTCCGCGATCAGATGCAGGCGCGTTTGCATGCCCGCCATCGCGTAGATCTGGCCGCCGAGTTGCGGAATGAAGAACGAGTTCATCACCGTGTCCGACGTGATCGTGAAGTTCACCGGCGTGCCGACCGGGAACGCCAACTGGTTCACCGACGCAATGCCGAGGTCCGGATAGATGAACAGCCACTTCCAGTCGAGCGCGACGACTTCGACGTTGATCGGCTTGACCTGCGACTCGAGCGGCTTGTACGGATCGAGCTCGTGCGTGGTCTTCCACGTCAGCACGGCAAGGAACAGAATGATCAGCGTCGGAATCGTCCAGATGGCGATTTCGATACCGGTCGAATGCACCCAGCCCGGGCGGTATTCGGCAGCTTTATTCGACGCGCGATAACGCCACGCGAACAGCAGCGTGAGCGCGATCACCGGAACGACCACGATCAGCATGGCCCAGGTGGACGTGGCGATCAGCTCGCGTTCCGCCAGACCCACGCTCCCCTTCGGATTCAGAATATCGAGGTTGCTGCAACCCGAGAGCAACAACACGAGGCTCGCGGAAATGAAACTCATCGACCCTCGCAGAGTCTTTCCTTTCATATCCATTGCCTCTTTTTTACGTCTTCAACGAACGTCATTCGACCGCTCTCCAATAGTAAGCGCTCGCATAATAGGGGCACGCAAGGCCGTAATAAACACTCGATTTAGCAACGATCTATTGCGTCGCAGCACCGTGCGACACGTTGCCGCATAGCCGCGCGCGGATGAGCGTTTGCAATGCCACTTGCCGAGTATCGAAATGCCGACGAAACGCGAAAAACCCCTTTAAACAAGCGCGAAAACGCAACGCGGCCTGAGTGGCCGCGCCGCGTGTCATGCGTGCACAGAGACTTGATCCATAAGGGAAAAGCGCGTTGACGGCGCGGCATTCGCCGAGTGAATGCTGCGCCTGCGCAATCCTCGTTCGATCAGCCCGGGGAGCGGGCCGTCGCAGCCGCCGGTGCCGGCACTGCGGCTTGCAGATGCTCACCGCCATCAGCCGGCGCATTGTCCGACGGATGCGCCGAGCGCTCCGACTGCGCGAGCAGCGTGCCGACCGAAGGATCGATCGCGTCGGTGAACGGCTTCGGATTGATGCCGATGGCGAGCACCAGCAGCGCCATCGCGCCAAGCAGCACGAACTCGCGTTTGCCGAGATCCTTGAGGCTCGCGACGCGCGCGTTGGCGATCGCGCCGAAGATCACGCGCTTGTACATCCACAGCGTGTAGGCCGCGCTCAGGATCAGCGTGGTGGCCGCCATCGCGCCGATCCAGAAATTGAAGCGGATCGCGCCCATCAGCACCATGAATTCGCCGACGAAACCCGAGGTGCCCGGCAGGCCGATGTTGGCCATGGAGAACAGCATCACGAACGCGGCGAAGCGCGGCATGGTGTTGGCCACACCACCGTACTCGGCGATCGACGCGGTTTTGGTGCGGTCGTAGAGCATGCCCGTGCACAACAGCATCGCGCCCGACACCACGCCGTACGACAGCATCTGCACGATCGCGCCGGCCTGGCCGATGCGGTTGAACACGAACAGGCCGAGCGTGACGAGGCCCATGTGCGCGACCGTCGAATAGGCGAGCAGGCGGCGCATGTCGGTTTGCACGAGTGCGAGCAGGCTCGCGTAGATCACAGCGACGAGCGAGAGCGTGATCATCATCGGCGCGAAGAAGTGGCTGGCTTGCGGTGCGATCGGCAAAGCGAAACGCAGCAGACCGTAGCCGCCCAGCTTCAGCATGCCGATCATCACGGCGGCGCCCGTCGGACCATCGAGGTGGACGTCTGGCAGCCACGTGTGCAGCGGCCACATCGGCACCTTCACGCCGAACGCGGCGAGGAAACCGAGGAAGATCAGAACCTGCGGCCACGTGCCGAGGTGCGTCTCACGCCACAGCGCGAGGTCGAAACTGTGCGTCTGGCTGTACAGATACAGCATCGACATGAGCATCAGCAGCGAGCCGAGAAACGACACGAAGAAGAACTTCACCGCGGCGTACGAGCGGTTCGACTGGCCCCACGTGCCGATCAGCAGATACAGCGGAATCAGCGTCGCTTCGAACGAGATGAAGAACAGCATGCCGTCGAGCGAGGTGAACACGCCCTGCATGAAACCCGACAGCATCAGGAACGCGCCGAAATACTGGGCGGTTCGCTCGGTAATCGATTCCCACGAGGCGACCACGATGATGATCGTGGTGAGCGCGGTCAGCGCGACGAGCCACAGCGAGATTCCGTCCACGCCCACATGCCAGGCGATATCGAAGCTGGGCGACCAGCGTGCGTTCTCGACGAACTGCATCGACGTGACGTCGTTACGGAAATTCGACACCAGCGGAATCACCGGCAGGAAACCCGCAATCGCGCCGATCAGCGCGAGCCACCGGGTGCGACTGCGTGCCGCGTCGGATCCGGCACGCAAAACCACCACGCCGGCGACAATAGGAATCCAGATTAGAAGGCTAAGAAGAGGCAATGGCATGTGCTCTATCGAAAACTTGAAGTACAAAACGCCGCATCAACGCTTTCAAAATGAAAAGCGCTGAAATGGATATGTAGGCTGGATTTCGCTGAAATTGACGTGGAGTCGGGGTTGTCCGCTACACGTTTACCCGCAGTCGAATGACCAAGGGTGGGAGATTACCAAGATAAGAATACTTTTGCAGCGCAACAATGCTGCAAAGCCACTGGCAATGTATTGTTGCGACGCCCACGCTTGCGAAATGGATAAAAATGTGCAGATGCACAAACACGTCGGCGTGGTTTCGCAGTGGCAAATTTTGCGCGAAAAAGCGCGCAATTGACGATGATTTGGGAACCGTTGCGCCAGTGCGTCGGTGAGCATCTTGGCTCGGAATGGAACATGCTGACGTATGGTGCTGTGGAGGCACGGGTTTCACGCGTCCAGAGAAAATTTTCCTCGTCGACGCGCAGAAAAATTTTTTGATCGCGCGCTCTAAATAATTTGCATCGCGACGCTGAAATTTTTCCGAGCACGGTTGAGCGAGGTTCGGTTTTTTTAGGCCGGACCCTGTGCACGTGGCCGTCTGCGTGCCTTAGAGAAGCCGAATATACTTCGGCGATTCAAGGACCGATGTTCGTGCACGCGTGCACCGCTTGCCGGTCCGCATTTCGCCCGCCCGGACGCCGCCCTCGCCGGCCACACTTTTCGGAAAACGCATGCTACGTGACGAAGGCGTCGTTCCCGCTCTAGAGTGCCGCGGGCTCAGCAAGACCTACGGCGCAGGCCGGATCGTGCTGGCGCGACTGGATTTCATACTCGGACCGGGTGAGTTCGTCGCGATCATGGGCGATTCCGGCGTCGGCAAATCGACGCTGCTCAATCTGGTGGCCGGCCTCGACAGTGCGGACAGCGGCGAGGTGATCATCGACGGCAGCGCCGTTTCGCATCTGGACGACAACGCGGCGACGCGCCTGCGACGGCAAAAACTCGGCTTTGTTTTCCAGGCGTTTCACGTGCTGCCGCATCTGACGCTTGCGCAGAATGTCGCGCTGCCGCTGCTGCTCAACGAACTGCCCACAGCCGCCGCGCTCGACATGCTCGCGGCGGTCGGATTGGGCGGACGCGGCGACGATTTTCCGCGTCAGCTCTCGGGCGGCGAATTGCAGCGAGTCGCGATTGCGCGAGCGCTGGTGCATCGCCCGAAACTGCTGCTCGCCGACGAACCCACGGGCAACCTCGATCCCGATACCGCGCACGAAGTGCTCGGCCTGTTCCGCGCGCAAAGCAAGGCAACGGGCGCGGCCACGATCATGGTGACGCACTCGGAAGCCGCCGCGGCCGTCGCCGACCGCATTCTGATCCTGAGCGACGGCGGTCTGCATGCGGCGCCTCCTTCTACAGCCTCGACCTTCAACTCCCATACCCGCACGCCTTCCGCCGATGATGTCCGCTGATTCTCGCCCTCTGCCGCGCTTGCGAGGCCATCGTGTTCTCGCGCGCTGGCTGCTGGGCGCCGAATGGCGCAGCCATCGCGGGCGCGCCCTGGTTGCGATTGCAACGATCGCGCTCGGCGTTGCGCTGGGTTACGCCGTGCAGTTGATCAACAGCGCGGCCTTCAGTGAGTTCTCCGCGGCGGCCCGCAGCCTGTCGGGCGAAGCCGATCTGCAGGTGCGCGGCGCCCAACCGTTAGTCGACGAAGCCATCTATCCGCTGCTCGCCAATGCGCCCGGAGTCGCGCTGGCCAGTCCCGTGCTCGCACTCGATGTGACCGTACCCAACCGGAGCGCCGCACTGCCGGTGCTCGGCATCGACGTTTTCAAAGCGGGCCGTATTGCGCCCGATCTGATCGGCGTGCCGTCGCCGGATAAGCCGTTCGACAGCCTCGCGGCCGACACCGTATTTCTCTCGACAGCGGCCCAGCAATGGCTGAAGGTGAAAGCGGGAGACGAGGTGCCGCTGCGAAGCGGCACCTCGATCGTGCATTTGCGCGTGGCGGGCGGCATCGTGAGAACACGGCCGGGCCAGCGGCTCGCCGTCATGGATATCGCCGCCGCGCAGTGGAAATTCGGCAAATTGGGCAAGCTGTCGCGAGTCGACGTGCAACTCGAACGCGGCGTCGATCGCGAGCGTTTCAGACGTGAGCTGCAAGCGCGGCTCGGCAACCAGTGGATCATTGCCGAAACGCGCGATGCCGAAAGCCGCACCGATCGCCTTTCGCGGGCGTATCGGATCAATATGAACGTGCTCGCGCTGGTGGCCTTGTTTACCGGCGCGTTTCTGGTGTTTTCGACGCAGGCGCTGAGCGTCGTGCGACGCCGCGCGCAATTCGCCATGCTGCGCGTGCTTGGGCTGACGCGCGGCCAACTGCTGCGCCAGATCCTGATGGAGGGCGCGCTGCTCGGCCTGCTCGGCTCGTTCGCGGGGCTCGCGCTCGGCTACGCGATGGCGAGCGGCGCGCTGCATTTTTTCGGCAGCGATCTGGGCGGCGGCTACTTTCCCGGCGTGCAACCGCAAGTCGGTTTCGAACCGCTGGCGAGCGCGTTGTTTCTGATGCTCGGGCTGGCCGTATCGGTATTGGGCAGTCTCGCCCCCGCGCTGGAAGCAGCGCGTGCGCGGCCGGCCACGGCGCTCAAGGCGGGCGCTGAAGAAGGCGCGCTGGCACGGCTCGCCACACCGTGGCCCGCCCTGCTGTGTCTGCTGGCCGCCGCAGCGCTCACGCAGTTGCCGCCGCTGTTCGATGCGCCGATCGGCGGCTATCTGGCCGTCGCATTGCTGCTGGTCGGCGGAATTGCGCTGATGCCGCGCGTGACCGCGCTCGTCTTCGGCACGGCGAGCCGTGCTTTCGCCGCGCGGCGCCGGACCGGCGCGGCCGGCACGCTGGCGCTCGCGCGTCTCGCGAATGCGCCTGGGCATGCGTCGATCGCCATGGGCGGCGTGCTGTCGAGCTTTGCGCTGATCGTCGCGATGGCCATTATGGTTGCCAGCTTCCGGGTTTCCGTCGAAGACTGGCTGGTTCATCTGCTCTCCGCCGATCTCTATGTCCGCGTGGCGCCGAACGGCGATACTGGCGGTTTGCGGTTGGACGAACAGAGCCGGCTCGCGGCCGTTGCCGGCATCAAGACAGCGGCATTCGCCCGCACTTCGCATTTGACGCTCGACCCTGCGCGGCCGGACATTGCGCTGCTCGCGCGCGAGATCGATGCGGCCGATCCAGGCGCGAATCTGCAGATGACCGGAGCCGTCCTGCCCCCTGCCGAACTTCACGCCGGCGAAACACCTGTTTGGGTATCCGAAGCAATGATCGACCTGTATCGATATAAGCTGGCTCAGCGAGTTCGATTGCCGTTCGGCGAACGCGGCCACGTGTTCGTGGTGGCAGGCGTATGGCGCGATTACGTGCGGCAGACCGGCGCCATTCAGATTCGGCTTGCCGATTTCCGGCGCTTGACCGGTGACATGAGTGCGACCGATGTCGCCGTCACCGTTCAGCCGGGGACGAGTGTCGATCAGGTGGCCGCGGCGTTGCGCGCACTGCCCTTCGGGGCATCGCTGGATTTGTCGCTACCCGGTGAAATCCGCGCGCGCACGCTGGTGATTTTCGATCGCAGCTTTGCGGTCACCTATCTTCTTGAAGCGGTCGCTATCGTGATCGGCCTGTTCGGCGTGGCAGCGACGTTCTCCGCGCAGACGCTCGCTCGTTCGCGCGAGTTCGGCATGCTGCGGCATGTCGGTGTGACGCGCTCGCAGGTGCTCGCCATTCTCGCGCTCGAAGGCGGCATGCTCACCGCGTGCGGCATTGCACTGGGCTTCGCGCTTGGATTTGCGATCAGTCTGATTCTGGTGTTCGTCGTCAATCCGCAGTCGTTTCACTGGAGCATGTCACTGCATGTGCCGTGGATGGCGCTTGCTACCGTCGCGGTGGTGATGCTCGCTTCGTCGTGTTCGACGGCGGTGATCGCGGGACGCGGCGCGGTATCGGTGGATGCCGTGCGCGCCGTGAAGGAGGATTGGTGATGCGGTTTTTGTCGCGCGATTTGACGCGGTGGGTTATGCGGGCGGTGGCGGCGCGCTTCGATCGCGTTTTGCGGCGGCGTGAGTCGGGGATGGTGGTTGTGGTTTTGGACGGGAATTCGTCGAAGGACGCGTTGATTGGGCGCGAGGTGTCTTGGGCGGGAGCGCGCTTCGATTTGGCCTCTGGCGGCGGGTATTGCGTCGCTCTGCAGGTGCGTGAGTTGTGGATGATGGGCGTGGTTTGGGGGGAGAATGTACCGGGCGACGGGTCTATGGGGCGCGAAGTGTCATGGATTTCGGCTTGCCTGGCTGTCGCCAGTGGCGGATTGGATGTCGCCCTGCGATCACGTGCGCCGCGGCTGACGCGCGCGGCGTCGGACCGGAACGTGCCGGACTGCATGTCGATTGCACGCAAGCCGCCGGTTAAGCCCGCTCGCATGGCGAATCGGCGCATAGGTCGGCGTATTTGCGGCTTGCTGTCCATCTTGATGCTGAGTGCGTCGCCCACGTTCGCCGCGTCGCCCGAATTCGCAGCGGTCACATCCGATCACGCAATCTCCCTGCCGCAAGACACCGGTGCGCACGCGGCCTTTCGCACCGAGTGGTGGTATACGACGGGTTGGCTCACCACGCCGGACAATCAGCCGCTCGGATTTCAGATCACATTCTTCCGTTCCGCAACCGGGCATGATGCCGCCGATCCGAGTGCTTTCGCGCCTTCGCAATTGATCGTTGCCCATGCCGCGTTAAGCGATCCCTCTCTCGGCCATCTTGCGCATGAGCAGCGCATTGCCCGTCAAGGCTTCGGTCTGGCGTATGCGAAGCCGGTCAACACCGACGTCAAACTCGATGCATGGAAAATGATTCGGGCTGCCGACGGTCACTACGATGTCGTTGCGGATGCGAACGGCTTTTCGCTGCATCTCAAGTTGACACCGACGCAGGGACCGTTGATTCAGGGCGAACGCGGCTATTCACGCAAAGGTCCGCGGCCTGAGCAGGCGAGTTATTACTACAGCGAGCCGCAATTGCGCGTAACGGGCGGCGTGGTTCGACCGGTCGCGGCAGGCGGTCCGTCGCGTGGCGAGACTGCTGTAACGGGAATGGCTTGGCTCGATCACGAATGGTCGAGCACGTTGCTCGACGCCAACGCGGTAGGCTGGGATTGGCTGGGCGCCAACCTCGCCGACGGCTCTGCGCTGATGGCATTCAAGGTGCGAAGTCGCGACGGACATGCCGTCTGGGCGCATGCGGCATTTCGCAAACCCGACGGCGAGGTGACGACATTCGGTCCCGATCAAGTCGACTTTACGCCGCTTCGCACATGGCGCTCGCCCCGCACGAACACTTCTTATCCCGTCTCGATGGCGGTCAAGACCGGTCTGCTGACCTGGAAACTCGATCCGCTGATGGACGATCAAGAGCTCGATTCGCGGCAATCGACGGGCGCGGTGTACTGGGAAGGCGCGGTGCGGGTAAGCCGCGAAGGTGTGGATGTCGGACGGGCCTATCTGGAACTGACGGGCTACGCGAACGCGTT